>CANJIU010000275.1 GCA_947474365.1 Opitutia bacterium | reverse complement strand
CTCCCGTGGATTGTGCTCGGTCAAGAGCGGCTCCGCCTTGGTCCAGAGTTCATCAGAAACCTCCCACGATTGCACTGTCGCCATGGCCAAAATTTACGCACGCGCAGAAAAAAGGTTCAATCCTTAATTACGGATAAGCTCTAAGACGTTCGCTCCTCTGAGAGCGCCGGGAAGATCAAATTGGATTCTTCGCTGCGCTCAGAATGACATTCCTTTTTTAGACACCCTCTTCGCTCTGAGCTCTCGACTGCACAGACACGGCTTAGTAGCGCACTTTCTCCGGGTTGGCCTGCCACTCCTGGAATGCGACTTGGGCCTCGTCGCGCAGGAGGAGTTGCATCGCGATCGTCCGCTTTTCCGGCGGCAGCGGAATCTGTTGGTAAATGAAGTCGTCGTCGAAGCCGATGGCGGCGGCATCGGCCCGCGTGTTGCCGTAGTAAAGTTGCGGAATTCGCGCCCAATAGGTCGCGGCGAGGCACATCGGACAGGGCTCGCAACTCGTGTAAAGTTCGCAGTCGGCGAGCGAAAACGTTGCCAGCTTCCGGCAGGCTTCCCGAATCGCCGTGACCTCCGCATGGGCCGTGGGATCGTTGGTCGACGTGACGCAATTGCTGCCTCGGGCGATGATTTCGCCGCGCCGGACGATCACGCAGCCAAACGGCCCGCCGCGCCCGCCGCGCATGCCGGCCTCGGCCTCCTTGATTGCTTCGCGCATGAAAATTTCCGGATTCATGAATTCTTTGGCGGGCGGAGGCTGAATATCGTGGTGACACGTTACAACGCCATAACCACGCTCGCCGCGCATGAATTCCCTGGTTGTTGGCGGACTGGAGATTGTCGCACCGTTGTCGCCCGGCTACGCCGAGATCTTGACGCCCGAGGCGTGCCGTTTCGTCGCGGACCTGTGCGCGACGTTTGGTCCGCGACGCGAAGCGCTGCTTGCCCGCCGGGTCGAACGGCAGCGTGAGATTGATGCGGGACGATTGCCCGACTTCCTGCCCGAGACGGCGCAGATCCGCGCGGGCAATTGGCAGGTGCCGCCGCCGCCGGCCGACCTGCTCGACCGCCGCACGGAGATTACCGGTCCGGTCGACCGCAAGATGGCGATCAATGCGCTCAATTCCGGCGCGCAATGCTGGATGGCCGATTTCGAGGACGCCAACTCGCCGACGTGGGAAAACGTGATCGAGGGGCAAATCAACATCCGCGATGCGATCCGACGCACGATCACCTTTACCTCACCCGAGGGGAAACGCTACGCGTTGAAGGAAAAGACCGCGACCATCGTCGCCCGGCCGCGCGGCTGGCATATGGAGGAGAAGCACGTGCTTCTCGACGGCAAACGCGTCTCCGCGTCTCTTTTCGACTGGGGCTTTTATTTTTTCCACAACGCGAAGGAACTCCTTGCGCGGGGCAGCGGCCCGTATTTCTACCTGCCGAAGATGGAGAGCCACCTCGAGGCCCGGCTGTGGAACGACGTCTTCGTGCACGCCCAGGCGGCGCTCGGACTCCCGCGCGGCACGGTGCGCGTGACCGTGCTGATCGAGACGATTCTCGGGGCCTTTGAGGCGGAGGAGATTCTGTACGAGCTGCGGGAGCACGCGAGTGGGCTGAACTGCGGGCGTTGGGACTATATTTTCAGCTTCGTGAAGAAGCTGCGCAACCGACCGGAATATCTGTTCCCGGATCGCACCCAAATCACGATGACGGTGCCGTTCATGCGCGCCTACTGCCTGCATGTGATCAACGTCTGTCATCGCCACGGCGCCTACGCGATGGGCGGTATGGCTGCGCAGATCCCGATCAAGAATGATCCCGCGGCCAACGAGGCCGCGCTGGCGAAGGTTCGAGTGGACAAGGAACGCGAGGCACGCGACGGGCACGATGGTACCTGGGTGGCGCATCCGGGATTGGTGGCGACCGCGCTCGAGGCGTTTGCCGGACATATGAAGGGGCCGAACCAACTCGGACGACTTCACGAGGTGAAGGTAACCGCTGCGATGCTGCTGGAGCCAATGCGCGGGCCGATCACCGAAAACGGGGTGCGGTGGAATCTGCACGTCGGCGTCCGCTACCTGGAAGCCTGGCTGGGTGGCTCCGGCGCCGAGCCCATTCACAACCTGATGGAGGATCTCGCCACCTCTGAGATCTCGCGGTCGCAGCTCTGGCAATGGTTGCGTTACGGGGCGAAGCTCGACGACGGACGGGCGATCACGGCGGAACTTTACGACCGCTTGCTCGCCGAGGAGTTGGCGAAAATTCGCGCGGAGTACGGCGACGCGCGTTTCGACGGCGGCCATTTCCGGGACGCGGTGGCGCTGTTCATGCGGATGTCAAAGAGCGAGACCTTCGACGAATTTCTTTCATTGCCCGCATACGAGCTGTTTCCGTAGTCGCTTGGGAACGCGGGGCCCGCCCGCGCTCCACCTGAACCGATGCCCTCCCTTGCAGAAATCAACGCCCTCGACCGCCGGGCCTTCACGGCGGCGCTGGGGCACCTTTTCGAGCATTCACCGTGGGTTGCAGATGAGACGTGGCCGCGGCGCCCGTTCTCCGATGCCGCTGTGCTCCACGCCGGGCTTTGCGCCACCATGCGGGGAGCGGACCGTTCACGGCAGCTGGCCTTGATCAAGGCCCATCCCGATCTGGCTGGACGGCTCGCGCAGCAAAATCAGCTGACGGCCGAATCGGCGAAGGAACAGGCGAGTGCCGGGCTCAACCGCCTCTCGCCGGAGGAAATGCTCCTGTTTCAAAGGCTCAACGACGATTATCGGGCGCGTTTCGGCTTTCCGTTCATTATCTGTGCCCGTTTGACTGCGCGCGAGGCGATCCTTGTGGCGATGGAATCCCGTTTGGCCAATGCGCCCGAACGGGAGTTTCAAACCGCGCTGGGGGAAATCGAGAAGATCGCCCGGCTCCGGCTGGATGATCATCTATTGGGTGTGAGACCGGAAAGTAACCTTTGGATTCAAGCGGCGGTTTTCTCGCCCAGGTAGCCGGATTGAAAAACGAGATCCCAGCACAAGTCCCAGTGCTGACTCATGAGGATACACCGCAAGTCCAGGACGCTCTGCGCCCCGGCCT
>CANJIU010000274.1 GCA_947474365.1 Opitutia bacterium | reverse complement strand
TCCACCAACAGGAACGTGGAGTAGCCGGAGCGCACCGTTTCCAGAAATGCATCGTCACAGGGATAGCCATCGTCGATACGGAGATCCCAGGTCATTGCCTGTGGATTGATGCCCACGACCTCGCCTTGGGTGAACGGCAGCGGATCGTAGTCGAAAGTCAGGTTCGTTACTCTGACCCTGGAGCAGTCATGGACGTTGATCGCCATGACATACCTGATCACGACGACTACGGCGCCGTTGCCGTCGAGGGTGAGGTCGCTGGTCCGGTTGATCTTGATCGTCCGGTCGATGCGGTAGGTCTTGTTCTCAAGGACCACGTCCGCGGGGCCGCCGCTGGCAATGGCGGCATCAATGGCTGCTTGGATCACATCGGCGTCGCTCATGCCCGGACGAGAAAAGTCGAGCACATGGAAGGTCGTTCTCGGCCCGATGGGTTCGGGAACGCCCGGTGCGCTTTTGGGTTTCGCTTCAGCCGTCTTGGCTAGGCCTTTGTCAGCGGCAAGTGCCGGAGCGGAAGCGGCGCCCGTGGCCAGCGCCGCAGCGGAGATGGCCGCGATGCCGGAATTCTTAATGAAGTCGCGGCGGTTCAGGGGATCGGGATTGGAGGGCACGGATTTGTTCTTACGGTTTGGGGTTGTCGGAGATATTGCCTGCGGGCCTCTCTCATTTGCTTCCATCGACCATCTCGATCCGAACCACCTGCTTGCCCGTGGCAGTCGTGGGGAGGGTGCGGGTTTCTTTGCCGTTGATCGTGATACGGCGAACCTGCTGGCCCTCGCCGGTGATATGGATTTCCAGTTCGGCCTGGCGGTAGGGCAGTTCATAGACCGCCACTGGGCTCATCCCTTTTGGAATCGTCGGTTTGAAGGAAATGCCGTCGGTGCCCAGTTGCAGGCCGCAGAGGCCTTGCAGCACCATGCGCACATACGCAGTCGAGCTCATGGTGTTTCGCCCGCAGGATTGCCAGAGGTTGATCCCGGTCTTCCCTTTTATCGGAGGGAATAGTTTCGCGACGGCTTCGGGCGTTGGTTCCCCGGTGCCACCCAGTCGTGCTGCAATAAAGGCCTTCATGACCGCGCCGCTTCGTTTGGTCATGCCTTCCTGCACCCCGCCATAAATCTCGCCGGTGATGGGATGATACATCTCAGCGAACTGGTTGTCGCGACACGCTCGGTCGGCTGTTTTTTTCAATTCCAAGGTGAAGAGATCCGCATGTCCTGCTGAAGCTGAAACTTCCGACCACACTCCATTGAGAGGGGGCCAGATAGAGTTCCGGTTGCCAAAAGTCATGGTATCCGATGAGGCATAACGGGGCCAGTTCGGCCAGATCACCGGAATTCCCTGCGGGGAGATCTGAATGCTGGCAAAGACACGTTTTGCCTGCTCGGGGCTGGTGATTCCAAAAAGAATGGCCAGCGTGTTGCCCCAACCCTCCTGCTGATCGCTGCCGCCAAAAGGATCGACGATGTAGCGGTAAGCGCCCGCATCTTCTCTCCAGAAATGCTTGTTGATGGCAGCCTTGAGGCGTCCCGCTTTTTCGAGCAGGGTCTTGTCCACCGGCAATCCAAGCTCCTGCTGCATGCGGGCCCCCAGCATGTAGGCCTGATAGTTGATGCACTGAATGGAAAGCACGTGCATGGGCAGCCCGAGTCCGACCGCGACCTTTTTGTCCGGATTATGCTGTGGCCACTTGAGGATGTGACCGGAGCCCGGCATCGATTTTGCCCAGAAGTCCGGATACTGCGAAATGCCATCGGCCATGAAGGCCGGTCCGCGAAACAGGTTCAGTCCGGAGTCGAACTCGGTGCGCTCGCCATATTCCAAACCACCCAAAGTGGCTGCCAGTGCAACCTTCAGGAATGGAATGCTACCGGTATGAAGATAGTTTTCCCAGGCTCCCACGGACCAGGACATGCCGCCTATTGGATCATAACACCGAATGCTTCTGTCCTTCTCTAGACTCAGCGTGGCGAACAAAGAGCTGGTCACCGCATCGGGCTGTAGGAAACCAGCGCCGTCCCAAGCATACATCGCGACGTCAAAAAGAAAAATATTGCCAGGGTAATCCATGCCACCGGTCAGGAATGCCACTCGTTGAGGGATGACATCCGCGGTCCCGGCGATCTCCGTCAGACGTGCCCGCAGGTTATCCCATTTTTTGGGCGAGAAAGGGGCCGTCAAAGGCAGAATATTACTCACAAGGTCACCGCTTGCGATGCGGAATGCCCTGCCAATGTTCGGATCACCAGCCGTGACGTAGGGATGGAGGTTCGAGGCGGGCTCGGCAGCGTGGAGCGCAGCCAACGGCGAGAGCAGGAAGGCGGTGAGGAGTTTGATGGAGTGTTTCATCGCGAAGTGCCTTCTTGGTTTTGGGTTGTCGTGGTTACTAGTGGTGGGGCCGTGTCAGTTGCCCGCTGCCGCCATCTCGATCCTGACCACCTGCTTGCCCGTGGCAGTCGTGGGGAGGGTGCGGGTTTCTTTGCCGTTGATTGTGATACGGCGAACCTGCTGGCCCTCGCCGGTGATATGGATTTCCAGTTCGGCCTGGCGGTAGGGCAGTTCATAGACCGCCACAGGGCTCATGCCCTTGGGCACGGTCGGCTGGAATGAGATTCCATCGGTCTCCAGACGCAGGCCGCAGAGTCCGTGAATCACCATGTGCAGGTAGGAGGTCGCACTGAAGGTGTTGCGGCCGCAGGACTGCCACAGGTTGACGCCTTCCTTGCCGGGCACCGGCGGGAACAGCTGGCCAAAAGCCTCGGGGGTTGACTCGCCTTCGCCGCCGAGCCGCGCCGCAATAAAGGCCTTTAAGGTGTCGCCGCTGCGCTTCGTGCGCCCATCCGAAATGCCGCCGTAGACCTCGCCGGTGATGGGATGATAAATCTCGGCAAACTGGTTGGTGCGGCACGCCCGGTCGGCGAGTTTTTTCAGCTCCAACGCAAACAGGTCCATGCGACCTGCCCCCGCCGCCGCCAACGCCCACGCTCCATTCACCTGTGGCCAGACGCTGTTGCGTTGTCCAAAGGTCATCGGATCGGAGGTCACATACCGCGGATAAATCGGCCACATCCACGGCAGCCCTTGCGGCGTGACGTGCATGTTCG
>CANJIU010000273.1 GCA_947474365.1 Opitutia bacterium | reverse complement strand
TCAAGAATGTCCAGGAATTGGGCCAGGCCATCGACGCGTTCATCGCGGCCTACAATCCCACTGCCAAGCCATTCAAATGGCGAAAGCGCGACGTTAAAGGCGCTCAACTTCGGAATACTATCGTTAATCTGCGCAACTAAGCACTAGCTGGCTGTCCGACATGGGTCAGTAAGTCCCAAACAAGTGCCGTGCCAACTAGCAGCTGACGAGGTAAAAGCGGAAGGACCTTAGATGACCGGGCTCGTGACCGGTGGGAGAATCTGCCGTGCCAGAAATCAACGTCAGCGGCTCAGGCAAATTACACGGATCCTCGATCGCTTCGTCGAACGGCTCAACTCGCCTGAAATCCGTGCGCGAAGCTTCGAAGGAGCATGAGAATTTCACGAACACCACGCGGACGCCGCCGTTCGCTTTCAACCGCACAGGTTGGGTCACGGGCGCGGGATCGAGCGTCGGGAGATTCATCACTGGATCGTCATCGGAAATTCGGATCGATGGAGAGGGCGTAACCTGACTGGACGGCATAGTAGGCCAAAGCCCCATCGCGGCTGCGGCAGAGGCGGTGTATGGTGCTCGCTGCCACGCCAGCCTGAACCTCGCGCTGTTCCCAACCGCATCCATCCACTGACGCTCGCCCATAATGTCCACGCACCCCGCAAGCCGAACCAAGATTCGATTTCTACCCAAGGGGGAGCGTGTGATGGCCGCAGCGCTGGAACAAGCCAGCATCATCATACGCTCCGGCCGGATATTGAGTAAGACCGTCCACGCCTTCGTTGCCGACGATGTCGCTCGGCTCGGTGCGGCGCTGGCCTTTTACACGACCGTGGCGGTCGCGCCTCTCCTCGTGCTGGCCATTGCGATGGCCGGGACCGTGTTCGGTGAAGGCGAGGCGAGGCAGCAGGTCATTAGGGAGATCGAAAGACTGGCCGGCTCGCAGGCCAGCGCAGCGGTGGCCGCCGTGCAAAGTCCGGTCGCCACTTCCACGGGTATGATCGCAACGCTGCTCGGCGTCGGGACCCTGGTTTTCGGCGGACTCGGAGTTTTCATGAACTTGCAGGATGCGCTCAATGCCATATGGCGTGTGCCGCCACAGCCATTTAAGGGTTGGTGGCATTTCCTGAAACGCCGCCTGTTCTCCCTCGCGACTGTCATAGCCACCGGGTTCCTCCTCCTCGTCTCACTTATCGTCAGTGCGGTGCTGAGTTGGTTGGGGACGGAAACCGCGCAGCGCTTCGGCTTGCCTGTGTTCGGACTTCAACTCGTGAACAACGTGCTCTCGTTCGGCGTCGTGACGTCTCTATTTGCCCTGATCTTTCGGCTGCTCCCCGACACGCGCGTGCAGATGCGGCACGTTTGGATCGGGGCCGCGGTGACCGCCCTTCTTTTCACGGTGGGGAAACTATTGCTTGGAATCTATCTCGGACGCGCGAGCCTGACGTCCGCCTACGGGGCGGCCGGCTCGCTGCTCGTGTTGCTGCTGTGGTGCTACTATGTCGCGCAGATTGTGTTTCTCGGCGCTGAGTTCACGCGGGTCACCGCGTTGAGCAACGGCGGACGCGATTTTACCCCACTCGCGGAATCGGCGGAACGCGCCTCTCCGCTTTGAGGGCGCAGCGGATATCACAGCCGACCTGCTTGCGTTTGCCGTCCGGCAGCGCCTTCAACCGCTCAATTCACCGGCTCGTTGCTCCCGGTGGTGCGGTAGAAGGCGCACGGTAGCGGGCGCGGCAGTGACATGGGTCAGAGATGAATCAAGAAAACCACTATCAAGCTGCGCATGGATCGGAATGATCTGGCCCGCCACGGGGGCGTTTCCGTCCCCATACGTTTTCGGCACAAGCCGCTTCACGGAGGACCTGATAACGCTCTTCACGGGCATGAACATCGCGCAAAGTATTGAGGGGAGAATTGGGCCAGAAAGGGTGCGATTTGGAACGCGCCGATCTGGCGCAGAAGATCGTGAGGATTTCGTTCAAGCCGACGTGGCTGATAATTCCAGCCGCGCTTGTCGGCAGCCGCGCGTCCCCCCCCCCCCGGGGTTGACCCATGGACCGCGGTATCACACCTTTCGTACCAGTGTCAGCAATCAGGCGCGAGGCTTGATGAACTCCTTGAACCTTGCGTCGCCCCGCAAAGACTCGAAATCGGGGCTTAGTCGAAGGCCTTCCCACGAAAAGTCCTTAATCATCACAGTGTATTGTGAAAAAGCCTCCCGGAGAAGCTGCATCGCTTCATCGTGGCGGCCCAACACGGCACAGATCTTTGCTTCGGCGAATCGCGGGTAGCCGAAACGAAACTTGGGATCCAGCGTCCGTAGCCATGCAATCGTCTCCTCCGCTCGCTTGGTATCGCCGGTCCGGGCGGCGGATGTTGCCACGAAACCCCGCACCCTTAAATCATCGGGGCGCTCGCGCAGCATCTCCTGCGCAAGTTGCAGGGCTTCACCGTAGCGCCCGGCAACGTAAGCGAGTTCACCCTTTGCAAGGCGAGTCTCAAGCGATGCGGCTTCGGCAGTCGGCCGCGAACTCAACCACACTTCAGCCCGTCGGAGCAGAGCCGCGAATTCCTGCGTCTGCGCACGACCTTCAGCCCGTATCGCCGCTGCGGTGGCCACATAGAGGTTGAACGCCAGATCACCTTTCCCACGCGCGCCATCATAAGCATCAAGCACACGCATGGCGGCAGCCAAGTCACCCTTCCGAATGGCTACATAGGACGCGGCCCACAGTCCGGTCTCACTGTCCGAGTCGATGGAGAGCAAGCGGCGCGCTGAGGCTTCCATATTCGGCAAGTCATCGAGCATGAAATACGCCCCGACACGCGCCCGCCAGACTGCAGCCACTTTTTCCCCGGGGCTACCCTGCGTGATGCCAGCAAACTCGGCGAGAATGGCTTGGGGGCGGTTCGCGCGGTAGTGACTGAGCCCACGCTCCTCCCGAAATCCGCGGTTGGAAGGTACTAGCAGCCTGTCGGACTTAGGAAGTCCGATCTGGGGCAAACGAATGTTGGCCGAACGGAACCGACAGGCTGCTAAATGAAAATGCCTGGGGCATTTTCGGGGATCGTGTGCCGGTCTGTTCGAAATATATTTGTAATAAGAGGTTCCT
>CANJIU010000272.1 GCA_947474365.1 Opitutia bacterium | reverse complement strand
CTCGGGCTGATGTTCACGTCCGTGTTTGTCAATTGGAGCCGTGCCACTCAGGTCCTGGCTCCATGGCGTGCGGCCAAATTCGCCGCTCCACAACACCAGCGTGTCCTCAAGCAGCCCGCGCGACTTCAGATCCTGCAGCAACCCGGCGACCGGACGATCGGTCTGGGCGCAGAGTTTGGGGAGGTTGCCGCGGATATCCCCGTGGTGATCCCAGCCGCCCATCGTGACCTGGACAAAGCGCACGCCGGCTTCGCTGAGTTTGCGTGCGAGCAGGCAGGCGCGGGCGTTTTTGTCCGTGTCTTTGCCGCCGACGCCGTAGAGTTCCTTCGTCGCGTCGCTCTCCTTCGCGAGGTCCACGATTTGCGGCGTGGCGGTCTGCATGCGAAAGGCGAGTTCCATGTTCTGGATCATCCCTTCCATGGCGGCATCGCCCTGGAGATCGCCGACGAGCCGACGATTCAGACGATGCATGAGTTCGATGCGCTCGCGTTGCACGTCGTCGCTGGCGGAGACGTTGCGGAGATTGGCGATGGGCGAGGTCTTGTCGTTTAGCGGCACCGTGAGCGCCGTGCCCTGGTGGATGGCGGGAAGAAACGCGGATCCGTACTCGCGCACGCCGCCGGGTTGGATGGTGACGAACGCGGGCAGGTCCTGATTCTCCGTACCAAGCCCGTAGCTGACCCACGCGCCCATCGACGGCCGTACTTCCGCAAAGGTGCCGGTGTGGAATTGCAGCGTCGCACCCGCGTGCTGCGGGTTGTCGGCGTTCATGCCCCGCAGCAGGCAGAGGTCGTCCGCCACCCCGGCAAGGTGTGGCATCAGGTCGGAGATCATCATGCCGGACTGGCCGCGCGGTTTCACCGGCGCCATCGCCGCGAGCGCGAGATATTTTTCCGTGCCGACCTGCGTGACCTCGGGTCGCAGCGGCGAATCAATTTTTTCGCCGTGTCGTGAAGTGATGAACGGTTTCGGGTCGAACAGATCCATCTGCGATGGTCCACCCGCCATGAAGAGAAAAATAACGCGTTTGGCCTTGGGCGTCAGGCCGGGAATCCGGGCGGCGTGCGGATCGGCTGCCGCGCGTACGATGTCATGCAACGCGAGCGCACCGAAACCGCAGGCCGCGGTCCGGAGCCATTGACGACGGGTGGGAGGGAAGGGTGTGTTCATTTGAAATTGGGGTGGGTGAGCGTTTGTTTCGCGGAATTAAGGGAGGGGCGAATTGATGGAGACTTGGAGGAAGGGAATGGCGGCAAAACGGAGCGGTCGATTCGTGGCGCAGTGGAGTTAATGCGAACCCAAGTCAGTGCCGGAGGTTGGGCGTTCGGCCCCCGGCACTTTCCTCTCGTCTGCATCAATCTGTGATTGGCCCGCTTTCATAGCCGATAAATAAACTCGTTCGACGCCAGCAGGCCGTGACACAGCTCCTGCCAGGCCACTGACTCGGCGGTGGCGCGGTTCTTGAGCAGCGGATCAAGCTTGTCGAGAAACGCGCTGGCGTCGTCGCGCTCCGCGGCGGTGAGCGCGCGGCTGAAGACGCGCCGCCAGAGTTCGGCGAGGCGCGCCTCGCGGTCCGGGTGGGCCGCAATCACGTTCTTGGCTAGAGTTCCGGCCCGTTTGCGCAGCAGATCATTGTTGAGCAGGAACAGCGCTTGCGTGGGCACGACGGTCTGCGCGCGTTGTCCCGCGATCTGCGCAGGATTGACGAAGTCGAAAAACGCGCGCGTGCGGTCCGCTGCGGCATAACCGTTGCGCAACACCGGCAGGTAAATCGTGCGCGTGAACTCCTCCGTCGGGCGCGGAACCTTGTGGGAATAGTTCGGCGGGTTCACGCCCTTTTGCACCAGGCCGCCGGTGTTCTCGATATTTTCCAGCACCAGGGCCGGCCCACCGCCGGCGGGCTTCAATTCGCCGCTCACGGCGAGCAGCGCATCACGCAGGGCCTCGGCATCGAGCCGCTGGCGGTTCATGCGCCAGAACAGCCGGTTCTCCGGATCCACCTTCATCGCCACCGAATCGTTGGCACTGCCCAGGCGATAGGCCCGGCTGAGCACGAGCGCGCGGATGAATTTTTTCTGCGACCAATCGTCGTTCATGAACCGCGTCGCGAGGTGATCGAGCAACTCGGGATGCGATGGCGTTTCCCCGCGCGCCCCGAAATAATCCACGCTGCGCACGATCCCTTCGCCAAAAATTTTCTGCCAGATGCGATTGACCGTCACGCGCGCGGTGAGCGGGTTGCGTTTGTCCGCCAGCCAATTGGCGAGTTGCAGGCGGCCGCTCTGTCCGGCCGGGATGGTCGGAAATTTTGCCCATGAGGCCACGCGCACCGCACCGCGCGGGACGACCGCCGCCGGGGCATACGGATTCCCGCGGATGTAGACCGGCATGTCCGCCGGTTTGTCGCCGTCGTGCATCGCGAATGCCCTCGGCGCCTTGGAACGGAAAAACTCCGCGTGCTGAACCGCGGCGGTGTGTTTCTTGAGCGTCTCGGTGAGCTCGTCACGCCGCTTGGTGAGCCTTTCCCTTTCGGCGGCGGACGGATCGGGCGCGGTGTCCGCCGGCTTCGTCTCGGCCTCGGACGCGGAGACGGAGACCGCGGTCACGGCGCTTTTTTCTCCCGTTGTTGTGTTCGTCATTTCGACCGGAGCGATCTTTTCCGCCTCGGTCGTGGCCGGCGCGGCGGCCGCTGCTTTCGCCGATTTGCCGAGCTTGGCCAGCGCCGCGACGACCGCTTTCTTTTCGTCGGTGAGCCGGTTTTGTTCTTCTTTCAGAGCCGCCAGTTTCTCCTCGTGTTCGGCCTCGAGTCTGGTGCGCGCCGCGAGCTGTTCTGCGGTCTCGGGCAGGTCGGTCGTGTTGAGCGTGCTCCAGACACCAAAAGGAATCTTCCGGCTCGACGGCGAGCTGCGCAGCATACCGGCGATGCCATAGTAGTCCTCGACCCCGATGGGATCGAATTTGTGGTCGTGGCAACGCACGCAGCCCAGCGTCATGCCCATAAACGTGGCGCCAATCTTGCTCATCTGGGTGTCGATGTGATCGGTTTCCATCTTCGCCTTGTCGGGGTTCACGATCTCGATGTCGCCAACCATCAGGAAACCCGTGGCCGTGATCTTCTCCGCGCGATCCTCGATGGATTTGGCGGGCAGCAGGTCACCCGCGATTTGCTCGCGCACGAACTGATCGAACGGTTTGTCGGCATTGAACGCCGCGATCACGTAGTCGCGATAGCGCCACGCATGCTCGGCGAAGACGTTGTTCGACGTG
>CANJIU010000271.1 GCA_947474365.1 Opitutia bacterium | reverse complement strand
TTTCGAACAGACCGGCACACGATCCGCGAAAATGCCCCAGGCATTTTCATTTAGCAGCCTGTCGGTTCCGTTCGGCCAACATTCGTTTGCCCCAGATCGGACTTCCTAAGTCCGACAGGCTGCTAGGCGACCATCGGCAAGTTCGCGGGCCTCCTGGGTCTCATGCCAGAACCGCTCGCGGACTTGCGCTGCTGCGGTGGGCGTGAAGCGAACGACCACCCGGTGATCGCCGGTGCCGACAAAAGCCCCGAAGGATTTTGCGTAATACGCCTCCGGTGAAAAATCGCTCGGCTTAGTGAACTTCTTGGAGCCGACCGTGACCTTTTGGATGCGGCTGACGGCGAAGGTCCGCAGGGCGTCGCGCTCCGCGTCGTGACCCACGAGATACCAGGCGTTTTCCCGGTTCGCGAGATGGTAGGGCTGCATCCGACGCGTCTCCGCCGCGGTGCTTCGAGGTTTCAGGTAGCCCCGATTTCGTGAAGCGACACCGGAGCCCGGCGGCAATCGCAGACCCAATAGCTAAAAGAAAGGCCCCACCGTTGGAGCCTTTCTTGTTATCGCGACGAACACTCCTCAATGGTGCAGCGCCCGGCGATCTCCTCCAGTTGAAGGTGATAGCCAACCCCAGCGTAGTAGCCCTGCAGCCTGAAGCGTTCGACGAAATCCACGATCCCACGCTCCGCCGCCTCGCGACTGGCGAATGGCTCTTCTTGGATTGGGATTCCATCGGGCCCCCACACGGTGAACTTCATCGGTTTCCGGGATGCAATCGGTCGCGCATCGGTCGCGCAAGGCAGTTCAGCGCCCGTGGGCGACACGCAGCGCAGATTGAACGAGAACCGCGCGACCACGACACCTTCGTGGTCGACGACTTTTCCGGAGTCCGGACCCCAGTTACCGCCACCGATGAAGCCTTCGTTCTGCTCAAGATAGGCGCGGCATCGCTCTCTGGCTTCAGACAGCGACCCGACCACGTGCCACTCCGGCTCGGTCACCGGCGCGAACTGACCGTGGTCGGGGTTCCCCACCGTGCAGAGATGAAGCAGCAGCTTTCCGTTGGGAACCTCGGGGATGGCGACGATCTCGTCCACGTCCCATTTCTCGACCCGGAACGAGGTAGTGTTCTTCGGCACCAAGCCCGAGCACAGTTGCTTGAAATGTCGCTCCGATTTAGCCCGGGCGCTGACGCGAACCTCCACACGGCCTGTGAATGTTTTCATCGTCAGTTCCTCCCCACAAGTCCGACATGCGAATCCATGAGCCCGTGCAGGGCTTGGGTGCGACGCGGGAGGAGAGAAAGGTTGCCCTTCAACACCTCCGTAACGGCATTAAAAAACGACCAGGAATTTCGGGGTGAAAACTCCGGGAACTTGGGCTTGCGCCACTCGCTAATAACCTTGGGGAGGTTTGATGCCGCGAGGACGCCTACGTCGACAGCCCGGATCATCAAATCGTGGGCAGCGACATCGTCGATTGCTACTTCCTGGTAACGGGCGATGCGCGTTTCCTGACTGCTCCAGTGCTCGAACAATTGCCCGATGGCGCTTTCGGTGATTTGAGGGAGATCCCTCTCGATGAAGCGCGTGTGTTTCCGGGCAAGTTGGACCTCGCCGGAGAAGGAGAGGTTATCGCAGACGAAGACAGCGGCGCCGGCAACGATTCCGGCAGGGAATTTTTTGTCATGGGAATTTCTCAAGCCCAAAAGTAAACCTCGACCCTGATCGGGAGCGCCATTGTCCAATTGAATCAGACCGAAGTAGCGATCACCGCGGTGGGACAAGGCGTGGGCTTGGTTGACGATGGTGAGATGGCTGGCGGCCAACGCGCGCTCGACTTGCTCGACGAGCCGGAGGTGAGGAACAGGTTGCCACGTTGCCGTGGCCACCGGGGTGCGGACGGCTTTGAGCGCGTCGCGTTCGACGGCGTCAGCGCCGCAGTGAAGGATCAGATTACAGGATTTCATGAGGAGGAAGGAAAGGCCGTGCCGCCCAGTCCCCAATTGGGGACTGCGCTGCGGGCCATGGGTTGGATGCGTGCCCTCGATGCGCGGATCGGCCAGGAAGGCCGGTCTGCATCTTCAGGCGTTCAGGATGACAATGATGGAGATCGCGACGGCTGTGACGCCGAGCGCGAGGCACCACCACAACAGTCGGTAGCTGGCTTTCGGCGCGGGTCCGCCGCTCCAGCCGCCCCGACGGGGAGGATCTTTTTTCATGGGGGTTGAGGGTTGAACGCCACGAAGCCGCGTCCCCGGTGAAGGAGGCGCGGCTTCGCGGCGTGGTGGTTGTCCGGCGAGCGGACAAAGCGGCACGGCTCCGCTCGGGGCCGTGGGGAGGGTTACGGCGATGAGGCCGCGTAGGGCGCGAGGGCGACCCGCGTCGCATCCACGCGTTCGAACGCAAGGGTCCCGGCGATCACCGCGACGACCTCCAGTTCGGATTTATCGAGTTCAAGGCGTTCCCGCAGCCGGAGCACGGCGTCGGTGGCGTCGAGGCCGGGCACGGATTCGACGTGATGCCCGCCGACGGGGAGGATGTAGACGACGAGAGTGAAGAGGTGCATCGGGAATCGGGTTCAGAAAATTAAACGCAGCGAAGCCGTGTCCCCGGTGAAGGAGAGCACGGCTTCGCCACGTGGTTGTTGGTTATGCCGTCTTTTCTGCGGTGAACTCGGCGGGGACAGGGATGCGCGCGGAACTGACCGCGACACCGGTTTTGCCCATGGCGGGTTGCCACTCGAAGACGGCTTCAACGTGCTGCAAGCCATGACAAATCAGCCGGTCCGCGACTTCGGTCATGGGAAGACCGAGGTGCTGACCGAGTTGATACAGGCGGGGACTGTGTTGGCTGATGTCCGGGGAATACATGGCGGTTAAACCTCCACGGATTTCAGGACGCGGAGGTTGCGTTTCAGCGCCTCCAGGTCGCGCTCGACGGCGCGCTTTTCCTTCGCGAGTTCACGGATGGCCGTGCTGGCGTCGGTGAGGGCGGCCTGCACGTCGCGGAGGAGATCCTTCGCGCGTTGCAGGGTGTCGAGGGGACTGGTTTCGCTCGCGGGTTCCGGCGTTACGATTCGAGCGGCAGGTGCAGGACCTTCCGCGGGTGGTGCGACCGGAGCGGGCTCCGGCGCGGCTGTCTTGATTGCGACCATATTCGTGGTTTCGGGTTCGGGTTGACTGACGTTGGTTGAGGACTGAACGGGAACGGGCGACGCCTCGGGTTGAGCCGGGGCGGGCGACGCCTCGACCGGAGCCGGGGCGGAAGGAACGGGACCGCCGTCGAGACGGATCGGCATCCAGAGGTTGATCCGGGACTCGTCTTTCATGAAC
>CANJIU010000270.1 GCA_947474365.1 Opitutia bacterium | reverse complement strand
TTATTCCATTCCGCCACCGGCGGCGTCCAAGGGACTCGACTACGGCCTGCGCCTCAATCTGCTCAAGGGCCGCGTGGTGGTGAACCTGAGCCGGTATGAGAGCACGGAAAAGGGTGTGCCTTTCCGCAACAACGCCACACCGCAGATGAACGACATCAGCAACGTCAACGTGATCGGCGACAACTCGACCGGCGGCCGCAACAACCGCGGCATGCAGCCCGTGCCGACCGACTACTACGACACGCGCGACTACCGGGCCGAGGGCTACGAGCTGGAGATCGTCGGCAACCTCACCTCCAACTGGCGCCTGACCGCCAACGGTTCGCTCGCCGACGCCAAGCAGGAGAACGCCTACGCGGAGCTGCGGCGGTTTGTCGCCACCAACGACACGCTGATGCGACAGATCCTCACCGATGCCGGAGTGACGATCGACTCGAACAACTTCGCCACGCTCACGACGACCGGCTCCCCGGACGGCAACGGCGGCGCCACCGCCTGGAACAACCTTCAGAATTTTCTGCGCAACGTGGTGGCGGGCTCGCAGCACGTGAACCGGTCCACCCCGTACACGGTGAATCTCTACACCGACTACCGTTTCGCACGCGAGCAACTCAAGGGCCTCCGCACCGGCTTCGGCCTCCAGTTCCGCGGTCCCCAGGTGATCGGCTACCGCGGGGCGGATACGATCGTTAATCCCGCCAACCCGAACACCGCCATCGATGATCCCGGCGCCGATGCCTACACCGTGGTCCGCGCCAAATCCTATTATACTGGCGTCCTCACGGTCGGCTATCCGGTGAAGCTTATGCAGCAGAAGATCGATCTGAATCTCTCGATCTCAAATCTCTTCAACTATCGCGACGTGCAGTACATCGGCACGACGATGCGACCCCCGGGCGGCAATGTGCTCAGCCCCGCCCGCGTCGCCACCCCGCACACCTTCAGCATTCTCGCGCCGCGAGGCTTCAAACTGGCAGCCAGGTACTCGTTCTGACGCGCGGCCCGCGCCGCCACCTGAGGGCGGCATTTGCGAACCGCCGTGGCTGAAACGTGCAGCCCCAGTTTTGGCAGTTCGGCCCCAATCTGTAGCACGCCAGCAAGACATGAAGACACTCATTTCAAGTACGTCCAAACCGATGGCTGCCTGTCTGGAGTTAACACCATGAAACTCACCCTCCAACTCCTCACTCCTCTGCTCCTCGCGCCGCTGGCCGCACTGCACGCCGCCGAGCCGCCAGCCACCTTCTGCAATCCGCTGCCGATCCCCAATTATCCCGTCGGCTTTTATGCCCGCAATGTGACTAATGGCGAACCCGATGCCCGCGAGAGCTGGATTCTCGGGCATCGCGAGCAGTTCCGTGAGTTGGCCGATCCCGTGGTTCTCTGGCACGATGGGAAATGGTATCTCTACCCGTCCGGCGACATGGGGTGGGTCAGCGCGGATCAGGGCGCGACCTGGCAGCATCATCCGCTCAATGTACGCGAGATCGGCTACCCGCCCGCTGTCGTGCGCCATCGCGACCGGTTTCTGCTCGGAAACAACTCCGCCACACTCTTCTTCTCGGCTTCGCCACTCGGGCCGTTCGAAAAGATCGGCGACCTGAAGCTAAAGCCCAGCGGCGAAGTGCCGCCGCTGATGGGCAAGATGCTCTTCTCGGATGATGACGGGCGGCTCTACCTTTACTTCGGCGTTTCGGAAAAGGCTGGCATCTGGGGCGTGGAACTCGACGCCACCGACCCAACGAAGCCTCTCACTCCGCCAGTACGGCTGATTGCCTTCAATCCACAAGAACGCCCTTGGGAGGCCCATGGCGAATGGAACCAAAACTCGAACAAAGGCTGGCTGGAGAGCGCGTGGATGCTGAAGCGCCAAGGCCGATACTACCTGACTTACTCCGCCGCTGGCACCCAATACCGCACCTACGCGATGGGTTGCAGCGTGGCATCATCACCGCTCGGACCCTTTACGCCGCAAAAGCACAATCCGATTCTGCGCACCACCGACGGCCTCGTCGCTGGCACGGCATCCGGCAGCATCGTGGCCGGGCCGGAGAATCAGCTCTGGGCCTTCTACACGATCCGTGCAGGCGTCGTTCACAGCTTCGAGCGCCGCATCGGCATGGATCGCGCGGCGATCGATGCCAACGGCGAACTCGTCGTTCACGGCGCGACTTCGCTCCCGCAGTGGTTGCCGGGGAAAACGCCGCCGGGCGCGAAATCCGCCGATACCGGCTGGCTACCGGTCAACGGCCTCGTGCACACGCTCGGCTCCACTTCTGCCCCGAATTTGCCGGGCCGCCTCGCCGTGGACAACGAGATGCGCACCTGGTGGCAACCTGCCGAGGGCGACATGCAGCCGACGCTCACCAGCACCTTCGGCGCACCCGCATCGATCCACGCCGTGCGCCTCATCTGGCGCGACGTCGGTCTCGACACGAAGCACGACGTGAAGCCCGGCCCCTTCCGCTACCGCGTGGAACTTGAAACCGCCAAAGACAAATGGACCACGATCCTCGACCGCAGCGAAAGCACCGAAGACCTGCTCATCGACTACTGCGAATGCAAGCCCACCACCGGCACGCGAGCCCGTCTCGTCATCCTCGGTTCCCCGAAAGGCATCACTCCCGGCGTCGCCGAGTTCACCGTCTTTGGCAAAACCGTCGTCACCAAATAACCCGCACATGCAACACACACTCACCCTACTTACCGCGCTCTTGCTCACGCCGCTGGTCACGCTACGCGCCGCTGAGCCTCCTGCTACCTTCTGCAATCCGCTGTCGACCCCCAATTACCCCGTCGGACCTCACGCCCGCAATGTGACCATTGGCGAACCCGATGCCCGCGAAAGCTGGATTCTCGGGCATCGCGACCAGTTCCGTGAGCAGGCCGACCCGACAGCGCTCTGGCATGAGGGGAAATGGTATCTCTACTCCTCCGTGGGCATGGCCTGGGTCAGTGCTGACAATGGCGCAACGTGGCAGCATCATCCTCTCAATCTTCGGGACCTTGGCTACTCGCGTCCCACAATCGTGCGCCATCGCGGCCGGTTTCTGCTCGGCAACAATTCCGCCACACTCTACGCCTCCGCGTCGCCTTTGGGGCCGTTCGAGAAAATCGGCGATCTGCAGCTCAAGCCCAGTGGAGAAGTGCCGCCGATTATGGGCAAGATGCTCTTCTCGGATGATGACGGACGGCTTTACCTCTACTTTGGCGTTTCGGCAACGGCTGGCACTTGGGGTGTAGAGCTCGACGCCGCCGACCCGACGAAGCCTCTTGCTCCGCCAGTGCGTTTGATTGCCTTCAATCCAAAAGAACGCCCTTGGGAGGCCCACGGCGAATGGAACCAAAATCCGAACAAAGGCTGGTTGGAGACGGCGTGGATGCTGAAGCGCAACGGCCGATACTACCTGACTTACTCCGCTGCTGGCACCCAACACCGCACCTATGCGATGGGCTGCTTCGTCGGCTCATCACCGCTGGGGTCATTTCAGCCACAGAAACGCAATCCCATCCTCCGCACCACCGAAGGACTGCTCACCGG
>CANJIU010000269.1 GCA_947474365.1 Opitutia bacterium | reverse complement strand
GGCAGACGGTGACGCACAGCCCGAAGGGGTTGACGAGCTTCGTTTGCAGGGCGTGTTTCCAGAGCCGACAGCTGGCGCCGTTGCTGCCGCCATTGTCGGCGAGGATGAGCAAGCGGGAAGCGTTGGGATAGCGGTGGCGGCCTTCGCGCCGCCACCAGTGCCGGATCTGCTAGCGGCCGCGTGAACGTCGACCAAAGGCGACCGTTTGAAACTCGACGCGTAATCTGGGGACAAAAACCGCCGCGGGCTGGCGGCCGGCGGCGGTGTGTGCGAAGTTGGCGGTGATCGCTATGATGGAGTTGGCGGATCGATTTGGTCTTTCATCCGAAACGACTTGCCCTCGATGACGACGGTTTCGGCCCCATGAAGCAGGCGGTCGAGGATCGCGCTTGTGATGCCGGAATCGTTGTTAAAAATTTCCGGCCATCGCTTGAAGGGTTTGTTGGTCGTGATGACGGTGGAACCACATTCGTAACGCTGGCTGATGACCTGGAAGAGCAGGTCGGCGCCCATTTTATCGAGCGGAAGATAGCCCAGCTCGTCCAAATGGAGGACTCGCGGGCTGAGATACTTTTTGAGTTCGGCCTTGAGCCGGTGAGCCGCTTGGGCGGCCACCAGGTTGTTGAGCGCATCGACTGCGGTGGTGAAGAGCACCGAGTGGCCGGCTTGGCAGGCCTGGTATCCAAGAGCGACGCTTAAGTGCGTTTTGCCGAGGCCACAACCTCCGACGAAGATGACGTTGGTCTTCTTGTCCACGAAGCCCAAGCGGAACAGGTTTTTGACCTGCATTTCGTTGATCTTGGTCGGCCAGTCCCAACGAAAACGATCGAGCGTTTTGAGGACGGGGAAGCGGGCGGCGCGGACGCGCCGCTCCAGGGCGCGTTCCTGGCGCCGCTGGTATTCTCCTTCGAGCAGATGCTGCAGATAGTCCGCATACGGCCATTTCTTTTCGGCCGCCTGTTTGGCGAGTGGGTCGTAGTTTTCGGTGAGATAGGGCAAACGCAGGTAATCGAGATAGGTGTGGAGCGGATTCATGGTTGGTCGGATTTGGGTTCGTAAATGGACAGGTCTGGGCTCGGCAGTTCGAGTTCGAGCAGATCGCTTTGCCGGGTGAGATGGAGGGCGCCGGGCTCGGGCAGGAAACGTTGGCGCTGTTCGAGCAGATTCATGATATATTCCGAGGAGTAGGCGCCGAGCGCGTGGGCGTCGGCGATCGCGCGGCCGACCGCCTCTGCGCCGAAGATTTCGGAGAGGGCGACGATCTTCTGCACATGATGGCGGGGATTGAGCCGGCGCTCCTGCAATTGCTCGTGGTAGGCTTGCGCCTGGGCGCTCAAGCGCAGGAACTGCAGGAGCAGCTTCTGGTGGCGGGCCTTCTGGCGATCGGCGATCAGCGCGGCCGCGTGGTCCGGCTGCTCGATGTCCTGGTATCGGTCGAAACTGCGCAGGTGCTCGGCGACGAGTCGCTCGCCGTCGAACAGGCGCAGCCGCTCGGCGGAGAGTTTCAACGTCAATTGCGCCGAGGCACACGCCGCCGGAACCGAGTAGCGGTTGGTGTCCACGGTGACGCGGCAGCGATTGGAAGCCCGGACCGTCCCCACCCGCGCCGCATCATACGGATGGGCCGGCAAAGGGCGCAGGCGTGCCTTCTCCTCCAGGAACATCTCCGCCGGCTTGCGATGGGTTTCGCCGTGGACGCGTACGTTCGCGACGTTGTCCAGCCATAGCCGCGCCTCGGCGTTGAGCGCGGCCAAGTCCGACAGGTCCCGGCCGGCCAGGAAGTTCTTCTTCACGTAGGCGACGGCCGCCTCGACCCGCCCTTTTTCCTGCGCCCGGAAAGGCCCGCAGGGCTTGATTTCGAGGCCGTGGTGGCGGGCGTAATCCAAGTAGGTCGGATTAAACACCGGCGGACCTCCCAGCGGGTGCGACAGGACCGCTGTCTTCGTGTTGTCGCACATGATCTCGGCCGGACAAAGGCACCCGAAGTATTCAAAGGCGTGGCTGTGGCAGGAAAGCCACAGCTCCTGGCCTTGGCCCAGGGTAAATTCCACGTACATCTTCCGCGACCAGCACAGCACCATGACGAAAAAGCTCAGGGCCCGCCGGGTCTCACCGACCCGGATCGACCCCCACAAGCCCCAATCAACCTGGGCACATTGGCCCGGCGCGAAGTGCAGCGTGAGAAACGCCGGATGGTTCCTTGGCCGCACTTTGCGCACGTATCGTTTGAGGATCGTGTAGCTGCCCGTGTAGCCCTCCGCCTTCAGCCGCGTAAAAAGCTGCGCCGCCGTGTACGGATGGTTTTCAAGCAGCCGCACGATCGTCCCCTTGAACGCATCGAGCTTGCTCGGCCGCTTCGTTGTCAGCGGCGCCGCCCGTTTTTCGTACCGCAGCCGCTTGATCCATTTGTTCACGGTCTGCCGATGTAGCTTCAGCCGCCGGGCGATTTGCTCGCCGCTTAGCCCCTCCTGGTCGTGGAGCTGGCGGATCTGCTGGAAAGCGTGGAAGTCGATCACGACCGGCCTCCTTCCAGCGAGAGCACTTGGTACAGCGGCTCCTCGTAGGCGATCATACCCGCGGCCACGAGCTGCCCCCGGGCCATCACGATCTGTGCGGGCTGGAGCGAGAGCAGCCGGCCCAGGCTCTTGTCCGAATAGTAGCTCAGGCCGTGTTCGTCGCCGACCGTGATCAGGACCAGATACAACGCCCAGGCCGCAAGCTCGGCGCGCCGCAAGTAGCCCCCGCGCACCAAGTCGTGTTCGATGAAGCTGAACTGCGCGGGGCAGCGGCGCAGTCGCTCCGGATTGAGGATTCGTTTTTCGATTTTCATGTGGATGAGCCCATCAGGGCCCGCCCACGCGCTATCAGTCGGCCGGTGATTGCGGCGATGTCCTCTGGTAAGACACTCCCCGTAATTTGTGCGATAAGTCCGATCACCACTGGGGGTTGCGCTGCCCAGAGATCTGGTAAGACAACCTCAACAGCTTTTCCATTATCTGCCTGACTGTTGGGAGGTTGCGCTAAACAGAGATCTGGTAAGACAGATTTTTTCTCCCGCCTCCGCTTCCAATAGCCCGGATGCGACGCCTGCCACGCCCGCACCTTCGCCGCCTTTTCCGCGCTCCGATTATAGTCGCGGTTCTCCGGCCGGCTCTCCCATTGGCGCTGGCTCGTCCGCTTGCTCGCCGTCCGGCATTCCGGTTTGCCGCAGTACCGCTGATGGTATCGATTCCGCGGATCAGGCGGGAAGAACTCGCTGCAATGCCGACATTTGCAATGTCCAGGGGCGCTCATCCCGCGCACCCTTCCTGCCGCGCTCCTAAACGACAATCCTACCGCCGCTGATCTCCACCAACTCGGTTCTGGTGGGGGAAGAAAATCCAGGGAAGAAGATCTCTTTTCTTGAAGGGCGAAGAAAATCGACCCGAAGAAAAGACGACTTTCAAACGCCCCGTTTCGGTCGACTACCATTTAGCCGCTGACACGGATCGACTCGGCGGCGAAGTCCGGAGTGTTGCGGGAGGTGCCGATCGAGACGTAACCGCGATTGGCGGCGCCATCGTAGATGCCATAAGGGATGGCAACGCCCAGGCCGAGCGAAGGGAAGTCGTGGTCGTGCACCGGCAGTGGCGC
>CANJIU010000268.1 GCA_947474365.1 Opitutia bacterium | reverse complement strand
CGCCCACGCTCCAGCCCCGCCATGTCCGAATCCGCCGGCAAAGCCGTCTTCCTCAGCTACGCATCGCAAGATGCGGAGGTGGCGTTGCGCATCAGCGAGGCGCTCCGGCAGGGTGGCGTCGAGGTGTGGCTCGATCAGGAGGGCGGGCTTGTGGGCGGCGATGCGTGGGATCGGAAGATCCGCGAGCAGATTAATTCGTGCACCCTGTTCGTGCCCCTCATCTCGGCGAACACGCAGGCGCGCAAGGAAGGTTATTTCCGACTCGAGTGGCATCTTGCCGAGGAGCGCGTGCGGCTCATCGCTAAGGGTGTTCCGTTCATCGTGCCGGTGAGTGTCGATGGCACGACGGAGCGCGGTGCCCTCGTGCCGGATGCTTTTCTGGCGGTGCAGTGGACACGCCTGACCGGCGGTGAAGCACCGGCGGCGTTTGTCACGCGGGTGAGAAGATTGCTCGGCTGAGCAGCGACGGAATCGACGACCACCACGCGTCCGTTCGAACGAGCTCAGGCCGGGCTCGCACCCGCGCCGAGTCGTAGTTCAGAGGTGGTGGCCGGGAATCTGGGACTTTCCACCGACGTGCGGCTCCCGGTCGAGGGCGGGTTCGAGACCTTTGAGCCGCAGCGCTCGCGGTGGCGGCGCGCGCTCCCGATCGTTGTGACGGCGGTTGTGACCGCCCTCGTCGTCGGCGTCACGGTGGCGTGGCGCCTGTGGCCCGCGGCCGCGCCGGTGACGCGGTTCACGGTCCCGCTCCCGGAGGGGCAGCAGTTTTCGGGCATCAGTGGTAGTGTCGTCGCCATTTCACCCGACGGCAGGCAGATGGTCTACGGCGCGAACCGGCAGCTTTTCCTGAGGCTGATGTCGCAGCTTGAAGCCAAGCCGATCTCCGGGAGCGAAAACAGCGGATCTCCCACTTACCCGGTCTTCTCGCCCGACGGTCTTTCCCTGGTCTTCTTTTCGACGGCAGACAGGACGATCCGGCGGATGGCCGTCACGGGCGGCGCCGCTGTCACGCTCTGTAACGCGGATCATGTTTTGGGTATGAGTTGGGGCCCGGATGGCATCCTCTTTGGCCAGGGCGCCAAAGGGATCATGCGGGTCTCGCCGAACGGCGGGGCGCCGGAAACCCTCGTCAGCGTCAAGACCGGCGAGCAGGCGCACGCTCCGCAGATGCTGCCCGACGGCCGGACCGTGCTGTATACGCTCGCGACGGGCGAAGCGGTCGATCGCTGGGACAAGGCCCGGATCGTTGCCCAGACCACGAAGTCAGGCGAGCGCAAGGTCCTGATGGAAGGCGGTAGCGACGCCCGCTATCTTCCGACCGGTCATCTGGTCTACGCCCGCGAGGGGGTTGTTTTCGCCGTGCCCTTCGATGCCGCGCGGCTGCAAACGGCCGGATCCCCCGTTCCCGTCGTCGAAGGCGTCAGCCGGCCCAACAGCAGCTTGACGGGTGCCGCTCATCTCACTGTTTCGGCGACCGGCACGCTGATCTACCGTCCCGGCCCGGTCTCGAACCTCACCAAGGGAATAAGCCTCGGGTTCTTCGATCGCAGAGGTACGCCGGAGCTTTTGAAGATTCCGCCTGGCCCCTACGAGTTGCCCCGGGTTTCGCCGGACGGCAAGCGGATCGCGTTGGGCAGCGAAGACGGCACGATCTGGATCTACGACCTTTCGGGCGCGAGCGCGATGCGGCGGCTGACCTTTGACGGGCAGGGGAAAAATCGCTTTCCGGTCTGGTCGGCGGACGGCGCGCGGGTGACCTTCCAGTCCGATCGCGAGAAGGATTTGGGGATTTTCTGGCAGCGGGCGGATGGAGCCGGCGCGGCGGAGCGGCTCGCGACAGCCGGGGAGGGAATGTCATTCATTCCGGAGGCGTGGTCGCCGGACGGAACGAGGCTGCTTTACAACGCTTCCAGCAAGGACAAGGACGCGCTTTCGACCCTTTGGGTTTTGTCGTTGGCAGACAAGAAGGCCGAGCGGTTCGCTTCGGTCGTCTCACCGTCGAGCACGTTGACGGGCGCGGTGTTTTCTCCCGACGGCAAGTGGGTGGCCTACGCCTCGCGAGAGGGTCGGACGTTGAGCGCCGTGTATGTGCAGCCGTTTCCGCCGACTGGCGCCCGGTATCAGATTTCGAAGAATGAAATTGACGGTCACCACCCGCTGTGGTCGCCGGACGGCAAGGAGCTGTTCTACAACCCGGGGCCGGGCTCAACCCTCCATGCGGTCAGTATATCGACGCAGCCGGCATTCAGCTTTGGGGAGGCCGTCCCGTTCCCCCGGCCGTTCTACGGAAACGCACCGCTTTATGAACGAACGTTCGACATCAGCCACGACGGCCAGCGCTTCCTCGGACTGATCGATGCCACCTCGTCCGGAGTTGCGGCGGTTTCGCAACTTCAAGTCGTGCTCAATTGGTTCGACGAGCTGAAGCAGAGGGTGCCGGTGAAGTGAGGGCGCTTTCGACCGGCGGCACCGTGTCACCGGCAATGGGATACGGGAGAGGGACAAACAGCTCAGGGCGAAGCCTGCAACCGCGAGGAACCGCAGCGCCGTACCGACGGATTGCCCAAGCTCAGCCGCCCGCCCACGAGACGCGTCGATTGGAACAGAAGCGCGATGGCCGGTTCGCTGCAGCTCCGGGTTCGGCCTTCTAGTCCTCGAGGATTAACTGTCGCTGTTCATGCACAACGGTCAGGACGTCGATGCGGGTGGAAAGAATCTTGTAGATGATTCGGTACGAGTACCGTTTGACCTGGCGGATGTCTCGTCGCATCCGCTCTCGCACCATGCCGCCCGCAGTTGGACAGGAATCAATGCGACGCTCCGCTTCAAGAATGGCATCGATCACCTCGGCGGCGTAGAACTCTGAATCGGCCGCGATGTAGTCATAGATCCCCTGCAGATCTCGCTTCGCCTGCTTCGTCCAGACGACTTTCACCGAGCGATCTTAAGCGACTTCCGAATTTGTTTCGAGGTCAGCACCCGCCCAGCGGCGCTGTCGCGCAACCCGGCATCGATCTTCTTCCTCACGTAGATGTGGTACATGAGGTCTTCCCAATCTGCGTCGGCAGGTAGCTTACCAAGGAGGCAATTTGTCTCCTTCTTGAGCTCTTGGAGTTTCATGACGCAAAGCTGCCGGTGTCGGATTGCGGGTCAAGGGTTCATCGTTCGTCGAGCGTCACGGAGGGACCAACAGGGCGAAACAGCAAGCGAAGGAACCGCCGCGCCATGCCGATGGATCGCGCAAATCGTGAACGTCGCACCAAGCTGCCGGCCTCCGACACGCACGCAAGCCCATCGGCGGTTGTTGCACGTTTCTCCCTAGATCTCGCCGCATTGTGTCTAGTGCGGACGAACGCCTGCGGTGCTGCGGGTCGCGCCCGATTGCACGGGTTGTCGGCGAGGAATCACGATCTGCCCGCGCTGCCGGAGCAGAAAAGTATGCACTCGCCACCGTCAGGGGCGGGTTTTCAGTGTGACGCCGTTACCGGTCCCGCCCACGCTCCAGCCCCGCCATGTCCGAATCCGCCGGCAAAGCCGTCTTCCTCAGCTACGCATCGCAAGATGCGGAGGTGGCGTTGCGCATCAGCGAGGCGCTCCGGCAGGGTGGCGTCGAGGTGTGGCTCGATCAGGAGGGCGGGCT
>CANJIU010000267.1 GCA_947474365.1 Opitutia bacterium | reverse complement strand
CGCTCCATCGAACGTTACATGGGTGTCGCAGTTGAGCGGAAAAAGCTCGAGGGCTTCCCCTACATTTATTCCGCGCTGTTCGACGAAAAGGCCCTGGCGGAGACCGCCGCCTCGGCGGTTAAACCCGTCAGCCGACTGCACCGCGGCGTTCGGCGCTGAGGCGTCGGTGACCGCCGGTCACCGAGCGTTCAGCGGCGCGCAGATGTTCCAAGAAGGCCAGGACGGCGTGCCGCGGTGGGCGCGCTTCCAGCCAGACGGCGGAAATGGACCGATGCGGCGCGGGTGCGGCGAGTGGCCGGTAGAGCCGCTGCGCCGCGCCCGACTTCGGGCAAGCCATGGCGGGGATGAGCGAAATGCCCATGCCGGCGGCGACGAGCGCGCGGATCGTCTCGATTTGTGCGCTGCGGCAAAGAATATTTGGATGAAAGTCGCGGCGCGTACAGAAATTCAGCACCTGCTCGCCGAGACAATGCCCCTCCTGCATCAGGATGAAGCGCTCCGACTCAAGATCGGTGGCCTGAATCGAGCGTTGCCGGGTCAGCGGATGCCGGGGAGGGAGCGCGACACGCAGCTCCTCGGTGAACAGCGTCTCGGTGTGCATCCGCTGATCCGCGATCGGCAGGCTCGCAACCGCTAGATCAAGTTCGCAGCCCGTGAGGGAGTTGAGCAGCCGTGCCGTGGTGTCTTCTTGCACCACGATCTCGATCCCCGGAAATGCCCGGCTGAAGCGCGGAAGGACATGCGGCAACAGGTACGGTGCGATGGTCGGTAACAGTCCCACGTTGATTTTGCCCCTCGTTAACGTGCGGTGCTCCGTCGCCTCGCGATTTGCGGCGTCGACTTCGGCGAGGATCCGCACGGCGCGTTCATGTAGCGCTTCGCCGGCCGGCGTGAGACGGGCGCGGGACTTCAGGCGGTCGAACAGCCGCTCGCCCAGCTCCTCCTCCAGCTTTTGAATCTGCTGGCTGAGCGACGGCTGCGATACATGGCATTGCTCCGAAGCTCGGGAAAAATTCCCCGTTCTGGCCACGGCTACGACGTAGCGAAGTTGCTGTAGTTCCATAGGCTCAGGCTATCGTGATCTTAGGAAAGAAGTATTTCAATCACGGCGCCGGGGCGGTTACTCTCCCTGCCTCGGATCCCACTTTATGAGCACTACTCCTCCCGTCATGACGACATCGGCTGGCAACCCGGTCGCCGATAACCAGAATTCCCTTTCCGCGGGTCCCCGCGGACCGCTGCTAATGCAGGATTACCAGCTGTTGGAAAAGCTCGCGCACCAAAACCGTGAGCGCATCCCGGAGCGCACGGTCCATGCGAAGGGCACCGCCGCCTATGGAACCCTGACGATCACCCACGATATCACCCAGTATTCGAAGGCCGCGGTGTTTAAACCCGGGGCCAAAACCGAAGCGCTGCTGCGCTTCTCCACGGTCGCGGGCGAGCGCGGCGCGGCGGACGCGGAGCGCGATGTGCGCGGCTTCGCCCTGAAATTCTACACCGAGGAGGGCAACTGGGACATGGTGGGCAACAACACCCCGGTGTTTTTTGTCCGGGATCCCCTGAAGTTTCCGGACTTCATCCACACGCAGAAAAGGCACCCGAAATCCAACCTTCGTAGCAACACCGCCGCCTGGGATTTCTGGTCGCTTTCGCCCGAGTCGCTCCATCAGGTGACAATTCTCATGTCTGACCGTGGGATTCCCAAGACCCTGCGCCATGTGAACGGGTACGGCAGCCACACCTACAGTTTCATCAACGCTCAAAGCGAGCGCTTCTGGGTGAAGTTTCATTTTAAGACGCTGCAGGGCATCCAGTGTATGAGCAACGCGGAGTCCGACGCGGTTATCGCCAAGGATCGGGAGAGCTCGCAGCGCGATCTCTTCGAGGCCATCGAGCGCGGGGATTTCCCCAAGTGGCGTTTCTGCGTTCAGATCATGTCGGAAAAGGCGGCGGCGACGTACCGCTGGAATCCCTTCGATCTCACCAAGGTGTGGCCGCACGGCGATTTCCCGTTGATCGAAGTCGGTATTCTGGAGCTGAACCGCAATCCGGAGAATTACTTCGCCGAGGTGGAGCAGTCGGCGTTCAGCCCGTCCAACATTGTTCCTGGCATCGGCTTCTCCCCGGATAAAATGCTGCAGGCCCGGATTTTTGCCTACGCCGACGCCCATCGTTATCGCGTAGGCACGCACTACGAAATGCTGCCGGTTAACCGCCCGAAGTCGCCGGTGCATACTTATCACGCCGACGGTCCGATGCGCTCCGATGCGCCGAAGGCCACGGATGCCTATTACGAGCCCAATAGTTTCGGTGGCCCGACCCAGGCCCCGCGCTTTGCGGAGCCGCCGCTGCAAATCACCGGCGATTCCGATCGTTTCAACCACCGCGACGGCAATGACGACTATACGCAGGCGGGCGACCTCTTCCGCTTGCTGAAGCCCGACCATCAAGCGCGATTGTTCCAGAACATCGCCGCCGCGATGGCGGGGGTGCCTGAGTTTATCGTGCAGCGCCAGCTGGTTCATTTCCATAGGGCTGATCCGCGTTATGCCGCCGGCGTGGCGCAGGCATTGGGCGTCAAAAACCGGGCTGCCGGCGGGTAAGCCCCGAGTGTCGCATTCGCCGCGCGGCTCTTTGGTCACGCGGCGACTGGCTCATGGAGACCACCACCACCGCCGCGGAGGAGACGCGTTATGCCGAACTGCAGCAGATCGCGCTCGACTATGCCCGCGGTGGGCAAACCCAACCGCTTGCCGCGATGCTTCGGCATGGCCTGCCGGTTAACCTCGCAGACGGCAGAGGGAATACGTTGCTGATGTTGGCGAGCTATAACGGACAACAGGCGACAACCCAGATGCTGTTGGAAGGGGGCGCTGACGTGGACCGCCGCAATACCCACGGACAAACTCCGCTGGGCGGGGCGGCCTTCAAGGGCTACCCCGAGATTGCGACGCTCCTGCTCGGGCACGGCGCGGACATCGACGCCGACAACGGCGTTGGCATGACTCCGATTATGTTTGCGGCAGTTTTTGGCCGGACGAAGTTGGTTGAATTGCTGCAGGCGCATGGCGCATCACTGCAGCGGCGGAATCACATCGGAATTTCCGCGCGCTGGATGCTTCGCCTCGGGCGATGGATCAGTCGGTTTTTCCCGCGCCGCTCCTTGCCCCCGCGGGCCTCCTGAAGTCCGTTGTATCTATAGTTTGGAGTCACGTTCCGGCCGAGGGTGGAGCGATGCGGGGTTGAAATTGTGCGCTGGGCTTGGCGAGGCCCGAGAGGCTTCGCTTCGGCCGAGTTCAACCTGACGTCGGTTGATTTCTCTTTCCGGTCCTTTTCTCGACGGCGGAACACCGCCGTCAGGCGGAGCCGGAGTGATTCAGCTGGCACTTCCGATCGCGGAGAGAACCTATCCGCGGCTGGGTGGAGCCGGGTTTCTGCATCGCGTTTCAATTCTCGCGCTAACCGAATGGCGCGCTTGAGGGTCGTGGGCTGCCCCTTCAATTTAATCGGCCCGGCTTGGCCTGCCTGAAGTTGAAGATTGAAAGCGGCGCCCGCACTGAGAGGTTGGCGGGCCGCATGAAACTGCATATCCCGCCGGGCGACTTCGCCGGCTATATTTTCGACTTGGACGGCACGCTCATCGATACGATGCCCCTGCATTATCTGGCGTGGGACAAAGCGATGCGTCATGCTGGGCTGCAGGGACTTT
>CANJIU010000266.1 GCA_947474365.1 Opitutia bacterium | reverse complement strand
TCGGGGAGTGGAATCATTACCGGATACGCGCCGAGGGACCGCACATCCGACTTTGGCTCAATGGCGTGCTCACCGCCGACTATGAGGAGAAAGACCCCGGTATCGCCACCTCAGGCGTCATTGGCCTTCAAACCCATGGCGGCGCGTTGTCCGTCGTGCGCTACAAGGACATCTCCATCACGGAACTGCCCGCAACGAAAGGGAAGTAGCACGTCCAACGCCTCGGCAACCGGCCGCCCGAGCGCACCCACGAAATCGCAGAAACTTTGCGGCGCGGCCGTTTCCCGAACACCGTATTTCCCCGGGTCGCGCGTGTGCCGACGCCGCCACGTTCGCCAAGACGCTTCACGATTTGTCTCAGCACTCTCGTGCCCGGTCCTTCTTTCGGCTCGGCCGGTGATCCGCCCCGTTTGGACAATTTACTGGAAAACAGCGAACGACTTGCTTGCTCGGCACAGGGCGGTTCGCCTCTCGCCGCCGCCCCGCTCGCTCAAGATCCCGTTTCCTCGCAGTCTCCGTCCACGCTCATACCCCTCCCGCCGCGCCGCGGCGCCCACGCTTGGTCTACCTCCGGCCGAATCTTCCAACCCAATTCAACCTCCCTCTTCATTCATGAACCAACCCAAAGTCCTTATCATTGTCGGCGATGCCGCGGAGACCGTGGATACGCTTTATCCTTTCTACCGGATCATCGAAGCCGGCTTTCAGCCGGTCGTCGCCGCCCCGGAGAAGCGCAAATACCAGATGGTAATGCACGAAAAGAAACCCGGCTGGACGATCACGAAAGAGTGGGAGGGCTACACGATTGATGCCGATATCGCGTTCAAGGATATCGAGCCCGCGGACTACGCGGGCATATTCTTCAGCGGCGGTCGTGCGCCGGAATACATCCGCGAGGATGAGGATCTGCTGCGCATCACGCGCTGGTTTTGGGAAAACAAGCGGCCGATGGCCAGCGTGTGCCACGGCGTCGAGATCCCGGCCCGCGCGGGCATCGTGAAGGGGCTGCGCATGGCGACCGTGGCGAAGTGTAAGTTCGACCTCGAGGTCTGCGGCGGCATCTACGTGAACGAGCCCTGTGTGATCGATCGGCATATGGTGAGTGGCCGCACGTATCACGACAGCGGCCACTTCGTTGGTCCGTGGATCAAGATGATCGAGGCTGCCAGAGCCAGCTAAGGCCGGCCCGCCTGCATCCCCTCCCATGACCAATCGCCGTCAGTTCCTCCGCCTCGCCACCGGAGCGCTGGCACTGCCGTCATTCGGCCGCGGGGTTGAGCCCGCTTCCCCCAGCCTCGGCTTCAGCCTTTACGGCATGAAATCCCTGCCGCTGGACGTGGCCTTGCGGACCTGCGCCGGGATCGGCTACTCGCATGTCGAGTTGGCGCTCAACGCCGGCTACCCGACCGAGCCGAAGGTCTTCAACAACGCGGCGAGGAAAGCGGCCGTCGACCGACTGGAATCCCTGAAGCTGGGTCTGCCCTGTCTCATGCTCAACATCAGTCTCACCGCTGATGATCAGGCCCACGTGGCGGCGCTGGCGCAGATCGCCGAGGCTGGGCAGATGGCGCACGACATGGCGCCAGCCGCACCGCCATTGCTGGAGACCGTGCTGGGAGGGAAGCCCGCCACTTGGGAGCCGCAAAAAGCCGGCATGACCGCGCGGCTTCGCGACTGGGCAACAGCGGCCGAAAAGGCGAAGATCCAGATCGCGGTGAAGGCCCACGTGGCCAGCGCGGTGAACTCTCCGGCGCGCCTTTTGTGGCTGATCGACCAGGTGAAATCGCCGGCCATTGTCGTCGCTTACGACTACAGCCATTTTGAACTGCAGGCCATCGATATGGAAGAAAGCATGGCCGCGCTGCTGCCGCGCACGAAGTTCATCCATGTGAAGGACTCGGCGGGCGAGGCGGGCAAGTTCCAGTTCCTCCTGCCGGGTCAGGGCCGCACCGACTACCGCAAGTATTTCGCGCTGCTGCGCAGATTCCGCTACTTGGGACCGGTCTGCGTGGAAGTGAGCAGTCAGATATTCAAACAACCGAGCTACGACCCCGTGGCCGCCGCGAAGAGCAGCTACGCCGCGCTTTCCCAAGCAATGAACGCATGAAACCTACCCTCACCCTCCTCACCGTCTTGCTACTCGCGCCGCTGGCCGCGTTGCAGGCTGCACCTTCCGCAGATGCCCGCATTGTCGTCGCCAGCGAGGCCGGTGCGAAGCTCGACAGTGACGTCACCAAAGGTGGCGGCACCGACGACACGGCGCTCATCCAAAGCATCCTTGACCGCGCTCCCAAGCTCGGCTCGCTGAAGCTCGTTGTGGATGGGGCGATCCTCGTTAAGGGACTAAAGGTTCACTCCAACACGACCATCGAGTGCCTGAACAGCGCCTGCGGCTTCTTCCTTGTGGATCATTGCGACCAGCCAATAATTCGCAATGCCGATCCCTCGCTTACGGAGCGGAGGAACCGCAACCTCACGTTCCTCGGCGGCACCTACAACGGCAACGGCGCGAAACAGGCCCACGACGTGCCCGGGCGCGGGTGGACCACCGGGTTTGCGCTGTTCGGCGTCGAGCAGGTGACGTTCCGCGATGTCACCATACGAAATACGGCCACCTTCGCCTTGTTGATGACGAACTGGGAGCGCGCCGTGTTCGAGAACATCGATCTCGATAACCATACGAAGCTCCATAATCAAGACGGCTTCCACCTGTGCGGCCCCGGCCGCTTCCTGAGCATGCGTAACATCCGGGGCGTGACGGGTGATGACTTCATCGCCCTCTGTGCCGATGATATTCAAGGAGATTGGAACCAGGCAGGGGAATTCGTGCACAACGACAGCTTTGGCCCCCACGCGAGTTTCGGACCGATCACGGATGTCGATATCGATGGCGTGTTTATTGACGGAGCAAATAATGGGATTCGCATCCTGTCCCGTAAGTCGCGGGTGGATCGGATATCCATCCGCAATGTGCAGGGCTCTTTCCGGAAGTATGGTTTTTTCCTCCAGCCTCACTGGCGACAGGGAGGTGATTGTGGGCGGATCACTTTTGAGAACATTGATATGCGGCCGGTCGAGCCCGACTATGGGCCACTGCCATTTGTCTTTTTCCTCGCCGGCCACTTTGAACATCTCATCTTGCGTAACATCCAAAGCCACCTGCCGGTGGACAGCCGACCGGTGATTTGGGTTCAACCGCACGCCGTGATCGATGTGCTCAGCGTTGAGGGGATGAATATCTATCAGAAAGATCCACGCTCCGCCAAAACGCCGGTCATTCAGGTCGATGGGCAGATTGATTTACTGGATGTCAGGGATGTGACTCTACACCGCGGCAAAGAGGTTCCAATCGACGGGGCGCTGATCCGGACTGACCCCGATAAGACCAAATTGAAAAATTACCTCCGCATCGGGACCGGCCAAACGAAACCGAACCCTACAAATTACGGCAATGTGCCTTTGGACAGTCGCGGCTGGCCGGAGGCTCAGGCCTCGCTGGAAATCGTCCCGAAAATCAATCGCCTCCATCTCTCGAACATCACCGCCAACCGGATCAAGAGCGTGCTCCAACACGACATCGGCGACATCGGTCAACTCCAACTCGATAACGTCATGACCACCGATGTGCCGAACCCGATCTCGGTCAGTGGTGAGGCGAAGATCGGAGAAATTTCGTCCACGACCGCCAAGAACGAATAAGAAATGAAACTTCTCCGCACGCTTCTCAACGCATCGGTG
>CANJIU010000265.1 GCA_947474365.1 Opitutia bacterium | reverse complement strand
TTGCGTTTACAGTAGTGGGCGATGTCGAGCTCGTGGGTGACCATCACGATGCTGATGCCCTGATCGTTGAGTTGTTGGAAGACGCCCATCACTTCGATGGAGGTCCGGGAGTCGAGATTGCCGGTGGGCTCATCGGCGAGCAGGACCTGTGGTTCATTGACCAGCCCGCGCGCGATGGCGACGCGCTGCTGCTGACCGCCCGAGAGCTGGTTCGGCATGTGGTCGGCGCGGTTGGCGAGGCCGACGATTTCAAGACAGTGCATCGCGCGCTCGCGGATCTGGCCGGCGGATAGCCGGCGGTGGCGACCGTAGAGCATCGGGAGCTCGACGTTTTCGAGCGCGGTGGTGCGGGCAAGCAGATTGAAGCCTTGGAAAACGAAGCCGAGCTTCTGGTTCCGGATGTCGGCGAGCTCGTTCTTGTCGAGGTCTGAGACGTCGATCCCGTCGAGCTTGTAGGTGCCTTTGGTGGGGCGGTCGAGGCACCCCAGCATGTTCATCAGCGTGGATTTGCCGGAGCCGCTGGCGCCCATGAGGGCGACGAACTCGCCCTTGTGGATGTCGAGGGATACGCCGCGGACGGCGTGAACGGGGATTTCCCCGGACTCGTAGATCTTGTGGATGTCCTTGATTTGGACAACGGGTGCCATGGCGTCGGGTGAGTGAGGGAGACGTTTACGCCGCGACTTAGCGGCCGCCGCGGCTGCTGCCGCCGCCGAAGCTGCTCCGACTGCCGCCTTGGAAGGGGTTATTCATGCCACCGGCTTGCGAAGCGAGTGCGGCCGCCGCAGCTCCGGGCATCAAGACACCGGTAACGACGGTGTCTCCGTCGTTCAGACCGGCCAAGACTTCCGTGGAGAATCCATCGGAGATGCCGAGGCGGACGGACACCGGCTCGACCTTCTTCTCCTTATCGTCGCCCTCGGTGAGCTTGTAGAGGGTGCGGGTGACCACGGTGTTGTTAAATCCACGGTCGCCGGCTGCACCACCACCACCGGCAGCACCACCGCGTGGGCCGCCACCGCCACCACCTTCGGTGCGCTTGCGCGCGCCGGGGTTGGTCATGCGGGCCGCGACGAGATCGGGGTCGAGGCCCTTTTCTTTGGCGAGGGTCTTGGCTTTTTCAATTTGTTCGGCGCTGGCCGGCGTGCCCCGCTCCCAGCCGACGGCGCGGATGACTTCGAAAGTGACCCGCATGCGCTCGTCATCGGTCATGGCGACGGCACCGGGAGCACCCGCCTTGTCGTCAGCCTTGCCGCCGGTCGCGGCCGGGGCCGTCGGGGCCTTGGGCAATAGCTCCTGCGGCACGCGCACGCGGAGGGCGCCGTTGGCGATCCGGAGTACGTTCGGGCGTTGCTGGACGATAATAGAGACGTTGGCCGTCATGCCGGGCTTCAACTTCAGGTCCTCGTTCTTTACGTCAATGATCGTGGCGTAGGAGACCACGCTGCTGCTGACGCTCGCGGCGTTGCGGACCATGCGGACGGAGCCGGTGAAGGTGCGATTGGGGAAGGCGTCGACGGTGAATTTGACATCCTGACCCTCGACGATCGTGCCGACGTCGGCCTCGGCGACGGCGGCGTTGATCTGCATCTTGGTCAGGTCGTTCACGAGGGTGAACAGGGTCGGGGCATTCATGCTGGCGTTGACGGTGCGACCCTTGTCGGTCTTGCGGTCGAGGACCATGCCGTCGATCGGGGCGGTGACGATCGTGCGCTCGAGATCGAGCTTGGCGTTCGCGACTGCGGCCTCGCGGGTGAGGAGGGTCGCGTTGGACTGCGCGAGCTGGGCGTTGTTGCTGTCGACCTCTTGCTGGGAAACCAGCTGCTTGTCGAAGAGCTCCTTCGTGCGGCGGGCGTTGATAACCAAGAGCTGGTTGTTGGCTTTGGCGGACTCGAGATCGGCTTCGGCCTGACGCAGACGCTGCGTGGGCGTGGCGGGATCGATCTTGGCGAGGATGTCGCCGGCCTTCACTTTGGAGTTAAAGTCGACCAAGACCTCCTGGATCATGCCGGAGACTTGCGCGCCGATGTCGACGGTCACCACGGGCTGGAGATCGCCGGTTGCGGTGATCGTCTGGGTGATGTCGCCGCGCGCGACCTTGGTGCTTTGGAACTCGGGCTTGAGATCGGTCTTTGTGCGGAAGTAATACCAACCACCACCGCCGCCGCCGGCAAGGAGGAGAAGCAATACAACGAGACCACCGTAACTTTTGGATTTGGCCATGACGTGAAGGAGGGAGGGGACTGGGTAGAAAAGGACGCCAATGTTCTGCGTCGGAATAGGAAACCGATGCAGGCGGCATTGCTGGGAGGACCGCAAAGACGCAGAAGCGCAGGAAAGGTGACGCAATTCTTTCCACGGGGCCCGCGGACTTGGCGACTACAAAATCCACCACTCGCCAAGATGCCCAAATCACCTTTGGCTGACCGCATGAGTTATCGCCTCCGTTTTTCTGCGGACGCCCTACCAGCGTTCCGTTTTCACCGTGCCGTGACCGCGATGGTCTTGTTGCTGGTCCCCTTGCTGGCTTCTGCCCAAGGGCCCAAACGCCGCCCCAACGCCTCCGGCGGCACACCCGCGGGAGCCGCGGCTGCCGTGGAAGGTGAAAAAACCGGCGCCGACAATGCCGCCAAGGCCGAGCGGAAGGAAGATAAGGAGCCGGTGCTCGCGGTGACGGAGCATAGCCTTAAGCTCGGAGCGCGGATCATCAAGTACCGGGCCACCGCCGGCTACATGCCGATGAAGGACGCCCGGGGTGAAAAGACGAAGGCCTCCCTTTTCTTTGTGGCCTACACCTTGATCGGTTCGGAAGCGGAGCCGGTCGACGTGACGCGCCGCCCCGTGACGTTTTCGTTCAACGGCGGCCCAGGCTCGTCCTCGATCTGGCTCCATATGGGCGCGATCGGGCCGAAGCGCGTGGCGATGTCGGAAAACGGAGAGTCTTTGCCGCCCCCGTACCGCATGCTCGACAACGAACATACGTGGCTCGAGCAGACGGACCTCGTTTTCATCGACCCGGTGTCCACCGGCTACAGTCGGGCCGCGGCGGGTGAGGACCCCAAACAGTTTCACGGGTATGTCGAGGACATCGCCTCGGTGGGTGACTTTATCCGGCTCTACACCACCCGGCATCAGCGCTGGTCCTCGCCGAAGTTTCTCGTGGGGGAAAGCTACGGCACCACCCGCGCGTCCGGTCTGAGCGATTACCTGCAAAGCCGCTATGGGCTCTACCTGAACGGCATTTCGCTGGTGTCCTCGATCATGAATTTCCAGACCCTCCGCTTTACGCCGGGGAACGATCTGCCGTATATGCTTTTCTTTCCCACCTACACCGCTGGCGCGTGGTACCACAAAAAACTGGGTGGCGCCCTCGCGGGCGCCGATTTGCGTACCGCACTCAAAGCGGCGGAAGAATTCGTGCAAAAGAGATATACGCCGGCCCTGATGCGCGGAGATGCGCTGACCGACGCGGAGCGCAACGCCTTGGCGAAGGAAATGTCGGATCTGACCGGGTTGCCCGCCGCCATGATCGCGCAGCGCAGCCTGCGCGTGGACATCTACACCTTTACGCAACGTCTTTTGGAGGCCCAGAATCGGTCTGTCGGGCGCTACGATTGCCGGCTTACCGGTATTCGTTATCAGCCCGGTACCTCGCAAGGGGACTTCGATCCCAGTTACGAGGCCGTGCTCGGCAGTTACACCGCCTGTTTCAACGACTACGTGCGGCGTGAGCTCAAGTACGAGAGTGACCTGCCCTACAACACGCTGACCGGCGACGTGCAGCCGTGGAATTACTCGAACGTGCAGAACCAGTACCTGAACACCGCCGAGCTCCTGCACCAGGCGATGAGCCGCAATACCAGTCTCCGCGTTTGGATCGCCAACGGGTACTTCGA
>CANJIU010000264.1 GCA_947474365.1 Opitutia bacterium | reverse complement strand
CGCAGGTGCGGTTGAATTTCAACGGCCACGTGCGGCACGGCCAGGAGGACCGCACGGTGATTTGCGGCGAGCGCGGCACCTTGCGGAGCTTCGGCCCGAGCCTTTCCGAACAGTCCGTGCGACTGCACACCTCCGCGGGCGACGCCACCGTGCCGCTCGAAGGCACCTGGTTCACCAGCGGGTTTCAGGGCGCGATGGGCGAGTTATTGTGCGCCATTGAGGAGAAGCGTGCGCCGGCGAACCACGCCCGCGGCAACTTGGAGGGCCTCGCGCTCTGTTTCGCCGCGCAGGCGAGCGCCGATCGCGGTGAGCCGGTGACGCCGGGCTCCGTGCGACACGTATAACGCTGCTCCCTCAAGCTCGAGCTGTGGGAGGGGCTTTACGCCCCGACGAAAGCGGTTCCCCATTTCCCGTAGCCGCGTTTGAGCCTTGGGCGAAAACGTGGTCACGAATGAGGACCACGGTGTCGCCGCTGCTCCATCGCGGCTACAAGGACAACAAAAACGCCGTTCTCCTCACGCCTGGCGCGGCCTAAAGCAGCTCCCACACGAGATCCGCTGCGACCGAACCGAAGATTATCCGGCCGCTCAGAACGTCCCCTTCACGCCGAAACTCCACAGCGAGCCGTACTCAATGCGTTCACGGAAGCGCGCGACGGCGGGCGTGCTTGGACCGTAAACTTTGATGTCGTCGGGAGCGTCGCCGAGGTTGCGGATCGCCGCGAAGAGCGCGAAGCGCTTGTAGAGCGTGTACTCGGCATTGAGGTCGAGGTAGAGCCGCTTCGACCACCACGTGTAGGTGCCGGGCTCGATGCTGTTGCCGGCGGCGATGGCGGCGCGGCGCTGGAGACTGCGGTAGTTCCAATTCGCGCGGAGGCTGAAGCGTTCGCGGTTGAGACTCGCGCCCCAACTGAGCGTTCGCGGTATAAAGCCGGGGAAGTTGGCCGAACCCTGGGCCCCCGTGAGACGTTGCGTGGCCGCATTCGCAAACGCCTGCACGCCGCGCGCCCACGACGGGAGGAACGTGAGCGCCTGGCGGTAGCCGAGGTTGAGCCCCTCCATCCGCACGGAGGAATCGAGGTTGTACTGGGTCACGATCGGGTAGCGGCCGTACACATTCGGATCCAGGCTGTAGAGATCGAGGAACTCGGGCGACGCGGGCAGCGTGGTGCTGCCGAAGAAATCCTGGAAGTCGCGCCGGAACGCCCCGAGCGTGACCTGACCCACGCCCTGCGGGTAATATTCGAGGCGCACGTTGAAGGTCCGCGCGCTCCACGGCTTGATCGCGACATTGCTGACGGTGATCTGGTCGTTCGGCGACGGATTATCGGGATCCGGTAGGGTGACGCCGCCGGCATACTGGTTGTAGTCGGGCCGGCCGACCGAGGTATACCAGGCCGCGCGGGCGATGAGGTCTTCGCGGAGGTTGTAGCTGACGTTGATGCTCGGGAAAAGGCTCAGGTACTCCTTCTTGGAGTGCGCGGCGCGATCGAGGAACGTGAGCCGCGAAACGCCGAGCGCGTCGGTCGTCGGCACAATGTTGAGCGGCCGGCCGTTGGCGCCGAGGACCGGCTTCCCCGCGGCATCGCGCAGGATATTGCGATTGGGGTCGGTGAGCGGACCGTCGGCGCTGACATTGGTCTGCTCGGCGCGCAGGCCGGTCACGATCTTCAAGCGGTTCGAAAAGAGCCCCAAGTCGCCGCGCAGGTAGACCGCCGAGATAATCTCCTCGGCAAATTTCGAGTTGGTGACCTCGTTGCGGTAGGTGGTGTTGGCGTTGGTCGTAAACGTCGACGGCACGGCCGCATACTGGTTGTAGAGCAGTTCGCTGCTCACGCCCTGGAATTTCGGGAAGCCGTAATGCGGCGGGCGGTCGGAGAAACTCGGATCGAGGAACGGCAGCGCCAGGTCGTCGCTCGTGGCGGTGAGCGTCGTGCTGGCGACGCCGTCGCGGCCGACGTACGTGTAGTTCGGTACGCTGAAACGCTGGTCGCGTTCGGACTGCCGGAGATCGAAGCCCGCGCGCAGCGAGAACGGCAATTCGCCGAAGAAGTCGCGCCGCAGGTTGCCGTAGGCGGTGCGCTTGATGTCGTCGGTCGCCCGCGTGTTGTTGGTCGCGGCCGTGACGACGTAGTTTTTCAGCGCATACGGATCAACCGGCGCACCGGCGGTGTCGGTGACGGTGATGGTATTGGGGCGGAGATAGAAGATGTCCGCGAATGACACCGTGACCCCGGTCCGCCGGGCTGTGGTGGTGTCGAAGAACCCGCGTTCGATGCAGCGGTTGCGGTTGCTCGCCCGCGAGTACGCGAAGCCGGCATCCATCTTCCACACTGGGCCGTCGTGCCGCCACACGAGCGACGGCATAAACGTCCAGTTCGAGCGGTCGGCGCCGGTGGTGGCGAGGTTAAGGGTGCCCTGACCGGCGGCCCCGCGGGTGTAGTCGAGGGAGAAGTCACCGGGATTGACGCGGCCCACGTCGAACGTGAGGGCGTTGTGGTTGATGTGGACGTTGAACGTCGAATACGTGAGCGAAAACGCAAGGCGGTCGCGCTCGGTGAACTTGTAGTCGGTGGTCACGCCGAACGAACTGCGGTTGGTGTCCTTGCCGCTGTTGCGGATGAGTACCGACGTCAGGTAGGGCTTGTCGGGCGTGGTATTGGGGAAGGTCCCGCCGTTGGTGGCGGCCTGGGCGCCGCGCCAGGTGTTTTGGATCTGCGGCTCCCCGGAGTACTGGCGGTTCATGCCGGCCGAGAGCGTGAAACCGAAGCGTTTGCTGACCGGCGCCAGGTATGAAAGATCGAAACCCGGATGAATCTTGCGCGTCGGGTGACGCGGCGCAGGCGTCTCGCCCCAATGCTTGATGTCGTCGCGCAGCATGAAGTACGCGCTGAAATTTCCCGACGGCCGGGTGCGTTCGAACGAGCTGCGCGGGACGAGATTCACGGAACCGGCCAGCGCGTTGCCGGGCGAATCCGGGGTCGGGGAAAACGAAACCTCGATGCGCGAAAGGTTGTTGATTGAAACCTGGTCGAGGCCCACGCCGCGCGCCGTGCCGCCCGCGCCGCCGCCGACCGCGCTGGCCAGGCCGAAGCCGTCGAGGGTGACGGGCACGTAGCCGGACGGCACACCGTTGAGCGAGATGTCACGGGCGTTGCCGCCGGCGTAGTCGATGTTCACGCCGGGCATGAACTTCAGGAACTCCGCCACGTTGCCCTCGGCGATGTCGCCAAACTCGTCGGTCGCGACGACGTTCTTCATGTTGGGCGCGAACCGCTGCTCGTTGATTGCCAGCGCGGCACCGCTCATCTCACGGGACGTGGCCACCACAAACTCCTCGAGCTTGACGACCGAACCGTCGGCGTTGGGCCGGCCGCTAGCGCGCGAGGCCAGCGGGGTGAGTTGAAAGTCCTGCTGCACCGTCTGCCCCGCGGCGACGTTGACGGCGGCGGTGGCCGTCGGAAATCCGCTGAAGAAAACGCGGAGCTGGGCGAGGCCGGGCGTCACGCCGTTGAGCCGGTAGAACCCGTCGGAGTCGCTTAGCGTCTCAACGTTCGTTCCGACCACCGCGATGCGGGCGTGTTCGAGCACACCGCCGGTGGAGGGATTGGTGATCCGCCCTTCAATGACGCCGGTGCCCTGGGCCCAGAGGCCCACGACAAGGAAAACGCTGAAGCACGCGAGACGGAGGCCCGAGCGAAAGCCCGGGGAGAATGAAAACAAATGACGCATAGGGGTTCAGTTGTTCCTGCTGAATCATGAACCAGAAGTGGAGCCCAAAACGCACCCAGCCCACCCTGCATTGTCCCACCCGCGTCACCCGGCCCTGAACGTGACTCAGTCTCTCGCCACCGCATCTCGGTCCCGCGCCGCCATCGCGTTGAGGCGTTCCTCCATCAGGCGGAGTCGCGCCGGTTCCCGCGTCGCGAGATTGGTCGTCTCCCCGGGATCCGCGGCAAGCTGGAAGAGTTCCGTCTTCGCCTTCGCGTCCTTGCCGGTCACCACCAATTTCCAAT
>CANJIU010000263.1 GCA_947474365.1 Opitutia bacterium | reverse complement strand
TGGATCGAGGATCGTCCACTCCTCGTCTCGCAGATCACTTGGATAGCTTGTCGTCGTACTGGGAATTGCCATCCCCAGTTTCGATCAGAAACCGATCCGACGCACGATCATAAACTTACGTCGTTAGGGGCTTTTTAGACGCCCTCTAACGCTTTCCGCAAATGGATCGGCGTTTCCGCCGGACTTGCCGCTGCGCTCGCGCTGGGCGCCCTGGCCTGGTGGGCCTATCCCGCGTTGCCGCGGACCCCGCAGCAGGCGTTCGCCACCGCCCCGAGCGGCTACCAACGCCTCCAACTCCCCGACAACTCGCTCGTGCAGCTCAACGGAGCGACGGCGCTCACCGTGGAATTCTCACGCGCCGAGCGCCGCGTGGCCCTCGCCGAGGGCGAGGCGCACTTCAGCGTGGCCAAAGACACCGTCCGGCCGTTTGTCGTCCAAGCGCGTCGCATCCGCGTGTGCGCGGTCGGCACCGCTTTCAATGTGCGCCTCACGGACACGGGCGTTGATGTGCTGGTGACCGAAGGGATCGTGCGCATCGAGCGTCCCGCCGATCCGGCGGGCCCGATCGTGCTCGCCGCCAACGAACGCACCACCGTTTCCGACCAGCCGGAACCGTCCGCTGCGCCCGTGATCGAGCGGGTGGAGCCCGCTGCCATCCGAGCGGTTCTGGCGTGGCAGGAGCCGCAGTTCATCTTCGTCGAGTCCCCGCTCGGAGAGGTGATCGGACGGTTCAACGCTCGCAACCGGGTGCAACTCGTGCTCGGCGACGCCACGCTGGCCGCCCGCATGGTCGGCGGCACGTTCCGACCGGACGACGTTGAGATGTTCTTGCGCCTGCTGGAAGGCAGCGGCGAGATCACGCTCGATCGCTCCGACCCCACCCGCGTCGTGCTGCATCGCGCGCCGTAATCCAGACGACCGCAGCCGCTTGCCGTCGGAGCGAAGAAGAAAAATCCGCCCCGAGTTAACCCGCAGGCGCGCCGGATGCGTCTTAAGTGACCCGCCCAATTTCAACCCCATGCCTACCCTCCCCTCCTGCTTGGCGGACCTGCGCCGCCTCGCGTCCCTGTTCGCCGTCATATTTTGCAGCGGATCACTCGTCGCCGCGCCAGCGACCACGCCGGTCAATTTCGACGTGCCCGCCGGCGAGGCCTCGGCCACGCTGAAGCAATTCTCCGAGCAGAGCGGCCAAACCGTCGTCTATCTCGTCGATGTCGTGCGCGGCGTGAAGACCGCCGCCGTCAAAGGCCGCTTCACGCCGAGGGAAGCCCTCGACGTCATGATTGCCGGCACCATCCTGAGCGCAGCCCAAGACGCCGGCACCGGGGCATTGGCCGTGCGGAAAGGGGTGGCCGACCCAAACGTCCCAAGCGCGGCGCTGACGTCAAGCAGCCGCGCAAAGACCCCTGACGCCGGCAACGAGCAAGTGGTCGAACTCTCGCCGTTCATCGTGGGCGGTGCGAGCGACAAGGGCTATCAGGCCCTGAACACCCTGTCGGGCACCCGGCTCAACACCAAGCTGGAAGACCTCGGATCCTCGATCACGGTGGTGACGAAGCAGCAGATGGAGGACACGGCGGTCCTCGATCTCAACGACATCTTCCTCTACGAGGCGAACACCGAGGGCACGGGTAATTTCACCGACTTCTCCACCAACCGCAACGGAGGCGTCGTCGACAACATCCAGTTCAGTCCCGCCGAAGCCAACCGCATCCGCGGGGTCGGCCGGGCCAACATCGCGGTCGGCAACTTTGCCGTGAATCCCCGCATCCCCCTCGACACCTACAACGTCGACGGCGTGGAAATTTCCCGCGGCCCCAACTCCAACATCTTCGGCCTCGGGGCGAGCGCGGGGACGGTCAACTACGTCCCCATCCAGGCCAACGCCACCCGCTCGATTTCGACCGTGGCCATGCGCGCCGACAGTTTCGGTGGCTACCGCGGCAGCTTCGATTTCAACCGCCCGCTCATTGGTCAGAAGCTAGCCGTGCGCGTGGCGGCAGTCAACGAGTCCAAGGGTTTCGTGCGGGAGCCCTCGTCGGAGCGAATCAATCGCGCGCAGGGCATGATAGTGGCCAAGCCCCTGTCGAACACCACGATTCGCGCGAGCGCCGAGCGCTATGCGAATTTCGCCCGCCGCTCCAATTCCCTCACGCCGCGGGAGACCGTCAGTGGCTGGAAGGCCGACGGCCAGCCCACGTGGGATCCGACCACTCAGATGGTCACGTTCGCCAACGGCACGAAGTCCGGTCCTTTTCCGGCAGCCCGTGATACGGCGCTCCCCTTCGGGATCATTTCGCAGGCCGGGCAATTCTACAACCGCAACAGCGTGTTCATCGACTACGCGGGAGCGGATCAACTCATGTCCGTCAATCGCACTGGCCGGCTGCCCGCCAACGGCATCCCGACGCCGACGGTCGCCAACACGGATTTGCGCATGCTGGAGAGCAGCTCCGCGCTCGAGCGCCAGCAGGCCACGTTTTTCCCGCTCTATATTCTCCCGACGACGACCGACAAATCGATCTACGACTGGTCGAAGATCAATTACATGTCGCCCAACACCTATGACGACAAGGCCAACACCTCCACCGTCGAGGCCGAGCACATCCTGATCAATAATCCCCAGCATCTGCTGGCCGCCAAGCTCGGCTGGTTCGCACAGAAATTCGACAGCACCAAGCGCAACAAGATCGACAACACGGAGTCCACGCTGCGGGTCGACGTGAACCAGAAGCTGCTCGATGGCACGCCCAACCCGTACTTTCTGCGGCCGTATTTCGGCGCCCAGGCGCCAATCACCACGTACCAGCCTTCGAAGCGTGACATCCAAAGCGCCGACCTCGCGTACCAATGGACGCCCGCGAAGCTGCCGCGTGGACTCGGATGGATTGGCCAGCAGCGACTGGGCCTCCACGGCGAGACCTTCCGCAACGACTTTCAGAGTTTCCGCCTGCGCGACCTCATTCAGTCTGACCACCCCTGGAGCGCCAAGGCCAACCGCAGCGCCGTCGGCGTGTGGGTCTACGACAAGTTTTATGTCGGCGACAACCAGGGGCAGAACATCGATCATGCGCCCGCGATCATTCCGGTCGACGGGAAGCACACGCTACGCTGGTTCAACGCCCTGACCAACCAGTGGGTGAGCGAAACCGTCGACATCGGCGAAAATTTCTTCAACGCCGGCGTGTTCTCCAACACCCGCACCGAGGTGCGAACCCTCAACGCCACGACGCAGAATTATTTTTTCCAAGACCGGCTCGTCACGACTTTCGGCTGGCGGCGCGACCGGCAGCGCGTCCGCGAATCCCTGCCGCCCGAGATCAATCCGACGACTGGCTGGTTCCAATACGAACCGCTGAAAATCAAGCAGCCCTGGATCACCGATGCCGGCAACACGACCAGCTTGGGCGCGGTGCTGAAACCCACGCGTTCGCTGCGGCTCTTCTACAACCAATCGGACAGCTTCACCCCCGCCAGCATTGCCTATAACGCGTTCGGCGACTTGCTGGCCAATCCGAACGGCAAGGGCAAGGACTACGGCATCGGCCTCTCCCTGCTAAACGAGCGGCTTTTCATCAAGGTCAACCGCTACGAGACCAACGACAAGAATGCCCGCGGCGGAGACCTGGGCACCGTGGTCGGGCGGGCCTTGCGATTGGATGGCCGGCCAACCGCGAATGGCCAGCAGCCCAACAATTTTCAGACCTGGTCGCGAAATGTCGTGGCGCAACGTTTCGCCCGACAAGGCGTCACGCCCACAGCGGCGCAGTCGAAAACCGCCTTGGCCCAGTACATGGGGCTGACGGAGGCGTTTCTTGACGGCTTTTACGACTGGAACGTTGACTCGACCGCCGACGTCACCGCGCACGGCTACGAATTCGAGGTGATCTACAATCCGACCCAAAACTGGCGAATCAAGTTCAACGCCGCCCAGCAGGTCGCCATCGACAGCAATGTGGGCGGGGATTTGCAGCGTTTTCTCACCGCGCGGCTGCCCGTCTGGACGGCCGCCAAGGACGACAACGGACTAGCCCTGCGCATGGCCCACAAGAAATGACGGGACTTTCGGTGCGAGCTCGGCTAAGCCAACAGGGATGAAGCTTACAATTCCCATCAAGCAACGGCTGGCCCAACCCGAAAACATGACGATGGTTCGTAAATTGATCGGAGCGAAAC
>CANJIU010000262.1 GCA_947474365.1 Opitutia bacterium | reverse complement strand
CGACTTCTTGTCGCGAGCCCCGACCTTACGCAGGTCGGTTAACCCACGTTCGTCAGTGCGGGCAGGAGACGAAAAGGTTTTGGCGGCGAGGCGTCCGCGGTGAAGTTGTGCCTACGAGGTAGCCGCATGGTCGTTTTCATCGTTAATATATCGGCGGGAGGAGGTGTGGTGTGAGTATAGGCAGGAATCGGAGCTCGCTTCTTAATCGCGACCAAACTGGCGCTGACCCAATTTCCTTCATTCATCAAAAGCTTGTTAAATTCGCTTTTCGAGTTCGCAGCGTTGACGACTTCTTGTCGCGAGCCCCGACCTTACGCAGGTCGGTTAACCCACGTTCGTCAGTGCGGGCAGGAGACGAAAAGGTTTTGGCGGCGAGGCGTCCGCGGTGAAGTTGTGCCTACGAGGTAGCCGCATGCGTCCGGACAATGTAGTGCCGAACACCGTCTTGCTCGGCGCGTCGGCGGTTACAGCGACTGACATCTGTCCGAGACAGTGCTCACCGCGCAGGGGCCGCGCCAGCGGGTCGTCGCTTCGCTCGGCAAGCTGGACGCGGCGGAGGTCGCGGGAGGGCGCTGCGGCTGGGACGATCTGACCGCGTTGCTCCGCGGCCAAGCGCCGGCGCGCCTGCCTGCCGCGCAGACCGCCGAGTTACCCGGTGAGACCGGGCTCCGCCGTGCGGACTGGCAAGCACTCCGCCCGCGGCCCCGTCGCCACCGGCCGTGCAGGGGGAACGTGCCGAGGTCAGCGGGCTGCGCGTCGAGCGCACGAGCGATTTCGGCGGGAGCTACCTCGGTCTCGCGCTCTGGCACCGGCTCGAGCGAGACGGGTTATCACGCGGCGCTCCTGCCCGCCGGTCGCGAGTCGGTCGTGTGGTCGCACGTGGCGGCGCTGCTCACCGTCGCGCGCTTCTGCGTGCAACGCTCGGAACTGGGCGTGGCCGAGCATGGGTATGCACCACGGACCACCTCGACGATTCGCTCGGCGTCGACACAGGCTTGGTCAACGACGCGAGGCTCTCCCGCGCCCTCGACCAACTCGGCGCCCGCAAGGATGCGCTGCGCGCACACCCGATGACACGTTACCGCGAGTGATTCGACGTGCGTTTCGAGTTTCTGCTCTACGATGTGGGGAGAACCTACTTGGAAGGCCAGGCGGAGCTCAATCCGCAGGCCCAGCGAGGCCATTCGCGCGACAGCCGCGGCGATTGCAAACAGGTCTGCATCGGCATGGTCTGCACGCCCGAGGGCCTGCCGTTGTCCTTCGAGACGTTTGCGGGCAACCGCACCGATGTGACGACGATCGAGGCGATCGTCGCGTCCTTGGAAACAACCTACGGCGTGGCCGAACGCATCTGGGTCATGGCCCGCGGCATGGTCAGCGAGGCGAACATCGCGTTTTTGCGTGAACGCAAGGCGCGCTACCTCGTCGGCACGCCGAAGAGCTGGCTGCGCCAGCACGAAGCGAAGCTGTTGGAAAAGTCCGACTGGCAGGAGGCGCAGGCGGGGCTGGAAGTGCGCTTTGTCGCGCACGAGGGCGGACCGCCGGGCGAAAGACACGTCCTCTGCCGCAGCGCCGCGCGCGCGGAAAAAGAACGCGCCATGCTCCAGCGTCAGAGCGAGGGCCTGAGCGCGACGCTCGGGAAGATCGCGGCGTGGCTGCGCCGCACACCGCAAACCGACCAGGAAGCGGTGGGCCGGCGGATCGGCCGGGCGTTGGGCCAGTTTCCCGCCGCCGCGGCGATTATCCAGGCCACCGTCCAACGCGACGCGACCGGCTGCGCGGTTGACCTCCAGATCGCGAGCACCGTGGACGCGGGCCAAAAAGCGCACCGCCAGAAAGGCGCGTATCTGCTCCGCACCAACTGTGAGGAAACCGATCCGGCGCAATTGTGGCGCGGGTATATCCAGCTCACGCAGGCGGAAGCGGCGTTTCGCACCGCCCAAAGCGCTCTGGGCCTGCGGCCGCGGTTTCACCACATGGAGGACCGGGGGCGGGAGCACCTGCTCGTGTGTTTTCTCGCACTGGCGATGTGGCGCTCGCTCGAACAATGGATGCGTGCCAAGGGCCTGGCACCTGCGCGCGGCAACTCGTCCAACAGCTCGCCGGCGTCAAAAGTGTCAACGTGCTCCTGCCGGTCCTGCGCAGCGGTGCGCGCAACGAGCTGCGCCTGCGCGTCGTCGCCACGCTCGAACCCGCCACCGCCCAACTCCTCGCCCATCTCGGTCTGCGCCTGCTGAAAGGCCCGCGCCTGATCGCAAATGTAGTGCCGAAAATTACCGCATACTCTGCGCAAACGCTTGCACCGCATGAAAAGCGTATGAAAAGCGTTCCGCGAACTGACGAACTCGGGATAGCCGAGCCGGCCGGTGATGCGTTCACCTTTGCCGGCAAGCAGCGCCTCCTCCATCTCCGCTTCGAGCACTTCCTGCAGTTGCGTTTGCATCAGCTTTTCAGGGCCTCATCCTCTGGCAGGGCGTGCAGCAGTTCTTGTTTCGTAAGGTTGCCCGGTTCCTCCGCCAGCGCCTCGATCTCCAGCGTATCGAGGGAACTCGCCTCGCCGCTTAAACCGAAACCCCTTCCGAATGCGGCACTCTCAAGTTAGGGAAAGCATCGCACAAATTACGTCAGGTTGGGGGCCGGTTGTCCCGAAAAAGTCCCGGATGAATGGCACTATCCCTCCGCCGAGTTGCGCACGTTTTCCGGGGCTACAGGGCGTGGCGCCACCGGCAGCTCAAACCAAAATTGGGCTCCTTGCCCCGGCTCACTTTCCACCCCCGCCTGGCCGCCGAGTTTCTCCACAATGCGGCTCACGATAGACAAGCCCAAGCCATGGCCCTTCGCTCGCATCGATGAGATGCGTGTGAAGGGAACAAACATTTGCTGTCGCCCTGCTTTGTCCAAACCCGGCCCATCATCTTTTACCCAGAATCGGACGAAGTCTCCTCTGGGCGAGATGTCCGCACCGAGCGCAATCTGGGGCGGATTGCCGCCGTATTTTACAGCATTGCTGATGTAGTTGACCCACACATGCATGAGCCATGGCGCGTGGCCGATTGCGATTGGCCACGTCGGCGGCGTCTGCACCTTCGCCTTTTGGGTCCGCAGGATGCTGTCCAAACAATCAAGCGACTCCGCCACGATGGCTCCCATATCGAGGGGCACGCATTTCACCGCGTGCCGACGCACCCCGGCCAGAACGAGCAACTCATCAATGATGCTGACCAAGCGGAATGAGGATTTGACGGCCTCCTCAACCTGATGCCGAAGCGTGGCCTTGTCGGCTGTTTCGAGAAGTATGCCGAGAAGCTCAAGCCGGCCGGTCAGCGTAGTGAGCGGACTCTTCAGGTCATGAGCCACGGTATGAGCGAAGGCATCGAGCTCATCGATCAGTTCCTTCTTCTCCAGCCGTGTGACGATGGAGTGCAGGACTTCCTCTTCGGTAAACGGCTTGGTGATGAAGTCCGCCGCGCCCAGCTCCATTCCCCGACGCGTGGTGGCGCGGTCGACATTTGCCGAGATTACGATCACTGGAATCGACCGGAGTGCTTCGTCGCCACGAAGGGTCTCCAACAGTTCCAAGCCCGTCATCCCCGGCATTTTCACATCCGTAATGATCAGCGAAGGCAGATCGCGAGACGCCAAGGCTAGACCCTCGGTGCCGTTGTCCACGGCGACGACGGAAAAGCCATTTTTCTCGAGCATATCGATCAATAATCTTCGCACGGGCTTATCGTCTTCGATGACGAGAATCGATACTTGATTGTGTGGGGCCATAAGCGTGGTTGAGGACTGCGGGGCTGAGGTGAAACGACGGCCGGTGGGATTGGCGGTGAGGTGGACCCACCGATTAGACAGTCGGACAGAGAAAAAATCGCATTACCGAATCCCGACGGTATAATCCGACGGCGCGGTTTTCCTCGCCTGGCGCGCTCAAGGATGAGTTCGAAGATCTCATCTGAAGGAAAGCACCATGTATAACGAAGCGATTGTCTCTTGTAGTATCATCTCAGGCGAGCCTCCCCTCGAAGCTCAGGAACGTTCGGAGGACCGGATTGGCGGTCCTCCGAACGTTCCTGAGCTTGCCCCCGCCGCGGCGCGCGCGCAAAGGGCTGCGATGGCCAAAGCCCATTTGAACTTGGAAGAACGCATCGAGTTGGAAGCGGCGTTGCGTGCCGGTG
>CANJIU010000261.1 GCA_947474365.1 Opitutia bacterium | reverse complement strand
CGACAGCGAGCAGGCCGGCGACGAGCCCTACATGCTCGCGCGCAACCTTCCCGGCGTCATCGTGCTCGTCGACAAGAACCGGGTGAAGGCGGGCGAGTTTGCGATTAAGAAATTCGGCTGCGACACCCTGGTGCTCGACGATGGATTTCAGTACCTGCCGCTCAAGGGCCGGCTGAACCTTCTGCTCGTCGACAAGACGAATCCCTTCGGCAACGGCCATCTGCTGCCCCGCGGGATTCTGCGCGAACCGATCAAGCATCTGAAGCGGGCGAGCTACATTTTTCTCACCAAGTCCAATGGCCAGCGCGACCCGGAGCTCGAGGCGCTCATCGCGGAGCACAACCCGGGCGTCGACATCATCGAATGCGCCCACCGGCCGCAGTATCTGCAGCGCTTCGGCGTCGCTCTGGATGCGCCAGATGCGCGGATGCCGCTGACATTTCTGAAGGGGCGCCGGGTGTTCGCCTTCAGCGGCATCGCCACGCCGGAGAGCTTTGAGAAATTCCTCCGCGACCTCGGCGCGTCGCTCGTGGGCCGGGAGCGTTTTCTCGACCACTATCGCTTCGAGAAAGAGGACATCGCCGAGCTGTTCACTCTGGCCGAAAGCGAGCGGGCCGAGTGTCTCGTCACGACGGAAAAAGATGCCGTGCGCATCAGCGAGAGCCTGCCGTGTCCGCTTCCGCTGTATTATTTGCGGCTTGAAATCGAGATTCTCACCGGGGCGGCCGACTTCGACGAGGCGGTCGGGCGAATCTGTTTTCCGCAGAGTGGGGCGAAGTAGCTGGGGCGGGCGTTCTCGTCCCGCCCACCTTTCCCCTTGCGGCTTCCGGGCTCCGTCGCGTTAGTTGCGCCCCAACATGATCATCGATCCACGGTTTACCCAGTTGGCGGAGGGCCTCACGAGTTTCTCGACCGCGTTGAAAAAAGGGGAGCGCGTGCTCATCGACGCGTTCGACATTCCCGATGCGATGGTCATCGCCCTCATCCGGGCGACTCGCGCGCGCGGAGCTCATCCCTACGTCCAGATTAACCGCGCCCGCATCACCCGGGAGCTCTCGCTCGGCGCCGAGGAGGCGCAGTATGCCCCGCATGCCGAGGTGGAACTCGCCCGGATGCAAAAGATGGACGCCTACATCGCACTGCGCGGTTCGGGAAACATCTTCGAGGCCTCGGACGTTCCCTCCGAAAAAGTGCAGCTCGTGTCTCGGCTGATGAAGCCGGTGCTCGATCATCGGGTTGGGAAAACCAAGTGGGTCGTGCTGCGCTGGCCGAGCTCCGCCATGGCCCAGCAGGCGGGCATGAGCACCGAGGCGTTTGAGGATTTTTTCTTCAAGGTCTGCACCCTCGACTACGCGCGGATGGCGCCGGGCATGAAGGCACTCGCCGACCTCATGACGAAGACCGACCGCGTGCACCTCAAGGGCCCGGGCACCGACCTGCGTTTCTCGATCAAGGGCATCGGGGCCCAGACCTGCGGCGGTCTGCGCAACATTCCCGATGGCGAAGTTTTCTCCTGTCCGGTGAAGGATAGCGTCGAAGGCGTGATCCAGTACAACGCTCCGACCGTCTACCTCGGAGCTTCGTTCGACCGCATCCGGCTCGTGTTCAAGCAGGGGAAAATCGTCGAGGCCACCTCCACCAATACGAAACGGCTCAACGAGATTTTGGACAGTGACGCTGGCGCGCGCTACGTCGGCGAATTCGCCCTGGGCTTCAACCCGCACATCCTCGAGCCGATGCGCGACATCCTGTTCGACGAAAAGATCGCGGGCTCGTTCCACTTCACGCCGGGCCAGGCTTACGAGGGCGTTGGCAACGGCAATCGTTCTCAGGTGCACTGGGACATGGTGTGCATCCAGCGCCCGGAGTACGGTGGCGGCGAGGTCTGGTTTGACGGTAAATTGATCCGGAAGGATGGCATTTTCCTTCCGAAGGCGCTGCACAAGCTGAATCCGGAATTCCTGTTGGGGAAGAAATGAAACTGTCGGCTTGCCCACGCAGAATCACGGGAGAATTCCCCTCATTCCGTGTGCTCCGCGCCTTCCGCGCGCCATGTCTGATCTGACCTCATTCATCCAGGCGATTCCGAAAACGGAAACCCACCTTCACGTCGAAGGCGCCTTGCCCTACGAATTACTGACGGCGTTGGACCCTGTAAAATGGCCGGAGAATCCGCCGTTTCGCGCGCGCTCTTACCGGTACGCAACGTTTCCGGACTTTGAGCGTATTCTGCTCGAGCACGCCCTTCCGTGGTTTACCGATGCGGAGCGCTACCACGAAGCGGCGAAGGTCATCTTTGCCCAGCATGTCGCGCAGAACGTGCGCTACGTGGAGACGAGCTTTCATCTTCCCGTCACGCACTTCATCAACCTGCCCGGACCGGAGATCATTGCGGCAATCCGCGCGGCCGTGCCCGCCGGACTTGAGGTGCGGATCTTCACTGGCATGCTGCGCAGCGATTTCGGCGGTGTGCTCCGCCCGACCATCGACCAGCTGCACACGTGGGACGATCTGGCCGGAGTCGACCTGCACGGGTACGAGCAAATGCCAACGCATCCTGACACCGCGGAGGTCTGGGCGAAACTTCGAGCCGCGGGGAAAATCACCAAGTGCCACGCCGGCGAGTTCGACGGTCCCGCGCGGGTGCGCGAAGCCATCGAGGTGCTGGGGGTGCGCCGCATTCAGCACGGCGTTCGCGCCGTCGAGGATCCGACGGTGGTGGCACTCGCCGCCGACGAGGGCGTGACGTTTGACGTCTGCCCGATCAGCAACGTCGGGCTCCAGGTCGTCCCGTCGCTCCCGGCGCATCCGATCCGGCGGTTGATGCAGGCGGGCGTGCGCTGCACCGTGAGCACGGATGACCCGCTTTGTTTCGCCAACACGATCAACGAAGAATACGAAACGCTGACCCGCGATCTTGGCTTCACCGCCGGTGAACTCGCCCGGGTGGCGCGCCACGGCTGGGAGGTTGCCGACGTTTCTCCCGAATTGCGCGCTGGCATGTGCGGCGAAATCGAGCGACTCTCCCGTCCGACGGCGTGAACGAAAACCAATCGAATGCTTCAAACCTACACTGTGCCGTCCGGCATCCGTTCGCTTCGGGCGGACAAGGCGCTCGCGATTGCCTTCCCCGAGCACAGCCGCACCGCCCTGCAACGCGCGTTTGACGCCGGGCATGTGACGTGTCGGGGCACCGTCATCAAGCGCGACCATTCCGTCGCCGGCGACGATGTGCTGGAGTTTTCCTTTCCCGACGTCGTGCCGATGGAAATCAAGGGCGTCGACATCCCGCTCGACGTGCTGTTCGAGGACAAGCACATGCTCGCGGTCAATAAGGCCGCCGGCATGGTCGTCCATCCGGGCGCCGCGACCGGCGAGGACACGCTGGTGCACGCGTTGCTGGGGCATTGCGCGGAGACGTTGAGCGGCATCGGCGGCGTGGAGCGGCCCGGGATCGTCCACCGGCTCGACAAGGAGACCACCGGCGTGATCGTCGTGGCCAAGACCGACAAGGCGCACCGGGCGCTCGCGGATCAGTTTGCAACGCGCAGTCTGAAAAAGTTCTACGTCGCGCTCGTCGCGGGCGTGCCGCAATTGCTGAGCGGCACGATCAACAGCGCGATTGCGCGCCATCCCACGCACCGGCATCGGATGACCATTGGCGAGGGCGGACGTCCCGCGCGGACGTCGTGGGAACGCGTCGAGACGTACGGCGACATCGCGGCGCTGATGCGTTGCCAGATTTTCACCGGCCGCACCCATCAAATCCGCGTGCACCTCAAATCGCTCGGACACCCGATTCTCGGTGATCCGCTCTACGGCTGGAAACCGGATCCGCGGCTTCCCATGCAGCCCGAGCGAGTGATGTTGCACGCCGAACATCTGGTGCTGACCCATCCGATCACGGGCAAGGAATTGGATCTGCGGGCTCCGTTGCCGGCGGATTTTGTGAGCATGATCAAGGTGCTCAAGAAGGCGGCGAAGCCGGTCGAAAAGAAGACCGCCCCCGTCAACCGCCGCAACGAGGACAAAGTGGCGGACCGCGGACTCCGGACCTAGCAGCCCGTCGGACTTGGAAAATCAGGCTTGGGGGTGATTTTCCAAAATTTTTCCGGCGACGGGAGGCCCAACTCTGACGGGCTGCTGAGCGCCGTGCGGAGCACGGCGGGAGGGACGGGTTTT
>CANJIU010000260.1 GCA_947474365.1 Opitutia bacterium | reverse complement strand
CCATGGCATAGACGGCTGAGGTCAGAGAGAAATTGATCGCTTGGGGTGACCGGCCGTCGCTGTTGGCGACGCTCCTTTTCGCGTCGAGTCCGGCGTACGAGGCGACGATCTCATACGAGCCTGCCGGCACCGCTGCGATGACATAGCGACCTGTGTTGTCCGTGACACCGCTACGATTCAGCTGAGGCATCTCCACGCGAGCCCCGACGAGGGTCCTGCCGGTGACCGCATTGCTCACGAAGCCCGAAACAACCGCCGTGGACTGGCTGCTCGCCATACTGGCAGTGTCGGCAGCGTGAGATGAGGATGTGGTCTGGCCATCGACCGCGGCGCCGGCGGCGAGCCAGCCGGCGAGGACAGCAAACAGGGTGCGTGATTTCATGGGTGTAGCGCCTTTATGGGTGGTTTCAGAGTTTCCGTTTCCAGCAGGGCCGGAGTCTGGTGACCGCGCCTTTGGCTGTGCGGGGGCTCGTCGCGTGATGGACAGAGCTCCGGTCTGCTTGTCCTCGACGAGAAGGAGCCCGGTGTTGGCCAGGAGCCTGGTAAGGGCTTCGCGCGGAACAAACTCGCCGACGACCGCCGGCGTCTGCACGCCTTCGACCACGGTGGGGGAGTATACGATCTCAAGCCCAGCCTGCAGCGCGGCGCGCTTGATCGTAGTGACCGCGGCGCCCTCAGGGATGTCGAAGCGACGACGTCCCGCGTCCGCGGCGGCTCCCGCCCCACCGACGAAGGCCGCAAACAGCAGCAAGAGCACGACCCATTGTCCGCCGGCCCACGGGGGCGAGCGGGGTCGAGCTGAGACCGTGAGCGGGGGCATCGGAGTGGAGAAAACACTGGGATGCAGGCCGAGACGAATGAGGGTCGTTTTCACGCTAAGGATTTTTTCATGCTAAGGCTTTTTTCACCGCGGGCTGACCGGCGCCTGAAGGGAGGACGGCCTTGCTACGAAATGGCGTATTTCGCGCCGCACTGCCGCGAGCTAGGCGAACACGCCTCCTTCGCAGACGCGGCGACGCCCGTCTCACTGACCCCGCCGCAATACGATTTCGCCGTCGGATCGGCGCTCGGCGCGAACTCCCATCGTGGCTTCAAGGAGGCGGACAAAGCCGTCGACGTTGTCCGAACGGATGGACGCAACGATCGGAAGCGTCCGCAGCGCCTCGTCGCCAATCACGAGCCGCGCGGAGCTACGGCGGTTGAAGACCGCCACGACGTCAGCCAACGGCTCGGAATTGAAATCGAGCAGCCGCGGCTGCCAGTCGAGCAGGTGCGTCACTTCCTGCTTGGAAACAGGCACCACCACGGATGGCGCCATCACTTCGGCCAGGCCAACCAGGGTCCGCTCCCCCGCCGACACCATCGCCAGCACCTCCGGCGGCGCGCCGACGGGCGCCGTGGCTTCGCCTCCCGGGCTCTGGGGCGGGGCCGATTGGGAGACCCGCACCGTGCCTTCGGTGACCAGTACGTCTAGGTTGGGGCCGGCGAGCTTCACGTTAAAAACAGTGCCAACCGCCCGCACGTCGACGCCACCCGCGCGCACGATGAAGGGGCGCGTCGGATTCTTGGCCACGGTAAACTGCGCTTCACCCTCTGCGAGCAACACGCGACGCTCGGAGCGCGAAAACTGCACCACCACGTGGGCTCCGCGGTTCAGGTCGAGGACCGATCCGTCGGACAGCGTTTCCTGCCGGTAACTCACAGCGGCCAGCGAAAGCATCTCGGCCGACGGCAACCGCTGGACCGGAGACCACCAAATCGCGAGCGCGATTCCCGCCGCTGCAGCGAACGCGACCGGCGCCCACCAGCGCAACACGCGGGCCCGCCGGGGGCGCGCGAGGAGATCCGGGTTGGGCACCGAGCTGTGCTCGGGGCGCCATTGCGCGAGCGCGTTGAAATCGCCCCACAGGCGCCGGTGCCGGTCGAACGACTCGCGATGCGCGGGGCTGGCGGCGAGCCACTGGAGGAACTCATCTTGCTGCCGGGGCGTGAGGCCGCGGTCATGCCGTACGAGCCAATCGGCCGCGGCTGATTCCACGGTTAGGTCGGGCGATGGGTGGTTGGGTTCCGGTTTCATGGCCACAGCCCCTCCCGTTCGCGCCGGCACCGCAGCATGAACGCCATGCACTTCTTGACGCCGAGCGTGAGCTGGGCGGAAACGGTATTTTCCGACAGACCAAGCTGCTGCGCGATTTCCGGCTGCGACATGCCGTAGACCTTCCGCAGTGTGAAAATCTGGCGGCAGCGATCGGGTAGTGACTGGATGGCCTCGGTCAAGAGTTCTAGTTCCTGATTATGGGCGATGGTCTCCGGGATACCACCGCCCTCTTCTAGGACGGACAGGACATCATTCTCCACTAAGGATTTCGTGGGGAGGACTTCGCGGCGCCGCAGGCGGTCGAGCGCCAGGTTGCGCGCCACCGCGAAGAGAAAGGCCTTGGGCGAGGTGACTTCGCGCTGCTCGCGCGTCCGCAAGAGCCGCAGGTAGGTCTCCTGCAGCAGATCGTCGATGTCATCCTCGCTCTTGAACTGGTTGCGCAGCCATGCGCGCAGCATCGCCTCGTGCGGTTGCACGTGCTCGGCAAACCAGCGGGTCATGGCGGGATCGGCCGGGGGCATGGAGGAAGGTCAAAGTCGGCGCGGTGAGGAAATAACGAAGAGGCAGGGCAAACCCTGATCGCTAAATAATACCACACAACGCAAGCCTTCAGAATGTATCAAAGTGACACTCGCATGGATAAAATCGGCCGCACCGCTCGTCACCCGGCAATGAATTCGCGGACGCCCGCAGCAAACCCCACGCCACTGCACCCAGAGCAACGGATATGCCATCGGAGATTCACTCCGAACAACCACCGAGCCACCCAACCATGCACCAACAATTGTGCTGCATCGGCTCGCTGATGGCCTTGACCGAGGCGATACCAGCGCCCTCTCCCCCCCTTCTTCCCAGAAGTTCGCCGCCGTCAACCTCATCTCGCTCGTCAGGATGATCTCGTCTGCACCGAAGGGTCTGGCAACTTCTACTTGTCTGCCCCCGGAGCGGTTAACGGCATTGATTCGACTGGCTCCGCGCAGGCGCGCCAACGGGATGCTCATCACGCCGCTGGGGCCAAGCCCCAGCCCCAGCACATCCTGACCCAAGTGAATAGCAGTTCACTCGGGCGTCAGTACGTGCGGACCAGGGCTCCGGCCTGCGGCCGGATGAGCGCGCCATCGCCAGCATCTCGCCGGCGCCTCGCGGCACGATCTCTCGATCCGAGTTCGCCTGGATGAACAGGAAGCCTTGCGCAGCCCGTCTTGCAGGGGAGTTTGCTCCAAGTGCGGCAACTGTCCTCGCTGTGCGTCATCCATTCCTTCCAACCGGAGAAGGTGCCGTCGTGCGTCGCGAAGAAGAGGGTGCAACGATCCTTCAGCACCATCAGCTCGCTCGGCAGCATGGCGATGGTGTCGCCCTCGCGCGGAAACCCAAAGTCGAGCGGCTGCATCGGGCTCCAGGTCTTTCCCTTGCCGTGGCTCCGCGTCAGGAGGACGTGATTCTCCGGTCGTGGCTCGGCGTCGCCGCCTCCGAGGATCGCCATCACCCAGGAACCATCTGGCAATACGCGCAGGGTGGTGTCGCAGGCGAGTTTGTTTGGCGTGATCCCATCGAAGGGGATGCTGGTGAAATCCTGTTTTGCATCCTTGGTCGCTTGCGCGGTCCATTTGGGATCGGTGCGGATGGATGCGGGCAACTGCGCAGGCAGTTTTGCACGCTTTCCCGGCGCTGACGGAACAGTCGTTTAGATTTTTGGATCAACGGCGTGCAGCGCGGCCAGCGGTGCGAGACCTCCCGGAAGGACGCCGTTCCAGACGGGGCCGTCCTGCGGATGTTGGAAAAGATTGAAAAGGTAGAGGCCTTTCGCGCCTCGTTCGTGCATGATGCGGGCCCAACGGAGGTATTCTTCGAACGTCGCGAACCGGCGTTTGCCGTTTTCGGCGATGCCTGAGTCCGCACCGGGAACGATCGGCACCTTTTGACCCGTCCAGGTGCGCCACTCGGCGAGCGGAATGTCGAAATCGATGGACGCCCTGTGATTGCATGTGACGATCACATCGACGATGCCTTCCTTCGCCCAGACGTCCGCTTCCATGCCGAGGTTGCGCGATTCGGAGGGTTTCGGCAGGAGTCGAACGGAGAGGGTGATCGTGTGGCCACGTTT
>CANJIU010000259.1 GCA_947474365.1 Opitutia bacterium | reverse complement strand
GGCTCCGTTTTCGGAGACATGGCCGCAGGCAGTACCTTCCTTGTTGAGGCCGGCGAAGAGGGCGTATTGGCGCTGGCCGCGCTCGACCTTCTTGATGCCGGTGGTCTCGTTTTGTTTCAGGTCGGTGCCTTCGTGCCAGATGCCGGCGAGGGCGTGGTTACCGCTCTCGCGAATCGCCCAGACGACGACGGTGACGGATTGATGGGGGCCTTTGAGATCGATCGGCGAGTCTTGAAGCCGGGCGCGCGGCACGAAGAGCAGTGGGCGAAACGTGGCATCGGTTTCCTGGCGGATGCGAATGGCCTCGCCGAAGGGCCCGCGGCCGAGGAGGGGGAAATCCGCGTAGGTGGCCTCGCGGCCTTCGCCCCAGTAGTCGTGGACGTAGTTGCCAGCATCGAGGGCGAAATCGTTCCTCGCGTTGGCCGGCACATGGGCGGTGAAGCGATGTGCGCCGGCGGGTTCGCGTTGCACGAAATCCCAGAAGGCGACGCAGCCGGGTGTGCCGGTGACGGTGGCGACGCGGTCGGGGTAGGAGCGGGCGGGCTCGGCGGCGGAGGTGGCGACGGTGGCGAGGGTCGCGCAGAGAAGGGGCAGCGCGGTGCGGGGGCGAGGGAGGCGAATCATTTGTGGAAAGATCGCTGACTCTGCATTCGGCGGATCGTCACCACACGACGGGCACACCTCCCCAGCGGGTGATTTCCTGGTCGTGCGTGATCAGCGGGAGCTTGTGCTCGATCGCGGTGGCGCAGATGAGCCGGTCGGCGGGATCTTTATGCGGCCAGTCCAACTCAACCGAACGCCACGCGATGCGGGGCGTGAGCGGCAAGATCCGGAACCGGTGGCCGAGGTCTTCGAGCCACGAGGCCGGATCGGGCGAGAGGTCGATTTCTCCGGTGCGCGCTTTGCGGGCGATTTCCAGCAGACTGATCGCGGCGAGGGCAAAATCCTCGGCATCGCATTTGCCCGCGAGCGTCCGAATCTTTGGCGAGAGCCGTGGGGAGGACTCCGCGATCCACAGCACCGCGTGGGTATCGAGCAGGAACTTCATTGGGCGAGGGCGCCCCACTCTTCGAGCGGGATGGCGGGACCCTCGCGGAGTTTGCCAAGCTTGGCGCGGCCGGTCATGCAGCCGAGCACGCCGGTGCCCGCCCGACGGCGGCGAAACTCGAACGATTGCCCCTCGGACTCCACGACGATCACGGTGCCGGCGGCCGCGAGTCGGCGCATGCGGGGAAAGTCGCGCTGAAAGGCCCGGATGTTGGTTTTCATGCGTGGCAGTCAAGCGTGACTGACGGATGAGTCAAACCGCAAGCAGACCTACGCCAGCATCCGTGCCCCAAGCACCAAAGCCAGACCCCGTTCGGCTCGTTCCATCTTGGCAGCCGTCTGCCGGCTCAAGAAATTACGTTACCGAAAGAATCTATTCTCGCGGGATGAACCGGAAAAGCGATCGAACGGGTCCGCGCTCACCCGTATTGCACGGTGAGTTCGACTGACCGGAGGGTTAACGTCCAAGAAGCGGACTCACCACTCTTGAAGGAGATGGCCAGTTCGTTCGGACCTTGTTTCACGGCGCTGGTTGGGACTTCGGCCGCGAGCCACTGCGGTTCCGCCGCGTTCGTGGTTAGCTCCACGCCGTTCAATCGCACCTCTACTTTGTCGGGTGTCCGGAAATGATCCAAGTAGAGCCGCAACTTCATACGCCGGATGCGAGCGGCCAAGGCGGTGATGTCATCGGCGACCGGGACCACTCGTTTGACGGTGGTGCCCTTGCGGATGGTGAGCGGCAGCCGACCTTCCCGGGACACGGTACCGAAGAGGAAGCAGTAATCGTCGTCCTGAAGGTGCTCGAGACCGAAGAGCTTGTCCTTACCCAGGAGTTTTTTGGGATCGCCGATATCTTGGAGAACGTTGCGGCAGATTTCTCGACTGGAGCGATCGGCGAATAGATTGAAGGTCATGATGCCGTCGAAACCAACCGCCCACGTATTGGCGGCGGCCGCACGCCAGGATTCCAGGCTGTGGGGCGTCAGCTCGGCATTCGGTACGGGTGGGCCGGACCACTTGGCGTGGCGGAGGCCTTCTTCCACGATGCAGCCGTAGACCGGCACGCTACGTTGGTGGCACCATTCCACGAGTTCGCGGGCGGGAGACGTGAACGGGGTGAAGCCGCCGAGGATGATGAAGTCGAGGAGCTCGGTATCGATCCATTGATCGAGATCGAAGCCGAAGCGCCGGTTTTGGGCCATGGTCTCCAGCAGACGGGCGGAAAGCAGGATGGGCCTGCCCTTGCGCTCGCTGCTCGCGCGCACGAGCGCGCGGATCTGCCGAAGCATGTCCGTCAGCAGTTGGCGGTGGGCGGCCGTGACCGGCTCGCCCAACCGCGTTTCCTTGAAATAGCACGCGTGCCGGAGAAAATCCAAATCGATGCCATCGACGTCGTAATTCTCGAGGACCTCGGCGACGGCCGTGACCATCCGGTCGCGATTTTCCCTCTGCTCGAAATCGGCGAGGGTCCAGATGGCGCGCGGATCCCGCTGATCGAAGCGGGCCGCTTCCGCGGGCGTGCCCATCACGAGTTCCGGCCGCTCGTGCTTCCAGCGGGCCCGGCGGCTGGTGGTCCGGGTGTAGTCGTGAATATCGTTCAAGCGCAGCGTCCAGAAGACTTCTATCTTCTGCTGACGGCAGCGTTCGATGACGAGTTGGAGCGGGTCGGTGCCGAGTTCGCGGAGCGCGGGCAGGATGCGGTTGGTTCGGGCCGCACCGGGGCCGGCGGTTCCGCCATAGAGTTCCAGCACTTTGCTGCGGTGCGTGAACAGGCTGCTGATGGTCGTGCAGTAGAAGACCGTGTCCACGCCGCAGTCGGTGATGTGATCCATCCGCACGGACAGGAAGCCCTCTTTGGTCGCCGGTGCCTCGGGATGGAAGACATCATAGCCGTCGTTGTTGTAGATGATGCCGCGGCGGCGTCGGACCGCCCGCTGGCGGGCGTCACCGCCGGCTGCCGTACGGGCGTTGGCGGCGCGCAATGGAGCGATCGCATCCAGGGCCGACAACGCCAGCGTTGTGCCAAGTCCTTGGAGCAGATGCCGGCGATTGATTTGAGGGCCGACGGGGGATGTTCCTTTCATGCGTGAGATCGAGGAGTTAAGGGCAAGAGAAGTGCGAGCATGCGGGTTACGACCGGGGTGACCGCTGCTGACCACTTTCCGGAACGGCGTCAGCGGTACGGAAACGCGATCAGAACTTGATGGTGTTGGTCCAGACGTAGGATCGCGGTTGCTCGCTGAACGTCGCATTCAAGACACCGGCGAAGCCCGTGACGCTGCTGGGCAGAACGATCACGTCGTAGTGATTGAACGCATTCTGGACGTTGACCTGAGTGCTCCAGGTGAAACGTTCCATTCGGCGCTCGTAGCCGAGCATGAAGTCGACGCGTCGGCGGTCGGGCCGGAAGAACAGGGTTCGATTGCTGTCCACGCCGACGCCGCCGGGGTAAAAATAATGGCCACGGTGCTGCCAGCTCAACCCGACGGTGCCACCAAGCCGCAGGCCTTTTGCGAGGCCGCGGGAAACGGTATGCATGCTGGTCAGATTGAGACTGTACTTCGGGTAACCCGTGGTCACATCGCCGGCGACAGTCGCCGGGATCATGCCGGGCGGCGTGAACCCGGGATTGATCTGCATCCGGCTGATCGGGAGCCCCGCCACGCCGGTTAGAATGGGGCCCCGGGCGGGATCCACCCAGCGCAGCACTTGGGCGGCGGCGGAGGACGAACTGATTTGGCCGGTCACCGGCGTGGGATTCGCGTAGTACGAATTGCCCGGTGAACTCATCATCGCGATGGTCAGCGGTATGGCGCTTGCCGTCCCTTCGGGGACGGTCGGCTGGCTCGCATGCTCGCTGGCGATGTAGGTGGGGCGGACAAATACCACCGACCCGTCGCGGTAGGTGACCTGGCCCTGGTTGTTTTGATAGAACTGATCGTTGTACAGTTGGGCGTAACTCTTCGTCGTACCGATCTTGCCATCGGTAAGCGCGGACGAAACGCGGAGGCGCCAGTTCGAGGTGGGTGACGCGGTGAGCGCGATATCCACGCCCTTCACCTTGCGATCGGCATTGAGCCACACACTAGCAGCCCGTCGGACTTGGAAAATCAGGCTTGGGGGTGATTTTCCAAAATTTTTCCGGCGACGGGAGGCCCAACTCTGACGGGCTGCTGAGCGCCGTGCGGAGCACGGCGGGAGGGACGGGTTTT
>CANJIU010000258.1 GCA_947474365.1 Opitutia bacterium | reverse complement strand
GCCGCCGCCGCGCGCACACATCGGCATGCGTTCGCGGAACCAATCGTGACGTGTATTGAACAGCCAACCAGTAAAGAGCTCGATGCGATACGCCGCGTTGTTCATCAGGAACGCGCGCAGCAGGTATTGCTCATTCCACGCACGGCCCTCCTCCAGCCACTCGCGCGGATACTCCAGGTTGCCGGCGACGTCGTGAATATGAATCAGCACACCCGGCGCCAACACCGGCAGAACGTCGAAATAAAGCCGGTTCACATCGCTGCCGATTTTGCTCACATGCGACGAGTCGATGAAGAGCACGTCATTCGCGCCGAGCGTCGCAAACGTCTCGAGCGGCACTTCCTGCACCCGTTTCTCGATCAGCGTCACCCGGCCGGCGTCGCCCTCCCGCAGCAGTTTGCGGAGCCGGATCATGTCGGGGTCGATGAACGTAAACTGCACACCACCACCGAGGACCTTTTCATTGAGATCGAGCATCGCCGCGGAACTGAACCCCGACCCGACCTCGATGATCCGGCGCGGCCGCGCCTCGCGGAGCATGCCATACAGCATGAGGGCGTCAAAATGGCCGTAGGACGGATTCTCCGAGGTAGAATCGCGCCCCTTGGTCTGTTTTTCAGGAAACGGCCGGAGCGAATCGTGGAAAAAATCGACGTGATTGCGCGCGAACCGCACGCAAGTCCTGTTCGTGCTGTCATATCCGCCCCGTTCCGTGACCCGTTTCGCAAACGAGGGTGTGCGGGCGGATCAGCCGTTTGTCGACCTGATGAAGGCGCACAAAGATGGCTTCGCGCGGTTCAAGGGCGACATCAAGGAGTATGTCGCAAAGCATTGGGTCGGGCACTACAATCCGCTGGGAAATCATTGCTGTGCGAATGCGATCCGGCCGAGCCTGCTCGCGCGATTGAATCCCAAGCCGTGGTCCTAGCAGCCGGAATCAGCCGTCGTGAAGTAGGCGGCGTACCGCGGGATGGTGTCACCCCGTCGCGCATTCCTCCTCGGCTCCACCTCCACCGACTGGCGTTTTCCGTCAATCGTTCTGTCCCGGCCTGTCTCGATCAAAAATCAAGAGTCGTCGTGAACCGGATATTGCGCGGCTCATTCAAATAGACGCGCCGGATTGCGTTGCCGTCCGCGTTGCGGCGTCCGAGACCGACAAGGTAGTCGTTGGTGAGGTTGCGAACATTCACCTGGAACTTCACGGTGCCCCGGCCCCAGGGCGATTTGCGTTGATAGGACGCGAAGGCGTCGCCGAACAGGGTTTCGTTGCCCTTGGTGGTGGCTCCCGTCGCGCGATTGAACGACATCGTGTTCGGGCTTTGATAGCGGACGGCACCGCCGACGGTGAGCGCTTTGAGGAGGCCTTCGCGGAACTGATAGCGACCGGTAAGATTAAATTTGTGCGGACGCGTGCCCAGCCCGCCGCTCTGCACATCGAGCTGATCGTCCAGCTTGCTATAAACGAGGTCCAGTTCGCTCTTGATGGTGTTGATGAGGCTCGGGTTGCCCGCGGCGAGCGCAAGCCACTTGGGGGCGTTGGCGCCGTAGTAACTGAAGATCTCCTCGAAAATGTTGGCGCGGGTACGATCGGAGTAGGAATAGCCGAAGCGGACGGAGATGCTCTTCGTGGGATTCGCCACGAACTCAGCTTCGTACCCCTTCGTGAAGACATCGACCATGCCGGAGCTGTAAAACACGAGTTGGTCGTCGTATTGCGCCGGCGTGATCTTCCCCGCGCTCAGCAGCGCATCGTAAATCGTGACCAAGTTGGTACCGCCGAGCCCGGTGGCGGTTTCGACGGCCACGCTGTTGGGCACGATGGGCGCGTCGCGAAGCTGTTTGGTGTCGTAGCGAGTCAACCGCAGAAAGAAGCGGTCGTCGCCCATGAGATCGAGCATGACGCCGTAGTCCTGACTCTTGCCCTGAGTGGGCGGCGGAACGCCCCCGTCCGGCAGGACCGTGCGGTCAAACCGCGGCGTGCCCCGGTTGGTGGCGGCGTTGTAGAAAAGCGAGAGGCGGTTTGTCACATGAAACACCGCGCCGGTGGAAAACGTGCGCGGCTGGTAGGCGTTCTGGTCGTAGGCACCGGTGAAATCCCATTCGTTCAACACGCGGGTCCGATTGAGAATGCGCGGGTCGTTGGGATTGCTGACGCGATTCTCCCTTTCGTTGCGAAACGTGATCTCATCCACGCGGTACCCCAGAGTGGTCACCAAGCGGTTGTTCCACCAGAAGCTTTGGGCCGCGAGCATGTAGGAGTTGATCCCCTGCTTGGTGTGCGCGTTGGCCTTGGTGCGGGAAACGTACTGGGAGTGGTAGGTGTTGCCGCCAAACGCGAACTCCGGAGTGGGAATCAAGCCGTTGCCCACATAGTACGTCCGAAAGTCGCCTTCCGTCACATAGTGGCGACGCAGCACCTGATTCTGCGCACCCTCGGGATTGGCGGTGGCGGTAATCGCCGCGTTGAACTGATTGGCGAAAATCTCGTCCTTCAGGTAACGCCGGCGGTCGGACGCGGAATGCTCCACCAAACCAGCCAGACGGTGGCGCCCGAACCATTTGCCCAAATCCTTTTCCCACGCGGTGGTCAGGCGGACGACGTCATTGACCTGATCGATCGTGTCCCTGGTCCAGGGCTGCTCAAAATAGAGCTGACCAGCCCGCCGATTGGGCACGCTGCCGACAAACGAGGCCGGGGGGATGGTGACGTTGGGATCGGCAAAAAGGATCGCCTGTCCGCCATTGCTGAGGGCCGTCACATCGTTCCCATTGTGAAAATAGCCGAACTCGAAGTCCAATCCCCCGGCTTTTTGCTCCACCAGCACGGAGTGGCTGCGAAAGCGCTGGTGCCGCAGGCCACCGGGGCCCACCAAATTGTAGGCATACGCCGACAGCGCCGGAGGCAGGAGGGTTTCGCTGTTGTAGATTCGAGTACTGGCAAGTTCCTGCCGGTAGTTGTACACGGTGTTGTCGTTCTCGACGAACGTGTAGCGGTTGCTGGTGTTGTTCCGGGTCGTGCCTCCGACGGCAACGCTGTCGCCCAGCGGACGCCCCGCGGCAAACCACGCGGTGACTTGATCCGCAGCGTTCCAGTTGATGGTGGTGCTGGCATCATGGCGGCCGGTGTCATAGCTGACGTGAACCGTGGTGTGCTTGAACGGCTTGTACATCAGCGCCCCGCCCAGGCGTTTTTGATCGTTGGAATCCCAGTACTTCCAGCCGCCGGCGTTTTGATAAAGGCCGAGCAGGCGCAACCCGAGTTTTTGCTTCACCAACACGAAATTTTGGTCGGCGGTGAAACGCTCGTAGTCCCACGATGCGATCACGTTGGTGAGGGTGGTCCGGTTTCGGTTCGCGTCCGCCCGCTTGGTGGTGAGCGAAACATTGCCGCCGGCGTTTCCCAGTCCAAAAAGAATTGAGTTGGGACCGCTGGCGACCTCGACGCGTTCCACGTTGTAGAGATCGACGGGGACGGCGGAGGCGACGTAGTCGAGTGAGGTGCCCCCCGTGCTGCCGCGCATGCGGAAGCGATAGTCGGTGGCGGTGGCGAAACGGCCGTCGGAGTTGTTGAACCCGTTGGTGGCATCCTCGGACTCGAATTCCACGTTGGTGGCGTAGGCCATCATGTCCTGGAGGCTGGTCGCACCGATGTCGGAGAGAAATTCCGGGGTGAAGGGCGAAATCGACGCGGGGGTGTCCTTGAGCCGCGACTTCAACCGGCTTCCACTCGTGGTGTTAGCGGCCTGATAGCCGGCATCGCCCTCCGCCTGCACGCGGAAGGGAGAAAGTTCCACCACGGGGGAATCCGACGACGACGAGACGGCGACGGGCACCGCGCTTGGCCTTCCCGTCGTGGCGGGGGGAGCGGGCGGAGCGGATTGAGCAGATGCCCCTTGGACGGCGATCAGAGCGGCGAGGACCAGCAGGCGCACGGCACCAAAGGTGGGGTGCCGACGTGGGGATGGGGTATGGTTCACAACCCGCGGAAATAGCCGCCGTCGACACCCGACGCCAGCCTTCAATCGGCCGGCCGCCAAGGCGTCGCACAGGAACTCGACCGGCCTGACATTTCACTGTATCCGATATTCCCTGCCATCTTCCGGAAATCGAGATGGCCGGGACCGAGGGCCGCGCCCCGCACTCACCGGCTCAGCTTCCGCAGCCAGATTTGGCCGCCGCCGCCGCGCGCACACATCGGCATGCGTTCGCGGAACCAATCGTGACGTGTATTGAACAGCCAACCAGTAAAGAGCTCGATGCGATACGCCGCGTTGTTCATCAGGAACGCGCGCAGCAGGTATTGCTCATTCCACGCACGGCCCT
>CANJIU010000257.1 GCA_947474365.1 Opitutia bacterium | reverse complement strand
GGTGCGATAGCCACGCGATTTGAGCACGTCGGCCAGCGTGGTCTGCTGCATCCAGAGCTGGTTTTGCTCCGGCTCATAGACGTTGTTAAAGACGCCGAACCTCGCCGGGAACTTCCCGCTCATGAGGCCCATGCGCGAAGGAACGCAGATCGGGGCGACGGTATATGCGCTGGTAAACTTAGTTCCTTCCGCCGCTAGTCGGTCGAGGTGCGGTGTGGGAATCTCCGAGTCGCCGAACGCCTTCAAATCGGCATAGCCCATGTCGTCGGTCAAAATGATGACGAGGTTGGGTTGTTTGTGTGGCGCATCAGCCGCATGCAGTGCGGCTATCGGTGCGAGCAGCAGGGCGGTGAACAGAGTAAGGGTGGGTTTCATGTGCGGGCTATTTGGTAACGACAGTTTTGCCAAAGACGGTGAACTCGGCGACGCCTGGGGTGATGCCTTTTGGTGTGCCAAGAATTACTAACCGGGCGCGGGTGCCGGTGGTGGGCTTGCATTCGCGGTAGTCGATGAGCAGGTCTTCGGTGCTCTCGCTTCGGTCGAGGATCGTGGTCCACTGATCCTTGGCGGCTTCGAGTTCCACGCGGTAGCGGAAGGGACCGGGGTTGACGCCGCGCTTCGTGTCGAGGCCGATGTCCCGCCAGATGAGACGCACCGCGTGAATGGTGGCCTGTGCACGGAAGGTGCTGATCAAGGAGGGTTGCTTATCGCCTTCCGCAGGCTGCCACCATGTCCTCATCTCATTGTCGACGGCATAGGAACCCGGCAGGTTGGGCGCACAGGAAGAGCCGAGGGTCAGCGTGCCGCCATTGATCGGGAGCCAGCCAGTATCCGGGCTTTTCTGGTCCGGCGGCATTTTTCCCGGCAACCACTGCGGGAGCGAAGTCGCGCTGTGAACGACGAGTTCACCGTTGGCGTCAATCTCCGCGCGATCCATGCCGATGCGGCGCTCGAAAACGTGCGCCACACTCGCTCGGATCGTGTAGAAAGCCCAGAGTTGATTCTCCGGCCCGGCCACGATGCAGCCTGCGGCGCTCCCGGTGATCAGCCCGTCCACGGTGCGGAGGATCGGATTGTGCTTCTGAGGCGTAAAGGGTCCGAGCGGGGAGGAGGATACATAGCAGCCCATCGCGTAGGTGCGGTAGGGGGTGCCTGCGGCGGAGTAAGTCAGGTAGTATCGGCCATTGCGCTTCAGCATCCACGATCCTTCGAGCCAGCCTTTGGTGCTGTCCTGATTCCAGTCTCCCAGGGCTTCCCATGGATGTTTCTGCGGATCGAAGGAGAAGAATAAAATGGGTTTGCTGAGAGCCTTCGTCGGGTCGGCGGCGTCAAGTTCCATGCCCCAGATGCCGCCTGCCTCGGTGCAGCCGAAGTACAGAAAAAGCCGCCCGTCATCATCCGAAAAAAGCATCTTATCCCAGGTGGGCGAGACCTTGGCGCTGGTGACGGCAGGAGTATCACCGAGCTTCTCGAAGGGTCCGAGGGGAGAACTTGAAGCGTAGATGGCCGGGGCGTTGCCGGTGAGGAGAAAACGCCCCCGATGCCGAACCACCGTCGGAGACCAACCCGTATCGCGCACGTTCAGCGGATGGTATTCCCAAGTTCCGCCGTTGTCAGCACTAACCCAGGCCATGTCGGATGAGGGATAGAGATACCACTTGCCGTCGAGCCAAAGCACTGTCGGATCCGCCAGCGCACGGAACTGCTCCGTGTAACCTCGCAACCAGCCCTGTCCTCCAGGTTCGCCATTCGTCACGCCGACGGCATCTTTTCCCAAGGGATAATTGGGAATTGGCAGCGGATTGCAGAAGGAGCTGGGCGGATTGGGTTCGCTTGTCTTTGATGATGCGTCAGCGGCGTGGAGTGCGGCCAGCGGCGCGAGCAGCAGGGTGGTGAGAATGCTGAGGATGTGTTTCATGGTTGCTTCTCTTCGGGTTTCGCTTGGGTTTTGGTCGCGGCGGGCATTAGCACGGGTTTGGGCATCTGTTTCTGCCAGGCGAAGAAGGCATCGCTGAGTTCCTTGACCTTTTCAGGGAACTCGGAGGCGAGGTCGTTCAGTTCGGCGGGGTCGCGACTCAGGTCGTAGAGTTCCCAGGCGCGGGAGTCGTTTGTGCCGTCGAAGGATTGGTCGAGCTTGATGGCCTTCCAATCGCCGCTGCGGACGGCGAGGTTGTAAGGGTAGCCGGGGCCGCCGGGTTTGCGTTCGTTGGGTTTGGCCCAGATTCGCTGCTGCCAGCAGAGGATGTCGTGAGCATGGCCGGATTTCTCGCCTTTCACGAAGGGGAGGAGATCCACGCCATCCACGGTGGACTCGGCTTTGGCCGAATCGGACGGGACCGACGCCCCGGCTGCTTTGGCGAAGGTCGGGAACACATCCACCAGGCTGACGATGCCATCGAAGGTTTTGCCGGCGGGCACCTGGCCGGGCCAGCGCATGATGAAAGGCACGCGCACCCCGCCTTCCCCCACGTCGAACTTGTGGCCGCGATACGGACGGTTGATGGCGGTGTTGCGGGTGTACTCGTGGGCGTTGTTGCCACCGCCGCCGTTGTCGTTGGCGAAGACGGTGAGGGTATTGTCCGCGAGGCCGAGTTCGCGCAACTGGTCCATCACGCGGCCGACGTTCCGGTCAATGGCGCGGATCATGGCGGCGTATTTGCGGCGGTCGGCGCTGATGTGGACGGCGGCGATGGCGGCCTGGTCTTCGTCGAGGCCGTGCAGCGGAGCATGGGGCGCGTTGAAGGCGAGATAGAGGAAGAAGGGCTGCGACTTGTTCCGTTCGATGAACTCGCAGGCCTCGGTGCCGAAGAAATCGGTGAGGTAATCGGGCGACTCGAATCGCTGGTATTTGCCATCCTTGAGCCTCGCGAGCCCGGTGCCTTTCCAGAAGGTGTGCATGCCGCCGGTGATGCCGACGAACTCGTCGAAGCCGCGCTCGTGGGGCGGTTTGAACTGGAAGCCGCCGAGATCATCGCTGCTATGCCCGCTGCTGTTGCCGCTGAGATGCCATTTGCCGATGTTGGCGGTGCGATAGCCACGCGCCTTGAGCACGTCGGCCAGCGTGGTCTGCTGCATCCAGAGCTGGTTTTGCTCCGGTGCATAGACGTTGTTGAAGACGCCGAACCGCGCCGCGAACTTCCCGCTCATGAGGCCCATGCGCGAAGGGACGCAGACGGGCGCAACGGTGTAGGCGCTGGTGAACTTGGTGCCCTCGGCGGCGAGCCGGTCGAGATGGGGTGTGGGGATGTCTTTGCAGCCGTATGCGCCGATGTCGGCATAGCCCATGTCGTCGGTGAAGATAATGACGAGGTTGGGTTTCTGCTTCGGCGCATCGGCCGCATGCAGCACGGTGAGCGGCGCGAGCAGAAGGGTGGTGAGGATCGTGAGGGTGTGTTTCATGGTCGGATTATTTTGAAATGATGGTTTTGCCAAAAACGGTGAACTCGGCGACGCCGGGGGTGATGCCTTTCGGTGAGCCGAGAATGACCAACCGGGCTCGCGTGCCGGTGGTGGGTTTGCATTCGCGGTAATCGATGAGCAGGTCTTCGGTGTTCTCGCTGCGGTCGAGAATCGTGGTCCACTGGCCCTTGGCGGTTTCGAGTTCCACGCGGTAGTGGAAGGGGCCGGGCATGACGCCGCGCTTCGTGTCGAGACCGATGTCGCGCCAGATGAGGCGCACGGCATGGATGGTGGCGGGCGCGCCGAAGGTGCTAGTGAGCGTCGGCTGCGTGTCGCCTTCGGCTGGCTGCCACCAGGTGCGCATCTCGTTGTCCACGGCGAGGCGACCTGACAAATTCGGGGCAGAGGTGGAGCCGAGCGTATGCACGAGGCCGTTGATCGGGAGCCAGCCGGTATCGGCGGATTTGGCGCCCGGCGGCATTTTTCCTGGCAACCACTGCGGGAGCGACGTCGCGCCATGCACGACGAGTTCGCCATTGGCATCGATCTCCGCGCGATCCATACCGATACGGCTTTCGAATATATACGCCACGCCCGCCGGCACGCTGTAAAAGGCCCAGAGCTGGTTCTCCGGCCCAGTGACGATGCAGCCGTGGGCGGGGCCGGTGATCAGCCCGTCGACCGTGCGGAGGATAGGATTGCGTTTCTGCGGCAGAAATGGCCCCAGCGGCGAGGAACCGACAAAGCAGCCCATGGCGTAGGTGCGGAATTGTTTTCCAGCGGCAGAGTAGGTCAGGTAGTATCGGCCATTGCGCTTCACCATCCATGATCCTTCGATCCAGCTTTTGTTCGGGTTTTGGTTCCATTCGCCATGGGCTTCCCAGGGGCGTTCCTGTGGATTGAAGGTGATGAACTCGACGGGCTCGCTGAGGGCTTTCGTCGGGTCGGCGG
>CANJIU010000256.1 GCA_947474365.1 Opitutia bacterium | reverse complement strand
CAGGATCGGTTCCGCTCCGTTCAAGTCCGCACCCAACGCCCGGTCGAGACACAACAGGGCGCGGGCGGCGTACCCCTGCAACCAAAGGGCGTGGCCGTATTCGAGACAGGCAAAATAAAACTCCGCCCCGCGTTCCGTTTCCCGAAATGCGTGCAGCGATCGCCAGTCCATCCCCTCGCGCGGCAAAGGCAGATACGGACAGGGCAAAAACGCAGAAGGCATGCGCGGTACCTGTCGGCGAACGGACGGCTCGTCAATCGCCGCCTGCCGCTCGCGTGGTTTCGCTTGGCGGATGGCGCGCTTTCGACAACAAAACCCACGCCTGAATCCTCCTCCCCCAGCCTCTCCGCCAGCGAAACCGGCTCCGTCCGCCCACATCCACGAAATTTCCGGATGGCGTCGCGCTGTGCTCTGGCCGCTGGGATTGCTCGTCCGGCTCTGGGGAATGTCTCTCCGCTTCGAGACTCCGCCCGAGGACCTGCGGAACTACCAGAAAAAGGACGAGCCGATTTCGATGGTGCTCTGGCACAACCGGCTCTTTCTGGCCGCGGAAATCGTCCGCCGCTACCGGGGCGGCCGGCCAGCCTATGCCCTCGTCAGCGCCAGCCAGGACGGCGCGTGGTTGACGGCGTTTTTCTCGCTCTGCGGCGTACGCACGGTGCGGGGCTCCAGCAGCCGCCTCGGACGCGAAGCGGCCAGCGCGCTCGTCGAAATGGTGCACGCCGGACACGACATCGGGCTCACCCCGGACGGACCCCGGGGCCCGTGCTACGACTTGAAACCGGGAGTCGTCATCGTCGGGCGCCGGGCCAAAGTCCCACTCCTCCTCATCGGCGGCGATTTCGATTCGGCATGGCGATTGCGCAGCTGGGATCGCTTTTACGTGCCCAAACCCTTTTCCCGCGTGCGCATGCGAGGCGAGTTGGTCACCGCCGACCAACTCGCCGATCGCGATGCCGCAATGGTGAGACTCCGCGAACGACTAATCGCGATAAATCCCGACCCGAAGGAATCCCCCGGCAGTGGTTAAGCCGGCCGGGGGAAAACCCGTCAGAATTCCGGCGTCAACATCACCGTCGTTCCACCCGCGGCCGAATAGTCGGGGCCGGCGCTCCATGACAGATCGTTGACCAGAAATTTGAAAGTGACCGGGCGGACCGACTCGGAAATCACGATCTGCCATAGGTCGGCGCCGATGCAGTCCATCGCCGTACCCTTGTCCCAGCTCAGGCCCGCTCCCTCACCGCGAATGAAAAGGGAATTGCCGAATCCAACGTCAACACGTGCCGCGATCGTCGTGAGGACGGGCCGGGGCTCGACGGCTTTCACGACCGGCTTGGCCACCGGTGCCGGGGAGACCTCAGCAACCGGGGTTGCCTTGACGGGCGGAACGACCGGGGTCGCCGGCTTCACCTTCTTGGCCGGCGTTTTCGCTGGCGCAGGCTTGGCGACAACGGGCTTTACCGCGATAGGCTTAGCCGGGACGGGCTTGGCCGCGACGGCAGGTTTGGTCGCAGGGGCGGGCGACTTGGTGGACTTGGTAGTGGACTTCTTGGATACGCTCATAGGTTAAGATCGGAGTGTGGCTAACCCCATATTCACCGCGAAGCCTAGCAGTTGGGAGGCCAATGCGCCAGTCGTGTCTCGGTCAATTTGCCGAACTACAACCCAACCAGAGGGAACTACCGGAATCACAAGCAATTGCGCTGGTTTTGAGCCGTCGCGCGCCGTAAAATTCACCTCACCTCAAGGTGCGGACTCAGCGTAAATCAAGCGGGGTTCACTCCCGGGAGAAACAATTGGTGGACCACTGGCGTGTTTATCACAAACCGGGAGGTGTTAAACAATTTCCACAAACACGAGCGTGAACGCTAAACTTGAAGCGGCAAAGAAGCGTTAAACTTACAACGACGACGTTGACTGACGCCGTGCGAGCGACACTTAGCAGATTCTTCCAGCCAGGCGAAACGACATTTCCGGCGCCCACGTCGTGGAAAACCAGAAGCAGGCGCCAGTGCACGAAGGACCGAAGAACCTCCAAACCCAACTTCAGATCGTCGTTTCGGATTCGACCTCTTCGAGGCCAGGGAAAGCTGTGGAAAAAGCTAGTGGGCAGGGGACCCGTAGAACCCGTCGAGTATCTGCTTGCGGATGGCATCGCCGCTGGCTCGGTCGGGGGCGGCAGCCAGGCGCGCCACCAAGCGGTTGAGTTCCGCGACAGGTTTGCGTTTCGGCATGGCGCTACTTTGGCCGGTCAACCGGCTTTCGCTCATCCAGGAGCATCGGATGATCATGAAGGCGCTGGATTGCGGCGTCACCGAGGAGCAGATCGCGAAGGCCCTCAACATCGATATCAAGAAAATCACCCGCGGAAAAGACCTCCTCGACGGACTCCACGCGGAAGCGATTCAGCTCCTGAAGGAGAAGCCAATCACGGAGCGTGCCCTGCAAATCCTGAAACAGGCGAAGGCGCTCCGTCAGATAGAAATGGCCCAGCTGATGGTCAGCGGTAACAACTTCACCTTCGCCTACGCCCGCGCGCTCCTCGTCGGCACGACGCCGGCGCAGCTGGTGAAGCCCGATCTACCCAAGAAGGTGAAGGGCATGACCGCGGAGGAAATCGGCCGGATGGAAAAGGAGATGGAGTCCCTTGAGCGGGATTTTCGCATCTTTCAGGACCAGTTTGGCCAGAACACCCTGCACCTGGGGGCGGCGCAGCGCTACGTCCGCAAACTGCTCGACAATGCCAAGGTCAAAAAATTCCTCCAACAACGTCACCCGGAGCTCCTTGAGGAACTCCTTGAGATTGCCGCGTTGGAGGCGCTCTGACGCCCACTTTAACTCAGAACACCGGAATCAAAAGTTCAACGGGCTGGCACCCATACGCCGCAACGTCCAAAGCCGCACGGCGAATACGGGCACGAGGTCGAGAGGCCTGGTGGAAACACGTTCTGTTTCTGGGTGAAAGCTGGGGGTCCGCCCCACGGACATCAGGTAGCCCCCCACCCCATGCTCCAGATTCGGCGCCACCTTTCGTATCCCTTCTATTGTGATTCGTCCGCGCCGAGTTTGCCGCCCGGCAAACTGATCGCTGCAATGAGTTGAAGTTTCCGCCGGAGACTTGGCAGTCTCTGTTGGCTGGCCCGATCGGGTGGCAGATGACCTGGCAACGCTTCCGTGAATGCGGGGTTCGACACCAACCTGCGAACGGATTCGACGACGTAGCCTCGAAGGGCCGCCGGAGCTTCCCTCACGTCCGCCACGATCTTGTCACACCCGTCGACGACGGTGACGAGGTCCTCCAGGTCGTGGCTGGCGTAGTAGTCACCGCCGCCCCGATCGACGAAGGCGACGTGCTTCGTGGCCAAAAATGCGACCGGGGAAATCAACTTCAGTTTCGTGTGTCCGAACGCACGCTCGGTCGACGAAGCCAAGGCTTCCTTGAACCACGCCGTATTTAGGCCGAGGAACTCGCCCTCGGATGGCATGATGTCCACGGTGACCTTGCCGAGCACCCAGCGGCAGCGCGGGGCGCCCTCGCTCATGTCATGGTCAAAACCAAGACGGCGAAGCTTGGCCTCCACGTCCGAGTAGCGCTGCGAAGTCACGGCTTCGAGGATGACATCGACATCGTCGGTCGGCCGCGCTGGCGACAATCCCGGATCGTCGAGCAACAGGTTCACGATGGAGCCCCCTACGAAAGCGTAGTCCATGCCGAGACTGTCGAGCCGTTCGGCAACGGCTTTCATGGCGGCCAAATTAGGCTGCGACATGTTGAGTCAGGCGCTGCGCGATTTCCTTCTCGGCGAGGCTGCGTTCCCGTGCTCGACCGATGCGAAGAGCATCGACGAGCGCGAGTAGGTCGTAGAGGGCTGGATCGCGTCGGGCTGCCCCGGGCACGCTGCGATAGAGCGGTTCTACAGATGCACCTTGGACGGTTCCTTCTGGGTCCGGCCAAACTGGAGGGATTTGCTCCGACGGACTGAACTTGCCGGCCATCGCCGGCGCCGCCCACGCGGTTGGCATTCCACGGGTGACCTCTTTCGGCCTAGCGGGGAACGCATAAGGGACACCGTGAACAAGGAAGTTGCGGAAGGCGTCGCGGCGCATCTCTCGGGTTTCGGAATCAACGAGCCGGGCTTCGCCTAGCCGTCTAACGGCGGCATGGACTTCCGAGGCACTCATGCCCAGTGCATCCGCGAGTTCAGCGTAACTTCGAGAAGTCTCATTTAAACAGAGTTTTAGGGCCACAACGACATCTTGAGGCTTGGTGAACATTGGAATACGGTATTCGCGAATAGCGAATACTCAAGCCGATTTCCCTAGCAGCCTGTCGGACTTAGGAAGTCCGATCTGGGGCAAACGAATGTTGGCCGAACGGAACCGACAGGCTGCTAAATGAAAATGCCTGGGGCATTTTCGCGGATCGTGTGCCGGTCTGTTCGAAATATATTTG
>CANJIU010000255.1 GCA_947474365.1 Opitutia bacterium | reverse complement strand
CGTGGCTAGCGGTCCGCGAAATCCGCAACCGAGGCGTGATTGAAGCAGGAATCGCCGCGATCGGGCGGTGCGCGGGATTGCCGGTGGGTTCAAACGACCGAATAATCCGCCAATCCCTTTCCAGAGATAGCGTAGCCACGTTGGAGCGCCGGGACAACGTGGTCCTAAGGCGTAACCACGCTGTCGCCTCCGGCTCAAACGCGGCTCCAACAAGCTCGAAACCGCTACTAATCGAGCCGCGGCGCCCGGCGCCGGTTGCACGTTTCGCGCCTGACCCCTTTTGGCCCCCCGCGGTATTGAGATAGGTGAGCGACGCGAGCGTGGGAAAATCGCGCCGGCGGCTTTCGGGGGTCAGCATGGTGGAATAACTACATGTGCGGAGCAAAAATCCGCGGGGCAAGCTTCGAGAAATTTGATCCGGGGCAGGAGCCTGCTGGCCGGCGATTCCCGGCGCGCACCAACAAAAATCATCTTTCTTCGCCGGCAAGCAGGCTTGTCTCCTACCTCCCACCAATCGGAAGCACGAGCGAGCCGCGTCACAACAGTACGCACTCAAAACGAAGATCTTTCGCGCCGACCGCAATCGCCATTGACGGCAGTGCCCGGCCAAAATAGTCGACCCGTCGACGCTGCGCGCTCTTCCCCGGATTCTTCCGCGTGCACCCTCCCCACTTCCTGCGATCCTTCATGACAATTCCTTCGCCCGCAGCCCTCCGCCTTGCCGCCCTGATTTCCGCGGCTCTCTTGCTCCCCGGGTGCGCCAAGACCGAACACCACGAACACGTCAGCGCCAAACCCAAGGCGGAGGAGTCTGCGGCCGCTCTCAAGCAGTATGGGATATACGAAGACACCGCGCCCCAGCCGGGCAAGGTCGCCCCGGTCGACACCGCCCTGCCGCTGCGCCTGAAGAAGGGCGATCGCATCGTCTTCATCGGCAACACGCTTTTCGATCGCGGTGCGCAGTTTCCCCATTTCGAGGCCTTGCTCCAGCTGGGGCATCCGAACCACCACCTGGTGATTCGCACGCTGGCGTGGTCGGCGGATGAACCGGGACTGATGCCGCGGCCGAAGAATTTCGGCACCCTCCACCAGCATCTCACGGTGCAGAAAGCCGACGTCATCTTCGCCGCGTTTGGTTTCAACGAATCCTTTGCCGGCGTCGAAAAGCTTCCGGAGTTTCGGCAGCGGCTCACGACGTTCATCCAGGAAGTAAAGGCGAATGCGTACAACGGCCGCACCGCGCCGCGCCTCGTGCTGGTCTCGCCCACGGGCAACGAAAACGTCCGCGGCGTGCCGGCGGCCGACCTCAACAACGCGCGCCTCGCCGCCTACACCCGCGCCATGGCCACGGTTGCGGCGGAACAAAAGGTCGGTTTCGCCAATGTGTTCGACGCCACCCTGGCCGCGATGGCCAGTCCGGCCACGGATCTCACCTTCAATGGCGTCCACCTCGAGGACGCCGGCTACGCGCTGCTGGGCCACGTGCTCTATCGCGAGACCTTTGGCACCGCCGCGCCGAGGGAAAACGCCGAGTTGCGCGCCGCCGTCGTCGAGAAGAACCAATTCCTCTTCCGCCGCTACCGGCCGCTCGACACCTTTTATTACACGGGCGATCGCAACAAGGCTTTCGGCGAGCGCGACTTCCTCCCCGTGATGCGCAATTTCGATCTCAAGGTCGCCAACCGCGATCAACGCATCTGGGAAATCGCCCGCGGCAAATCCTTCCCGGGCCAGCCGGTCGATGACTCGAATCTGCCGCCGCTGCCCCCGACGGCGAAGGCGCCCCTGCCCGTCGCCTGGCTGAGCCCGCAGGACGAGTTCGCCGCCTTCAAGATCGATCCGCGCTTTGAGGTGAATCTCTTCGCCTCCGAGGAGCAGTTTCCCGAACTGGCGAATCCCATCCAGATGCGGTGGGACAACCGCGGTCGCCTCTGGGTCAGCTGCTCCCCGTCGTATCCGGATGTCTATGGCGAGGGGCCGCGCGACCGGATCATCATCCTCGAGGACACCAACGGCGACGGCAAAGCCGACACCTGCTCGGTCTGGGCGGACAAACTGCGAATCCCGCTCGCGTTCGAATTCGGCGACGGCGGCGTCTATGTCACGGGCGCGCCGCACCTGCTTTTTCTCAAGGACACGGATGGCGACGGCAAGGCGGACTTTCGCCGGCAGGTGCTGACCGGCTTTGGCATCGAGGACTCTCATCACGGGCTGCACGATTTTGTCTGGACGCCGGATGGCGACCTGCTCTTCCGCGATTCCATTTTTCTCCACACCCAGGTCGAAACCCCGTACGGCCCGGTCCGCGCCTACAATTCCGCCTGGTTCCGGTTCCGCCCCGAGACCCACAAGCTGGTTTCCTTTGGCAACTATCCCTCCACGAATCCCTGGGGCGTGACGTTTGATGGCTGGGGCCATCACGTGACGAGCCATCCGATCTTTGCGAGCAGCTTCCACGCCACGAACGCGCCCTATCCGGAACAACACCCGGCGGCCGCGGGCATTTCCGGCTATAACGGTACCGCCGGCCATGAATTCGTGGATTTCGATTTCTGGCCGAAGGAACTTCAGGGCGGCTTCATCAAGGCACGCTACAAGCCGTCCGTGCGCATCGAAATGCACCGCTGGGTGGAGAAAGATGATCACTACGAAGAGGACTATCTGGGCGACATCATCTTCTCCAAAGACCTGAGCTTCGTCCCGACGGACGTGAAAGTGGGCCCGCGGGGCGATATGTACATCTGCGACTTCTATAATCCGATTGTCGGCCAGATGACATTTTCGCTCCGTGACGAGCGCCGCGATGGCAAGTCCGGCCGCATCTGGCGCGTCGTGCCGAAGGGAGCGAAGCTCGCCGACCCGCCGTCGATCGCCGGCGCGTCCGTTCCCGCCTTGCTCGAATTGTTGAAGAGCCCGCACTACCGTTATCGTTACTGGGCCAAGCGCGAACTGCATGAGCGGCCAGCCACCGAGGTCAAATCCGCGCTGGACACCTGGGTGGCACGGCTCGATCCGAAAGACCCCGGTTTTCGTCATCACCAAGTGGAGGCGATCTGGACCTATCGCACCGTCGGCGGAGCGAACGCGCCGTTGCTCAAGGATGTGCTGCGGTGCGATTCCCATCTCGCGCGCAGTGCGGCCACCGGGCAGCTGCGGTACTGGTCCGCCGAGCTCGGCGACGGCATCGAGCAGCTCCGCCAGCGGGCCAACGACGAAAACAGCCTGGTCCGCATGGAGGCCGTGATTGCCGCCAGCTACCTCGGCACCCGTGAGGCACTCGAAGCCGTAATGGGCGTCTTGGATCGGCCGACCGGCCGGCATCTGCGGTACGCCATCCGCACCGCGTTCGGGTCAGAAAATTTATCGCGCTTCTGGAACCGCCATGAGACCAACGACCCGATGGCGCGCAAGATCGCAGCCTTTTTCGTGAACTTCGACCAGGAGGTCGCCGGATACGGAGCAAAAGACGCCGTCGCCCCAAGAGATGAACGCTCGCGCGCCGACAAGCTGCGCGGAGGCCAGGTCGGGCCGTCCCGCCTCGCCCAGGAGGCGGCCTTCGACAAGCAGAAGGACGTCGCCCAAATCAACCTCGCCGCCGTGCCCGGCCGGATGGTCTTCGACGTCACCACGTTCACCGTGAAGTGCGGCCAGCCGGTGAAGCTCACTTTCACCAATCCCGACGCCATGGCCCACAACGTGGTCGTGATCAAACCAGGCGCCGAGTCCGAGGTCGGCCTGGCCGGCAATGAAATGGCCAAGGATCCCGACGGGCTCAAAAAGGACTTCATCCCGACGTCAGACAAAATCCTCTACCACACCCGGCTGGTCGAGCCGGGGAAAATAGAGGTATTGCGTTTCCGGGCGCCCAAGGAGCCCGGCGATTATCCCTACATCTGCACGTTCCCGGGCCACTGGGTCATCATGCGCGGCCTGATGCACGTGGGGCCGTGAAGGGGCGTATTTCACGGTCGTAGGCAACTTGACGACCTCGAGCCGTTCGATCGTTTCCGAATTGACCGTTTGAAACTGGAAAGCCCGGTTCGCTCCGGCCGAGGCACCGTTGGCGAGACGATTTCCGTCCATCGTCACGGTGGTCAGATTCTGGTTCAATCCACGGATGCGCACGTAGCGCATTTGGTCACTGCAATAAACGCCACCCACGGGATCGGAGGCGGAGCCAAATTTGGTTCGTCGGTCAGCCGGAAATCTCGATTTCCCTTTCCCACTGCGAATTGTTCTCCCGGGCGCTCTTGATCGCGCCGGCCCATTCGCCGGGGGAAGGCTGGACTCCGCCCCCGGCGTCGACGGCGCGCGAAGTCAGCGTGTGGGGCATAGTCCGAAAGGGTCAGGGCGAAACGTGCAACCGGCGCTGGTCGGCCGGCCTCCATTAGGCGGCCTATTCGGTCATTTGAACCCACGGCAATCCCGCGCACGGTCCGGTTGCGGCGACCCCCTGTTTCAATCGTGCCACCGTTGCGGTATTCGCGGGCCGCCAGCCGCGCCCGGAT
>CANJIU010000254.1 GCA_947474365.1 Opitutia bacterium | reverse complement strand
TGGATCGAGGATCGTCCACTCCTCGTCTCGCAGATCACTTGGATAGCTTGTCGTCGTACTGGGAATTGCCATCCCCAGTTTCGATCAGAAACCGATCCGACGCACGATCATAAACTTACGTCGTTAGGGGCTTTTTAGACGCCCTCTAAGAAGGAGCGTCGCAAGAGCGCGGTCATCACCGATGCCATGAAGGCCGAGGTCAAGAAACTGGTGACGGCTGGCAGGACCGGGGCGGAAATCGCCAAGGCGGTCGGGATCTCACTGCCGAGCGTGCAGAACATTAAGAAAGCGTTGGGCCTCGTGACGAAGGCCGGGAAGGCCAAAACCGCAGCTGCGCCGGCAGTTGCGGGCAAACCCAAGGCCGCCACGAAGCCGGCGGCACCCGCCAAGAAGAAACGCCGGAAGAGGGCGGTTATCACCGATGACACCCGCGACCAGGTGCAGAAGCTGGTGAAGGCGGGCAAGTCCGGGGCGGAAATTGCCAGGGCGGTCGGGATCTCCCTGCCTAGCGTCCAGAACGTAAAGAAGGCGCTGGGGCTGGTGAAGAAGACCTGACGGCGGCGGGCAGAGTTTCCATTTCACCTTGAGCTACCCGCAAGCGGGAGGGGCGTGCGGTCGCTCTGCGCGACCGGGTCACCGCCCCTTGGGCACTACGTTGCAGGGGAGTGGGGATGCCCCGGGGCCGGGGTGTGTTTTTCAGACCTTCCGATCGGGAACAGCTCAAATTCGGGCGCCGAGGGGGACCCGCTGTTCGGGAGCCATGAACATTGCGGCTCACGGGAAACTGGATTTTCGGGGGGATCTGATCCGGGAGGGATCTATCAGTCCCCGAGTCTCCGGCAATCGCAGGACTGAAAAGGTTTCAGCGGCCTCTCAGGGTCAAAATCCAGGTGATGATGTCCCAGCGTTGGTCGGGAGAGAGGGTCGCATCGAAACTCACCATCGGCGTGCCGTTCAGCCCCGTGGCGAGGACACGGTAAATATCCGCGGGGCCGTCACCGCAGCGCAGATGGGATTGGCGGAGATCGGAGGGCTTCGCGGGATAATTCCAGATGTCTTTGAGCGTGGGCGCGGCGGGCCCCTGGCCGTCCGCCGCGGTGCCGTGGCAGGGTGTGCAAGTGGCTTGGAAGAGCGCCTGGCCCCGCGCGGCGTGCGCGGCCCGGTCCTTCGAGTCACCAAGCCAGGCGGGCGGCGCGGGCAATTGAAGTGGCTTCGCGTAATTCTCCGGCTTTCTCCAGCGGCGGGAAAATGATTTCACATACTCGATCACGGCGGTCACGTCGTCGTCCGGAAGCTGCACGAACATCCCCATGGCCGTGCCGGAGAGACCGTGTCGAATGGTGTGGCGGAGGTCGTCATCCGTCGGCAGCTTGCCGAACGGCGTCGAGCGAAACTTGAACATCCCTTCGCGAAACGATCTTGGCCTCGGCTCCACCTTGGCGGCCATCTCACCGCGTCCGTCGCCACGCGGTCCATGGCAGACGATGCAGTGGCGCTCGAAGACGTACTGGCCCTGGAGGTAGAGATCGAAATTCGGTGTCCACGGTTCAGCGGCCAGGCAAACACGAGTCAGCAGACCGAGAGACAAGCAAACGCTGGAGAAACTGACGGTCATTTTCCGCAATGAAACAGGCCGGACAAACGCTGCCAAGAGATTCCCGGTCTCAGACGCTTTTCCCGGTGCGCCCGATAGACGTTTTGGCTCCGACTGCGTTTCACCGCCGGATCGGCCGGTGCGAGAGATTCCGGTACGGCACGGCGGTGTGGTCGCCCTGCAGATAAATCGGACCCGGCGCCGTGACGTGGCTGTGCAGCGCGCCGCCGGTCGGACCGGCCACCGGTTCTTTGTCGATCACCTCACCGATCGGAAACCGGATTATCAGCGGGATCGGATCCGGGAGGGGGTTAAGAGGGTTCCGGGTGGAAACGGAATCGGGCCCTTGTCGTCCCCCCAACCCTCAAGTCCGCCTGACCGGCCAGCGTCAGCGGTCTCGCGCGCTTCAAATCAACGCGTCCCTGTTTTCTCTCGGAATGCAGCCGGAACTTCTTCGAGAGGAAATCGTGCGAGCCACGCGCGTTCTTCCGCTGAAGGTTTGGTTCGAATCGTCGAACGATCGCCCAGCTCCTGCAAAAGAAAAAACGGCGGTTCCCGTCGCTGGGCTCGATGCATGAAAAAATTGTAGAGCTGCACCCCTTCAAATCCCTGATCCCATAGTTTTGTGGCTTCGCGGCGAAAGTCGGCCGGAGTCAGCAGGCGGGAGTGTTCGCGGGTGTTGCCGCCGGCATCCTTGATTTGGATCCGGTAGACGACATTTAATGTTCCATAGATCGGAATCGGACGCGCGATGGCAGACCGAAACGCGTGAAGATCGATCTCGATCTCCGGCGGTGAGTTTCCGGAGCTGTTGTTCTGGTTCAGAAAGCGACCGAGGGTAAGGAAATCGATGAGGCCGGTGTTTGCCCAGGCGATCGGATCGAGCCCCAACTCGGCGCAGCGCCCGGGCGTTTCGGGAACCCGCACCGCGAGCAATAGCCGGCGTCCTTTGGTCTTGCCGACCTCATCGACGACCGCGCGCAGCTGAATCATGAACTTCGTCATGAGCGGCGTGTTCACCCGCTCGGTCCCGGCTTCGAAGAAAAGCGGAAACCGCTGAAAATCGATTTCAATGCCGTCCCAATCGTAAGCGGCGAGGAACTCGCGAATGAGCGCGGCCTTGCGGTCGCGAACGGCCGGAAGCGCGAAGTTGAGCGCGGCCGACTCATCGCCTCCGCCGCCGCCCCGGGGGGAACGCAGCAGACATTCGGGGTGCGCTTGCAACCATGCCGAGCGGGTCGCAGCGCCGCCGCCGACATGCATCCCTTGAATGCGCACCGCAGCAATTGGTTCCATCCCACGTTCGCGGATACGATCGACCAGCGCCCGGAACGGATCGATGCCGGCGGCCTCAAACGCGTTGAGCGCAAGAACGGTGTTGTATTGCGAAATGGTCGATCGGGCTGGATCGGTGCGAATCTGTTCCATGGGCACGTCGCGCCCCATGCGTCGCTCCTGCGCGCTGTTGTAGAGGACCGTCTCGTAGGCGTTCCCGTTCAAAACGTAGGTGGTCACCTGTGAGTTTGCCACCTCGTCCACATGTTCGAGCAACTCCGCCAGTGACAACGGGCGATCACGGAAATCAGTCGCGCGATTGTATTGAAACCCATCGCCGCGAATTTTCTCACCCTGGAAAATGTGAGCGCCGTCAGAATTGTAAATGAGCGGTCGCCGTCGCACCGCCATGTCCCTTGCCCTGTTCGTCCTCTCGTTCTTAGAGAGCGGATCCTGGGCGAGAGCTTCGGCCGGAATTGCCGGGAGCGCCAGCAACACGGCAGCCATTGTCAGAAACGCAGAGGGATGAGTGTACGCGTGGAGTTTAAGCATCTCAAAAGGAAGTTTTCGAAGCGCCAAATCTCTTGACGCGAAAAGTGGGTTCCAAAACACCGGCACGAGATACGAAGATGCGCAAAGGACCTCCGTGTCCAGTTCATGGTTCAACTCTTCAGCAAACGTGGAGGTAGCCCGGGCGCAGACGGGGCATGTCAAGATTCCGGAATTCTTTGAGGCCTTTCCCCTCGGCGTGATCTGACGCACTTGGGCCAAATTGCGCTGGTATCCGGCGGCCATAGCTGCGGATTGAAAACTGGATTTTCCGGGGCGAATCCTGGAGGGGTTTAAGTACGACCGGTGGAAACCGAATTGGACCCCTGTGGTTGGAAACCCCTCAGGCAAGTGTTCCCTGACCTGCGTCGGACTGGCACGTTTCTATAATCACCGTATTGTAGACAACGTGGTCCAGTGTACCTCTCCGAGGCGGAATTCTTCCCCTACTTGAGGGGGCCTTGTTCGAACGGTGAAGTCTTGTCCCCAGTGACGCTCCGGTTTTGGCTGTCAGATCCAACCGTCTGCGGCTGGACAAGTCCCCAGCACGTTCTTCCAGCGCGACCACCTCGCGCAGTGGGCTGCCCAGAAAAGCCGGTAGGGATTGCGGAGGGTGGGGGCGTTGGCCGTGCGGTTCAGCCCCAGCAGTTGATGCCGCAATGCCAGGTTCTACAGGTCGAGGTGACGACGGCGTAAAATCCTGCGGTCAGGCTTCGCTGGACCTCAAACGAGAGAGAAAGCCTGGCAATCCAGCCTGCATCGATTCAGGGAACGATCAACGACTTCCATCGCGGATGGAGTTCTTGTTCCCCACCGCATTGGTAAACCAGGGCGGAACAAACCGCGCCGGGATCGTCAGGCGATAATTTCCTTCACGACCTCGCCGTAAACATCCGTGAGCCGGTAATCCCGACCGAGGTGCCGGCGGGTCAGCTTGGTGTGGTCGATGCCGAGTTGGTGCAGGATGGTCGCGTGGAGATCATGGACGTGCATCTTGCCCGCGACGGCGCGATAACCCATCTCGTCGGTTTCGCCAAACGTGAGCCCGGCCTTGATCCCGCCGCCGGCCATCCAGGAGCAGAAACTCTCGGGCTGATGTTCACGTCCGTGTTTGTCAATTGGAGCCGTGCCACTCAGGTCCTGGCTCCATGGCGTGCGGCCAAATTCGCCGCTCCACAACACCAGCGTGTCCTCAAGCAGCCCGC
>CANJIU010000253.1 GCA_947474365.1 Opitutia bacterium | reverse complement strand
TCACCGCTTGCGATGCGGAAAGCCCTGCCGATGTTGGGATCGCCAGCCGTGACGTAGGGGTGGAGGTTCGAGACGGACTCGGCAGCGTGGAGCGCAGCCAACGGCGCAAGTAGAAAGGCGGTGAGGAATTTGATGGAGTGTTTCATGGCGAGGTCCTTCTCGGTGTGGGGTTGCCTTGGATACTGGTAGTGGGCCTGTGTCAGTTGTCGTTTGGGCTGAGCAGCGCGTTGGTGCCGTTGCTTTCTAGAAAGTAGCGATCGTGCTCATAGGAGTAGCTCAGCAGCGCGGAAAGGTTTCGTCCGAAGGTCCCTTCCAAGGAGAGGTTGGTCACATTGGAACGAGAATCCCTCCCCGTTGTGATACTTGAGACTGATCGATAGTTGGTCCAACTGGCGATCTTCGCGCCCGCCTCGCTGGCGATGACGACGCGGGGGTTCGCTTTGCCCGATGGAGCGGCAAGCGCGGTCAACTGCGCCAAGAACAACGCTGCCACGAGTGAGCGGGTTAGACAATTTTCCAGGGTGTCATCGCCGAATCTCCGGGTCGCTCCAGTAGCCTCGGAAGATCTTCAGCGGATCGGCGGTCTTGCGATCGGTGCCCTTAGGGGCGGCCTGCCATTGCCAGAATTCCTGGAACAACACCGCGGGATCAGGCGCTCTGCGATCCTTCCAGTAAACGCGATCCTGTTCGACGATGCGGGCGCGGGATTGCTCCCAATCGGCGACCACTCCGGCGAACCAGGCGTCATGTTTCGCGGTGAGGGTCTTTACGATTTCGGGCCGAGCGGCTGCCAGATCATGCTGTTCCGCGGGATCGGACTCGAGATCGTAGAGGCGGGGCGGCGGTTGCGGTGCGGTGGTGGGCGGGTCGAGTTGCCGGTCGAGCGGCATCTCCCAGTGAGGGGAAACGACGCCACGCTGGAACGAGGGGTTGTCGCGACCGCCGTCCTTCCTGTTCGATGCCACGTCACCGGGCCAATACAGCTTCCAGCGGCCTTCGCGGATGGACGCATTGACGTGCGCCACGGGCGCGTAGCGGTTGCGTTGGAAGGGTAGGAAACGCCCGGTCACTGCGGGCGCTGGTTTTCCTTCAAGCAAGGGCATCAGATTCAGGCCGTCGAACGGCTTGGCGCCGGCCGGCGCGGGCTTTCCCGCGAGGCTGTAGAGCGTGGGCAGCCAGTCACAGCCGTGGACCGGCGTGGACACCACGCGACCGCCCGGGATGTGACCCGGCCAAGCGACGATGCCGGGCACGCGGATGCCTCCTTCCAAGACCGACTCCTTTTCACCGGAGAAGGCTCCGTTGAAGCGCACCTGCGAACCGAGTTCCGGGTCGTGCCGCAGCACGGGGCCGTTGTCGCTCGCGAAAACGATGATCGTTTTCTCCCACAAGCCCTCGTCCTTGAGCGTCTGAAAGACGCGTGCCAGTCCCGTGTCCATCGCCTCGATCATGGCATAGGTGACCGCCACAGCTCTGGTGGCGTCGTGGCCCAGGCGCTTCTGGTATTTCTGCACGAGCGCCTCGGGGGCCTGCAGCGGACCGTGCGGCGCATGATGCGCGAGCCACAACGCGAACGGCTTTGCCCCGTGCGCACGAATGAACGTGATGGCCTCGTCGTTGAGCGCATCCGTGAGATAACGCCCGTCGTGCGGCACGGCGGCGTCGTTGCGAAGCAGGTTCCATTTCCAGTAATCCTGCCCGCCGTTGGGAAAGCCGAAGAAGAGGTCGAACCCACGCCGGTTCGGCAGGTAGTCCTGAGAATACGCGCCGTTGTGCCACTTGCCGATGAGCGCCGTCGCATAGCCCGCGTGACGAAAGTAGTCGCCAAAGGTCTTCTCGGACAAATCGAGCCGGTCGAGCCCGCGATTGCTCGGCACATCCACGGCTCCGGTGCGATGATTGTAGCGGCCGGTCAGGTAGCCGGCGCGGGCCGGCGCACAGAGTGGCGAAGGCGAGTAATGATCGGTGAACCGAACTCCCGCCTTCGCCAGCCCATCGAGCGTCGGCGTGTCGATCACGGGATTACCATAGCAACGCAGATCGCCCCAGCCGAGGTCGTCGGCGAGGATGAAGAGGACGTTGGGCTGGTTCGCCGCGGCAGGTTTGCCGGCGGACCCTTTGCCGCCGCCTTTGGTCACATCGCTACCGAGCTTCGCGCCCGCCTCGCTGGCAATGACAATGCGGGCGTCTGCGGAGGGTGCGGCGAACACCGCGGCCAGTGGCGCGAGCAGCAGCGTGATGAGGAGCGTGGGGGTGTGTTTCACGATGTAGTTGGTGGAACCCGATGGCTAAAAGCTGAAGGTATTCGTCCAAACCACAGTGCGCGGATCGTTTCTCAGCGTAGCGTTGTCCGGCAGACCAGTCGTAAGGTTGGGATATACCTCCAGCTCCTGCTGGTTGAAAAGGTTGTTGATGTTAACCTGGCTGATCAAATTGACCTTCTTCCCGAGCTTTAATTGATATCGGACGATAAGATTGGTCATGACGGTGTCCTTTCCGAACAGCGGCCGTCGAATGTTCCCCGCTGCTCGGTCAGTGTAATAGTAGCGAACGCTGTCAAAATCCGCCCGGCCATTGAGGCCGATGCCGGCGCCTTTCAGCCATCCCTCCTGAAAATCATACATGCTGGTGACGGTAAACGAATGCCGGGGATAACCAATTGTGCGGTCGCCACCGCGACGGACGAGCAGCGTCGGGCTAGCCGGCACGAATCCCAATTGGTGCTGACTGATCGGGAGACCGAGCCGGCCGGTGCCGACTCCGGAAATATTCAAACCCAATTGTGCGGCGTTCAGGATTCCGCCATTTGTCGGGTCCAGCTGCGCGCGATAGTTGCCATTGCTGTCGCCTGACTTCAGAATGTTGATGTCCAGGATTTCCGTCGCGGTGCCTGCCGCATAGGTCTTGCCGTTGCTCGCGATTGCCACTTTCGGATCGACTGGCACTTGCAGTGGAGTGCCATCGCTCAACAAGACTTGTCCCTGCGCATTCGTTCGGAACTCGTTATTGTAATAGAATGGAATTCCAACTGCGCCGCCTTCGCGACCTTGATTCAAAGTGTAGCCCAGCATCGTGCGCCAGCCGCGCACCGGCCGGGCTGAAAGCGTGATCTCCAATCCTTTGGTGACAGCACTGAAGTTATACGAAGCGGCATTTATCGTTGCCCAGTAGCTTCCATTGATTCCGGTGGGAGCGACGATCTGCTGTGTGGTGCCATCAACCGCTGCGATCATATCCTGGGCTTTTGTCTGGAAGACTGTCACCGAGCCGGAAACGCGGCCGTCAAATGCATTTATCTTGAGACCAGCCTCTGTGCCTTTGCCCCGACCATTCGGTAAAGAACCGCCGTCATATCGAGTCTGAGCGTTAATACCTCCCGGTGAAAAGCTGGAGGATGCACCGGCGTAGAGCGATACGGGTTTTGTTACCTTCCAAACCACGCCCGCATTGCCGGTGTTGCCGGCACCCGTAGTGAGGACGTTGGTAGCACGCTGGTCCTGGAGCAATAGGTCACGGCGGACGCCCAACATGGTGCTAACGCGTCCATCAAACCAATCTGTGAAAAGTGCCGCAAAGGCCGCCTTAAATTCTTGGTAAGTATAACCCGCACCATTGGGACCGCCATTAAAACCAAGGGGGTTGGTGGGGGTGACAAACGCTGGATTCGGATATTTTTGGTAATCCCAAACGTAGGTTTTTCCGCCAACAGTGTAGCTTCGGGGTCTGCTCGGATCCACAAACCCTGCTATTCCGCTGGAAATGTCCACCCACTGCACCGGCATCAGGTTTCTGCCACCGTCTGCGGTGTTAAGTTGGGCCGGGTTCACGATGAACTTGCCGCTCCCGTCCACTTCGTAATAATTGGTGTTATTGCTCCCCCAAGCCGCCCGGCTGTTTGGTCGACCTCTGTTGACGTCCTGCTCCCCGCCGAAAATCAGCTCATTCCGTGTCATGTTTGTTAGCTTAAACTTGGCATTGAGGGTCGCACGCACGCCATATTCCACGTTTTTGATTTCGCTGCCTCCAGGTCGGTAGCCGACTGCCCATGCGTTCAGAGGGTTTCCACCCGTCAGCGGAGCACGCAAATTGGTAAAACCCAGGGAACTGGTGTTGTCGGTGAACACTGTCCTCTGGGTTCCGACCACTTGCCCGTCCAGCCACGACGTGAGCTTTGATGACAGGTTAGCCGTTTTGAAATTTTCCCAACGATGCCGATAGAACGAATTTCCCGTCAGCGCATCCACGTTTCGCCAGCTGATCATGCCACCTGCGATTACCGCGAGACTGGGGTCGTTGCGCGCGAGCAAGAGTGACAACGGAGTGTTATCCGGGACCAAGGAAGGAATTCCTGCTACAAGAATTCTCCTCGTCGACTGAATATACATTTCATCCCGGTCTTCCATCGTCAACCGTAGAATGGTCTGAGAAGCAGGGAACAATTCCACAGCCAAATCCGCAAAGCCCCCTTGGAGTTTCTTTCCGACTATATCCCGCCAATACTGCTGGTCGGATTTCAAGGCAACCACCCGAAGCGCGACACGGCGCCCAATGAGCTGCCCTGAAATATTCGCGTCCCCCAGATACCTTGTCGTCCCGTTGCTATCGAATTTGGCTTCCGCTTCATAGAAATTTCGCCCAAACGACGCCTTCTTGGTGACAACGTTGATTACTCCGCCGGCGGGATTGTTCCCATACAGGAGCGACTGCGGTCCGCGGATTACCTCGATCCGATCATAGGCGAAACCTTCCGCAATATTTCCAAGATACATGAACCCGTTGCGCCTGGGATATGCGGCTAGCCCTGCGCATGGCCCACAGATTTGCCGCGACGCATGGGGCGGCGGGGTTTCGGGTTGGAGTCATGATATCGCTGCATGATCTGCACCATGGTGCTCAAGATGGCGTATC
>CANJIU010000252.1 GCA_947474365.1 Opitutia bacterium | reverse complement strand
TTGATCAGGATCGGTCGTTCCGGGGCGGGTGGCGGGGGTGAGGTCGTTGGCGGGGAGGCACCGGGCAACCGCTGGACTGCCCCCAGCCCTCTCGTGGTGGGTACGATCCCGGAAACCGGTAAAAATCCGCTGTTCCTAAAACGGGGGGGGGCTTCAGAGGAGGCGCGTTACCTCGTACGGAGGTGAGCTGCCGGGCCGTCCCAATATCGGTTATTTCTGAAACATGAAATTCGCGTCAATCTGGCGCAATTCGCGACCGTTTCTACGCCAACTTCGCGATTCCGCATCAGCGACGGATCGACATCAGGTTTGTCCCAATATTCCTGAACGCGTCGTCCTGAAACGCCCGGTCCGCTACCGATCCATGCTCCGCGCTCCGGCGCACCACCGCGTGCAAACGTGGCCAAACCGTCGCCGACTTCCCGGGGGCGCAACCGACTTTCGTCAGATTTTCCACTCAGGCCTCAGCCCCGGTCGCTCCGCCAATCGCTAAGTAGCAATCCTTGGTGAGTTCTCCCTCATGCGGGATCATATACAGTTTTCTGCATCTGGTTTCAACCCACTTTGCGTGAAAGACCCTACACCCATAGCAATTCCAGCCTACCGTATTCTTGCCGAATTGGCGGCATCCGAGCGGGACGTCGTGCTGGCAGCTGCCCGGCACCGCGAATTGCCCGCAGGAGCCATCCTGATCGAAGAGGGCGCGGCCAACGATGAAGTTGGGTTCGTTGCTTCGGGCGAAATCGCTGTTCTGCGCGGCAGCTCCGGTGCGCGGCAAGTCCGCATCGCCACCCTGCGCGCGGGCGACTGCTTCGGCGAAATGTCTGTTCTTAACGGCGGTCCCGCCTCCGCCACCTTGCGGGCCGAAACGCCGGTATCCTTGGGAGCCGTGAGTCTGGCGGATCTCCCTCCGTCGATCCGGCCGCGGGTTGGCTTAAACCTGGCGCGCGTGCTGGTGGACCGTCTTGCAACCGCCAACGGGGTTATCGAGAGAAAGCACGCCGAGCAGGTCGGGGCCATCCGCCTTCAGCTCGGCTCGGCTGTATATGCCGCAAGGATGCTGTTCGCGCTTTCCTTTTACATCTTGCTGGTGCCGCTTAGCGAGTTTCTGAAGCCATATCTGCCGACCGACAGCCTGATCTCTTTCTTCTTTATCGCGGTCTTTTTCGGGCTTGCCTGGACTTTCGTAACGAGAATCGGCGGCGGCTTCGACGCTTACGGGATGGGCGTGATCGGCTGGGCACGCGGAGTTAGTCGGGGTCTGCTGCTCAACACCCCCCTCCTAGTCCTCGCTCTCGGAGCCAAGCTACTCTTCCTGAGGGTGAGCCCTGAATCGGGCCACCGGCTCTTCGAGCCCCTCGGCGTGCTGTCGGCGGTTGCTGGCGCCGGCTGGGGCTACTGGGCGTTGTTCGTGATCGGTTATGTGGTTCTCTCGTTCGCACAGGAGTTCATTCGCTGTGCCACGCAAGGTTCGCTCGAGGTCTATTTCAAGGCTGGCGGCGTGAAGGACCGCTGGCGGTCGGTCGTGGTCTCTAGCGTGGTGTTCGCCGCAATGCACGTACACTTGAGCATTTGGTTCGCGATGCTGGCGCTGGTCGCCGGTCTGTTCTGGGGCTGGATGTACCAGCGCGAGCGCTCCTACTGGGGAGTGGCTGCCAGTCATGCGGTGATCGGCGTGTGGGCGGTTTATTTAATTGGCATCCCGTACTAGTTCTACTTTGTTAATTTTCAGCTGGTTTTTTACGCGCGGTGTTAATCCGCCGCAGTCGGTTATCGAGGTCGCGCTGGCGAGCGAGGTGACGTTGCTGCATTTGTCGCAGCACTTCGGATTCGTTGCGTGGCCGGCGGGGCAGATAGATTGCGAGCAGTTCGACGATGTCGCGTGCGCTCAAGAGTGGCGTATGGCCACGGGCGCCGCACCGCTCCTTCAACAGGAACAGCAGCGCAAGACAGGCCAGGGTCACATGATGGTGCCAGCCGGGCCAGCCACGCACTTCATACTGGGCCAGGCCCAACTCGCTCTTGGCGTCCTGAAAGCAGCGTTCGATCCAGAAACGCTGCGCTTGCATATAGGCCAGCCGTTCCCAGGGGGTATCCGCGGCCGCATTGCTCAGCGAGTATTTGAAGGTGCCGTCGGCGTCCTGCCGGACAATCAACAGCCGCGGCCGGGCGGCGGAGGATTTTCCGTCCCACACCCAGACCGCGCGCACCCACAGCGGTGCGCGCAGCGGACCTTTGGTGGCGTCGCGAATCGCCACTTCCCGCGCCTCGGCGGCGAAGCACTGGGCCGTCAGCGTTGCGACGCTCACCGCCTTGATCGTGTCCGGCGCGCTCTGCGCGCGGGTGCGCGGGCGCCCCGGCTTACCCTGACGGGGCGGCGGCGGCAGTTGGGGGCCGGGATCGCTGGTCCAGACTTTCCGATTACTGGCCACATCCATCAGGAAAACCTCGCCCAGATCCTCCAGCGCGGCGGTGAACGCGTGATTGTTGCCATACACTTCGTCGCCGCCCACCCACTGGTGGGTCGAGCCGCGCGCGCGGGCTGCGACCACCATCGCCAGCGCCAGTTCCGGCTTGGTCCGATGCACGCGCTCGGCCTCCGGCACCTTCGCCTTCGCGCAGCGTGCCGGATCGCTCGCCCAGGCTTCCGGCAGAAACAAGCGGAAATCCACCAACGCCGCCCGGTGGCCGCAGCCCAGCGAGGCAAACACGCCCACCTGACAGTTCTCCAGTTTGCCCAGCCGTCCACAATACTGCCGCTGCACGCCGACCGACGAGTTCCCTTTCTTCACGAACGAGGTTTCGTCCACATACAGCGCCGTATCGACACTTCGCCCCAAGGTGGCCTCGGCTTCTTCGCCCACCTGTCGCATCACCGCCAGGTGATCCCACGGCGAGTCGCTCACGAATTGCTGCATCCCCTGATAGTCGCTCTCCGCCACGTCCGCCTTGATGCGCTCGATGTTCTTGCGCCGCTGCGTCCCGAGCAATCCGCTCAGATAGTGTCGCGCGTGGCGCGTCACATCGTGGCCTCGAACGATAAAGTGATGTTCGAACATTTGGCAGTAGTCGACGAAGCGTCGCGCGATCGACCGCAGGCCGCTCGCGTCATTTTTTTTAAGGCCAACCGAGTGGCGGAGCTATATTGTTATGTCACGTTCCATCGGATACAAACTGCTGGCCTAAAGCAAGTTAAATATTAACAAAGTAGAACTAGCAGGCCGCTGAAAAACGGGTCGTTTTGATACAGAAATTAGGTTCGGCAGTGATTTTCGCTATAAATAAGGGCTTCGCACTGCGGTTTCCGCGGCGTTTTCGGCGCGGCCCGCATCGTTTGCGGGCCCTTTCGCGGTGTGCGGGCACACCGCGGGCCCGGCGGGCGTCATGCCCGCGCGGTTCCTGGCGGGCTGCCGAACAATTTTGCCATCCGCACGAGATTCCACGTGGCCACAACATACTGTCCTTGGGCGTGAGTCCGCTCGACTCCGCGATAACGGCTTTTGCGGAAGCAGCCGGTCGTCTTCGTCCAACCAAAGATCTCCTCGATGCGCTTGCGGACGTTTTGGCTCGCGGCATGAGCGAGGGTGAGCAGCACGTGCAGTGTTTTCTGTCCGTCCTTGCGCGCCGGATGAGGCACGATCCCCCGCATTGCCTCACCTGAAATCTTACCGGCCGACGGGCGTTGCCTCACGGAAAATCTTACCGCCCGGAAGCGGGCGGCATGGTCGCTTCCTGCGGTAAGCTATTCGCACGTGTCCTCGGAAGCGACCATGCCTGACGACTGCATTGCAGTGTTCTGGAACGTCGTCGCCCGGTAAGTTCGCTGGTGAGGCATCCGGTAAGATTCTTACGTGAGGCAACACGCCCGCACGATGCCGAGTTCGCGCGCGCCTGCCACAAATTCCTTGGTGTGGTAACCCTTGTCGCCGCCGACGCTCTGCGGATCGAAGCCGCGGTTTTGCAGTGCGATCATCTGCTCGACGGCGACGGCCGACTCGGGTGCGCCGACCGCCGGCTTCACATCAAACAGCACGCAGAGTCCGTTCCGGTTCTCCATCGTCGCGTAGGCGCCGAAACACAGCCGCGCCTCCTTGCCCGGCCCCTTGCGCATCAGCTTCGCGGCGCGGGTTTCCGGCTCGTGTTCCAGGGACGGGAAGGCGCCGGCGAGTGAGGGATGGCGGGCTCTGGTGACCGGGTGGCTCCAGCCCGCGCCGGGGTGAAGGCGAACGTTAGATCGCCGAGCGTGGCGACGGCGACGGCAACTGCCCAAAGAATAAGTAACCTCGCCTTTTGCCTGGCCGCCACCGGCATCCTTTACCGTTACCGATGAGTTCCCAAATGTTTGAAAGGAGCAATCGTTTAGCTTCTGTGGTCCCTCCATCCGTCTCCGCCTCCGGTTCCGAGCCACAGGACTACATACCGACGGTGCTGATCCTTGATGATGACGAGGACTGCAGAGCCCTCGTTTCCGCAGTGCTTTCGAATGCTGGTTTTTTGGTGTATTCGCTGCCCGATGGCAGGCGCGTTAATGAGATCCTTGGCCAATATTGTATCGATCTTCTTGTCACCGATATCGTTATGCCGGAGTGTGACGGGATTGAGACGATCACTGCCCTCCGTTATAGTCATCCTCGATTGCCGGTAATCGCGATTTCGGGCGACGCACCGATGAACACGGAGCTATACCTCACCATCGCTAAGAAACTAGGAGCCTTTCGTGTGCTGAACAAACCTTTTAGGCCAAACCAACTCTTGGCTGCCGCCCGCGAGGCGATCATGCGTGAATCGACGTTGACCTCCTCGACATAGGAGCATTTTGAACAATCGTTTTAGGGATACGGTGACGGACTTGGAGGGGCACATTCAAGGATCAATTCGAAGAACGACTTGATATAAGGAGTTCACTAAAACATTGAGCAGGGGACTTCCAACCGAGGATTTTGCGGGGACGCTCGTTGAGCATTTCCTGATAGGCGCTGAGTTGCTGGTAAGAAACCAGCGAC
>CANJIU010000251.1 GCA_947474365.1 Opitutia bacterium | reverse complement strand
CGTGACGGTACCCATCGGCAGGTCAAGCGAGGAGAGGCGGGGAAGAATCTTTCGATAACTGGCCTTCGTATCGACGCCCTGGCGGTCCTTGGCTTTGAGAAACTCGGCGACCGCATCCGGCACGCTGATTTCTTTCCGCGCGGCGCCATGCAGGTCCTTCCACGACTGCGCGGCCGCGACCAAGTCCGAGCCGCAGAGGTCATGCGCTTTGCGCCATTCCTGCATCGCTGACAGCAAAGGAATGTCCCCTGCCAACTGGCACGCCGCCGACCATTCATCCCGTTCGCCACGCGACATCCCCGCCGCCTCCACGCGACCAGCAGCGAGTTTCCCAGCCTGTAAACGGGCCTCGGCGATTGCGGCTTCCGGGTCCGCGAACTTCTGCCGTTTCCGGCCTTCGGGTGTGGAATAAACCGCCACGTAGGCCCACCCACTTCGGTTGCTGGGGTGCTTCACCCGGTAGACGGGAACCGTAACCGCCCCGACCACGATCTCCCGCGGCCACTCCCGATCCTTGCGAACCTTGGTCGAGTTTCTCGCGTTCACAAAAGGGAACAAAAGGGAATAAACTAGCCATCACAACTCGAAACAACCCGCAACGCTCCCAGAGGGAGACGAGGCAAAATGGTGCCCGGGAGCGGACTCGAACCGCTACACCTTTCGGCACAGGCTTCTGAGACCTGCGTGTCTACCAATTCCACCACCCGGGCAAGGGCATTATTAACTGTATTTTACGAAAGCGCCTCATGTTCGTTATTTGCCTTTTCTACACCTCTCTTCTACACTTTGCGCATGAACACCGCGAAAACTGAGAAGAAGGGATGGGAAAGAACCAATGTCACGAACCTGCTACGCAACCGACAGAGCGGTACTTACTACGCCCGCGTCAAAGTCAACGGCAAGCAGAAATGGCGCGGCCTTGAAACGACCGTCTTTTCCGTCGCAAAACTTCGGCTCGCCGACGTCGAGAAAGAGGTCCGCGCGCAGGGCATAGCCGCACGGGCGGAAACTGAGGCCGGCAACGGAAACGAAACCAACGTCGGCCGTTTCGTGGCCGTCTATCGCCAGCGCACGGAGCACAACGCTTCCCTTTCGGCCGGCACCAAGCTGCGTCGGGAAATCGCCATCAAAGCCGTCCTGAAGACGTGGCCGGACCTTGCCGAACGCGACGCCCGTCGCCTCACACCCACTGACTGCCAGACATGGGCTGCGAAAGCCCTTCGCGAGGGCACGGGATTTATCGCCCCAAACGCTAAGACCGTCCGCAAGGGCATGTCGCCCTCGGCGTTCAACAAGTGCGTCGATACCGTGCGGGCAGTTCTCGAAATCGCCCGTGAACTGGGGGTGATTTACAAAAACCCGGCCGCTGAAATCGCCAAAGCGCGGATAAAGCAGAAACGGCTTGAGCTGCCCTCCGCGAAACAGTTCGAAGACATCATCAAACAGATCAGGACTGCGGGCGCACGTTGGTCGCCCGATTGCGCCGACATGGTTCGGTTTTTGACTTATTCTGGTGCACGTCTGCGGGAAGCAACGGCGCTGCGTTGGAGCCACGTGAACCCGGAGAAAAACGAGATCACAATCCCCGGCACCAAGTCCGGTTCCAGCTATCGAATTGTCCCTCTATTCCCGGCGCTCGCCGCACTACTCACGGAAATCAAAAACCGACGTGAGCCGGAAGCGGATGATTCTCCGATCCTCCGGGTCGGCGGCTCACTCGGCGCGCTGGAATCTGCATGCAAAGCCGTCGGGCTGAAACCGATCAACCACCACGACCTCCGCCATCTTTTCGCAACCCGCTGCATCGAGTCCGGCGTCGATATTCCGACCGTTTCTCGCTGGCTCGGGCACTCCGATGGTGGCGCGCTGGCGATGAAAACATACGGGCACTTGCGGCAAGAGCACAGCACCGCGCAAGCAGCCAAAGTCATTTTCTAACCGTTTGGTTAACCGTCCAACTAACGAAGCGATGATTCCGAGCTTTGCTTTTCTCAGGCGGGAGAGGCCGCCGTCGGGGGGACGCGCAGTGTTCAAGATTCAACGCAGCGGCCAGCACGCCGACGCTCGGGCTTGCTCGGCGGCACGGGCGCGCAGGCCCGTTTGCCTCGCAACCCGAGCGACGGCTTGGCCGTCTGCTCGCGGGAGCCGTCGCGGACGGTGGGGTGCTGCGCTCCCACCGACCGCTCCCGGCCCCGCCGTTGGATTCACTGCTTGCGGCGTTCTTCGGCGTCCAAAGGCTCGATCCGAATGGCGCGGACCAATGCCTTGTAGGACGGCACCGCCGCTTCATCGGCGAAGTCCGCCGCCACGACGCGGACGAGGCGGGCTTCCGCCTCCGTCACCGCCTTGTAGATTTCGTTCAGGCTTCGGCCGGCAATGGTCACGCGATGAGTGATGAAGGATAGCTCCAGCGTGGTTTCGTCCAACGTCAGCTCCAGTTTGACGAGCGATGCGTAGGGCAGCGCGACCCGCTCGCGCGGCGAGTGCAGCCGCAAGAAAGTCGCGGGCATCTCCCGCGTCTCCAAACAGCCGGGGTCTCGTAGCCGCTCATGGTCTTTGATTCCTTTCAGCATCGTTGATCAGATTCCCATGCGCATCCGCGGCGCGGCCGGTTGGTGACGAACGACGCGACGCGGACTATCGTCTGACGGTTGCGGACGCGGAATTCGCACCGGACGCGGAGGCAGTTCCGGCAGTTCCCGTTCCGTTTCGAGCGCGCTTTCACGCGCCAATCGCGGCGGGTGGATCGCCCAAAAACACGTGCGGACGTACAAGAGGTGCCGCCAACCGCGCGCCAGGACCGACCGAAGGTCGGTGCCGAGCGCATGCTGCCGCACAAACTCCAAGGCCGACATCCGTGCCTCGCTCTTGAGTCCGGCCGCAGCGAGCAACCGTTCCCGGTCCGGCACGAACAGGCGGATCCCCTCGCGCCCGCGCGTCGCCGACACATACAGGCCCTCCATGGAAATTGCCCCGGCCACGAACACCTTGTCGACGGTGAGGCCTTGCGCCGCGTGGGACGTCATGGCGTAGCCCGGCACCACTTGCCGCGTGTGCAGGACGGAACCGTCGGTGAGCACGAGCCGCCCGCGCGCATCGACCGACCGGACGACCACCGCGGTGCCATTCGCCAGCCGCCGACGTTTCCCGTCCGGCCCCTCGGCGTGGCTCACGGCCCGCACACGCAGCTGTTCACCCGGCGCGACGGCCAGCGGGCGCTCTTCGCACACCGTCCACGCGAGACCGGACTGCCGGGGCGAGACGGAAATTTCCTCGCCCGCCCGCTGGACGATCAGCCGGCGCTTATCTTTCCGGACGACGTTCAACTCGTCGCCCTTCAAAAAGTGTTTCGTCGCCTTATGGGCCACGAGCACGTCGCCGGCTTGGTAGTTCCCCACGTCCCTCTGCTGCGCCTTCGTCCATGTCTTGGCCCGCAGGCTCACGATGGTCTGCTCGTCGCGGCCGAGCTTTCCCTCGGCGCGAAGTTTTTCGCGCGCGTGCACGTTGAGTGCGTCGATTTCGGCCCACGTGGGCGCAACCATCAACGCGGTCTTCGCGCGTTCCTGGAGACCGGCCGGGCTGCTAACGAATTTCGTTTCCCGGGACGCGGCAAACCACTCCGCCACCATCTGCGCGCGACGGGCGGTCGGATTTTCGATTTCCACGATGGCGCCCATCGCATTGAGCTTGGCCAGACCTTCGCGGGTCTGGCCCGCCGCGAAGCACTCCGCCGCCGCCCGATAGGCCGGATTCGTGGCCTGACGCCGGACCTCGCGCAACTCGGCCACCGTGACCCGCGACTCCCGCTCGACGATCCGGGCGGCGTCGCCGGCTTCGATGCTCTTGTGTTGGCCGGAGTCGCCGACGAGCACGAGGCGCGCGTGATGTCTTTCCGCGAGATCGACGACCGCCTTGAGTTGGCGAAGCGAAAGGAGGCCGTATTCGTCGATCACCACGGCTTTTAGCGCGATGGATTTTTGCAGGTCCGGATCAATCAGCAGGCGCTGGATCGTATGGGTTTGCTGCAGGGCGGCACCCGCGGCGGTGCGGCCGGCCTGGGCCTGCTCGGCACCGTCGCGGCGGAGGATTTCGACGGCTTGGGTGCTCGGCGCGAAGCAGGCCACCGCGCGATTAATCCGCGCTATGCCCTCGATGACGCTGGCAACGGCGTGCGTCTTGCCCGTGCCGGCCCGGCCGCGCAACACGACCGCGCGGTCGCCCGATTGGAGGATCGTCCCCACGGCCTTCCGCTGCTCCGCCGACAGTTTTTCGCCGTCGGCGCGCATGAGATAGCCGAGTTCGATTTGCCGACCGGCTCCGGCGTTGAGTTGGGCGACCAGCGCCCGTTCCCGTTCGAGCGCGGCGCGGGTGGTCACTTTCCCGTCGGCGTGGAGGAGGCCGTGGTCGTCGCCGTGGATCGCCGTCTTGACGGCGCTGAGCGAATGCCGGCCGTAGGATTGCCGGAGAATCTCGGCGGTGAGTTCGTGAACGGGGACGACGGTGTTTCGCTCGAAAATATGCTCCACGGCCCGCTCGACCGCGCCTTTCAGCGTTTCGCGATTCACGCCCGTCGGCTTGGCGCGGTCGCGCAGCGCCCACAGTTGCCGAAGTTCCTCCTCGTTCACCTGGGCGAACTGGCGTTGGCGCACGTCGTCCGGGGTCAGCTCATATTGCTTCTTCGCGCGGTTCTCGCGGACGAGGACGGCGATTTCATCGTGGGTGAGTTCGCGGCCGAGTTCGGCTTCGCGGACGGCGATGGCGCGGTCGCGCTCCGCCGCCCGCTTCGAGAAGCGTTCGAGCAAATTCGAGGATATCTCAGCCAATTCGAAGCCGTGCTCGCGACGTTCGATGGCGTAGCCGATTTTTTGCACTTCGCGGGCGAGGGCGTTGCGGTAGACCTCGGTGAGATAGCGGGCGCGTTCAAAGATGTGCGAAGATTCGATGGCGAGGAGCCGGGAGTTCGAACGACTTTGAACGACATTGAACACGAAGGCGTGCGAGTGGAGGTGCGGATCGAGGGCCCGGCTTTCGCCGTGCCGGAAGACGGCGCCGGCAATTTGCCCGCTCGTGACATAGCGTTTGTTGATCCCTCGGCCGTCCTGATGGGCCGCATACGACTCCAACTCGCGGAGGGCCTCGGTCACGGCG
>CANJIU010000250.1 GCA_947474365.1 Opitutia bacterium | reverse complement strand
CACCATGGTGCAGATCATGCAGCGATATCATGACTCCAACCCGAAACCCCGCCGCCCCATGCGTCGCGGCAAATCTGTGGGCCATGCGCAGGCCTAGCCCGTCTTCGCGGATTCGGGCCTCCAAGAGTTGTAAGTGGCTGCAAATGAACAAAGGCTTTCCCGAAGTCTGCACTACACCGGCTTATTTGCCGCGCGCTTGAGCGGCGGTAATTTTTGGGGGTGGTTGGTCGGGCAATTTCAATTTCAGTTTTTCCAACAGCAGGCGCTGATCGGGCTCCGGTTGGGTGTAGCGGGTGAGGATCACTTCGCGGCCGTCGGTGGTGGGCAGGTGGACGTCGAGCATCTGCATCGCGCCGAGTTTTTCGAGGACGGAGCGCGGCGTCAGGCCGGGCGCCAGGTCGCGCAGGCGGCGGCCAAGCGTCACGTGCAGGCAATAGGCGAGAAACGCGATAAAGATGTGCGCTTCGATCCGGGCCGCGTCCTGATGATAGACCGGCCGCAGCACCAGGTCGCCCTTCAGGTGTTTGAAGGCTTGTTCGACCTGCACCAGTTGGAGATAGAACTCCCACAACTGCACCGGCGGCCGCTCGGGCATGTTGCTGCGCAGCAGATAGCGACCTTCGCGCCGGCGCGTGATCCGCGGCTTGTCCCAGCGCAACGCAAAGGAAAACTCCGTCGGCGACACCGGTGTATCCACCTGCTGGTTCTTCGTTCGTTTCGGCCGGGCGGGCGCGTCTGGCACGCGCACGTCGAACAGGCGCCACGCGACAGGGGCCTGCTGCTTCGCGGCGCCGAGCTTCATCAGCAGGTCGTCGCGCGTCGGCTGCATTTTCGCCAACTCCTTCAGCCGGTCGCGCAGCCAGCGCATTTGCCGGCGGCGCATGGCGCGCTCCTTGAGCACGCGGTCGCGGCTTTGGGCGAAGACATAGACTTCACCCGACTCGGACAGCAGCTTCACCTCGACGCCTTCGCGCGCCTGCTGCCAGGGCAGCGCGGTGAGTTGCGCTTCCAGCTTGTTCAGTCGGCCCTTGGGTGTCCCCACCAGATAGAGCACGGGAGGATCGCTCTGGCGCATTTGCTCCAGGATTTCCTCGGTGGGAATGCCACGGTCCATCACCCAGATGCGCTGCGCCTTGCCGTACTGTTTTTCAATTTTCGCCAGAAAATCCTTCAGGGTGGTCTTGTCGCTGGTGTTGCCGGCCATGACTTCATAGGCGAGCGGAAAGCCTTCCGGGGTGACGATGAGCGCGATGACGACCTGCACGCAATCGGAGCGCTTGTCGCGGCTGTAACCGTATTGCCGCTTGTCGCCCTCGGGGAACGGCGGCTCGCTCTCAAAGTAGGTCGAGGTCAGATCGTAGAGCAGGACCTCGAAGCTGGCGTTGAACAAATCCCGCCACCGTTGTCCGAGGTGGGTGAAGAGCGCTTCTTTGTGTTTCAGGATCAGATCGTGGCACGCGTATAGTTTGTGTGCCTCGGCGAGCGCGGCGAAGTCGGCGTCGAGCAGATCACCCAGCGCAGAGCGCTCGAACCACTCGCGATGCAGCCGCCACTCGCTGCCCGGATCGATCAGGCGGTAAACACAGAGGGTCTGGAGAATCAGATCCCACCGTGTGCCCTTGCGGCTGGGCGGCAGCCGTTCCGCCCAAAACTTGTCGAGTCCAAGTTCCTGATACAAGTGACAGGCGAGCCAGCAGGCGCCCCACTGCCGCGGGCGGCGCAACGTCATCTCCGCAAGCTTCACCCGCACGAGTTGGGCGTCGGCCTCGGCTTCCCACGCGCGCTCGTCGGGAAACAACGCGACCGTCTGCGGCTGCGCCTCTCCCTCGACGAAGGCCTCGATCGACTTTCGCCACGCGGTCTCCTGCCGGTCGTTGATCTCACCGAGATAGAGCACGTGGCGCTGCACGACATTTCCGACGGCCCCGCGCTTGTTCTCGACGATGCTCCAGTAGCGGTGCTCTTTCCCGTTTTTCTTCCGTTTGGTGTAACGTAAAAAAATCCTGGACCACGATTTTATCGGAAAAATCGCCGTCCGGAAGGGGGTAAGTCTTCACTACAGGCCCCCCTCGCCCGGAGGGCCCAAACACCGGATCGCTGAATCAAGCACTTGCACCACGAAAAACTTTTCCGGACGGTCGAATCCGCGAAGTCGGGCTAGTGCATGAGTTGGGCGAAGCACCGCCGCCGCAAGGCGGCAGCGAAATGCCATCTGCGGTTGAACCGCCAAAGCTTCTTGCCGGGCCTTGCGATCACCGACGCGGCCCGGCAGCACGACAACACGCGGGCTGACGTGATTCCGGCAATTCGAGCCGCTTGAAATGTCGGTCCGGGCCAATAATGAAGTGATATCGCTTATCGATCCACTGGGAGCGTTTTTTTTCGCTGGTGGAGGATGTTGTGGACTGTGACCTCATGCCTCTCTGGGCGTATTCTGCCGGAGCCAGATAGTCCAAAAAATCGGACGGTTCAGAGCTCGGGATGCGCGGGATGCCACAACTTTATCGACGCGGACGATTCGTAGGCCTTACCATTCGGAAAGCTGACCAATTCGAATTGCATTCCCCACGGGCTCAGGAAGTAGACCCAGCGTTGACCCACGCTCGCTGAGGAGCTCGCGGTCGGCTCGCCCAGCACGCGCAGGTTGTGCGACTTCAGGTACTCGACGGCGGCGTCGAGATCGTCCACATAGAATGCAAGGTGATGGCCGCCCACGTCGCTGTTGCGCGGTGGCGTCGTGTTCTGATCGGGTGACTCAAATTCGAACACCTCAAGGTTGGGCCCAAACTTGCACCGATAGAACCGTATTTCCCTCAGAACGCTCCGCGGGTGGATGTTCAGATGCTCGGCGAACCAATCGTCTTTGCGCGTCCACGGTCCGAGTTTGTAGACAAAGTCGCAGCCGATGACGTTGGCAAAGAAGTCGTGTGCCTGCTCGATGTCGGGAACCGTGATTCCGATGTGTTCAGCACCGCGTAGACCGGGAATTCCTACATCCATGGAGCGCCTCCTTGTTTAATGTGTATCCATCATGACGAAAAACATGCAATAAAACGAGCGCCGGCCATGCAGGAAGATCGCCCCGGAATCGGCGGGCGTGACGCCGAACAACACCCGCGCCAGTTCCGTCCGCCCCGCGCCAACGAGGCCGGCGAGCCCGAGGATCTCTCCGGAGCGGATGGCCAGGGAGACGCCGTGAACTCCGCCTTCCCGGCAGCCGAGATTCTTCTGCGCGAGCACTTCCTCCCCTACCGGTACCTCGGCCGGTGGGTAAATCTAGCTGACTTCGCGGCCCACCATCAGGCGGATGAGGCTGGCCTCGTCGATCCCCGCCACGCGATGGGTGCCAACGCTCTCGCCGTCGCGCAGGACGGTGACGCGGTCCGCCAGCGCCAAGATCCCGGGCGCGCGCAGGCGTGAGGCCATGCACCGGTTGGCCGCCGATGGCGAGGGAACCATCATCGGGTGGATGCGCCCCCGTAATGACCTTGATCTCCGTGCTCTTGCCCGCACCGTTTTCCCCGAGCAGCGCGCGCACCGCGACGGCATAGCTGGAAGCGATGGCGGAGCCGATGCCAGAAGCCGCTCCAGCTATCAAGGCCATGCTGCCCGAAGATTAAACACAAAAGCCCCTTTTAAACGGCCTTGGCCGCGGCCATTATGGCCATGGCGACAATGAGCAGCACGATGGCCACATAAATCTGGCGACGGGGCGTGCCTCCCACGCCGCGCCATTCTCCGGTAACGAAGCCGAGAAACTGGCCGCCCAGGATCAACATTCCCTGCACTAGTCCCCAGCCCACCGAGGCGCCGAGGGCGCCGAGCAACAACATGCCTTTCCCCAGCAACGCGCTAGGCGCGAAAAAAAATATCCCGTAGAGGACCGAAAGCCCCATTTCCTTCGGATGTGCCGCCAGGACGCTCCACGACTTGTTCCGCGTCATCAGCCAGGCGGGGTAGAGCACATTGGGAACAGCCGCGCCCAGCAGCGCCACGGCCCACACGGCGATGCCGGCAGGAAAATCCGCCGCGCCCCGTTCCTTCATCGCCTGGATGATCGGCTCCTGACTGTAGGTGAAAGCAAAACCCCAGCCGACGGAAAGCACTCCGGACGCGATTACCATGATCAGGCCGATTGCAAATCCCCCCTTGCGATCCGCGCCGCCGACAACGCCGGCCTTCTTGAGTTCTTCCCGGCCGGCTCCCGCCAAGGAAGCCAAAATCACGCCTCCAAGCAGGACCAGTGTGCCCACCAAGATGATGCCGCCCTGTTTCGAGAGTAGATCAGGCGCCCCGGCGAACACGCCCGACGCCTTGAAGATCATGGGGACAATCACGCCTACGGCCGCACCGATCGAGCACAGGATGCCGTACGTCAGGCTGACCCCGATGCGGACGAAGCAGAGCAACGCCAGCACCTGTGCGATGCCCCAACAACCGGCGAACAGATTGGCCTTCAACAGCACGCCTGTCCCGACCGTGCGCAACGCCGCAACCGGCTCGGGGCAATACAGCAGCGTGATCGACCAGGGCAGGATCACCAGCGCCACCAGCATCGAGACAAAGGCGTAGTGTTCGTACTGAAAGCTACGCATCAGTTTCAACGGCCACGGACTGGTGCCCATGATAAGCCCGGCCAAAACGGTGACGACCAAGCCGGCGAATAGGGTATCGTTCATAATAGGGTATCGTTGATAAAACAAAAGGTCAGGCGCGGGGTGCGATGAGCTTGGGCTCGACGACACCGAGCTTCCGGCTCCAGTTGGCGATCTCAGTCAACCGCAGCGCTCTTCCCATCACCACACCCCGCTCGGCTGTGGGATTACTCAAGCTTTCCCGGTCACCGTTGTGGTTAAAATCCCCTCGTCTTATCACCTGCCCTAGGCGGATTACTGACAGCGGGTAACAGCCAATGAATAGTGGAAACGGGTGCATTTTCATAAAGCGGCCTGAAATCGAAACACGCCGTCTGAGCGCAGGCCGCACCACCCTCCTCCAAGCCGCCAGCGATAATTCAGCTTCTTCCGGAAAGTTTAGTCATCAGCCGACAAACTTGAACTTGGCTTCATGGAGAGCATACAGGCGGAGCTTGAGGAAATCCTGGTCGCGGAAGCCGAATGCGCTGGAGAGGAGGCCGCGGATTTTCCGATTGATGCCCTCCATTT
>CANJIU010000249.1 GCA_947474365.1 Opitutia bacterium | reverse complement strand
CGGGCCGCCAAACCAACGGACCGAATTATAGAACCGGTTTTTGCCCTCATGCCGACGTTTTGACCCCGCATATCACCTTCGCCGCGCGTCGGTTTTCCTCCTTTCTCCTATGAAGAATCGGTCGACTGTCGCTGAGGGACAGGCTCTACTTAGCGATTGGCGGAGCGACCGGGGCGGCGGCTTGCGTGGGAAATCTGACGAAAGTCGGTTGCGATCCCGGGAGGTCGGCGACGGTCTGGCCACGATTGCACGCGGTGGTGCGCCAGAGCGCGGAAGGACCGTTTTATCCCACACGCTTGAGCGCAACCGGAGAGGCACCGCACGTTCCGCGGCTACTCCCGCGGCATCGGTGTTCCCTGCGCAGCAGCCGGCCCAAGCAGCCGCGCGACGGCGGCCAGCAGCACTTCGATGTCGATCGGCTTCATTAAGACTTCGGCGGCCCCAAGAGCCTTCGCGAGACGCAGGTAATCGTCCGCAGCGATACGCCCGCCGCCCGATACCGCGATGATGGGGATGCCCCGGAAGGACTTTCGGATGGCGCAGATCACTTCGACTCCGTCGGTCTCGGCCATCACGATATCCGTGATCACCAGATCGGGCGGTTGGGCCGCGACCGCTTTGAGCCCTTGGCGGCCGTTTTCGGCCTCGATCACCGTGTAGCCGGCTTGGCCGAGGCTCAAACGCAACGCGCGGCACAGCGCTGGGTCATCATCAATCAGGAGGAGACGGGGCATGATCAGCGGGACGGCTTCCGTGGGAGATGACGCTGAATGGCCAGCACGAGTGTTTCCATGGTGTAGGGTTTCGCCAAGACTTCCTGCACCCCCGTTGCGTGGAGTGCCGCCGGGGTGAGTCCTTGGCTGTGACCGCTCGTCAGTAACACCGGCAGGTCAGGTCGGAGGGCTCTCAGGCGCAGGGCCAAGCCAACGCCCGTCAGGTTTGGCATCGTCTGGTCCGAAACCACCAAATCAAACGCCTGCGGATTGCGCTCCAGCCGGGCGAGCGCCTCCAATGAACTGGTTTCACTTTCGGCCAAGTAGCCGAACTGGGTCAGGATGATCTTGCCGGCGTAGGCGATGAGCGCCTCGTCGTCCACCACCAGAATGCGCTCGCCCTGACCGCGCGGCACGCCGGCAAACGCCACGGGCGCCGGGGGTGCCTCAGCGTTGGCGACCGGCAGAAACACTTCGAAGGTCGTGCCGCGACCCACCGCGCTGGTCAGTCGAATCCCGCCCCGGTGGCGGCGCACAATGCCATATACCACGGACAAGCCGAGCCCAGTGCCCTCTCCCGGTGCCTTCGTCGTGAAGAATGGCTCGAACACGCGCAACTGCGTCGCCGCGTCGATTCCCCCGCCGGTGTCGCTGACGGTCAGTTGCACGCACGGCCCGCACTGGAGTCCGGGAACGGTCGCGACCAAGGATTCATCGGCCGTGCACGCGTCGAGACTTATCGTCAGACGACCGGGATCCACGCCCAGCGCTTGCACGGCGTTGGTGGCGAGGTTCATCACGACCTGGTGAAGCTGGGAGGCGTTCCCGTGCACGAGTGGCAAGGCCGGACTACTCGGCGGCGTCACGATCTCGATCGTGGTCGGCGCGGACGCCCGCAACAGCTTCAGCGCATCGGCCACGACGCCGTCAAGCCGCATCGGTCCCATCGCCGTGTCGTCGTATCGCGGCGAGCTGAACGCCAAGATCTGTTTGACCAATTCCGCCGCACGCTGCCCGCTGCGGCGGATCTCAGCGAGATAGTCCAGCACCACCCCGTTCCCGCTGGCGGCATGTTGCGCCAGCGACGTGAAGCCGTAAATCCCGGAGAGGATATTGTTGAAATCGTGCGCGATGCCGCCCGCCAAGGTGCCGATGGCCTCCAGCTTCTGCGACTGGCGCAACTGCGCTTCCAGCTCGCGGGTCGCGGACATGTCGTGGACGAAGGCGAAGTTGTATTCCTGGCCTTCAAATTCGAACCAGTTGAGTTCCACTTCGACGGCGATCAGCCGGCCCGATTTGTGCCGGTGCCGGGCCTCGAACGACATCCGCCTCCGGTCGCGCAATTCCCGCCAGTGGGCAGGCCAGCGTTCGGCAGAAGCGTCGGCATCCAGATCCGTAACGGCGAGCGTGCGCAGCTCGGCTTCAGCATACCCCAGCAGTTCGCACGCGGCGTGGTTCACCCGCAGAATGCGGGCATCCGGCGCGATCCAAAGCGTCGCCACCGAGGCCTGCTGCATGGAATAGTCACTCAGCATCAAGGCGGCTTCCGCTCCACGCCGGGCCGTGATATCTTCAAAGGTGCAGATGACCTGGACCAAGGCCCCGTCGCTCGTGAGCTGCGGCTCGGCATCCACCCGCAACCAAACCCGGTCCGTTGTGATCGGCCGATAGACGCCCATCACCACGGCCCGCACCGGCCGGGCGGTGGCGATGGCCTGGGCCACGGGATGGGTCGGACCGGGAAAAGCCGAGCCGTCTTCATGGATGACGTTCCATGCGGGATCGAACGAGGTCCGGCCCAGCAGCTGGTCTTCAGTGAGGCCGAGCAGTTCCAGCGCCCGGGGGTTGGCCAACAGGATTTCGGCTCCAGCCCCTTGCAGCAAAACGCCGACATGGAGGTTTTTCACCAACGTCTGAAACTGCTCCTCGGTTTCGCGCCGGGCCGCGGCCGCCAGAATGCGGCCGGTTATATTCTTGTGCGCGATGACGACTCCGGTCCGCGGGCCCACCAGCCGGGTGACCGTCATCAGAAACCAGCGCCGTTCCGTGAGAGAGTGACACGGATATTCCAATTGAAAGGACGATTGCGTTCCGGACAACACCGCTCGGAGGCCGCCCTGCGCGGCGGCCGCCTCGGCTCCGGTGGGAAACGGCGAGGTGGCGTCAGAGACCTGCAGATAGTTCTGGCCCACGGGATCCACGGCAGGTTGCGGCGAGCTATTTTCCTCGGCAAACCGTCGCCAGGCGCGGTTGACGAACAGGATGACAGCCGCCGGATCGAGCACGGCGATGTGATCGGCGACCGAGTCCAGCACGCTGGCACTGAACGCGTCGTGCTCGTGGAGTGCCGCTTCCGCCTGTTTGCGGCGCGTGATGTCCGTGACGACGATGCGAAGGTTCGTCGTTTGAGCGTGGTCCAGCCCGGCGGTGGCATGCAACTCGGACCAGAACCAGAACGGTGCGTGCCGTTTGCTCGTCAGGCACAGTTCGCAGGCTGCCGCTGTCTTGATGGCATGCCGCCGGAGGAGGGCGAAGCGATCCGCATCTTCTGACCGCACAAAGCGGGAGAAGGGCTGCTTGACCACTTCACCCCGATTGAGGCCGAGCATCGTCGCGAAGGCGAGATTGGCTTCCAGGATCAGACCGTGCTCGCTGACCGTGCAATAACCGACCTGCGCGAGATCATAGAGGTCGAAGTAACGCGCCTTCGCCTGCTCGAGTTCCGACTGCGCCCGGCGCAGCTCGTCGTTCTGCATTTCCAACTCGATTTGATGCACGCGCAGCTCGTGGAGCACAATCCGCAGGGCCTCTGGCGAGATGACCTCGGATTGCTCCAAGGTCTGCAGTGTCTTCATGCGGGCGACGACTTCGGCCTTTTGGCGCAGAGCCTCCCGGCCGGAGCCTTGGTCCGGAGGGCCGCTCACGGCCGGGACCACGTCAGGCGGCGGCTGCTTCTCCCCGCTCACTTCGCACCTCCCGGCCCAGTTCGTTCCGTCGTCGCAATTGCATAGATCTGGCCGGTAGCGTTCACGAGGGCGGTGGCAATCATCGATACATCCACGACCACACCGGTCCGCGTCAGTCGCTGGGTGCGATACGGCTCCAGCAATCGCGCCTGCGTGAGATTCTTCAACTTCTGCAGTTCCTGCTCCACACGTTCCGGCGGGACCAATGCGCGAACGTTCATCTGCAGTGCCTCGGCTTCGCTCCACCCATAAAGCCGCACGGCGGCCGGATTCCACGCGAGGATGCGACCGTCCAAATCCCTCACGGTGATGGCATCGTGCGAGTCGCGCACGACCACGGCCAGCCGGTGTTGTTCATTGCCTTCTTCAAGGCCTCCCGGGTCTGCACCGACTCCGTGATTTCGACAAAGGCAATCACCACCCCTTCGATGGCGTTATCCAGTGTGCGGTAGGGCTGGATGCGCAGCGAATACCAAGCCCCGACCCGGGTCTGCACCTCCACTTTCTTGGGAATCAGCGTCTCAAGCACATCCTGCGCATCCGGCACGAGGCGGTCGTAATCGACCAAACTGGAACCGAGGTGCAGGAGGGGCCGGCCCGCGTCACCCGGGATCAGATTGAGGATCGCCGTGGCCGAGGGCGTGAAGCGCAGGATGCGCAGCTGCAGATCGACGAAGACGGTGGCGATGCCGGTGCCACCCAGCAGGTTGATCAGGTCGTTCTTCGCTTTCGACAGATCCTCGACGTTGGTCTGCAGTTCCGTATTCACCGTCGTCAACTCCTCGTTGACCGACTGCATTTCCTCCTTGGCTGTTTCCAATTCCTCGTTCGAGGACTGCAACTCCTCGTTCACGGACTGCAATTCCTCATTGGCGGATCTGAGGTCTTCGGCGGACCTTCTCAGCCCGTCATTGGCACTCTGGAGGTGCACCTCCTTGGCCCGCAACTCCGCCATGAGTGCCTGCGCATCGGTGCCGGCCATCGGCGCGGAGCCCGCGTGGTCAGCCAGCGCGACCGGTGCGGGATCCGGGAGCGGTGCTTCGTCCAGCGTCACGAGAAAGTCCTGCGACTCCGCGGCGACCACCGGCTCGCTGCCCAACGGTTGGACCGTGAGGGTGACCGTAGTAAAATGCCCGTTGGTTTTTACCCGCAGGCCCGGTCGGCGCACGGTTTCGCCGGCACTGACCGCTTGGCGCAGGGCCGTCGTCAGCTCGGCGCGCAGTCCTTCCCGCGCCATCTTCAGGATATTTTGGGTTCCCGCTTCACCCGGGGAGGGCTCGAGATACATCCCGGTGCGACCATGAAGGTAAAGGATGTCCCCGCGAGCCGTGACCAGTGCCCCGGCGGCAAAGACCAACCGCACGAGCGCCTCTTCGGTGCGTTCGCGGAGTGAGGTGGGGCCGGGGCCCGTTGGTTTGGCGACGCCAGGCCGGTGCGTCCCACTCCCTGCCTTGGCGGGCGGGCCAAACGCGGAGGCGGGAGCGCTGGGCCGACGGCGAAGATCAGACTTTCGCTGATACGTAAGCGTGCAACTCTGACAGGCAGACAGTGCGCGCCAGTTCCGGTACTCTGGCCAGATGCAATCAGGCGACAGCGGCAGTCGAACCGGAGCGGGAGGCCTTCCAGGCCTGAGGGAGCAATTCGGCGATGTCCTTCATCGGATGATCG
>CANJIU010000248.1 GCA_947474365.1 Opitutia bacterium | reverse complement strand
CGTTTGCTTTTGGATTGCAGGCGGGTGAAAAACGACCGCCACCACCACGCCGGTTCCACCCGGGCCATGCGGGCCGGAATCGAATCGTCTGCAGCATCGTCGAAGAAATTGTCGGCGAGTCCGTGGCGCGGATGAGCTTTCCAGTAGGCGTGCGCAGCGGCCCGTTCGACGCGTTCGACTTCGGCAGCGTGTCGTTGGCGGGCGGAGAAAAACGCCGTCTGGAGATCGCACACCTCGGCGGGCAGCGTAGCGGGAAAGACCGGTGCACGATTGTGGTGCTCCGTGAAATAGCGCGCCTGCGCCGCTTCCATTGAGTTGCGCAAGGCAACGTAGGACGGTCCGCCGGCCCGGTCATAGGTGGGTTCGACCACGCGCTGCCGGAGAAGCATCAGTTTCGCCGGTGAGTGTCGCAGTTGCCGTTCATTGATCACGCGGCTGATCGCGGCAACGAACGGCGCCGCGAGTTCGGGTTCGGTCTTGAAGCAACGCGGAAAGGGCGAAGCCTCGAAAGCGCGGCCCACGCGCCAGTCGGTCAGGACTTGCGCCCAGGAATCGAAGCCAGTGGGAAGCGCGGGTTGCAACGGCCGGTATTGTATCATGGCTGGCAATCGCGCCCGTAATGCGGGCGTGGGCCGGCACCGGGAACAAGGTCGCGCCGGACTCCGCGTTGCTGCGTCCCGGCGCAACCCTGTTCCTTCGACGGCCGGATATTACCCGGAACGGCCACGGGAGATCAGGGCCGGAACGCTGCGCTCGCGACCGCTCCGCCTGCGGCTCCGTCGGTCGCGTCCGGCCCCGACCACCCGTGTTTCGTCCGGGGGCGACGATGAATGTTTCGCCACATGCGATGGCGTGAACATCATATCAGCGCCTGTTGCGGTCCAAACCGGCTGGCATCGCAACACCGCAATCCCCCAATCCAACTTCGAGCATGTAGTCGGCCGCGTTTGGATTTGCTCGCGACGCAGTTGGATTTTCGGAGCGCTTTTTTGCTGTGAAAGGGCCGCTTTCGTGGAGTGGGCTCGGCTCGGTTGGAGTCGCCGGAGCTCCGCGCGTCGTTCCCTGCGACGCTTGGCTACGGCCCGTCCCGCGACGGGCGCAGGCGGGGCTATCTGGGGCTCATGCGCCCCAGCCCCCGGTTTTCGGCTGCTTGCGAGACCACAACCGCGAGCGAACATTGGGTCGGGCCATTGTGCGCTGCACGAGCTCGTCTGGAGCCGGACAATTGACCATCGTGACTGGCAACGAGTACTTTATGCCTCAACCCTACCAGTCCAGTTCCAGCCAGTCTCCCACTGCTGCTCAAATCGCGACGCTAAAAAGGCCGTTTCCCGGCGGCAGCAAGAGCTGGAAGTCGGTTGACCCCGCCACCCCACTTGGTAGCGTTCCCGGTGTGAACCTGCGTCGCCTCCGGACAAAACTTTCCCGGCTTGATTTGACCCAAGCCGACCGGGAGGTAGCTGCTCTGAAGGAACAGTTCCGAAAAGAAGATCTGGCGCTTGCGAGCGAAGGACGGCACGACGAAATCGCGCTGCGCAATCGCCGCCTCATGGGGCTTAGGGACGGAGCTCGCACGCGATTGGTCGGTTACGGTGGAGTGCGATTCGAGTGACGCCGGTAAGAGTCCAGACCGCGCCACACGACTACCGAGTCGTCTGTGAATGCGAACCTGCACCGATTGTCGTCGGAGGACAGGCGGTCAATCTGTGGGCAATCAACTATCTTACGCCCGCCGTGCCCAAGACTGACCTCGTCAGCAAGGATCTCGATATCGTCGCAAGCAAGGAGGCGCTGGCCAGTTTGAAACAGGTTCCCGGCTGGGTGTTTCAACCACGCCAGATACGGAACTGGATGGACTCACGGTTGGGCGCCTTGCGCAGTTTCACGCCAGATGGCCGTCCGCTTTTGGTGGAAATCCTCCACAGCGTTCATGGGTTGGACAAAGCCGATCTCGCGGCTTCCGCCTACATCGAGTCAGAGGGCGTCGTCTACCGGGTGCTCGATCCGGTCGCCATGCTCAAAGCCAAGGCGGCGAATGTGCGCGACATCGATCAAGTGGGCCCGCCGCTGCGGCAGGACCGGATGCACCTGCAACTGATTGCCCGCTGCGTTCCGGATTTTATCCGCGACGTTCACCGTGATGCGGTCGCCGCGCCCGCTCGAGAGAAGGAGGCGCTGATTGTAGTCAGCCGCGCTTTTAAGACCCTGCAGAATGAGCAAACGGCACTGAGCTTGCACGCCGAAGGCATCGCTCCGGCGTCGTTGATTCCCGTAGAGTTGAAGGAGTCGCCGCTGCCGCGGATTCGCACTGCGTTCGAGTGGCAGTTTCGCCTGTTGCAGCGGAGCGCGAAGAAATTGCGAGCGCCCGAACCCGCGCCTTCGGTGAGTCCGCCGGCCCCGCGACCGTCCCAAGGGCCGCGGATGGGCATGTAACGCAGGCGCACCGCTTCCTCTTCGCCATGACGTTTCTGGATACGAAGCGATTCGATCGGCTGCCGGAGGCGGAGATATTGCAGCGCATCGGCGCATTGCTCGCGACAGCGATACTGCGCAGCGGGCGGCTCCAATCACGGAACGCGAGGGTGCCCACCGAACAGGGAAGTGCGCCAGCACCGCGAATCGATCCCTTGCGACTCATCGCCGATCCGTGCGAGCGACAGATCGTGGAATATCTCCGCACCACCGGGGCAGCAAGTCCGGTCGAACTGCGGTGCGCGTTAGGCCTGCGCCCGCGCTCGCTCACCCGTGCTCTGGCCCGGTTGCGCCGTGGCGGCTTGTGCGAGGTCGTCGGGCGGACGCGAGCTGCGCGTTATCAGCTGCGGCGCGATTTTGCGCAGAACTGAGCACCGGGCGGCGCCGCTCTGGCGATTGCGTCGATGAAGAAAACGCGGTGTCGTGGGATGCCTCACCACCGAACCATGCGTCTCCTCCACGTCACCGATTTCCACTTTCGCGAGCCGTGGTTTCATTGGCTCACGGCACAGTCTCCAAATTACGAGGGGTGCTGTTTCACTGGCGACCTGTTGAATATGTTCCCCGGTGGCCAGATAGGCTTACGGTCGCAGGCGCGATGGGTGCGGGATTGGCTGAGGGAATTTCCCGGACAGCTTTACGTCTGCACGGGCAACCACGATTGGTGGCCCAGCGATGACCGGGTCGTGGACAACGATGCCGACGGCGGCTGGCTGCGAAAGACCGCGCGGCCCGGCTTGGTGCTCGATGGAGAGACGGCGTGTCACGACGGTTATCGTTTTTCGTGTTGCCCGTGGGCGCACACGCCCGCGGTTGAGACCATGATGCCATCGGTCGTGCTCGTGCATGCGCCGCCGTTGGCGACGCCGGTCTCGTCGGAAATGGGCTCCGAGGTAGGTGACCCCGATGTTGCGGCCACAGTCGGAAAGCTGGCGCCGGGCAGCTTGGTACTGTCCGGGCATGTCCATCAGCCCCGGCGGTGGCACGCGCGGGTCGGACCCGCGTGGTGCTTCAACCCGGGCGTAGATTTCAGCCGCGACGTGCCCAATCATATCGTCATCGACACCGTGTCGAAGGAGGCAACGTTCCGCGGCTTTGGTCGGGAAATCGGCCCTATGCGCTGGGCCGATGCTGATTGATGGTTGGAGTTCAGTCGATGGTCGATGCCTCTCGCTCGATTTCGACGAACCGCTTCCGTTGCTCGTCGTGCGGCAGTTCCGCGAGTGCTTTCATCTGGTTGAGGCCGTAGAGCCGCACGTCCTGGGCCTTCGTCAAATCCAAGAGCTTCGCCTGAATGTCATCGGCGAGCTGGAGGAGTTTCAGGTGGTGCGTGATCGAGCCGGGCGACAGACCTTCCTCCGCCGAGAGTTTCAATTGGTTGAGTCCGCGTTCGGTGTCCAACCGACGACGCCACGCACGGGCGCGGTGAATCGGATGGAGCATCGGCGGTGATGCCGGTTCCGGCGCAGTGGCGCGACGGGTGATGCCCAGTTCGCAGGGAAACGGGGCGAGGAGCGTCACCGGTTTCGTGGTGCCGGATGACGGCGCGAGCGACACGTCGAGGGTCAGCACGAGCGGCCGGCTCGGCGCGGCGGAGTCGGCGCGTTGCACGCGCTCCTCGATGACCAGGCGCTCAGCCATGCCTTCGACCAGCCGGTGGACCCGGAGCTTGAGACGTAATTCGAGGAGCCGGACGCCGGCTGCAAGTTTGCCGGCGGGGCGCGAGGACGGGCGCACTTCGACGCGATCGAGGAATAGCATCACAAGATCGCGCTGCTCGTTGGGTGAGAGACTCGGCAGCAGTTCGCTGAATTTCTGCAGGGCCTGGCTGACGCGGGCGGTGGCAACATCGCCGTCCTCGCACGCGGCGAGTTCCATGCGAACCTGTTCGCGTTCGACGAGGAGACGCTGCTTGTCAGCGTTGAGCGCTTCGGCTTGCTCGCGCAGCACTTCGTCGAGTGCGGTGGCCTGCCCGAGGATGAGTGCGCGAGCGCAATTGCGGAGTTGCTCGGCGATGCGGGCGAGTTCGCCTTCGATTGAAGTGAGTCGCGCGCGCAGCGGCGTGCGATCCGTCTGGCGCAACGTTCTCGCGTGGGCGGTCGTGGCCGCGAGCGCATCGGGATGCTGGCTGCAGGCGCCCAGAAAGCCGATCACCGCCGTTTCGAGTGCGGTGGCGGAGACGTGGCGCACCGGGCACTTCGCGTCTGTGCGTTCCTTGTGGGTGTAGCCACAGGTGTAGTAACGGTAGGGTTTACCGTCGGGGTCGAGTTTGCCGCTGGCATTGGGAATCATGGCCCGGTTACAGCAGCCGCAAAAGGCGACGGCCTTGAGCAGATGAAAATGTTTGTCGCAGTTGCGAAACCTACGTGCTGCCGGCAGTGCCGCCGGCCGGATCGCGGCATTCGCGCGCTCCCACAGGTCGTCGGAGACAAGCGCGGCGTGCTGGCCGGGAAACTCCTTGCCGTTCATGCGCACGCGCCCCGCGTAGAGCGGACGCGAAATCAGCCGTCGCACGATGTCGGAGCGGAAACGCTTTTCGCCGACGTTTTGTTTGGCGCCGCTGCGGCGGTTGAAAATGCGTGCGCGAGTCCGCAGGCCTTCGGCGTTGAGGGTGTTTGCGATCTCTGTGAGCGAGGTGAGACTCGCGGCCATTTCGAATATACGGCGCAGGGTGGCGGCTTCGGTGGGGTGCGGGCTCAGGCCTTGGAGGGTTTCATCGTAGACGTAGCCGAAGGGCACTTGACCACCGGTCCAGAAGCCGCGCTTCGCCTGTTCGTTCAGTTTAATGCGGATTTTCTCGGCGGTGTTCAGTCGCTCGTATTCCGCGACGCTCATCATGAGATTATTTTTCAAGCGACCGGACGGCGTTTCATCGGAGAGGTCTTCCGTTGGACTCACGAGCCGACAATTGTGCTGTTGGAGAAACGAGCGGAACGGTCCCCATTCGTCGGTGCTACGCAGCACGCGTTCGAGTTTGAAGATCAGGACGATCTTGATTTCGCCGGCTTCGATTTGCCGCATGAGAGCGCGGATGCCCGGGCGGTTCATCGAACTACCTGAATAGGCCGGGTCGGAGAAGCAGGCGACTTCGAACCAGCCGTCGTTGGCGTGTTTCGCGATGAAATCG
>CANJIU010000247.1 GCA_947474365.1 Opitutia bacterium | reverse complement strand
TCCTGCCGAATCTGATCGGCCGTATTTCCTACGCGCGCTCGATCGCGCGGCCGAATTTCAACACGATATTGCCGTCGCTCAACATCCCGGACGAAACCTCCACGAATCGCACCATCACGCTGACCAATCCCAACCTGAAGCCCTGGCAGGCGAACAGCTATGGCGCTGCGCTCGAATATTATTTCGACGAGAAGACCGCCGGAGTCCTCTCGGTTCGCGCATATCGGCGCGACATTGCGGACTTCTGGGGCTCGGTGACGCAGCCGGTCTCTGATGAGCTTCTCGCCGTCTACGGCCTCGATCCCAGCATCTACGGCGCGTCACGTGGCTTCGTCGTGAGCACCCGGGCCAACACCGGCAGCGCGCGGATCAGCGGGGCGGAGTTCGACTACCGGCAAAGTCTCACCTTCCTCCCGGCGTGGGCGGCCGGCATCGGCGTATTTGCCAACCTCACGATGCAGCACCTGCAGGGCGACACGACCGCAGACTTCACGGGTTTCGTGCAGCGCACGATCAACTGGGGCGTATCGCTGAATCGCGCCCGCTTCACCGGTCGCCTAAATGTGAACCTCCGCGGGCGCGAGCGCCGCGCGGTCTTTACGGGCGTGGGCGTCGAGCCTGGTACCTACACCTACATGGCGCCCCGCAAGTCGGTGGACGCCTCGACGGAATATCGCGTTACGCGTACCTTCGCGATCTACGGCACCGTGCGAAATCTCTTCAACGCGCCCGAGGACATCGAGCAATACGGCCCTTCGACGCCCTACTACGCCCGGTTGGCCACACGCACCGACTATCGGCCGGTCTACACGGTCGGGTTGAAAGCCACGTACTGACATCGCAACGCCGATGGCCGCAACAGGTGTTTCAGAGTGAGAGTCCGATGAGAAAGGACGTGCGCTGGCGCTCGATTCGGAGTCGGCGCAAATCCATCGCAACGCGATCCCGCGGCTTAATCTACAACACGGCCCGCCATGACCAGATCGCAGGGCTGTGTTTGCCGCCGCTGCGAACCCTCAAATGAGGAAGTGATCGATGAATACACTAAAAAACTGCCTCACGATCTTCACGGCCCTGCTGCTCACGCCGCAGGAACCTCTTTACGCTGGCGAAGCTTTCGCGCCAAAACCGAACATTCTCTTCATCCTCGCCGACGATCTCGGCTGGGGTGACCTGCATTGCTACGGCAATCCTGCAATCGACACGCCGGTGATCGATTCACTTGCCACGGAAGGCGTGCAGCTCACAGCACACTACTCGCCTTCACCGCTCTGCTCTCCGGCGCGGGCCGGATACCTTACGGGACGTTTCAATCACCGTACGGGCGCGGTCGATGTGCCGAGCAACCGCGGGCTCGACCGTCTCGACTTGTCGGAGAAAACGTTCGGTGACTACTTTCGTCACGCGGGTTACGCGACTGCGCTCATTGGCAAATGGCACAACGGACTATATTGCCGTGATTATTTACCGGACCGGCGCGGCTTCGACCTGTTCTACGGCTTCGCCAATGGGGGCCAGGACTACTGGAAGTGGAACCTGCTGCGCAACGATGCCGCCGCACCGCACGATGGCCGCTATCTGACCGACGCGCTAAATGACGAGGCCATCCGTTTCATCCGCGAGCAGAAGGCGAAACCCTTTGCGTTGTTCCTCGCGCACCATGCGCCGCACAGTCCGCTGCAAGCCCCCGATCCGCTCGTGCGGAAATACCGCGCGCGCCTCGGCAAAGATGCGAGTGAGGCCGTGGCCGTCACCTACGCGATGATCGAGACCATGGACACCGGCCTGGGTCGCGTGCTTCAGACCCTCCGCGACGAGGGTTTGTGGAAGAGCACGGTCATCGTCTTCACCAGCGACAATGGCCCCGTGCTCCAACGCGACCCGCGGTTGGGATCGCAGAAGCGGTTCAACGGCGCGTTTGCCGGGGAAAAGGGGATGATGTTGGAGGGCGGCATTCGCGTGCCCGGCATCGTCACCTGGCCAGGGCATATCCCGAACGGGCAGACGGTGGGGACACCGGTCCACGGCTGCGACTGGTTGCCGACGCTCTACAGTCTCACGGCCCACGGTGCGCCCAATGGAGCCAAGCCGTTTGACGGCCTGAATCTGATGCCGCTGCTCATGGGCAAACCCACGCCTGCACTGACGGAACGCACGATGCTCTTTCAGCGCAATCGCTACGCTCCAGTGACGCACGCCAACGCTGCCATCCGCGAAGGGCGCTGGAAGCTCTACTGGCCAGGCGACGAGGCATTGTTGGAGAAGGACAGCGCGCGCGACAACCCCTCCTTCGGGCGCGGCATCGTGCAGCCGCACTGGGAGATGCCGCTCGACCGCCAGCTCGATGCTCCCTCGAAGGCACCGCAACCTCCGCCGCGCCTCTACGACCTCAACTCCGATCCCGGCGAGCAGCACGACCTTGGAGCCACGCATCCTGAGATCGTCCAATCACTCGCGCAGAAACACGATGCGTGGTTCAACGAAGTGGTTGCTGACTGGCAGCGGTCCCGCGCTCAAATCATCGCACAGGACCGAGTCTTTTGGAGAGACCGGACCGCACCCGATCCCGCCGCCTTGTTCAAAGACTACTGGCAATGGAAATCCGCTCCCACAGGCACCGATCCCAAAACCGCCGACCCGTTGAAAATCTTCCGAGGCTTCTGGAGCAACACTCCAATAGACCAATGAAGGCTGCACACCATGAAACCCGCTCTCACGTTCCTCACCGCCCTGCTGCTCGCGCCGCTGGCCGCACCGCATGCAGCCGATGCCGCGGACCTGAGGCCGAACATCATCCCCGCAGGTTGGGATGCGCTTCAGGCCGCCAACCGCGTCATGGAGCGACTGGTCAACGTGACCGCACCGCACGTGAAAGGCGCACATGATGCGGAGTTTGTCTGCGTAGGCGACCGCGCTTTCGTTGTCGCCGAAGCAAACGACGTGCAGCCGGGTGAGAGCGCGGAATGGCCCTTCCAATACGTCACGATGTCCGTGGTGAACCTGAAGTCGCTGAAGGTGGAGAAGATCATCGATTTCGCGAGGGGCGAGCAGATGTTCGAAAATCAGAGGCTGCCAGCAGGCGCCTGCATCGCACCACGCATCATCCAAAAAGATACACGCACGCTGCGCTGTTACTTCGACAGCAACGATCCCGGCAAACGGCAGTCACAGATTTGGTATCGTGACTTCGACCTGAAGCACGGTGATTTTGCCCCGTCCCTCCACAAGGCGAAGCTCAAAACCACGGCGGGCACCTTCGATTTCCAGCCGCAGTTTCTTTATGCGGACGCTGTGGCCCGCGGTTTCACGAACAAGCCCTGCGACTCCACGATGCATATCTTCGATTCATTCAAGCGCTTCGACGGCAAGATCTACGTTGCCTTGAACAACTTTAAGGGAACGCAAAATGCCCTCGCGCTGGTGCACGACGATTTGGAAACCTTCGAGGTGATCGGCCACTTCAACGAGCCGGAGAGCGCGGCGCTGAGCGAATCCGCGGTGAACCGCCTGCCCAACGGCACCTGGATGGCTATCTGCCGCAGCCAAACGGGAAACTACCATTTCACCACCAGTCAGGACGGCAAAACGTGGACTACCGGCCGCGAGATGCCACATGTTCCAGACGGCGCCAGCTCGAAGCCGACCTTCGACCAGTTCGGCGGCATGTATTACCTTGGCTGTCAGGTTCGGGGCGCAGGCCGCAACGTTTTCAACGTGGACGTCTCCCGCGATGGCAGGACGTGGGAGAGGAAGTATCGCTTCGAGAACCCGCGATCATTTCAATATCCCACTTTCCATGAGCACGAGGGCACGATCTGGCTCTGTGTGACGCAAGGCCGCAAGGAGCGCATCATGTTCGGCAAACTGGAAGATGTCGGGCAGTTCGAGTCGCTCGATCCCAAACCCGCGCACCGCTGACGGAGAAAGGAAAGAAATGACCATGAAATCCATTCTCACCCGCCTCGTGCTGGTGTGGCGGCGTGCGCCCCGCCGGAGAAACGGCGCGACCCGCTGCAACTGGCATACGGTGGCTACAGACAAGCGGGCTCCGGCAGGATACCATCAGGCTCTGGCCGCTGTACTGTGAAGAAGAGAACGGCAATGCATCGCGCCCCGGCCTGTTCGGGCGTGGCCTGGCTGTCGCGCATCATGGCGGTGGCGGCCGGGCTGTGGGGTGTCGAAACTCTCGCCAACACGCCCAGTCGCCCCAACGTGGTCCTCATCCTGGCAGATGATCTTGGATACGGAGATTTGGGCGGGGCCTGGGGTGGCCGGGCGGCAACGCCCCATCTCGACCGGCTGGCCCGTGAGGGACTCCGTTTCTCCGATTTTCATGCGAATGGCGCCATGTGCACGCCCACCCGCGCCTCGCTCCTGACCGGGCGATATCCACAACGGATGGGCTTCGAGAGAGCGTATGCCACCAGGGGCCGGGACGAACTGGGCATCGCCAGCCCGGGCAATCACGAGATCACGATTGCAACACATGTCGGCCGAGCGGGTTATGCCACGGGCATCTTTGGCAAGTGGCACTTGGGCAAGCACCCCTCGGCCAATCCGGTTCGATTTGGCTTCGACGAATTCCGCGGACTGACCGATGGCGAGGGTGACTATTTCAGCAAACTGGATCGGTTCGGCGGAGCAGACTGGCTGCGCAACGAGCAGTTCAAGTATCAACCCGGGTATGCCACCACGGTGACGACGGACAACGCACTGGACTTCATTGAACGCCACAAGAAACGACCGTTCTTCCTCTATGTGGCGTATCAAGCGGTTCATTTTCCGTGGCAGGTTCCTGACGACTCGAACCGTGAGACCCGCCGCGAGGGCGAGGAATTCACCAGCGGCAAACCCGGGCCTCGCAGCAAACTCGGGCCGCACACGCCCGCCGAAATTCCTTCCGTGATGCAGCGGATGATCGAGGAACTCGATCACGGGGTTGGGCGGATCATCGCCGGGCTGCGCGCGCATAGCCTAGAGAGCCGGACGCTCGTTTTCTTCACGTCGGACAATGGCGCCTACGTCCACTACCTCGACCCGGATCTCGTGGATCCCGCCGCACCTACGCTGCCGCCGCCGGATTGGCCGCTGGTCGGTTCCAACGGACCGTTGCGCGGCCAGAAAACGCAGTTGTACGAGGGGGGCCACCGCGTTCCGGCCATCGCCTGGTGGCCGGGACGAATACCCCCGGGCCGCCTGACCGCGGAAACGGCCATGACCATGGACATCCTGCCCACGGTGCTCGACCTGCTCGACCTTCCCTTCCCCGCGAGCAACGGGCCGAACCGGATCGATGGCGTGAGTCTGCAGTCGCTACTCTTGCGCGCAGAGCCGTTACCGAGCCGAACACTGTTCTGGCGGGCCCCGACCCAAAAGGCCGTTCGAGAGGGGCCATGGAAGCTGGTGAACGACCAATTGTACAACTTGACCGACGATATTGGAGAGTCGCGGAATGTGGCGGCCGCTCACCCCGTTGTGCTGACACGCCTGCAAGAGAAACTCGCCATGTGGGAAAAGGAAGTTTCTCGACCGGACCTCCCATGAAAACGGCCTCGCGCCAATCGGGCCCGGGCGCCGAGCTCATCTCACGGCGCAGCTTTCTACTGACGACGGTATGGCATTGAGTGACGGCCTGTTACTCGATGAACGCGGCGGCGTATCTTACCCCGATGGGGTCAGCCCGATGGGGTCAGTCCGTGAATTGCTAGTCGTTGCCTGCCACCCCTGGACCCGCGGCGTGCACGTATGCACGGACGGAACCCGGCTTGCCCATGCACAGTTTCTCGGCGAGCCAGCGGTAAGGAGGGGCAACCGCATCGCGGAGCTTGCGCGCCAACGCTCGCTTCCAAGGTGCGCTCTTCAGG
>CANJIU010000246.1 GCA_947474365.1 Opitutia bacterium | reverse complement strand
TCCAACGCAAATATACGACAAAAACCCGTCCCTCCCGCCGTGCTCCGCACGGCGCTCAGCAGCCCGTCAGAGTTGGGCCTCCCGTCGCCGGAAAAATTTTGGAAAATCACCCCCAAGCCTGATTTTCCAAGTCCGACGGGCTGCTAGGATTGGCGATGCCATCGAACACCAGGCTGAGCACCTGATTGAGGCCGCGCTCCTTCACCTTGGCGTCGCCCAAATCGAGCGCGAGGCTCTGCGAAAGCGAAAACCGGTTCGAATGATAGATGAAGCAAAGCCCGATGAAGTGAATCATCAGGTGAGTCACGTCGAGTTCGGGCCGGAACTCGCCCGTCGCCACGCCATCCTGCACGATGGCCCGAAAGCGCTCGAAAAACGGATTCTTCGTCAGGAGGTGATTTTCCTTCGTGAGGTGGCGGCCCTTCTCGAGGTTCTCCCATTGCAGCAGCCGGGTGAACTCGGGCTCCACATCGAGAAATTCGAAGTAGCTCTCGAGCAGACGTGAAAGTTTTTCCCGCGGACTCCGCCCCCGTTCGACGGCATGAAACTCAATCGCCTCGATCCGTTTGTAGACCTCGGAAAGCGCCGCCTCAAACAGTGCATCCTTGCTGCCGAAATAGTGATAGACCATCCGCTTGTTCACTCGGGCCTTGCCCACGATCTCGTCGACGGACACCGCGTGAAAGCCGTGCGTGGCGAAGAGCCGGATCGCAGCCTGCAAAATACGACGACGGGTCCGATCGGGGTTGCGCTGCACCGGCTGGGAGGAAGACATTGAGGTGCCCGGACGCTGACACGTCGCGATCCGGGAGAGAAGCGCAAAACCGATTTTTCAGTTACTTAGCCGGTTACTTAACTGGTTACTTCGGTAGCGAAATTCCCTCGAGAGCGAAGAGTTTGGGACACGATCAATCGCTCTTTCAATTTCTGAACCCTCGGGACGCGACGCCCTCGTCGCGTGGAACGAAACCGCGACGAGGGCGTCGCGGCTCCAGTAGTTGCACGATCATCGTCGCTGGCATTTTCCGCGCGTCCAAATAGCGGCCTCCACTCACTCTCCCCTCATCGACGACGGAACCGAACCCTATTTCACCGGCACCGCGACGATATCCACCATCGCCGCGCGACCGGCGCGACCCAGGCCGTTCACGCCCAAGGCCGAGGCGGCCGGCGGCCTAGTGGGATCGAAGTAGACGCCGCGAATGTCCCCGAGCAGCGCCCGCGTTTGCGGGTCGGCCAGATAGTAGGTTGCCTTGGCCAGATTTCGATAGCTGCTCCCGGCCTCAAAGAGCACCGAGCCCAGCCGTTCGAAGATCACCTTCATCTGCGCGCGGGCGTCACCCGCCTCGCCACCATCGATCGCACCGATGAAGATCAGGGGTGTACCGGCCGTGACAAAACCGATGTGGCAATAGCGCGGCGATTTCACCAACCAGGGAAACCAACCATAGGTGATTGGCTCCGGAGCGGGCGTCGGCAAGGATCGCGCCGAGACGACGATCTCAATTTCGGTGTAAAGGTCGCTGACCCACTCCATGAGCACCACCGGCGGAACCAACGCTCCGTCGAAGCTCGCCGCAACTTCCCGCGCCGCGACCGCATGGTCACCAAAGGGCTTGATGAAGGCCTTCACGTGCACGATGTCGGATTTTTTCAGACCGAGGTGCGCGACGCTCCGATGCAGCCCCGCCATCGTCAATTTGATGGCCGTGGCAAGGTCCGGGCCTTTTTCTGCCTGCCCCGAGATGAAGATCTTTCCACCCGCCGGCAGCACGGCCGCCGCCGGCGCGACGACCTCGACTGACAACGGCGCGCGAGACGACACCGCGACCGCCTCAAACGCCACGCGTGCACCGGGAGCGGCAAGTGGCGTACGAATCCAAGAGAACGCCGGAGGTGCCGCCGCGAAGCGAGCTGTCACTGCCGCCATGACCCCGGTGATCGCCGCATCGTCGGCGACATAGGCGTTGAGCCGCACGACCTGACTGAGATCACCGCCCGCGGTCGCCAGTGTTCGCCCCAGTGCGTCGAGCGCCCCCTCCGCCTGCGAGCGCGCATCGCCCGAAGGTTCCAGCACCGCGATCTGTTCCGTGAAGATCAACGGGGCATCCGACACTCGCACCGACTGCGCCAAGCCGCTGAGTTCAGATTTACCGAGGCGTTGCAGGTTCGGCATCGTAGAGTTGGGTTGGGCGGCCCCGAGAGAAGCCGCGAGAGCAAGGGTGAGGAAAACGGGGAAGGCTCGCATGCGGCACCACGATGGGAGCGCTCCGAGGTTTTTCGAGAATCTTTCCGTGATGCGCGGCGCACGGTCATGAGCCGGGAGAATCCGAAACAAAAGCCGAGGCGGCGTTCCGCCGGAAATCATTTCCGCCAACGAGCATGCACGCGAACTTTCCCATCCAGCACGGGCAGGTTGCCCGTGCCACGTTTCACCGCAGCGAGGGTCGGGCCTCAGAGCGAAGCGGATTATCACCTCGGGAATTCGTCGGCCCGTAAGCGTGGCGCGGTCAACCTGACCGCACTTTCCACGAGGAGCCACCATCCTCAACTCCAGCAGCAGGCACCTCCGTCTGATTCCCGGGAATCGCCTTGCCTACGTTGTAACCCAACGGTTACACCCGCTGCCGATGAACCTCCCGCCCCTCCCCGGTTTTCTGCGGCGCCATTTCCTGATCGTCGTCGCGTTGGTTTTCCTCCCCATCGCCGCCGCCGCCCCCTCCTGGCGCGCTGGAACCGGCCGGGAAAAAATCACGCCGCCCGCCGGACTTTGGATGACCGGCTACGCCGCCCGCGACAAACCCGCCGAGGGCACCGCCCAGGATCTCTGGGTGAAGGCGCTCGCCATGGCCGATCCCGCAGGCCAGCGCGGCGTGCTCCTCACCCTCGATCTCTGCGGCATCACCCGGGAGATCACCGACCACGTGGCCGCCGAGTTGGAGCGAAAGTATCGGCTGCCCCGCAGCGCGATCATGACGAACGTCTCGCACACGCATTGTTCGCCGTTTCTGGGCGGCAATCTGAAGGGCCTGCGCATTTTGCCCCCCGACGGCCTCGCCAAGGCGGAGGCCTATGGTCGCGACTTGGAAAAATGGATGATTCGCGCGGCCTCACAGGCCCTCGACAGCCTCGCTCCCGCCACACTCAGTTGGGGCGAAGACGAGGCAGCCATCGGTTTCAATCGTCGCGAAAATCCGGAAAAGGACGCTCCCTCCCTCCGCGCCGCCGGCAAACTCAAGGGCCCCTTCGACCCACGCGTGCCCGTGCTCGCGGTGCGGTCCGCCAACGGCGAATTGCGCGGTCTGCTCGTCTCCTACGCGTGTCACAACACGACCCTCTCGTTTTCGCAGTGGCACGGTGACTACGCGGGGTGCGCCCAAGTCGAATTGGAACGTCGCCACCCAGGCGCCACCGTGCTTTTCGCCATCGGTTGCGGTGCCGACGCCAATCCGGCTCCTCGGCGCGAGGTGAGCATGGCCGAACAGCACGGCAAGAACCTCGCCGATGCCGCCGACCGCGCGATGGCCAAGGGGATGAAGACCGTCGAGGGCGTCTTCGCCTCCGCCTTCGAGGACATCACTCTCACCTTCTCCGGAAAACCCAGCGCCGAAAAATTGCGTGAGGCGCGCGAAAAAATTCAGCCGAACAAGGAAATGTACCAGGCTTGGTCTGCCGCCGTGACCGAAGACCTCGTGAAAAAGGGCGACGATGCCCTCCGCTACTCCTATCCGGTTCAGGCGTGGAAAATCGGCAACCTCAACTGGGCCGCCCTCGGAGGCGAGGTCGTCGTGGATTACTCGTTTCGACTCCGTCGCGAAATCGGCAACAACCTCTGGGTTTTCGGGTATTCCAACGACGTCATGGCGTACATTCCCAGCGAGCGCGTACTGAAGGAGGGCCGGTACGAAGGAGACACCTCGATGATCCCCTATGGCAAACCCGCCCCTTGGTCTCCAGGACTTGAGGACAAGATTGTCAGTAAGACCCGGGAACTCGTGGCCAAGACGCAGAAGTAGGCCGGTCTCGGTAAAACGACCGTCTTTGGGCTTGCCTAGAAAAAATGGACACTAATTCAGGCGGCTTTGATTTTTAGTGTTTGTTGTTTTTCGAAAACCACAGGCGAAATATAACCGAGCGAGCTGTGGCGCCTCGTCGGCTTGTAGAACGTCTCGATGTAGTCGAAGACGGCAAGCTCACCGTGTCGGCGGCTGAAAGAAGAAGACTGAGCCAAATCCACCACGGCATCAGTTTGGCACCCTGCCAACCTGAGCTGACCGAAGGTGTCGCCAATCGCCGTCGTAATCGTTCATCCTCTACCGTCGGGTCTCCACCGTCCGTCAGGGTCAGTCAGGACTGGGTCTTGAGTCCCAAGACGAAACCGTCCGTCGGTATGTCGCCGGCCAGAACGGAACCGTCGTCGGTGAGTTCGTGGAGGTGGAGAGTGGAAAGAACAACGACCGTCCCCAACTCACGCTCGCTCTGAATGAGTGTCGTCGTCAGAAAGCGACCTTGGTGGTCGCAAAGTTGGACCGGTTGAGTCGGAACGCCGAGTTCCTCCTTCGTCTCCAGAACGGGAACGTTGATTTCGTCTGTTGTGACTGCCCGAACGTGGATAGATTTACCGTCGGCATCTTGGCACTGGTCGCACAACGCGAACGCGAACTCATCAGTGAGAGAACCAAGTCCGCTCTCCAAGCCGCAAAGAAACGTGGCGTCCGTCTTGGAACCAAGAGCCCCGACCGTCAGGTCCGTCTGATGATGGAAGGTTACAAACGTGACCGTCAGTCGTTCCTCAACCGTGTCCGTCCAATCATTGACGAACTGAAAGCCAGTGGGGTGAAGACCCTGACGGAGTTGGCACTTTGCCTGACCCGTCGTGGTATTCCGACACGGACCGGGAAGACCGTTTGGTTCGGTTCCACGGTCAAAACCGTCATCGGTTGAGAAACCGTCCGTGTCTTCTGACTGAAACGAAACTTTTGGTCGGTGGTGTCGGTGTCATCCGTCCAACCATCAGGGAAGGAAATCCTGAGGGTCCGCCGTATATATCAGTCGGATACAAATCCGCAATCATCCCCGTCCTTCCTACATCAACCCCTGTCCGACCGAAAATCACCGACACGGATGGGACGGAGGGGGAAGGAGTGTTGGTGAGCTACTCAACAGCGGTCTTCTTGTTCTTCGTATGTTGGGAGAAAATAGCGCTTGTTTAGACCTTTTCTCCTCTCGGGCCACTCACGATGTGGAGTAGGAGCACAATAAGCGCCGCAAAGTAGCAGCCGAAGAAAGATAATAGCAGCAAGCCCGGGACGGTGATGCCGCGCTCAACGAGCGCTGGACCGACTGCAAAGACGCCGAGCGATGGCAAAGCGCACTGAATCGCCGCCCACACTTTTGCGCCGCGAGATGAAGATTCGCGTAACGAGAAAATGTAGAGCGCCAGACGAACGGGAAGCGCTACAATCAAGAGCGCGACGACAATGCCGAGCATTCCAAGGGGCTGAAGCATCACGCTCCAACTCTGTGTATCCGCGACAAGGTATATTCCCACGGCGAAAACGAGCATCGCAGGCACCGCGCAAAACACGAATGGGACGACGAGACGACGATTTTCGGCCATAGCTTGCCTACGTCAACGATGAGCCTCGCCGAGGGCTGGCGCCAACTGTGCCTTACTTGAGGAAGCGAAACCGGAACCCATAACGCCCGCCACTCCACCTCCACCCGCCCCAAAACTCAATCCAATCCCGTCGCCCCACTCCGCCAACCCGCGCCCATCACCCCCGTCGCCAATCTTCCCCGTCCAAATCCATCCCCGTCCCCGCTCCAACCCCGTCCATTTTGTTTGGCACTTTTTCCAAACACTTCCCGTCAAATCGGTCGCTATTTTCGGTCTTTTCCCCGCGGAAACGTCATCGCTCCCCGCCACCCCATTCCCGGTCCCCTCAAAGCCGAGCCAACTCGTTCCGGATGAACCGCATTTTGGACTTCCGTTTTTCGTTCCG
>CANJIU010000245.1 GCA_947474365.1 Opitutia bacterium | reverse complement strand
TCTTCGATGATCTGTTCACGTTCTTGTTGCAGAGCAGGGCGGGAGGTTTCCATGCATTAGTTATATCCTTACAGATATAACTTTCAACTCCAAAAGACACCTCCTCCTCTCGTTGCTCAAAAATCAGTTACTCTCCGGCCACACACCCTCATCTATTGCCGCGGTGAATTTTTCCGTGAACCGGACGGAGCCAGCGGATACGACGACGCGATTGATCCGGTTTTTTCCGTGTGTTCCGCGTGTTCCGCGGGCAACGTCGCGCGATGCCGGCCAAACTTAGCACCCACGTACTTGATCTCACCTCCGGCCGGCCCGCGGCGGGAATGAGGATCGATCTCTGGCGCCGCGGTGCGACGCCGACGCTGCTGAAGACCGTCACGACCAACGCTGACGGCCGGACCGATGGTCCGCTGTTGGACGAAACCACAATGGCCGCCGGCGCGTACGAACTGGTGTTTCACGTGCGGCCGTATTTCGCGGCGCGGGGAATCGAGAGCGTGTTCCTCGACGAGGTGCCGGTTCGTTTTTCCATCGCTGATGCCGGCGCCGGCTATCACGTGCCGCTGCTCGTCACGCCGTGGGCTTACAGTACCTACCGCGGGAGTTGATGATGCAGCCGGAGAAACAATTGGCAAAGTGGCTCGATGAACTCGGGCGGGTCTCGGATGAAGAGGGAAAATTGACGCGGACGTTTCTTTCGCCCGCGATGCGACGGGCGAATCGGACCGTTGCCACCTGGATGTCTGCCGCCGGACTGGCGCCGCGGGAGGACGCCGCGGGGAACTTGATTGGCCGACTCGAGGGTTCGACTTCGAAAGCGAAAACGCTGCTCCTCGGCTCCCACCTCGACACGGTGCGGGACGCGGGTCGGTTTGACGGCGCCGTCGGGGTGCTGCTGCCCATCGCGGCGCTGGCCGAGTTGCGGCGCCGGAAGGTGAAATTGCCCTTTGCCGTCGAGGTGCTCGGGTTTTCCGAGGAGGAGGGCGTCCGGTTCTCCAGCGCCTATCTGGGCAGCAAGGCCTTCACCGGCACCTTGGGGTCCGCCGACCTGCGGTTGCGCGATGCCCAGGGCATCAGCGTGCGCGAAGCGCTCGAGCACGTGAACGGTCGGACGTTTTCGCTACCCCGCGCGGCGCATCATACGAAAGAACTACTGGGCTACCTGGAAGTGCACATCGAGCAGGGCCCGCTACTGGAGGCGAAGCAGCTGGCGGTCGGAGTCGTATCGGGGATTGCGGGACAGACGCGGTGTGAACTGCGGTTTCGCGGCAAGGCGGGGCACGCGGGCACCACCCCGATGGTGCTGCGGCGCGATGCGTTGGCAGGGGCGGCGGAGTTTGTGACACATGTCGAGAGGGTGGCGCAGGCGTTGGAGCCGCTGGTCGCGACCGTCGGCACGCTCACTGTCCGACCCGGGGCGCCGAATGTGATTCCGGGTGAGGTCGTGCTGTCGCTCGACGTGAGGCATCCGCGCGATCAGGCGCGGGAATCTGCGCTCCGCGACCTGGTGGCGAGGGCCCGGGTGATCGCGAAGGGGCGCGGACTTGCCCTGACTTCGAAGATCAAGCAGCAAAACGGTGCGGTCGCGTGTTCCCCCCTGCTGAAGGACCTCCTCGATCGAAGCGTGCAAAAGGTCCAGGGGCGCAGTCTTTCGCTCGTCAGCGGCGCGGGCCACGATGCGGTGGTGATGTCGGCGCTCACTTCGATCGCGATGCTGTTTGTCCGTTGCCGCGAAGGGCTCAGTCATCATCCGGACGAGTATGCCTCTCCCGCCGACCTCAGGATGGCCTTGGCGGTCGTGGTGGATTTTCTGGAACGGCTGGCCCATCGCGAATCCCTATGATGACGAGTGAACTGGAATTGATTGTTCGTGGTGGCCTGCTCGTCACGCCCGACGCGGTGATCCGAGCCGACTTCGCGGTGGCGGAGGGCCGCATCGTGCGCATTGCTCCGGAGATCACCGACGATGCGGCGGCGGCGTTGGAAGCGGACGGGCGGTACATTTTCCCCGGAATCATCGACGCGCACGTGCACTTCAACGAGCCGGGCCGGACCGAATGGGAGGGAATCGCGTCGGGTTCCGCCGCGCTCGCGGCAGGGGGCGGCACGGCGTTTTTCGACATGCCGCTGAACTCGGAGCCGCCCGTGGTCGATGCGGCGCGCCTGCGCGAAAAGCGCGCGCTGGCCGAGGAGAAATCGTGCGTCGATTTTGCGCTCTGGGGTGGGCTCACGCCCCTCAACCTCGACAAGCTCGCGGCGCTCCGCGATGCCGGGGCGATCGGGCTCAAGGCGTTCATGTCGAACAGCGGCATCGACAGCTTTCCCCACGTGAACGCGACCGTCCTGCGCGAGGGGATGAAGCGCGCCGCGAAGCTCGGGCTCATCGTGGCGGTGCATGCCGAGGACGACGCGCTGGCGGCCAAGTTCACGGCGATCCAGAAGGCGGCGGGAAATTCCGACGCGCGCGCCTGGCTCGCGTCGCGGCCGGTCGAGGTCGAGTTGGAGGCGATTCGCACCGCGATCGATCTGGCCGGGGAAACCGGCTGCGCGCTGCACATCGTGCACGTGAGCAGCCCGGAGGGCGTGGCGCTGGTCGAAGATGCGCGCGCGGCGCGCGTCGATGTGACGGCGGAAACGTGTCCGCATTACCTCTTGCTCAACGACAAGGACGTGGCGCGCCTCGGCGCGGTGGCAAAATGCGCGCCGCCGATTCGGGACGAAAAACGCCGCAAGGCCCTGTGGGCGGAGGTGCGCGCCGGGCGGATCCATACCATTGGGTCTGATCACTCGCCGGAGCCGGCGGATCTGAAGACGTCGGAGAATTTCTTCGAAATCTGGGGCGGCATCGCCGGCGTGCAGCACGGGGCCCAATTGCTGCTTTCCGAATGCGCGGCGACCGCCGAAAAGGACTTGCCGCGGCTCGCGGCTGTGCTGGCCCGCAATGTGGCGCGCCGCTTCCGCATCGATGGCCGCAAGGGGCAGATCGCGGAAGGGTACGACGCGGATTTTTGTGTGGTGGAGTTTGGCTCGCCGCGGGCGATCGAGGCGGACGACCTGTGGACGCGTCACCGGATCAGCGCCTACGTGGGCCGCAAGAATCGGGCGCGGGTGTCCGACACCTACGTGCGGGGCAATGCGGTCTATGCGGAGGGCCGGTTGGTCAACCTGCCGACGCCGGGGCGGTTTCTGCGACCAGGGTGATTAATTGATAGGAAACGGGATTTTCCAGGGAATCGGATCCGGCAGGTTTTTTGGTGGGCCACGCGAAGACGTCCTCTGGCGGCCTGCTGCCGACGCCAGCATCCGTCTCCCCCAAAACTCGGACGTGGCTGACCCAAAGAATCCCGATACTCAACCTGCCCCGTTCTGAACGTTTGAACGCTTCCGTTTGTCCGTTCTTTTTTTTGGGAGTGCCGCGCTCTGTCCGAGCAACGTCCGTAACGGATTCCAGAAGGCGGCCTCACCCGGAAAGCGCACTGGCCGTCCGCGATTCGCCACACCCGCTCCACGTTCCGCCCCGGATGAATCGACGCACCCGCGCTGGTACATTGTCGTACGCGCGAGCGGGAAGATTCCCCGTGAAGTGCGTCGCAACCGATAAATCAGTCACGATGAAATTACATTATTCCACCCTGGGTCTAGTCACGGACACGCTAACTACGACGGGCAAGTTCCTCCTATCCCTGCTCACCTGCGCTGCGCTGATCAACAGTGCCTGGGCCGACCCCGTCACGTTCACGTTCACTGCCACCGCCAACGCCACAGGCCAAGGCTACACGCTTGGTGCTAGCTACAACTTCAGTTTCACAACCGGCGCCAGTTACGCGACGCTGAGCACTCTCAGCCAGTCAACTTTTACCGCCGGTTCTAATAATTACTGGAAGAACTTTTCGACCGCCGACAGCGCGCTCTTCGTGTCTGCCAGCGGAAATGGATTGGGCGGGACGTTTGTTCCTTCCGCGACTAATCCTTCATCCTATATTTTCCAAAATGGATTAGGTGGCAGCGATTTTATAATCGGCACCACGAACACCAGTCAAACGGTCGGTATGACGACATTAAGTGGAACGCCCCTATCTTACTTCAATGCGGGTGGCTTGTCGTTATCACTTAGTCCCGGCGGCGCCTACACCGGCTCGTTTGTGGACCCGACCACGTATTTTGCGGCACGACCCGGCGTCTACGCCGTCACGTCACCAAACCCTCTCCAATTGTATGGTTTAGGCGGTGGCGGAAGTTTACTGGCAGGATTCACGGTAAATCAACTGACGATAAGCGCCATCCCCGAGCCCTCCACCTCTGCCGCCATCGCCGGCGCCGCGATGCTTGGGCTGGCCGTCTGGCGGCGTCGGCGGCAATCGAAACCCGGCGCCATCACGGCGGCCTGATCTCATCTTGCTCTCCTCGGGGCTGTTCCAGCTCCAGCGTCGGCTCCCTGTCCGAGCTGGCTGCTCCTCGCAAAGACGGCCTAATACGTCCCCTTCACGCCGAAGGCCCACTGGACGGCGTAGGAGTTTGTCGAGCTGATCTTCGCGTAGTTCGGGGTCTGTGATCCGTAACGCATCAGCGCGACGTGCGTCGGGCCCGCCTGCGCCAATTGCAAGCCACCCTTGAGCCCGAGGGCCAGGATGAGATGGTGCGCAGATAGGGATACACCGAGTCCGGTAATTTGAGATCGGACGTCAGCACGCGGCCGACGAAGCCGGCGAGAAAGAAGAGGATGAGCGGGTGCGAAGGTTTTCGATCATGTGGCAAAGGTTACGCTCAAGCGTCGGCCACTGCCGCCGCGTGGTGACGGGTGAGCGCCGCCACTGCTGGATGGTGAATGCGGCGATCCGCGGTGATGGCGAAGAACTGGTCGCGACATTTCTCGGTGGTGCCGATGATTCTCAGCGAGAATCGGTCCACCGCCTCCTGTGCCACCACGCTTGGTACGGGGATGAACCCGCGGCCATCGGACGCCATGACCTTCATCAACGCTGCGTCCTCGAACTCCGCCACAATCCGCGGAGTGACCCCCAGCGTCTGAAACCACCGCTCAAGCGAACGCCGCAACCCCGTGCCTTCGGTCGGCAATAGGGCAGGGGCGTGATGCAGCGACCGGGGAAAGCCCTTGCGCAACGCCCCCGCGAGCCGCGCGGTGGCGCAAAACGTCACGCCGCATTCGCCCATCGGATGATTGAACACCCGCACTTTCAGGCTCCCGGGCGCCGGCTCGTCGGCCAGTACCACGTCGAGCCGGTGTGCGACCAGCTGCGCGAGCAGGTCCTCGACCTTCCCCTCGCGGCAGATCACGTGCACCACCTGCGGCAATGCGAAGACCGGCTCAAGAACCTGCTGCGTCACGAGTTTGGGAAAAGAATCCGCGATCCCCACGTGCAAGCGCAGGGCCTTCGCCGAGGGCGCTTGTTTCAGCGCGGCGGACAGTTCACGCCCGAGGCTGAAGATCTCGTCGGCGTAGCGCAACGCCACCTGGCCGGCCTCCGTCAGCACATTGCTCCGACCGCTGCGGCGAAAAAGCTTCTCTCCCAGCGCATCCTCCAGCTCCCGGATCTGCGTGGAGATCGACGGCGGCGAGACATGCAGCTTTTCTGCCGCGCGGCGGAGGCCACCCTCGCGCGCCACCATCCAGAAATAGCGCAGATGATGATAATTGAGCCAGTCCATGTTCGTGATTAATACTTAGGATTAACCTAATGGTCAGTGTCAAACTGTGTATTAGTGGGATACCAAGATTAATGGTATGCTGGCGACATGAACCTCATTCTCCAGCCTGGTAACACGCGCAGCTCTGTCGCGCTCGATGCTCTGATCGAGTCGCGTCTCATCGCCATGTCTGACCGTCAGCGCATCGAGGAGGCCGTGGTCCGGCTCAACGACCACCGCGAGGGTAGCCCTGCGCATGGCCCACAAGAAATGACGGGACTTTCGGTGCGAGCTCGGCTAAGCCAACAGGGATGAAGCTTACAATTCCCATCAAGCAACGGCTGGCCCAACCCGAAAACATGACGATGGTTCGTAAATTGATCGGAGCGAAACCG
>CANJIU010000244.1 GCA_947474365.1 Opitutia bacterium | reverse complement strand
GGATCGAGGATCGTCCACTCCTCGTCTCGCAGATCACTTGGATAGCTTGTCGTCGTACTGGGAATTGCCATCCCCAGTTTCGATCAGAAACCGATCCGGCGCACGATCATAAACTTACGTCGTTAGGGGCTTTTTAGACGCCCTCTAAGTGTTATTCCCACTCGGCGGCGGAACCTACGTAAGTCGCAACCATCCCCGTTCGAAGACGGCAAACCTGACTCGCGGCCATTCGCCCGGCAGGAGGGACGAAATCCGTTCCACCACTCCGGTGCCTCAAAACCCCGCGGCGGAGCGAGATACAAACCGCGGCCAACCCCAACTCGCCACCCTCCCGGTCAGGCTAGTTCGCCGTCGACGGGGGCAACGAGCGGTGGTTGGACGGCTTCGGTGGGGTGGAAAAAGGACCATGCTTACTCCGGAATTCCCGCGGCGAGAGGCCGACATGTCGTCGAAACAGCTTAGAGAAATGATAGGGATCCGACAATCCCACCGCTGTGCCTACCTCGGAAATCGGCAGCGTGGTGCTGAGGAGCAGTTCCCGCGCCTCCCGCAACTGCCTCCCGATGACAAACCCCTTGGCCGAAACTCCCAAGTGACGCCGGAACAACTTGAGCACGTGGGAGCGACTGCGACCGAGGATGACCGCGAGGTCGTCAATGCGTGGCGCCAGGTGAAAGCCCCGGTCCACATGCACGAGCAAGCGGCGCAATTCCTCCGGTTGGTCGACGCTGGGCGCGACGACATCCGCCGCCGCCCGGAACAATTCCCGCACCAAGAGCAGGCCGAGTGAGCGCGCTTCCCGTTCCTCCCGGTTCGATTCCAGAAACCAGCGCACCGTGTAGTCGACCAATCGTCCGAGCGGCTTGTCCGTCTCCGTGCTCAAATGCACGACACCGCGCAGATGAGGCCAGTCCAAATCGCGCCGATCGGGCGAATCAAACTCCGGCTCACCCGGCTCATGAGGCACGTTGGGAATCCAACGCGCGCCAGCCCGGTACCAAGGCACCAGATGGACGTGCGCGGTGTACATCGGCTCCTGCGACGATGGCAGGTAGGTGATGCACCGGTTCCACGGCAGCACATAGAGATCGCGCGGCTTGAGGCGGTAACGAACCCCATCCACGACGAATTCCCCGCGTCCGCTTTTACACCAGAATAATGCCCGGCTCTGCACGCAGCCGTTGGTGAACTGCTGCTGGGCGGCGAATTGAAAGAGACCGGCGCGACACACCGTCGTGGAGTCGCAATCCGCGGTAGATTCCAACCGCGACAAGGTTTTTCGGCTGGGGCGCATCCGGGGCATGGAACGCAAAAAAACAAAGGATTCGCCTCTTGTCCACCGTTACCCGGGCCGCGGATTGAGAGCGGGCGCATCTCCACGTCGACGGTTACCCGAAGCCGCGAGCGCCAGGGAGTAGAACGGGAAAACGCGACCCAGCTTCCACTCGCTGGCGCTCGCGGCCACGAAACGGTTGCACTGAGGCAGGGAAGAGACTGGATCCAATCATCCGCCCACCGGCCTGGTCGCGCGGCGAAACCCGCCGTTTCCCCACGCCCTGCAGAGGAAGTCGGTCGGATTTACGGAAAGTCGCGGACGCCCCGGAGGTGCGTCCCTACCTGCCAGGCCGCCATTTCGACGCGCCCTCAGAACGAAAAGGTCGTCGTCAGCCGCACGGTGCGCGGTTCGGGAATCGTATAGTAATTTGGATACTGGAGGGTGTTGTTGTACACCGCCGTGCCGGCAAAGAGCGGATCGGCGTAGGCGAAGAGATTCACAACGTTCAGCTGGAGATCGATGTCCATCTTTTCTCCCACCAGCCGGCGGGAGAAGCGGTAGCCCAACGACGCCGTCGCCAGGTGGTACGCCCGGTCGTAGAGGTAGCCGGTCGCGTCCGTGAGCGGCGCGCCAATCACGCGCGGGCCGAAGAACTGCGCGCCGGCGCCCACCCGCACGCCCTTCAGCCAGGTCGCCGGAATCGTGTAGTTGCCAAAAATATTCACCCGGTAGTCGAACATCCGGTTTTGCGTCCGCCCCACCGCCGAATCGTTGAGCAGCCGCTGGCCAGAGGTGATCGCGGTCACCGAGAGGCTGCGACGAGTATCCGACGCGGAGAGCGTCGCGTCATTGGCCCACTTCTCGAAGGTCGGCAGCTGCGCCTGAAACCACTTCCGGAATGCGGGATACTGGTCGATGATCTTCACGTCCGGCAGCGCGACGTTGAACAGCAGGCGGAAGTTCTTCGACAACGCGGCCGTGGCGTTGGCCTCCCAGCCGAGCCCCTGGGTGACGGTGGCATCCGCGATCGTCGCGGCGGCAGTCACCAGGTTCCCTGCCGGAATGAGCGGCGCCTTGTTGGCATTGAGCGCGTTGTTGTAGGGCGTGAGCGTCACCCCGGTGATGCCGCTCGTGTTGGTGCGATAGTGACCAATCGAGCCGACAAGCCGACCCTCCAGAAGGTTCAGCCGCACGCCGTAGGAGAAATTGCGCGACGCCGCGATCGCGGTCGGGGAATAGGAGCCGTCGAGGTTCGGATTGGGATTCGACAGCACCGTGAAGCCCTCGTCGTAATGGACGTAGGCCCCCAGCGCCTTGATCGGGAAAAACACGGCGCCGGCCGACGACGAACCGTGCATCGCGGTGAGGCGCGTCGCGATGTAGTTCGTCACCACCGATGTGACCGGGTCCCGCGTGCCGATCGCCTTCGAGTCGGAGGTATAGCTCTCCCGCCGGAACCCGCCGACCAGCGAAAGGCGGTCGTGAAAATAACTCCCCGCCGTACCGAGCGTGAACGAGTCATCCCGGTTGTGCGCGATGCTGTCGGTGTCCTGCACTTCCTTGAACGGCAGGGTCAACTTCAGATCGGGCAGCTGGGTGGTGGGGTCGTCGAAATAGCGGAAAACATAGACGAGGTTGTTGTTCGCCAGCACCGCTCCGGGCGCGGACGGATTGAAGAGCCGGTTGAAACGCTGGCGCGTCCGGTCGTCCTGCCGCTGCGCGATCAGCGACATGTTCTGGGTGCCGAAGCGCCCGAGTTTGATCGGATAGCCGAAGGCCAGCCGCTCGGCCTGGGATTTGCGGTACGAACCGTCCACATTGTAGCCATACTCCATCTGAGTGTAGTATTTCCCAAAATTCGGATTGGGCTGGCCGGTGGGCAGGAGGCGGTTGGGATCGACGCGGATGCCCTGGATGCCCGGCGAGAACGTGTTCTTCGCTCCGTCCTGAAAAATCGCCGTGCCGACCCAGGCAAACTCGGCCGTGAGACCGGAGGCGAACGTCTTGCTCACCGAGCCCTGCAGGTCGCGATTCTGCGCGGTGACGTGCACGTCGTCGGGCGCGACGTTGAACGACCAGAAGGGAATTTTCGGCAGATTGGGAATGGCCCGGTTGTCGGGATAGCCGTAGGGATAGAGGTTGTGCGAGGAGCCCGCCGTCTGACCGTAGCCCTTCCAGTTCATGAGCCCGAGGCCATTGATCCACACCCAGTAGTTCAGCGAATTCCCCGAGCCGAGCACCGACAGCCCCGCCGCACCAGCCTGCGCCGCCGTGATCGGCCCGCTGAACGCCGAGCCGTTCCACGAGGAGGAACCGTCGGTATAGGTATCGACGCGCCAACTACGATAGGAATGGGCGAAGTCGGCATCGAGGCTCACCCGCCAGCCGGAGGCCGGACGGTAGATCACGTTGAAGGCGTTGCCGACGGTGTTGTCCTTCACCCGATCCTGCCAGGTCCGGCCGCGGCTCCAAAAGCCGTTGTAGCGCAAGTCGAGTTGCGGGCTCAACCGGCGGTTCAAGTCAACCGAACCGGACGCCGTCCCAAACGAACTCGCCCGCCCGCGCGTGCGGATGAAATTGCGGCTCTGCGCGCGCTTCGTGATGTAGTTCACCTGCCCGCCCGGTCCGCCCACCCCATAGAGTATGGCGTTGGGGCCGGACTCGCCCTCGACGCGCTCGACGACATATTCGCCCGGCGTCGTGCTGCTCGGAAAATAGTTCCGCGTGCTCGCCTGCGTGGACTGGCCCCGGAGTTGCGTGTTGTTGCCGCTGTCTCGCGGGTCGATGTTGGAGGACGTGCCGTTTTGCGCACCCTGGTCCTGCTCAATCGCACTGGTCAGCCAGGAAGAGGCCTCGACCATGTTGAACGCGCCCAGGTCGTTCAGAAACTCCCGCGTCAACGCGGTCGTATCCGAGGGCGTCATCAGCAAATTCGTGCTCAACCGCCCCGCACTCAGCGTGTCGGCCGCCTGATAGCCGGAGTCCTTGTCTGTCTTCACCTCGAACCGGCCGAGTTCGACGACCACCTCCTTCTTCGATTCCTCGTCCCGTCCAGCCCCGCCGACGGGCGCGACCGCCTGAGCGAACCCGACGGTCGAAAGCGAAGCCAAGAGGGAACCAAACAACCAACCCCGAGGAAAATGACGGTGGGAAATCATCGCGGCACCATGGCCCCCCCTCGGCGCAGGGCAACACCGCCGACGCTCCATGATCGGTTCCGGTTCGCATCTGCCAATTGACGGTGAGAATAGCGTCAGCAACCAACCCTCTCGTAGCCGCTATAAGCGCCAGCGAGTGAATGCTCGTCGCGTTTTCCCGGTCCACCCGTAGCCGCGAGCGCCAGCGAGTGGATGCTCGTCGCGTTTTCACGGTCCACTCGATGGCGCGCGCTACGGGTAACCGTCAACGTGGAGATGGGCGCATCGGTTCCGGTTCGCCACGACAGGGCATTCCTGGCAGGGTTCATCCGTCCTTCTGGGAACGGCATGATTTTCCATTTTCTCCGCCTCATTGCCCTCTTGTTGAGCCTCGCCTCCGCTGCGCCGGCGCTGGAGCGAATCCGCGTTTCCCCCGACGGGAAGGGATTCATCCAGGAGCCATCGGGCCGGACCTTCACGCCCTGGGGGATGAATTATTCATCCAACGATCTGGAGGAACGATGGGATCGCGATTGGCCCGCGATCGGGCACGACCTCGCCGAACTGCAGCGGCTCGGGGTCAACGTCCTGAGAATTCACCTACAGTTGCACCGGTTCATGTCGGGGCCGGACGAGGTGTCCGCACCCGCCCTGCGGCAACTGGGCCGCTTTCTCGATCTCGCGGAGAGCCACGGGCTCTACGTCGACGTAACCGGTCTGGCCTGTTACGCCCCGGCGCACCACCAACCATGGTACGACGCCCTCGACGAAGCCCAGCGTTGGGCGACTCAAGCGCGATTCTGGGAAGCAGTCGCCCGCCAATGCGCCGCGAGTTCCGCCGTCTTCTGCTACGATTTGATGAACGAACCCGTTTCACCGGGAGGAAACGATCGCAAACCGGGAGAGTGGTATTCCGGGAAATTATTCGGCGGCTATGACTATCTGCAATGGATCGCCCTCCATCAGGGCGAGCGGAAACGCGACCTCATCGCCCGCGACTGGATTCGCAAGCTGGTGTCGACGATCCGCCGGGTCGACCACCACCACCTGATCACGGTCGGCCTCCTGCCCACCGTCAAGGGCGTCCCTTTCTTCGGATTTAATCCCGCCACGGTCGCGCCGGAACTGGATTTCATCAGCGTCCACGTGTATCCGGACCGCAAAGACCTGCCCGACGCGATGAACGTCCTCCGCCACTTCGTCGTGCCCGGCAAACCGCTGGTCATCGAGGAAACCTTCCCGCTCACATGCTCCCCCGATGAGTTGCGACAGTTTCTCCTGGAATCCCGCGGCACCGCCTGCGGTTGGATCGGCCACTATCTCGGGAAGACGCAACGGGAATTGGAGGCAGGGCGCAACGCCGGCACCCTCACCGTCGGAGACGACCTCTCGCTGCAATGGCTGCTGCTCTTTCAGGAACTGCGAGGCCAAATGTCCGAGGTCGCGCCGACACCTCCACCCCGCCCGAATCGCAACTGACACCCCGCCCCCGGGTGATTGGGACCGGAAGTGCGGGACGCCCGTACCGAAGCCGGACCACCGCATTTGGGGCCCGTAGCGCCGTGGGCGCATCCCTCTTTCTAGCAGCCTGTCGGACTTAGGAAGTCCGATCTGGGGCAAACGAATGTTGGCCGAACGGAACCGACAGGCTGCTAAATGAAAATGCCTGCGGCATTTTCGCGGATCGTGTGCCGGTCTGTTCGAAATATATTTGTAATAAGAGGTTCC
>CANJIU010000243.1 GCA_947474365.1 Opitutia bacterium | reverse complement strand
GGCATCTCGGTGGAGTATGACCAGTGCCCGGGCGGCGCGATCGAGCGCAGCGTGGAACTGCTCGCGAAGAAGCCCAAGAACCTCGGCATCGACGATTCGACGTCACCGGTGGCGTGGCCCTGGTGGGCCCTGGCCAAGGGCGGACGCTCCGACGTGGTCGTGAAGGAATTGCGCGAGGTGTACGGCACCATGCCATCTGTTCTCCAGAACAATTCGATCGAGGAAATGTACGGCGGCAGCAAACAGCCGGACACGCCGAACTGTTGGAGCTACTATTGCTGCGCGCCGATTTACGTCGCCGTGATGAGCCTGGCCGGCATCCGCCTGCTGGAGCCGGCGTTCAAGCGCTACGAGATCCGCCCGCAACTCGCCGACCTGCCCGACCTCGCGCTGACAGTGCACACCCCGCACGGGCCGATTGCGTTTTCCGGCAAGGGGCCGCTCGGCGCCCGGACGCTCACCCTCACCCTGCCCCCGAACGCCGCGGGCGAACTCGTGGTCCACCGCGACGAGCGGCTCGCGTTGAAGTTGATCGCACCCGGGCGCTTCGCCCTGCCTGCCGGTCAGACCGTGAACATTGAACTGAAGCATACCTGACCGAACCTTAGACAACACCATGAAACGCACCTTCGCGGGTCTCGCTGGCCTGTGGTTTGCGTCGCTGATCTCAGTTTACTGGAAAGCACCATGAGCCTCGTTTTCCCGCGCCCGAGTGCTTCGATTCGGCGCGATTTCAACCCCTCCCCACGTTGTGAACACGCCCGAGCCCGATACCAACCGCTGGTTCAACCAGGAGTTGCAGCCGCACGAGCCGGCTCTGCGGCGCTGGCTGGGGGCGCGCTTTCCGTCGCTCACCGATCGCGATGACATCGTGCAGGAGAGCTTCGCCCGCGTGTTGCGGGCGCGCATCAAAGGTCCCATCGCCAACGCGCGGGCCTTTCTCTTCGCCACCGCGCGCCACCTCGCCCTCAACCATCTGCGCCACCGCGGCTATCGCCATCCCGAAGGATTGGGGGAAATCGATGCCTCGAGTGTCATAGATGAGCAGGCCGACACGCCGGAAGCCGTCGCCCGCCATCAGGAACTCGAACTCTTGCGCGAATCCATCCAGTCACTGCCCGAACGCTGCCGCCAGGTCTTCACCCTGCGGCGTATCCACGGATTGTCGCAAAAGGAGACGGCCGCCCGCCTCGGCATCTCCGAAAAGACGGTCGAAAACCACAGCCTGATCGCCCTGCAGCGCTGCGTGGAGTTCTTCCGCGACCATGACGCTCTTGCCGCGAACGAGGGGCGGCGGTCGCCGGCCCGCCGCCTGCCGGCGAGCGTCCAGCCATTCCCCAACCCGGAGGTGCGCCATGCGTAGACCTTCCCGCCTTCCCACCACCTTCGCCTCCCCGGAACCTGCGGGCCGCACCGCCGCGCGCTGGGCCCTGGGGGTTGTCGAGGGCCTCACGCCCGAGCAGGAAGCCGAACTGGCCGACTGGCTTGCCGCCGATCCGAGCCACGTCCGGCTTTTCGAGGAATACCGCCGCGCCTGGGATCGATTCACTCCGCTTGCGGCGGCGGTCGCGATAACTGCCGCTGAGCCCGACGCTGGCCAATTCGCCCCGCGCTCGCGCCTGAACCGAGTGCGTTGGCTGGCTGGCCCCGCCCTCGCCGCCGCCGCCCTCATCGCTTTTGGCCTCTGGTGGCAATCGCCGGCCGTGCCGCCGGCCGCCCGCACCGCGCCGATCGTTCTCTCCCCGATCGAACAGCGCACGCTGCTCGATGGTTCCGCGGTCGAACTCAACCGCGGCGCGGAAATCGCTGTCGCCTTCACCCCCGCGGTGCGCCAGGTCGAACTCGTCCGCGGCGAAGCCACGTTCACCGTGGCGAAGAACCCCGAGCGCCCGTTTGTCGTCGCCGCCGGCTCCGTGGTCGTGCGGGCGGTCGGCACCGCCTTCAACGTCCGGCGCTCGGCGGATGCCGTCGAAGTGCTGGTCACAGAGGGCGTCGTCTCTATCGAACCGGCCGTCGGCATGCCTGCCGCCACCGGCCCGGTGCGGCTCGGCGCCGGGCAACAGATCGTCATGCCAGGCACTGCGCCCGTCGCGCCACCGTCTGTTGCGACCCTCTCCCCGCACGAGATCGACCAGCGCCTCGCCTGGCAGTCCCGCCTGCTCGAATTCGACGACACGCCTCTGACCGAGATCATCACTGCCTTCAACCGGCACAATCCGATCACCCTCGTCGTCGACGAGCCCGCGCTCGCCGCCCTGCGCATGACGGCCACCTTCCGCTCCGACAACGTCGACGGCTTCGTGCGCCTGCTCGAAGCCAACTACGGCATCTCCGCCAGTGCGCGGGCCGACGGTGGCCTCGTCCTCAGCCGGCGGTGAGGCCGTGAGGTCGGGAAACGTCTTTCCTGGCCCACAGGTAAAGAAATGGCGGTTCCTTTTGGGGGATTTGGCCGGCTCGCGGTTCCTTCGTTGGTAACCTTCTTCCCTCCCCATGCGAATCACCCGTTTCTCCAGCCTTGTGTACGCGCTCCTGCAAACTGCCGTGAGCGCCGTGCTCCTCAGTGGGCTTGCCCTCCCACTTTTCGCAGCCGAAGCCCTGACGCTCCGCTTCGATCTTCCCGCCGGCGAGGCCCGCCCCATGCTCCGCCAATTCGCGGCGCAGGCGAAGCGCGAGATTGTGTTCCCCACCGAATCGGTCGACGGGGTTAAGACCAACGCCGTCCGCGGCGAAATGACCCCGCAGGAGGCGGTCGATCGCATGCTTTCCGGCACGGGCCTCACCGCCGCCGCCGACCCCAAAACCGGCGCCTTCGCCGTGCGGAAAGGAGCGGCCGACCCAAACGTATCCCACGCGGCGCCGAGCGCCGCGCGCCGCCTGTCGAGCAACCCCGCTGACTCGGCCAAACCGGTTTTGTCCACCTCGGACGAGGCGGTGATTCTGCGCCCATTTGAGGTAAGAGAAGACGCGAAGGACACCTATCAGGCGTTGAACACATCGTCGATCTCTGGAACCAACCGCTCCCTTGAGACACTGCCGATCACGGCAGAGATCTTCAACGCGACGATGATGAAGGATCTCGGCACCTCCGACGTGTTCGACCTCCTCGCCAACAAGTTCACAGGGATCGGCGCCGGCGAATCCAGTGGGGGCACCTCAAGTGCAAACGGTTCCCAGGCGGGCGATCGCATAAACATGCAGGGTTTCACGATGCGCGGGCTGGCCGCATATCCAAGGCGCAACGGGTTCATGTATCTTGGAGATTCGTCGGAAGGTTTCGCCTATGAGCGGCTTGAGGCAATCCGCGGACCGCAGTCGCTCCTGTATGGGAACAATCCCGCTGGCGGAGTGATCAACGTTGTCACCAAGAAGGCGTCGTTTGGGCGAAATTCCTATGAAGCAGAAGCCAAAGTCGACAGCAACGGGTCGACAAGGTACCTGCTGGACGGGAATGTTTCAGGACAACTCTTTGGGCGCCGTGTCGCGCTTCGGGTGGCTGCCTTGAAATCAGACCAGCAGTATTGGCGGGATATTGTCGCTAAGAAAACCCAAGGGGGCTATGGGGAGTTTGCCGTGGAATTGTTCCCCGCTTCTCAGACCATTCTGCGGCTCGAGATGGAAGACCGGGCGGACCTCTCGATTCAGGCGACGAGGAGAATTCTCGTAGCAGGAATTCCTGCCTTGGTCCCCGATAACACTCCGTTAACAGTCTTGCTCGCGCGCAACGACCCAATTCTCGCGCAAATCGCAGGTGGCATGATCAACTGGCGAAATGTGGATGAGCTGACGGGAAACTCGTTCTGTCGGAGGCGTTGGGAAAGTTTCCAAACCGCTACCTTGTCATCAAAGCTCACGCCTTGGCTGGACGGACAATTGGTCGGAATCCTGAAGAAATCGTTCAACGACAGCTCTAATGCCTCAGGTTTTACGAATTTGCGTGCTCCGCTGACGGGTGGAAATCCTCTGAACGCATGGGCAGTCGGCTATCGACCAGGAGGCACCGAAGTCAGAGTCCCGGGCATGGGTGTGCGTATGACCCTCAATGCCAAGTTCAAGCTGACAAACATGACACGGAATGAGCTGATTTTCGGCGGGGAGAAGACCGTCAGCGGCTTCCCTCGAGGAAGGAACTTTAACTATAATTATTACGAAGTAGACGGGAGCGGCAATTTCATTGTGAACCCGGCCCAACTTAACACCGCGGACGGAGGCAGAAACCTGATGCCGGTCCAGTGGGTGGACATTTCCAGCGGAATAGCAGGTTACGTTGATCGGAGCAGACCCCGAAGCTACACGTTTGGCGGAAAAACATACGTTTGGGATTACCAAAAATATCCGAATCCTGCGTTTGTCACCCCCACCAACCCCCTTGGTTTTAACGGCGGTTCTGCTGGTGCAATTACTACTCGAGGAGACGCGAAAGCGGCCTTTGCGGCCCTCTTCACAGATTGGTTCGATGGGCGCGTTAGCACCATGTTGGGAGTCCGCCGTGACCTATTGCTCCAGCAGAATTTGCATCTCGGGGTCCGCGCTCTGGGTGCCGGCAACACCGGCAATGCAGGCGTGGTTTGGAAGCTAACGAAACCCTTATCGCTATACGTCGGTACATCCTCCAGCTTTTCACCGGGTGGCATTAACTTCCAAACCCGATATGACGGCAGTGCCTTACCGAACGGTCGGGGCAAGAACATAGAGGGTGGTCTCAAGATAAATGCATTTGACGACCGCGTTTCCGGCTCGGTGACCGTCTTCCAGACAAAAGCTCAGGATATGATCGCAGCGGTCGATGGCACCACACAGCAGACCGTCGCTCCGAACGGAATCAATGGAAGTTACTGGGCAACGATAAATGCCGCTTCGTATAACTTCAGTGCTGTCACCAAAGGATTGGAGATCACGCTTTCAGCCCGGCCAGCACGCGGCTGGCGCACGATGCTGGGCTACTCCTTGAATCAAGGTCGCGAAAGCGGCGCTGTTGGAATCCCATACTATTACAATGACGAGTTCCGGACGAATGCGCAGGCACAAGTCTTATTGAGCGATGGCACTCCTCTGCAGGTACCTGTCGATCCGAAGGTGGCAATCGCGAGCAACGGCAAGACCTATGCGGCAGGCGTTGTCACGCAGGTTCTTTCCGTCGGAATGCTCCGCAGTGGGGACAGCAATGGCAACTATCGCGCGCAGTTGGACCCGACAAATGGCAGAATCCTGAACGCCGCACAATTGGGTTTGAATATTTCCGGAGTCGGCACCGGCCGGCTCGGTCTCCCGATAAGTCAGCACCAATTAGGATTCGTGCCGGCGAGCCCGACGCTGATCGTTCGTCGCGGTGGCGACCGCACGATTGGCTATCCCCGTCATTCGTTTACTCTCACCAGCATGTATGATTTTCAGCAGGGATGGCTGAAAGGCGCCGGCATCGGCCTCAACGGCCGGGCGGATTTTGACAGCGTTCGCTACTTTTACACTGACCGCGCAGCGGGAAACATCCGACGGCCGCTATTCGGAAAAGACACTGTCCTGACCAATCTGATCGTTCGATATCAATTCAAGCTCGGGAAGAAGCTCAATTGCATTAGTCAGGTTAACATAAACAACGTTTTCAACCAGCGGGGGCTGGAGGTATATCCCAACCTTGCGACCGGTCTGCCAGACAACGCTACGCTGAGAAACGATGCGCGCAGTTTAGTATGGACGAATACCTTCAGCTTTTAGCCATTGGGTTCTACCAACCGCACCGTATGGTTGGCCCCACCCCGGACTCTCTCTGAGGGAACTTTTCTTGTGAAGGCGCTCCGGCTGGGCTTTGGTAATGAAATACTGTTCACCCTCTGGAGCTTCAGCACGGCCCCTTAACCCGCCGCGGCGATTCGCCTGGCCGGTGATTTCGCCAACTACACCTGGGCGCGCATCGATCTCGCGGGCCCGTTGCGACCTTTGGTCACCACCTCCCGAAACGGCGGCATCGAGGCCACGCTTGACGAGACGCTCCCCTCGCTGGGCTGCTGTTTCCTGCTGGGGCGACGCACAACCTGAGCACTTCTTTTTATGAAGCCATCACCTCCCTCTGCCGGCATTCCTCGCCGTGAATTCCTGAAATCCTCCGGTCTCGTCGCCCTGTCGGCCGCCGTCACGCCGGCGGCCGTGGCCGCGGACGACGCCAAGGTCTCCGGCGCTCCGGGGGCGCCCGCAGCACCGTTCGCGGTGAAGCCGTTTGCGTCGGCGCCCGGCGACACGCT
>CANJIU010000242.1 GCA_947474365.1 Opitutia bacterium | reverse complement strand
CTGCAGTTCCTTCACCTCCGCTTGCGAAAGCTCGGGCGCGAGCGCGAGGTGCGCCTGCTCGCGGGCAAGGGCCTTGCGCCACGCCGCCGTGCCGATGGCCCAGTCGCGCGAAAAGGCGCCGCGAACCATCCGGTCGTCATTCGCGTCTCCCCTCGCGATCGCGACGAGATAGGCCGAGTATCCCAGCCACGGCTTGGATTGATTCGCGCAGCCGGCGGCTTCCAGGACGATGGCGGGCTGGAGCCACTTCGGGGCCGAGCCGCCAAGCCATGCCGACAAACTGCTCGATGCGATCTGCTCCAAACGCTCCACGGCCACGACGCCGGCGCGAACTGGGTTGAGATGGATGTAGTCGCACACCCGGGCGAGGTGAGCGTCGTCTTGAATCACGGGCGACTTGTAGCGTCCCTGAAAGACATGGCCGTGCTGGCCGTGAAACCGCAACAGCCTGACGGCGAAGGTCGACTGCAGCCAATGCATCCCTGCGACCAAGTTTGGCCCCGACGTCTCGAGGGCGAGATGGAAGTGATTTCGCATGACAATGTAGGCGTGCATTCGCCAACCGAATTTTTCGCACGCTTCGCCCGCAACGCCGACAAACGAATGGCGCGCGCCGGCCGTGGCGAAGATGTCGTGCCGGAGGTTGCCGCGGTTGATCACATGATACCGGGCGCCGGGAAACTGAATGCGCAGTCGTCGAGCCATCGCGACAGGTCGGCGCGCTTGAGGTCAGGAAGCGAGCCCGCCTTAACCCCAATCTTGGGTATGCCAACGATCCGCCGATCGCTGCCGCCTCGGACTAACAATTCACGGACTGACCCCGTCGGGCTGTCCCGGTGGCCTGGCCTTCAGCTTCGAGGGCGAAGCTCTGCCTTTGGCGCGAGGCGAAGGACGGGACGTCGGCGTGAAATTCAACACCTGGAACGGCCGGATTTCCGGCAGCCTCGGCTACTACAAATCCGAACAGACCAACAGTTCCTCCAGCCGCCAGGACATCGGCACTGCCATTAACAATATCCGGACATTCATGGGCCTGCAGACGGGAAACACCTTCAGCATTTTTAACGACACCCAGGACGCGACGGCTACCGGCTACGAACTCGATGTGACCGCCAACCTGACTCCCGGCTGGAGCGTATCGGCCAACTACAGTCTGCCCGACTCCGTGCTCTCGAACTCGCTGCCACGCTTCCGCGCCTACCTGGCGCAGGCCGCCAATCGCCCGGCGTGGGAAGCCTATGCGGCCAACGCCACCAACTCCGCCGCGACTCAGGTTCGTCAAAATCTCTCCGATATCGATCTCATCCTCTCCCGCAATGCCGACGGCCTCCCACGGGTGAATCAGTCGGATTACATCGCCAACCTCTTCACGCGCTATCGCATCACCTCCGGCGGGTTCAAGGGCTTCGCCTTCGGCGGCGGCATGAACATGCTTGGCCGGCGTCTCATGGCCCTCCGCACGGGTTTCGCCCCCGACTACTCCGGGAGCTATCGCACCTTCTCCGCGCTCCTGAGCTACGACCGCAAATGGAAGAAGCTCAGCGGCAACTTCCAGCTGAACGTCACCAATCTGTTCAACGACGAAAATTTCCGCTACACGTCGCTCCTTGCCACCGGCACGCCCCAATTGTTCCGCATCTCCGACCCTCGGACGCTCACGTTTACCGCCACCTTAAAACTCTAGGTCAGAGCAAGGTTTCCCCGTCGCCCCACTGCCATGAACCGCCGCACGTTTCTTGCCTCCGCCTCAGTGGCCGCCGCCGCGGCACCTTTCCACGCCCGTGCGGCCTCGGTTCCCTCCGCCACTCCAGGTGCGTTCGCCGAGCCCGCGCGTTCCGTGCCCGTGGCCGGCGAAGCCGACGTCGTGGTGTGCGGCGGCGGCCCGGCTGGCGTCACCGCTGCCATCACGGCCGCGCGGGCCGGGGCGCGGGTGCAACTCATCGAAACGCACGGCGCGCTCGGGGGCGTATGGACGTCGTCGCTGCTCGGCTACCTGCTCGATTTCGACAAGCCCGGTTTCAATCAGGAACTGGTCCGCAAGCTCGACGAACGCGACGCCCGCCGCATTCCCAGCAAAGCCGCGATGACCTACGAACCTGAGGAGATGAAGGTCCTCCTCGACGAACTCTGCCTCGAGGCCGGCGTGAAGATCCAACTCCACACCCGCGTCGTCGCCGCGTACCGCGATGGTCGTCGCCTCTCGACCGTCGTCACCGAATCGAAATCCGGCCGGCAGGCGTGGCGCGCGCCGGTGTTCATCGACGCAACCGGCGATGGCGATGTCGGCGCGCTCGCGGGCTGCGAGTGGGAAGTCGGCGAAGCCAAGGCATGCCCGTGCCAGCCCATGTCGATGTGCGCGCTCCTGGTCGTGAAGGACCACCACGCGCTCGGACCGGTCATCCACCGCGCGCAGGGCACCGACGTCGAGGCAACCAAGCGCGCCTTCCGGGCCGAAATCATCCGCGGCGGCGTCACGCCGTCGTACATGATGCCAACGCTGTTTCCCATTCGCGACAATCTCCTCCTCGCGATGATGAACCATGAATATGGCGTCCTCGCGTTCGACGCCGCCAAAGTCACCGAGGCCACGATCAACGCCCGCGCTGAACTCCACCGCATCGTTCGCGGCCTGCGCAAACTAGGCGGACCGTGGGACGGCCTGCAGCTCGCGGCCACGCCCGCGCAAATCGGCATTCGCGACGGCCGGCGCATCCGCGGCCGCTACGTCGTCGGCCGCGACGATCTCGTTGCCGGCGCGCGGCACGACGACGCCGTCGTGCGTCCAACCTTTCCGGTCGACATCCACGCCTACGACAAGGCCCACGCCGGCGGCGGCTACACCAACGTCGGCGTGAAGATGAAGCCCTACGACATCCCGCTCCGCGCGCTCATCGCCCGCGACGTCGATGGACTCATGATGGCCGGCCGCTGCATCAGCGGCGACTACATCGCGCACGCGAGCTACCGGGTGACGGGCAACGCCGTTGCGATGGGTGAAGCCGCCGGTGCGGTCGCCGCGCTCGCCGCGCAAACCAAACGCCTGCCCCACGAAGTGCCTTGGGCCGAAGGCGCAGCGGCGGCCGCAAAAACCCGGCGCGCCTGACGGTTCCTCTCTCGAATTCACGCGGGTCGGCATGAAGTTCCTTTCTCGTTTCGTTACCTTCGCGCTCTTCACCCTGTTGGGCGCACTGCACGCCGCGCCGGGCAGCCTCCTACCTCCCGGTTGGGATCCAAAACGCGCGGGCGACGAGATCCTCGCCACGCTCGTCAAGGTAACCGCGCCACCGGCCAAGGGCGCCCACGATGCGGACCTCGTTCTGGTCGGGGAGCGCGCCTACGTCGTTGAACATGACAATGACCTCAAGCCCGGCCACGGCGCCGGAAACGCGCAGTATTGTGTCCTCTCGGTTGTGAACGTGGGGACGATGAGTGTCGAGCACGTCGTGCCCATGGCGAAGTCCGCACAGGCTTTTGCCAACGCAACCCTGCCGGTCGGCGCCTGTTTTGTCCCGCGCATCATCCAGCTCAACGCCACCACGCTGCGCTGCTTCTTTGCCTGCGAAGACCAGAGCGGCAAGAGCCAGTCGCAAACGTGGTACCGCGACTTCGATCTCACTTCGCTCACCTTCGCGCCGGACATCCAGCGCGTGAAGCTCAAGACCAGCGACGGCACCTTCGCTCTGCAGCCGCGGTATTTTCACGCCGCCGCCGCAAAACACGGCTTCAAGCAACCCGCCAAGGCCTTCGGCCTCTACCTGCTGGATGCGTTCAAGGTGATCGACGGCCGGACCTACCTCGCGATCAACAATTTTCCCGCTGCGCAGAATGCGTTGGCGACCCTCAACGAGACCCGCGACACCATCGAGATCATCGGACATTACAACGAGCCTGCCGCACTGCGCCTGACCGAGTCGTCCGTGAACCGATTGCCCGACGGCACCTGGCTGGCGATTTGCCGCGCCGAGAGCGGAGATCGCAACTATGTCTTCACCGCGAGCAAGGATGGCAAGTCGTGGACCAAGGGTGAGCCGCGTCCCTTTGTCAGCAACGGCAGCAACTCCAAGCCGACCTTCGACAAGTTCAACGGTGTTTACTACCTCGGTTGGCAGGAAGCCACGCGCATCACCGACGGCCACGGTGTCGGGCGGAAGATTTTCAACATTGAGGTCTCGCGCGATGGCGTGTCGTGGGAGCGCAAATACCGCTTTGAGTCCGAGGACTCCTTTCAATATCCGACCTTCCGTCAACACGCCGACGCGATCTGGTTCACCGTCACCCAGGGCACCGGCGGCAGCACGGATCGCATCATGTTCAGTCGGCTGGAGGAATCACAGCCAGCGCGTGTCGTCCATTGATGTGCCGTATCCCGTGCGGCGCCCGAAGCCCAACGCGGTAGGTTCGAGACTCTTGAAGGGTTGCCTCGTCCGGTGCCCACCGCAGTCCCGTCGCTGCGACGACTCGCTCTCCCACATATCCTCACCGCCGCCCAAGGAATTCCTCCACCGTCAGGCCAACGTCCTTCGCGATCTGCCGCAGCAGCGGCGGGGCAATGTCGCGCCCTTTGTGCAATGGAACGGTCGTCCCCCGTCCGTCGGCATGGCGGTATTACACGTGGGAACCGCGCTGGCGCACGGCCACAAAGCCCATCGCCTCCAGCAAACGGCAAACTTCACCCGGCGTGAGGACAGGAATCGAGCCCATGCATCAACCCACCGCGACGCTCTGCGTGCCCACAAACTCGGTATCAAGCTTCGGCCCGCCGTCCTCCAGCAACATCGCCACGACCTCGCGCAAGTTGACGTTCAGTTCGTCGAGCGAGGCCGCCTGCGAATGGGCCTCCGGAAAGCCCGGCACGTAGCCCACGAGCAATCCGGTAACGGGATCGCGCTCCACGACGGCCGTGAAATTCTCCATGCCCGCAGCCTGCCGTGAAACCATCTCGCGTCAAGGAACGGACTGAGGCGACAACTCCGAACCAGGGCGCAGAAAAACGCCGCAGCGACCGAAAGCGGGGGCAGGTTTTCAGAGAAACCAAGGGATTTGGCTCTGGGGCTTGGCGCACCGATGTTGGCGCGGGCCTGCCTGCGGGTTTGACTCATCCGTCAGTCACGCTTGACTGCCACGCATGAAAACCAACATCCGGGCTTTTCAGCGCGACTTTCCCCGCATGCGCCGGCTCGCGGCCGCCGGCACCGTGATCATCGTGGAATCCGAGGGGCAATCGTTCGAGTTTCGCCGGCGTCGGGCGGGCACCGGCGTGCTCGGCTGCATGACCGGCCGCGCCAAGCTCGGCAAACTGCGCGAGGGTCCGGCCATTCCGCTCGAGGAGTGGGGCTCCCTCGCCCAATGAAGTTCCTGCTCGATACCCACGCGGTGCTGTGGATCGTCGAATCCTCCCCGCGTCTCTCACCAAAGATTCGGACGCTCGCGGGCAAATGCGATGCCGAGGACTTTGCCATCGCCGCGATCAGTCTGCTGGAGATCGCCCGCAAGGCGCGCACCGGAGAAATCGACCTCTCGCCCGATCCGGCCTCGTGGCTCGAAGACCTCGGCCACCGGTTTCGGATCCTGCCGCTCACACCCCGCATCGCGTGGCGTTCGGTTGAGTTGGACTGGCCGCACAAAGATCCCGCCGACCGGCTCATCTGCGCCACCGCACTCGAGCACAAACTCGCCCTGATCACCCATGATCAGGAAATTACGCGCTGGGGCGGTGTGTCCGTCGTGTGGTGACAACCTCCCTGCTGTGCGGTCAGTTCACTTTCTGCCCATGATTCGTCTCCCTCGCACCCGCACCGCGCTTCTCCTGCTCTGCACGGCCCTCGTCACCGTCGCCTTCGCCTCCGATCCCACCCGCCCCTACGCCGACCGCGTCACCGCCGTCACGAGCACACCCGGCTGTGTCGCCTTCTGGGATTTCGTGCAACGCGAACCAGCCGGTGCGCATCGTTTCACGGCCCATGTGCCGCCAACCGCGAAGAACGATTTCCCCCTCGAGGCCGCCAACTACATCCGCGTCTACTGGGGCGAAGGCCGAGAGGCGACTTATGCTGATTTTCCGCTGCTCGGCCGCGGGCCGTTCGGACAGGCGATTCGCATCCGCCAGGAAACCGACGCCACGCTGCGGCCGTTTCTGTACGTCCCGCGCGTACGTCTCCACGACTCGCCCATCGACCTCAAGGGCGCCGGCCAATCCGTCAGCGTCGTCGTCTGGGCGATCCGCGAAAGCGGCAACCACGCCCTCGCCGGCATCTGGCACGAGGGCACCGACCTGAAACAAAACGAGACCACCGGCATCAAGAAGGTCGAGCGCGGCCAGCGCCAATACGCCCTCTTCGCCGGCCTCAACAAGGAAGGTACTGCCTGCGGCCATGTCTCCGAAAACGGAGCCAGTTCCTTCCTCAACAAATACGCGCTCCACAAATGCAACT
>CANJIU010000241.1 GCA_947474365.1 Opitutia bacterium | reverse complement strand
CATCAGAAGCCGCTCGATCAGGATCGGCTGTTCGGCTGGCATGCGGCACTGTTCCCGACCGGGCGCAGCGGAATGCGGAAAATTACAGTGGGTGGCTGGCGCACCGATGCATCAGGGCCGATGCAGGTTGTTTCCGGTGCCTTCGGGCGAGAACAGGTTCACTACGAGGCCCCGCCTCATGACAGGCTCAACGCAGAAATGACCGGATTTTTGGCGTGGCTAAACGCCGGCCCTGCAACCGATCCGGTCCTGACCTCGGCGCTCGCACATTTTTGGTTCGTGACGATCCATCCGTTTGACGACGGCAACGGGCGCATCGCCCGCGCCATCGCCGATATGATCCTCGCGCGCTCTGAAGACAGCGCGCAGCGTTTCTACAGCATGTCCGCGCAAATCCAGCGTGAACGAAAAGCCTATTACGACATTCTCGAGGCCAGTCAGCGTGGCGACCTGAATATCACCGCTTGGTTTGAATGGTATTTTGCCTGCCTCAGGCACGCGATAAAGTCATCCCATGAAATTCTCGATGCCGTTTTGACGAAGGCGAATTTCTGGAAACGCCACGAGGGAGAGACGTTCAGCGACCGTCAGCGCAATCTCATCAACCGGCTTTTGGACGGTTTCGACGGCAAGCTGACTTCCTCAAAATGGGCGAATATCGCCAAATGCTCCCCGGATACAGCGCTGCGCGACATCACCGACCTGATACAGCGGAACATTCTGGCCAAGGATGACGCTGGCGGACGCAGCACCGGCTATCACTTGAAAAAAAACGGCAGCCCAATCAATGATTGGCGTTCTCGCGCACGCGAGTGCGACACCGCTTGATCGACGTAACATAGCTTGGGCAGTCGCATCCCTACTGAGTTGGACGCGGATTCATCACGGATGAAAGAGGCCGTGGGTTTTCTCCGAGGTTGACAAGGACAAGTGCTACGAGGCGGGCAAGGCATTGGGGTTTTCAGCGGATGTAGGCGAGGTTTGGCTCCGTTTATGAGGAGGGTTCGTAGCCGAGAAGCTGCCCAGTGACGATTTCTCCGATAAGCCGCGCGATTGGCAAGTGGCCCGCGCCCCGCTATGGTTGGCTCGCGGGTTCGTGGTGAACAGCCGCTCGCTTGATCGCACAACCACGGCGCCACGGTGGTCGCGTGAGCAGATCCGCGCGGCCCGGCTCGTGCCCCTGGGGCCGCTCCTCGAAAAACGCGGCCTCGCCCTCGTCGAAACCGGCGGCGGCAACCTCCTCGTGGCCGCCCTTCCCGGTCTCATCGTGAAGGACTGCTACTGGCGCTGGCCCGAGCGCGACCTCGCCGGAAATGCCATCGACTTCTGCACGCACGTCCTGGGTCTGTGCTTCCACGACGCCATGCGCGAACTCCTGGGATCGTAATACGACGCCGGTGCAGTCGGAAACCTTGCGACCGCGGCGGTCGAAACTACGACCGCAGTGCGGCGGACGCACCTCCCGCCGCACTGGCATCGTAGCGGGCCCCGAGATCGACCGCACCTACGATGCCAGCGTGGTCAAAAACCTTGCGACCAATTTGGGGCGAATGCCTACGACGGCAGCGTGGCCGGAGTCGCGGTCGCGATCCCCTCCAGCCGAAACCGCCGCCACCTGTGATCGCAACACGGCAATCCAGCCGCAAAATGTGATGCCATTCCGGCTAAACCCCGAAAATCCGTACGACGCAAAATCAGCAAAATCTACGATGCCAAAAAAATCGGTAACACCCAGGTTCCAGTCGGAACTGGCTCGGAAGGTTTTCAGCGACGTGCGTTCACCAAAATCGCTGTAACCGTATTCGGCCGGATGAACGGTGTCACCCCAGCGGCGGAGCACCTGATCTCGGGTGTTGTACTCGGTGCGGTCCACTTTGTTGGCCGCGTCCGTCACGGCGATGACCCGCCCGGCGGCATCGTAGGTGTAGGTCGCCACGTAATGGCCGCCCGCGTCACGCACCCAATCCACAAAGGTGGAGCCGGATTTGTAACTCGTGGTCGTCAGCCCGGTGCGCGGATCGCTGCTGGTAGTCGGTCGCTGGAGGGAATCGTAACCGGTGTTGTAGGCCAGCCCGTCGAAACGCACTACCCGGGTGGCGAGCCCGTTGACGTGGGTCTCGGTTTGCGCGTACTGGAATCCGGTGCGGGTCGTCGAGACCGTCGTCGTCTTTCCCGGGCGATCGATCGCAACAGTTCGCGTCGTCGTCACGTTGTCGACGTCGATCGCGACCGTCTCGCTGCGGACAGTGCCGGTGAACCCCGTCAGTCGCTGCCGGGTGGTCGAAACGCGCAGCGGGGTATTGTCGCCCGTTTTCGGATAGATCTTACCAATCTTGGTCAGCCACCACTCACCGGCGATCTTCTCAGGCAGCCGGAGGGCGGCAACCCGCTGGTTGCTGAGGGCGCCCTTCAGATTCGCGAGGTCAAACTTCCTACTGCTGGATCACCAAGGCGCTCGGGATGGGCGCCCCTCCATCGGATCGAGCCGTCCCTGCGCGACGATTGCAGCAACCAGCGGGTTGACCCTTTCAGGTTGCCTTCCGTCTCCGCCGTGGACGCGCGCTACGCCAATCTCCTCGTCCGTGCGCCCTGGGTCGCGAGCATCGCGATTGCCCGCCTCGACAAGTCGGGCAACGGTGCGGCGGGCTAGGCGCTGCGCAACGCGAACGCAGTGAGCGGGCGGCGTGCGCGCTCGGGCGCACGGCGTAGGCCGCAAGGAGCGCTCCCGCGACGCGCAGCGGCAGCGGAGTCGAGCCGGAACGGTCGGCGCGGCGCAGTGGAACCCCTCAGCGGTGGAGCGTAGCCGCGCCGTCCGTGCAGGCGGTTCGGTTTGTCGATTGTCTCGGCGTGCCTTCGTTCGCTCGTCCTAACGGACCTTCAGGTCCAACCCGATTTGCTTCGCGGCGATTTCTTCGCAGTTCACGAGTCCTGCTGCCGCATCGCTCGTGTGGGCCATGAGGTCGTCAAATGACTTGTAGCGGTATTTGGGATCGGCCGGGAGCATGACCGCGTTTTCGATCTTCATCTTGTAGCCCACGCAAAACGTCTTGAAGTAAATATCCTTCTTCGTCTTGGCGTCGAGCAGACGGGCTTTGATCAACACCCACGGCTCGTAGTGGGTGGAATTGGGTGCCGACATATAGCCGACCACTCCGAACCAGACGGAGAGGATCGCGTCGGCGTCCACGTGGACCTCAGAGTAGTCGTCGCTCTTGCCGTCCGCCGCGAGCTTCGGCTTCTGGTCGCGGGCGACCGTCACCTCGAAGCCGTCCGCCTTGAGCGCCTCCGTTACGGCTCGCTCCAAAGGCTCCGACAAAGACTGTTTTTGCTGCTTCAACACCTCGACGAACTGCTTCGAGTGATCGACGTTTGTGACTCCCTGGATCAGCCCACCGATGGCGCCGAACGCCATCGCCCCACCGCCGAGGTTGGCCACTTGGATATTGCCTGGCTCGTGGATGCCCAGCACGGCGATTCGTTTAATCTGGGTAGTCGCAGCCTTGTCGGCCTCAATGTTCGGCACGGACACGCAGCCGGTGAGCAGAAGGACCGCAAGCGTGCTTCCGGCAAGGAGTGTTTTCAGGACGTTGGACGTGATCGGCATGGACGGAAAAAATTCACGGGCGATTCGCGGCGCTGGAACGTAACGCTCGCGTTAAGGATGCGATGCTTCAACGGGTCCGGGTAGGTCACTGACCCCACCAGTGATGCTGAGCGAGTTAACGCTGCGGTCGTTGAGTCGTTTCAATTCGAACGACAGGTGAGTCCGCTCCTTCTTCGAAAAGAAAATCAAGCTTCGATTCTCCGTAGTGATTTCGACTTCAACATGCAGGTCTCCGCTAGGAGTGGAAGTGAGCGTCATTACCCCGGTGCCTTTCCAAGTTACACCTTCACCAGAGCCACGGCGGAAAACTGAAAAAGAGAGCCCTGCTTGATTCGTCCTAATCTGGTTTCGCTCGGGCGCAATTCGGTATCTTTCCTTCACCTCCGCTGAATCGAAGAGCAAAAACTCGTAGCTCCCCGGTTTGTCCGCGTTACTGATCGCCACGTATCGAGGGCCACGCGGAGCATCACCAAGAAGCAACACATCCTTAAAAGTGGTTAAGCGTAGTCCTCCCGAGTCGATTTGAGCCGGAGGCTCGTAGCAGCCCTCGATGTGATTCGGGGCCGGACTTTCTGGTGCGCAAACACCGGCCGTCATTGAAGCGCACCCGAAGATTAAAGTGCCGAGTAGATTTCGCATTGGATTCAACGCCTGGGCGGAGGATTTATCAGGATCGGATAGGCACTTTCGGGGATTGCCGATCCAAGCACGATTGGCGTCGCGACTGGAACGTTTACCCAGCTCATCGCGCCAGAAACAAAATTGGCGGCACCCGGTCCTCCTACTGCTGCGATGTAGCGTCCCCACGGTGCTGCCACCGCTTCGTTATTCCCCATTGAGTTGTAGGAAAACGGCCAGTTCACGAAGTCGTGGACGCCTGCGTAAGCTTCAACAAGGTGATCTCGGAGCGACCCGGCTGCATAAGCCCAGCCGAAAGTTTGTCCTGGACCACCTTGAGAACCGCCCAGTGGACCTGGTGGGAAGCTGAGGATTGGGTCTCCATTTGAATCGTATCCCGTTACAGTAGCGCGAACGCCGCCGAGCTTTCCGCCGATGCCCTTGTAGCCATCGCTATCGCCAGTCGCGTTTACAGCGACGCCGTTCTTGTCCACGTATTTGTTCGACTGCTCCCACATGTATTCGCGTGCCTTCACCGCAGCCCATGTGTCGAGTGAAATCAAACCTGAGATTTCGAAGCCGCGCCGGAAGCTTCCACCTTGGATTTCACTTGCGATGCCGCCACCGATGGCGGTGACACCCACGCGCGGCAATGTGTAGTTGTTACCATAATACCCAGCGATGCCTCCCATGATCGCTCCAGCCGCTGCGCCTTGAAGCGCGCCTTTGACAGTGCCCGTCGTGATTCCACCAGCCACAGCTCCACCTGCCGCACCGCCGGCGATTCCCGCAATGACATGTGTCGACGTCAACCCTGCTGATGCGGCGTATACATCGGCCGCGGCGTCGATGCCACCACCTCCAATTGCACCGACTGAACTCGTCGCAATCGAGTTCTGCACCATCCCTGCAACCTCATATCCAACGAAAATTGAGGCGACAACCGCGACAGCCATGATAATCGCCTGTTTGTTTTTGCTGAACCAATTTCCGATGCTCTTCAGCTGCTTCGACAGCCACGAGTTTCCGAGGTAGTCGAGATGGTTGATAGCGTCATTGCCGCAAAACCCATACAAGTTCAGCCCGCCCGCCTCCTCGATGGGGTCGCGGTTGAGGAACCGCCCCAAGCCCGGCGAATAGAAACGTGCCCCGTAGTAGACGAGTCCGCTCTCGTCGTCCGTGAACTTGGTCGAAAACCGGAACGGATTGCTCGCGGCGTACGCGCCTTCGGCGCGGAGCAATTCGCCAAAGGGCGAATACTCATACTTCGCGGCCGTCACGCCGTCAGAGCGCACCAGCGCGGCCACGTTGCCGTTGCCGTCGTACGTCGGGAAATAACTCGTGCTGGTCGTATGATCGGTCAACTGCAGCAACGCACCCACACCGCCGGTGAACGTCAGCGAGCCCGCGAGATCGAGGCCCCAGGTGTAACTCTTCAGGAGATTGCCACAGCTGGTGCCACTCGGCGCGTCGAACTCGGCTACAAGATCCCATCCGTCGTACAGGTAGCGGCGCCACGTCTCCACACTCGTCGTCGCGTTGAGGGAGCGTTTCTGCACCCGACGGCCCAGATAGTCATACTTGAACTCGAGCGTCCGGTTCGGGAACCCGGCCGTGAGGGCGACCTCTGTGGTCGTCATCTGAGTCAAACGGTTCTCGGCGTCATAGGCGTAGTTCCACACGCCATCGCCGATGAGGTTGCCGTCCGCATCGTATGTGAAGTTTTGCAAGGCCTTCGCCAGATACGCTGTCCGTGTCCCCGTCTGCACCAAATCCGCCCCGTTTGTACCCGCGCCGGGAAGGGTGGCCGTAATGGTCAGGTCCACCTTCGCCGGCGCGGAGGTGTTGCCGATCGTCAATTCAGCGCCCCAGTAGCCACCCGCCCGACCGACCGTGGCGACGGCGCTACTTCCGGACACCGTGATGATACTGGTGCTTTGAGGGGTCCCGCCGTTTTTGGCGGTTCCCGCCGTGTAAGTGACGTCATTTTCCCGGGTCGCATACTGGTTGAGGGCGTTGGCGGCAAATATGTCGCCGACCGTTGTGCCCAGCGCCCGGGTCGCACTGCGCCGATTGCCGATATTATCGTGCGCGTAGCCGAAACGGCGTCCGACCAATTGCGGTGAAGCCACATTGAAAGGGTCCGCGCCGTAGTAATTCACGGCCTCGGATAGCTCCCCGCGATCGGAATAATTGGGTTGTCCCGGTTTCTTAGTGGCAGCCCGAGGGACGGAGCAAATCCGGCAAGAGGCTGAGTTTGCCGCAGTGAAAGAGGATGCGCGCCCGATAGTTGGCGAAGCTGCGGAAGCCCCGCGCGTCTGACTTGATGGCTTGGATCTT
>CANJIU010000240.1 GCA_947474365.1 Opitutia bacterium | reverse complement strand
CTGACCGAGCGCAACCAGTACACGCTCCGCAACCAGGTGGGATCCTGGGACGATTGGCGGCTCGAAATGGATCTCAACCAAGTCCTCCGGCCGAACGTCCTCGCCTTGCGGGTGATGGGACTGACCGAGAGCAAGGAGACCTGGCGCACGTGGGAATATGCGAAACAAAAGCGCCTCACCGCTGCGGTGACGGTGCGTCCCTGGAAGCAGACCGGGATCCATCTCGGCTATGAGGGCGGCCATATGGTTCGCAGCATCTCGCAGCAATGGAATGCCGAGGATCAAATGAAGCTGTGGCTCGCCAGCGGCCGCCCGCTGCGGAGCGGTTTCTGGGCCGCCGCCAACACCGCCACCGACCAACCGTTCGGCTTCACCACTATGGGCACCGGGAGCCTGAATACGTTTATCGAGACCGACGGCACCTACGCCAACTTCCGCAACCTGCGGCAAAGCACCTACGCCAACCTCAGCCTGCCCGCTTCCCAGCGTCCGACCGACGCCACCCTGGTGCCCACTTCGCTCATGCCCTACAACGTGAGTTGGATGGGCCCCGGCGCGTTCTTCCGGACGGATTTCAATTCCCGCAGTCTCACCGTCACCCAGCAAATTGCCCGGGCTTTCAACCTCGAGGCGGCTTATCGCCGGGAGCACACCGCCATCGACCTCAGCCGCGCCTTCGTCGGGGTGCTGCGTGGCGATCCCAACGCCCAGGTCGTCAATGCCTCCGGAGCGCTCGTCGCGAACTCCAACGCCGGCCGCCTCTATCTCGAGGACAATTGGGGTCGAGGGGAGACCACCTACGACACTGACTCGTTGCGCGTCAGCCTCACCTACGAGGCTCAGCTGGGGAAATGGGGTCGCCATCACCTCGGCGCCATGTGGCAGGTGTATAAGCAAGACACCTACACGATGGATTATTTCGAAATCCTGGTCGACGCCAGCAACCACCCCATCGGCACCGCGACCAATCCCAGCGGGACCGACAGCCGGCTCTACCGCCGTCGCTACGTCACCGAAGGTGACTATCGGACGTATTACAACGGCGACGCGAGGATCCCGTTCAATGCCACCATCAACGGCGTGGCCTATCACTCCGCCTACGTGCACGGGAACACCAATCAGATGACCCTGGGCACGGAGAAGACCGACACGCTGATGGCGACCCTGCAAAGTTCGTTCTTCCGCGACCGCGTGGTCACGACCCTCGGCTGGAGGCGGGATCAGGCGAGCACCCGCCGCAACGGGATCGGGGCGTTGGCCTCGGCAGATCCACGCGTCACCAGTGGTCAGCGTCTGCCTTTCGAACAGGATTTCACGGATGTCGTCTCCGTGTACGACAAGAACAAGCCTCCGACCTATTCGGCGGGCGTGGTCTGGCACGTGTTGCCGTGGCTCTCAGCCTCGTACAATCGAGCCACCAGCGTCAGCACGCCGGGCCTGCGCGAGACGATCTTTCCGAACGGCGATCTCCGCCCGCCCTCGTCGGGGATGGGGGAGGACTTCGGCGTGATGCTCAGCCTCCTCGACGGACGGGCCTTCCTGCGCCTCAACCGGTATCAGACCGAGGACCTGCGCGGTTCGGGAGCCAACATTCAAAACCTTGTGGTCGCGCCGCGAAACCGCATCAACGACGCGTTGCTGCTGGCCAATGTCATCACCCAGGCCGACTACAATGCCCGCAACGTCAACGCCCGGGCGGCGCTGGCCGACAAGGTGTCGTCGGGCTGGGAGGCGAATCTCACGACCAACCTGGCCAAGGGCTGGGCGCTCCAGGGCAGCTACTCGTACACCGACTACCAGGTCACGAACTGGTTCGGTGAATTCGCGCCCTGGTTCGATGAAACGCAGGCGTTTTGGAAGGCCAAGCTCGCCGCCGCCGGCAGGACCACGACCGGCGTCCGCACCGCAACCGCCGCGTCACTCGGCACGGTCCAGGACGAGATCAACGGCATCCTGACCGCCGTGCAGGAACAGCGCGAAATCTTCGAGCTGAACTATGGTATGCGTCCCCACAAGGCCAGTGTCTTCACCCGGTATTCGTTTTCCGAAGGCATGCTGAAGGGAGCCTTTGTCGGCGGCGGTCTGCGCTATCAAAGCAAGAACGTCCTCCAGAAAAACTTTTCGACCGGTGCGATCCTGGAAGGCGGGGAAATCTTTGCCACCGACGCCCTTGTGGGCTATACGACCCGGGTGTCCGTCGGTTCCCGCCGGGTCCAGTGCCGTTTCCAACTCAACGTGCGAAACCTGCTCGACGACACGAAGCCCATCGTCGGGCGCTACAACTCGGACTTTTCCGGCATCCGGCGCGTCGTCCTGCAGGAACCGCGCTCCCTCCGATTCACCACGACGTTTGAGTTCTAAACCCTCCCCCGCGTGATGCCTTCGATTCCTGGATCCTGCGCCTTCCTTCTTCCGGGCCTTGTGTTTGCGCTCGCGCTGACGCTGGCGGGAGCCCCCGCGCCCGCCGCGCGCTCCGCCCCGCGGGGGCTCGAACCGGAGGCCGGTGCCGCGCTTTCCCTCTCGATCCCGCACCTCGCATGGAGCCAGATTTTTGCTCCCCGGGCCGACGCCCTGCCGGAATACCGGGTGCAGATCGCGCACGATGCGGAGTTCACCCGCATCGCCGCCGAGGACCGTATCGCCGGCGTGATTACCCGGTATGTCCCGAATCGCGAACTGCCACCCGGCGCGTATTGGTGGCGCGTCGCCGGTTTCGACGCCGCGGGCGAAAGTGGCCCCTGGTCGGCCGCACATGGTTTCACGGTGCAGCCGCCGGAGCGGATCTTCACTGTGCCGGCCGGCGCCACTCACCGGCAGATTCTCGATCTGCTCGCGCAGGCTGCCGCGGCCGCGCCCGCCACCCTGCGCTTTTCAGCCGCGACCTATCGCGTCGCGCTCGAGGAAGAATCGCTTTTCCCCTGCCGGCAATTCCACGATCTCGTCATCGACGGCAACGGCGCCACAGTGGTGATCATCAGGCGACCCAAACCATCCTACCTCGCCCGCCTCGAGGGATGTCAGCGCATCCAGATTAAGAATTTCACGTTCGACTGCGATCCGCCGCCCGAAACCGCCGCCCGGGTGCTGGCCATCAACCGCGCCTCCGGCACCGCCGAAGTGGAGGTACTGCCCGGCTTTCCGTTGTACGAGGAACTCGACCGCGCCGGCTTCGAGGACAAGGCGCAGCGCGGCGCCGGCGCCCTCCTGCGCAATCCGGCGACGCGCGGTCCCAAGGAAGGCGCCCCGGTGCTGCTGCCCGCCGAGGTGAAGGAAGAGCTGGCCGGTCGCCGGTACCGGATCGCACCGTTCGAGGCCGCCCATTTGGCGGAGTTCGCCGTGGGCGACATTTTCGTGCGCGCCGCCGGCCGCTCGGGCAACGGGTTCCAGATCGGCGACTCGGACCAGGTGGTGCTGAACGGACTCACCCTGTACGCGACGCCGGGAATCGGGTTCCAAAGCGACCACACGGATCGGCTCAGCATCATCGGATGCCGGCTGCTGCGGCGACCCGAGCGTTTTCAGTCGGTGCCCAATGGCGGGCACAACCACCACAACGCGCGCATCGGTCCCTGGGTGGAGGGTTGCACCTTCGAGGCGGTCGGCGATGACACGTTGCATGTCAACGCCACCGTCATCTACCTGCAGGCCAAGCTTGCGACCGACCGCGTGCTGCTCGAGCGGGGCGATCTGCGGGCCGGCGATCGGCTGCAGTTTTGGGACATGGCCCAGTCACGGCTCGTCAGCGAACGGCGTGTGATCGCGTTGCATGCGGCGGGCCGGGGCACGGAGGTCACGCTCGACGGCGACGTGGGGCCGGTCCAACCCAGCCGCCGCACGGGCAAGAAGACGACCGAAGGCACGCACGTCTATAACGCCGACGCCATGTGTAACCAGTTTGTGTGGCGCCACAACGTCGCGCGCGACGGGCTGCGCAACGGGCTCGTGCTGAAAGGCACGGGCGGGCTGGTGGAGGACAACCAGTTCACCGGCCTGGGCGGAAACGGTATCCATATTGGAAACACTCCGTTCGAGGGCCTGGGGGCGGCGGACTACGTGATCCGCCGCAATGTGATCGAGAACTGCGGCCTGCTCGCGCCCCGCCGTCCGCCGCCCAGCCTCCATGTCACCCTGCTGCGGAGCGAGGGCGCCACGCCGCTGCATCGGAACCTGTTGATCGCGGACAATATTTTCCGCGACAACACCGAGCGCCCGATCGAAATCCAGGCCGCCCGCGACGTCGTCGTGACGGGCAACCGCTTCGAGAACAGAGCCCGGTTGGTTTTTCGCCGACCGGTCGGGGCGGCGATCCGAATGGACAACGTGCACGGCGCCGTTGTGCGCGACAACGTCGCGACCGATTCCCGCCTGTCCGGCGTGCCGCTGCTCTTCGCCACGCCAGACTGCACGGAGGTGGAGCCCAAACCGTGAGCCAAGCCTTTCGCTGGCAACCGCCCATTCCCATGACGATCCCAGCCTTGCTTCTTGCGGTTCTCATCCTGTTTCCAATCCGCTTGCGCGGGGCGGAACCCGGGGAGGCGGCCGTCGCCTCGCGGGTGATGGCGGCGGCGGACAAGAACCACGACGGCAAACTCAGTTTGGCGGAATATCTTCCTCTCGATGTGCAGGCGAAGCATCACGGCGTGGAACACTTCAACGGTGGCGATGCCAATCGGGACGGCTTTCTGCAGGAGGCCGAACTTCCCGCGGTGCTGCACAAGCAAACCTGGTTCGCCATTCTTTCGGAGGGGATCAACGCCTGTTTCGACCGCCTCGACGCCAACCGCGACGGTCGGCTCGACCTTGGCGAATACCGTGCGATCTCCCGGATGGGCGGTCACGCAGAGCAGCACTTCAAGGCGGCCGACGGCGATCAGGATGGTTTCCTGAGCCGGGCCGAGTTCACCGCTCACGCCGAGGCGAAGCTCAAACCGCTTGAAGCCCCGGTTCTGGCGCCGCCTGCTCCCCCGAAATGATTCACTCCCCTCCGTCTTTCCGATGAAGATCTCGCTCTCGTCTTTGCTTGCCCTGCTGCTGCTGGTGACGGCTTTGGCCTCGCGGTCTTCGGCGGGCGCATCGCTCCCGGAAAAACCCAACATCCTCATCCTCCTCGCCGACGATCTCGGCTGGGCCGATGTCGGCTTCAACGGCAGCAGGGAGATCCCGACGCCGCATCTGGACTCGCTGGCGCGGAACGGGGTGCGCTGCAGCGCCGGCTACGTGACGGCGCCGCAGTGTTCGCCGACGCGCGCGGGCCTGCTCACGGGGCGCTACCAGCAGCGGTTCGGTCACGACAACAACAACTACAATCTGGCCTGCTTCCACACCGGTCAGCGCATTCTGCCCGAACACCTCAAGGCGGCGGGATATGTCACCGGCATGGTGGGCAAATGGCATCTCGGGATGGCCCCCTCCGATCATCCGCAGCAGCACGGGTTCGATGAATTCTTCGGCTTTCAGGGCGGCGGCCACGCCTACCTAAAGGAGCGCTGGCAGGATAAGGAGAATTCCGTCCTGAGCGGGACGCAGCCCCGCCCGCTCGACGGCAGCCGCTTTCTCACGACCACCTTTGGCCACGAGGCGGCGGCCTTTGTGCGACGCCACCTGGATCGTCCCTGGTTTTTGTATACCGCCTTCAACGCGCCGCACATGCCGATGACGATGCCGCCCGGCTACGACGACAAGGTGAAGCACATCAAAAATCCCAATCGCGCCCGCTGTGTCGCCATGATGATGAACCTCGACGATGCCGTCGGCGAGATTCTCGCCGCGCTTCGCGCCACCGGCCAGGAGAAGCGCACGCTGATCGTCTTCCTCAGCGACAACGGCGGCACCGGCACGCCCGGCAACTTCATCAAGAACGCCTCGCTCAACGTGCCCTACCGCGGCGTGAAGGGCGACGTCTATGAGGGCGGCATTCGCGAACCGTTTGTCGTCCAATGGAAGGATCGGCTGCCGGCCGGCCGGACCTACGACGCGCCGGTGATCGCGCTCGATCTGCTACCGACCGCCTTGGCGGCCGCGGGCGCGACCCCGTTGCCCGGCGTGCCACTCGAAGGCGTGAACCTCCTGCCTTATCTCCGCGGCGAGCGGGCGGACCCACCCCACGCCGTGCTCACGTGGCGCTGGCAGAACAAATGCGCCGTGCGGCAGGGCGACTGGAAGTGGGTCCAAAACCAAGGCGATCCTGCCGAGCTCTACGATCTCGCTTCGGATCCGTCCGAGCAGATCAATCTCGCCGCCCGCGAACCGGCGCGGATGAGGGGGCTCGCCGCGTTGTTTGCAAAATGGAATACCGCAAACCCTGCGCTCGATCCGGCACATCGGGCAAAAGAGGGTCCGGAGTGAGGCTGCCGCTGCGTCGGGCTGGTCGGGCCGACCTCCCCGGCATGGCTGATCGTCCACTGCACCCTTGTCGGTGGACGCGCCCAGCGGTAAACTGGCGGACGCCTTTTCTATCCGCGTGACTCTTACCCGCTACCTCTCGCTTACACGCCGGAGCGACGCTCACTTTTCCCGGCGTGCGATGGGTATTCGACCTGGACGAACTTTGAAGCCGTCAGACCGCCTTCAGCTTGGTCATCTCAAACCGCGGCGCGAGCAGGTGCTGCAGAACGAAGGCCACCAGATAGGCGCCGCTACAAACCGCAAAGAGAACGGTGTAACCCCCAGAGATGTTGTCTTGCGCCTTGAACCGATCCAAGAGCCTCCCGGCGAGAATCGGGAACAGGAAACCCATGCTTGAACCCGCCATGCCACCAAGGCCTACTACCGAAGCAACCACCCGCTTGGGGAACATGTCCGAAGTCGTCGCGAAGAGGTTGGCCGACCAGGCTTG
>CANJIU010000239.1 GCA_947474365.1 Opitutia bacterium | reverse complement strand
CGATATTCAAGGTTAGTATCCGGGTGGCGTCCGCCTGCAGCGCCAGGGCTGCGAGATCGAAAGTCGCCCGCACGCGGTCGAGGCAGCCGTTGTTTTGCCAAGCCGGTCGCTTGCCGTCAGTCACGGGCATGGGGCGATCAAGCCACGCGCGCTGGTTGGCGTTGGCCCGTTCGAAGTCCCCCACCGCACCCATGAATTCGTCCAGCTTCTCCCGGTCCCAGCGGTCCAGCAGAGGTCCGACCCGCTTCGTATCGCGGGCCATGAGGGCAAGCACCGACTCGTTCTCAGCGAGCTCCGCGCGCCGGCGCTGCTGGGTGCTCGAGGCGCCGGGGCGGAACAACAAATCGAAGGCGGCGCCTGGGTCATCGAGCTTGGGCACGGCGATTCCGGCGCGGGTCCAGGTGATCGAATCACCTCCGCCGACACCGAGGCAGAGGGAGGGAAACCGCGTCAGCCCTCCGAGTTGCTCCTCCACCAGCTGGTCGAGCGAAATGCACCCGTCCGGAAAGCCGCTCGCCTGCTCGCGCCGCACGCCGGTCAGGAAAGCATGCACGCCGTAATGGCCGCCCTGCACACCTGGGTGCTCCAGTTGGGAGAACACGGTCATTTTCCGCTGCCAGCGCTGCAGGGGCTGCAGTAGCGGTGTGAGTTCAAATCCCGGGCCTTCCCCCTTTGGGAAGAAGGCCTCCGGGCGAAAGCCATAATCGAGGCCGACGCAAACCAACCGTCGTGGCGCCTTCGCCGCCTCCGCTCCGCGCAGTGCCAGCGGGGAGAACCAAGGAAAGGTCAGGGCTGCGCCGCCGAGGGTCTGGAGGAAGCGGCGCCGGTCGAGGGGGGCGATGTTCATGGCGAGGAGGGGAGGGGACTGGCCGGGTGATTCATTGTGGATTTTCGTTTGCTGGCGACCGTTGCTGGAGCCCAGCGCCGCCCGCACGCGGCTGGCGTTGGTATCGATGAAAAAGGCGAGGCTGCATCCATGGGGCGCCAGTGCGGTGCCGGCAACGGTCAGGAAATGCGATGCTGCGCCATTCGCCGAGACAAACGTTGGTTTCCAGTAAATCGCGGCGAAGGTCGCGCGAGAAACCGCCGGAGAACTTGCGGGCAGGGACTGCAGAATCATGAGGACAAACCGACGGACGTGGTGCCGGTCGTGGCCTTGGGTTTGGTGGATTCAACGCCGGTATCCGGGGCTTGCGCGCGAACCGTGGGCGCTGCGGTGAAGGAGGCCGGCTGCAGAGCGGTAAGGGGGGAGGAGTGAAATTCAGAACTCAAGTTTCACAGGCGCGCCGCCGTTGCGGGCGGAGCGCAGGCAGGCGTCAAGGACTTGCTGGGTGAGCAGGCTGTCGGCCCTCATGATCGCGCGCCGTTTGGTGGTGGAATCCGCGGCCAGCACCCGTCGGGACGTGCCCGATTGTTCCGCGCAGGTTGTGGAAGCGCAGGCCGTGAGAACGGGGACCACGGCGGGCGAAGGGAAACGCGGCGGAAAAGTCGGAGGGGTGGATGCCTTGCCGGGTCCGTTGAAGCGGTTCATCACGCCGTTTTTGAATCCGCGGCCAAGGCTTGAGCGGCCCGCCGGCGGATGGCGTAGCGCTTCATCAATTCATCGGCGATGACGCCGATGAGGATGACGGCACCGATGATGGCGAATTCCATGTTGTGGTGCTTCGTGGTGAGGGTGATCATGTTGCGGAGCACCTGCATCAGGGCGGCTCCGACGATCACACCGAGGATGGTGCCTTCACCGCCCCGCAGACTGCACCCGCCGAGGACCGCGGCCGCAATCGCGTAGAGTTCGTAGAAATTTCCGAAATCGACCGGCTGCGCGGAGTTCACGTCGAGGACGAAGAGCACTCCGCCAAACCCCGCCAGGGTGGAACTGATGACGTAGGCCAGAACCGTCATGCGTCCGGTATTGATTCCACTGTAACGCGCCGCCGCCTCACTGCGTCCGAGCGCGAGGAGATAGCGCCCATAAATCGTGGCGTTCAGAAACACGGCGCCCAGCACGGCGACCACCAGGAGGAAGATGCACGGCGCCGGCACCATGAATCCGTGGATAAATGGAATTTCCAGCCGGCCCGTCGCGAGCGTGCGCAGAACCTTGAACTCCGCGCCAAAGCCGACGGTCTGATCGTTGGTGAAGCCGCGCGCAACGCCACGGTAGAAAAGCAGTCCGCACAGCGTCACGATAAATGGCTGGATGCCGAGCCGGGTGATGAGCAGCCCGTGCAGCAGTCCAATACCCACCGACCCGGCGGCCACGGCGAGCAGCGCCGCGGCCAGGGGCCATTGCTGCACCGTGAGCAGCCACGGCAGCCCGCAACCGACGAGGCAGATGACCGAGCCGACCGACAGATCAATGCCGCCGGTTACGATGACGAAGGCAACCCCGATGCTGATGATGCCGAAAAGCGCGGTGCGCCGGATGAGATTCTCGAGGTTGTAGCCGCTGAGAAAACTTTCGCTGGCGAGCGCCGTGGCGAGGCACACAATCGCCAGCAGGAGGGTGATGCCGAACGTTTTTTTCAGTTGCATGGGAGGGAGGGCGCTATGCCGTGGTGACCCGGCTGCCGGTGGCGAGGTGCATGATGGACTCCTCGGTGAGTTCAGACCGGGGCAGTTCACCGGCGATGCGCCCTTCGTGCATGACGAGCACGCGGTCGGACACGCCGAGGATTTCCTCCATTTCGCTCGAGGCATAAAGAACCGCCACGCCTTCGCGGGCGAGTTGCTCCAGCAGGCGGTAGACTTCCTGCTTTGCGCCGATATCGATGCCGCGCGTGGGTTCGTCGAGCAGCAGGACCCGCGGCCTCAGCGCGAGCCACTTTCCGAGGACGACCTTTTGCTGATTGCCGCCGGAGAGAAACTGCACCGGCTGCCGGCTGTCGGACGTCTTGATTTTCAGGGCGGCGATCATTTCCGCGCCCAGCTCTCCGGCCCGCTGCCGGTTGATCAGGCCGTGTCGTTGATCCCGCCGCAGACTCGCGAGACTGAGATTGTCGCGCACGGACATTTCTAGCACGACGCCTTGCTTTTTCCGGTCCTCCGGAACGAGCGCAATCCCAGCAGCGATGGCCGCACGCGGCGATCGAGGCGCAACCGCGATGCCGGCAATCCGGATGCTGCCGCCGAGGGCGGGCGTGACACCGAACAGTGTCGTCAGCAGTTCCGTCCGGCCCGCTCCGATCAGGCCCGCAATGCCGACGATCTCGCCCGCATGCACCGTGAAACTCAGGCGCTGCATCGGATGGGCCGGAGTCCGCAACTCGGCAACTTCCAGTACGGGCGCACCCGGTGGGCGGGGCTCGTAAGGATAGAACTGGGACGAATCGCGTCCCACCATGTGCTGCACCATCGTGTCGTGGGTGATCTCGTCGCGGGCGAGATCGCCGGCGTTCGCGCCGTCACGCAGCACGGTCACACGATCGGCCAGCGCACGCACTTCGCTCAGCCGGTGTGAAATGTAGACGACGCTCACGCCGCGCGCACGGAGGTCGCCGATGACCCTGCAAAGATTCCGCGACTCCTGGCTGGAGAGGCTGGAGGTGGGTTCGTCCATGATGAGCACGCGCGCCTCCACCGACAACGCCTTCGCGATTTCGACCAATTGCTGCTGGCCAATGCTCAGGCTGCTGACGAGGACTGAAGGGTCGGTGTCGAGCCCGACGGCATCCAGCAGTGGCCGGGCCTCACGGCGCTGACGGGCCTTGTCGATCAGGCCAAAGCGGAGTTTTTCCCGGCCAAGAAAAATGTTCGCGGCGACATCAAGGTTGTCCGCGAGATTGAGTTCCTGGTGAATCAGCGCGATGCCGCGCGCGAGAGCGTCGTGCACCGAGCCGATGGTGGCGGTCCGGCCGTCGATCCGGATTTCGCCCGTATCCGCGAATTCGACGCCCGCGAGGATTTTCATCAGCGTGCTTTTGCCCGCTCCGTTCTCGCCAATCACCGCGAGCACCTCGCCGCGCCGCAGCGACAGGCTCACGCCCTTGAGCGCGCGCACGCCGGAGAACGACTTCACGAGGGCCCTGGCCTCGAGCAGCGGAAGATCCATGAAATCGACCGATTTATTTTCCGCCGCCGACCCGCTCCTTCAGTTCCGCCCAGAAGGCATCGACTTCCGCCTTCCGGATTTGACGCGCCGGAATGTCGATCATCTTGGACATCGGGATCACGCTCGTGTTGCCCTTGGCGAGTTCGCTCAGGACCTCGACCGACCTGAAGCCATACATGTACGGATTCTGCACGACCGTGCCGTACACTGTGCCTTTCTGGATGCCGGCGAGCGTGGCGTCGTCCTCGTCAAACGCGATTACCTTCACCTGCCCGAGTTTGCCGGCCTGCGCGAGTGCTTCGAGGATGAGCGGCGGATTGTAGGCAAAGAGTCCGATGAACCCGCCGAGATCGGGATATTTTGCCAGCGTGTCCTCGGCGTTGGCCTTGCCCTTTGCCCGATCAAAATTGTCGGTGAGCGTGCCGACAATCTTGAATCCCGCCTCGTTAATCACAGCCGATGGCGGATCAAAGCGCTTGGGATCGTGAGAGCGGCCCAGCATGCCGTCGATGGTGCCCTGGCGGCGGCTCCTGGCATTGTCCTGTTCGAGGCGGCCGATGAGAATCATCACGGTGCCGCCCTTCGGCATCGCTTCACGCACCAGGGCGCCGCACAGGCGTCCGGCCTTGTAGTTGTCCATCCCGATGTAGACCAGACGCTCGCTCGCCGGCGCGTCGGAATCGTGCGTGATGAGTTTCGTCCGCCTTGCCGCCTGGTTGAGAATCTCGGATTGATTAACCGGATCAATTGGACTGATGGCGATACCGTCGACGCCCCGGGTGAGCAGGTCTTCGATAATGCGTTTCTGATCGCTGATGCCCTCGACCGGCATGAGGGTCTCGGCGTCCATTCCGAATTTCGCGCCGCCCGCCTTCACTCCGGCGGCGGCAATGGTCCAAAAGGAAGCCACGCCATTGCTCACGAATGCAACTTTCTTTCGTCCGGAGGGCTGCTCCGGAACACCGGACGGTTTGCAGCCGCCGAGCAGCGTGACAGTGAGGGCGAGGAGGGCCGGGATGATCAGTTTCATGGGAATTTTTCAGCGAATGAGCATGCCGCCATCAATGTGAGGCTTTTCCGTGGGGGGCGCAGGAAGCCGCCACGCGGAACTGTGTTTACAGGCCCGCGTTCCTCCCAACGACCTCCACCGGCGCGCCGCCAGAGCGGGCGGAGCGCAGGCAGGCGTCAAGGACTTGCTGGGTGAGCAGGCTGATGCGGGGCCAGCGCGGATCGCGTCGGCCGGTGATAACGAGGTCCGAGAAGGCGGCGAACAGCGCAGACTCCTGTGAACCGGGGGCGTTGTTGCTCGGTTCTTCGATCTGCCCGGTCTGTCGACCCTCGTGGTAATCCGCCTGGCAAACATTGATCGCGAACTCGGAGCGCGTGAGGTGGTATCGCGTCTGCGTTCCAAAAAACGGAAGGACAAAGTCGGAGATTTGGAGGAGTCCCTTCGTGCCGCTGACGATGGCCCATTGGGCGTTCATGGCATTGAAGGAGCAGTGATACGAAGCTCCAACTCCACCGGCGAATTCCAGCGTGCCGGAAAAGGCGAGCGGCACCGGCGGTGCGGCGCTTTGCTGCGTCTCGGCGTGGATGCATCCGGTGACGCGCAGCGGCGCGATCTCCCCCATCGCCCACAGGGTAAAGCGCAGGCAATACCAGCCGAGGTCGCCCAGGCAACCGAGCGGTTCGAGCGCGCCGTGGGCGCGGATGTTGGTGCGCGAAAACTGCTCATCGCCGAGGAAACTGAACTGGCTGGCGATGTGGCGGAGGCTGCCCACTTCGGTGTCGAGCACCGCACGCAGCTTCTGAAAACGCCGCCCATGCATGAACATCACGCCATCCATGAACTGCACGCGATGCCGCTCGCACGCGGCGATCATTTCGGCGACCTCGGCGGCATCACCTCCGGCGGGCTTTTCGACGAGCACATGCTTCTCGGCTTCCGCCGCGCGGATGACCCACTGCTTGCGCAGACCGGTCGGCAGCGGAAGATAAACCGCATCGATGTCCGGCCGCGCGAGCACCTGCTCGTAGCTGCCAAGCGCCTCGGGTTTGACCGGATGCGGCACCTGAGCCTGGCACGCGTCAACAAACGCCTGCGCCCGCCGCACGTCCCGACTGGCGACGGCGACCAGCGTGGCGTTGCCGGCGTCGCGAATGGCCTGCCAATTTTTGTGGGCGATGAAAGCGGCGCCGAGAATGGCCCAGCGACAGGTCTTGGGAGCGGGGTGCTTCATTGGATCGGGAGGGGGAGAACTCTCACGCGGATTTCAGCGCCAGCGCACCCGAGCTGCTGGCGAAGGCCTCGGACTCGATGCCCAGGTTTTGCAGCATGGTGACGAAAAGATTGCAAAGCGGTTTGTTGTTGTCGCGCTTGAAGGCCAGGTGCTGGCCGTGCGGGAGACCGCCGCCGGCGAGGAGGATGGGAAGGTTGGTGTTGTCGTGGATGTTGGCGTCGCCGAGGTTGCTGCCGTAGAGGACCATCGTGCGGTCGAGCAGGCGTTGGCCGCCTTCGGGCTTGGCGGCGAGGTTGCCCACGAGTTGGCGTAACAAGGCCATGTGCTGGCGGTCGGCGGCTTCGAGTTGCTGTATTTTTTCTTCCTTTTGCCCGTGGTGGCTGAGATTATGATAGGTCTCGGTGGTGGCCTTTTGTCCGGGAAGTGTGAATACGGGCGTTTTGAAGGCGTCGACCATCAGCGTGACGATGCGGGTGCTGTCGGATTCGAAGGCAAGCTGCGCCATGCTGAGCATGAGGTCGAACTTCTCAAAGAAGAGCTTGCTGTCGTTGATGTCG
>CANJIU010000238.1 GCA_947474365.1 Opitutia bacterium | reverse complement strand
CCACGGCGGAAGAAATCCTCGCCAAAATCGAACGCTGTCGTCGGCGCCTGGAGCAAATCGAGCCGGGCTGCACGCTCCCGAAGCGCCGGAAAAAGGCCGCCTGAATTACGTATAGTCATTTACGCAGCACTACACTAGCTTGCGATTTTTTCGCCTTACGCATGCTGCCCGACGCCCGACCTTCTTTCGGCACGCCATTCGGATCGAAAATATACCCGATCCCGTGCACGCTCCGGAGGGGCCACAGATTGAGTCCGTGCGTGCCGAACAGAACGCGCAGCTTGAGGATATATTGGTCGAGCGAACGGCTCTGCACGTTGGCGTGCACGCCCCAGACCGCGTGAATCAACGCCTGGCGCGTGATGACGCGCCCCCGATGCGCATTGAGGTAGGCGAGGAGACCCATTTCCTTCCGCCCAATCTTCAACGCCGCGCTTTTCGGGAAGGAGATTTCCAGCCGCTCCGGCTTAAGCGTCGCCCCGCATAAATTGAAGGGCGCGTCACTGAGTTTCACATTCGTCGTGACATCTTGGTCTGCCTTCACCTCCGCCCGTCGCAGGACGGTGCGGATGCGTGCCGCAAGTTCCGCGTAGCTGAACGGCTTCGTGATATAGTCCTCGGCACCCATTTCGAGGCCGCGCAGTTTGCTTGTTTCCTCGACGTTTCCGGTCAGAAAAATGACCGGTATTCCAGTGCCCATCGCCCTGATCTCTTGCATCACTTCGAAGCCGGACTTGTCGGGCAGATTGATATCGAGCAAGAGAAGGTTCGCAAATTTCTCTTTGAGAAACTTGGCCGCGTGCGCGCCGCGGTTGCAGATATGCGTGCGCATGCCGGCGAACTTGAGATATGCGGCAATAAGGTCAGCCAGTTGCACCTCGTCTTCGACAATGAGGATCAGCGGCTTCGGCTCGGCACTGGAGACAATTACGGGGGGCATAATCCTTGATCTATCATGGGGTTACTTAAAAAATGGATTCAGGCGAATTTGCAATTATTTTCAGCGTCGCTCGGCCGTGAAGCCCACGCTCAGGGTCTGCGCGCGGCCGCCAGCGCCGCACCGTTGGCCGAGTGTAGGTCAACGCGCCGGGCACGCCAAGGGGATCGTAAAACCGGGCCGCGGTGGCCGTGCCGTTGGTTGATCCAAAGAAGCCAGCCGATGAGCCAGCCAAGATGGTGAACGCGGAAGGCGTAGCGTAATTCGACTGAGGCCGGAGCGCCCGGAGGGAAAGGGCCACCAAGTCGAGGATTGGCAGCGAACGGGATTCCATGGAGGGAATCATCAGGGAGGGCGCTTCGGTTGGTCGGGACCGCTGATTTAATCATCGCGGGGTCGAGGGCAAACCGAGGGAGAGGCACGAGGGAGGTTAGAGAAGGGGCAGCTTAACCGAAAGCCGCCCTCAACTGCCCGGGAAGATCCGGCTTAGATTCGGGAGATCATCCCGGCTTTCTGCGGGTGAAGCTTGTTGTGAGGGCGGCAAAACACTTCTCGGTTTTTCATCGCAGGAGGTAGAGCTGACCGATGAGACCGGGACGCAGATTCCCGACGGTGGGGGAATACGAAGCGTCCGCCTCTGGCGCCGACGAGACCCGGAGAAATGTGGGCCCGCATTCATCTTGCGCAACCTACGGCACCTCCCCACCGCCTTGCGTGAACTTTCTCAGCCAACTTACGCGGGAGGAAGGACGAGCTCTGGGAGTTAGCGGAGCTCGTAGATTTCGATCAGGGCATTGCCACCCGAATCGTTGAGCCCGGCGATCTGGGCGGTGTAAGCGCCCGGAGGCAGGGTCAGCAGCAGGGCGGCGTCGAGGCTACCCGGCGGTAACGCAAATGCCCCGACCTGAGCGTTGGCGCCCGCGAAGAGTTTGGCCGCACCCGAAATTGTCCAGTCGTTGTTCTCGGCGATGAGTTCAGCGCCCCGATAGATGCGGAGACTGGGGTTGGCGAGCACCGCCGGGACACCGAAAGCGGCGAGAGCCGGTCCAATCCCGCGGATCATCAGCGTGAGCGAATTGTCGCTGACGACGAATCCGGCAATCAAGGGCCCCCCGCCGCTGCGCACCAGGGTGCGGGTCGAAACGTTGACGAGCCGAGCCTCGCCGGCGCCGCCGGCGTCGTAGGCTTCGACCAACGCGATGCCCGGGGCGGAAGGGGCACTGACGTGGACGGTGTAGGTGTCCGGGCTGAGGGTGGTGACCAAAGCCGCGTCGGCGGCTTGCGACGCAAGGGGGAAGGCGCCCACTTGGGCGGCGATGGTGGCTACCCTCAGGGGGTTGGCCTGCTTTTCCCAATCGTCGTTGTTCTCCAAAATCGCGCCGCCCGAGAGGAGGGTCAGTTGCGGATTGGTCAAAATGCCGCCCACGCCAAAGTTGGCCAAGGTGGGGCCGATGCCGCGCAACAACAGCGTGCGTGAACCGGTGCCGCCTGTCACAAAACCCACGATCAGCGTGTCGGTGCCGGGGCCGGCCGTGGCCCGGACCGAGAGATTGGCCAAACGGCCGGTGCTCCCGCTGGTCTGCCCGATAATCTGCTTGGCTGTGCGCCGGGGATTGCGACCGAATTGGGGCCACTCGGTTGCTGGCGCCGGCTGCGTGCCGTTGAAGGCATAGAGCTTCTTGTCGAGCGCGCCGATGTAAATGGAACCATCGGTGGCGACGCAGACCGGGGCATCGGCCCAATCGCCGAGGGCCGCGCGCCACAACAAGGTTCCGTCCTTCCTCAGCGCGAGGAGGGCGTTGTCACTCGAGCCTAGCACGATCGACCCATCGCTGCGGACGGCCGGGCTGGAGTAGAGCGAACTCAGCGCGGGCTGGGTGGCCGTGGGGTAACGCCACTTTTCGGTGCCCTCGGGGCTGACGCAGTAGACGCGACCGCCCGTCGTGACAAAAATAACCGAGCCGTCCTCCGCCAGGACCGGGGAGGCCTCGATCGTATCGGTAACTGCAAAGGTCCATTTGGCGCGGCCGTCGGGTGCCAAGGCGTGCAGTTTCTGGTCGCGACTGCCGAAGTAAACGGTGCCGTCGCCCGCGATGGCCGGCGCCGAGACAATGTCGCCGCCCGTGGCGTAGATCCAGCGCAGCGAGCCGTCAGGGTTGAGCGCGTAAAAGGAGTTGTCGAGGGAGCCGAAGTAAATGGTTCCGTCGGGGCCGACTGCGGGGGCTGCGTCGATCCAATAGAGGGACGGGAACACCCATTTTTGTGAGCCATCAGGATTGAGTGCGTAGAAATTGCCACTGCCGCTCCCGAAATAGATTTCGCCGTTATCGCCGAGGGCGGGGGAGGCGGAGACCTGGCCGCTGGCGCGGAACGACCAGCGCAGTGTGCCGTCGGGGCGCAACGCGTAGAGGCGGGAGTCCCAGCAGCCGAAATAGACGGTTCCGTCAGGGCCGACGACCGGCGTTGAGTCCACCCAATCCGGCGTATCGTAGGCCCACTTTTGGGCACCGTCTTTGGTGAGCGCGATGATTTTGCCCCGCGCGTTGCTCGTGCCGACGGCGCCGATTTCGAGGCCAAAGTAGACCGTGCCGTCGGGGGCGACGGAGGCGGCGGAGATAATTGAACCGCCGGTGGAGGAGGGCAGGGCCGCGTAGGCCCAGCGCGGGCTGCCATCACTCTGGCCGTAGAGCGGGGCCGACGACAGCAGACCGCCCAAGATCACGGCAGCGCCCACGGCGCCGTGCCGCACGCGGTCCCGGAGGCGCGACCAGGGGAGGTCGCCCCAAAAAGAGGGAGGGATGGGTGGGTGCATTTTTTCGGGCTTCATCTCAGTAAGTGTAGCGGAGGCCGAAGCTGGTGCTGTCGGCAATATAGTTGAATTCATCAAGGTTGCCGCCGAAGTCGTCGCGGCCGAGGGTGCCAAAAAGGCTCCAGCGGCGGGAAAGAGCCCGTTCAAGCCGGATCTCCGTTTGGAGGTGGGCGGAGAGGCGGGCGGGCGGGGCGATGCCGATTCCCCCGGTTTGGACGGAAAAGACGTCCCGTTTGAATTGGCCATCGAGCGAAAAACGCCAACTGCCGGCGCGCCAGTCGAGGAGGACGCCGGAGCGGTTTTGCCGATAGTCGAAATAGCCCGAGGCGCGGTCCTGATTTCTGGTCTGGCCGGCGCTGAGCGTGAGCCGCCGCTGACCGTTGGTGTCGAGCAAAAGGGTGAGGTTCACGTCGCCCCCGCTTTGCCAAAACGAAAGATGGGTGCCCAGGAGCGCACGGCCCCCGGCGGTGTAATTGCAGCGGTCGTCGTAGTCGCGGCGCAGTTCCCGCCAGTCAATCCCGGCCACAATGCGGCGGGACAATTGCCATTCGAGGCGGGCGGTGTGTTCGCGGGCCGAGAAGTCGCCGGCGAAGGTGCGGTATTCGTTCCGGCTTGGACGGGAGGCGACCACGAGAGCGAGGGAAGGGCTGAGGGCAATCCGGACGTTGGCGGTTGCCGAGCGCCCCTGAACGTGGGTCAGGACGATCAAGCGGGAGGCCGCACTTTCCGAAAGATCGATGAGGGAGTTTTCCCCGAAAGTCGAAGCGATGGCACGGAGGCTCAGCGCGGGCAAGGCGTCCCACCTGCTTTCCACGCGGCCGAACCATCCCGACTGCTCACGCGATTCTGCGTCCCGGTCTTGGAAACGCTTCAGATTGCCTTGGAAGAAACCACTGAACGCCCACCCCTGCTGGGTGGCGCGGAGCAACAGCAGTTCAGCAGAGGCCTGCCCGAACGCGCTCCGCTGGGGGGCAAACGCCGACAGCATGAGGTTGTCGGTATAGCCGAAGGAAATCTGTTCGGATTGGCTGACTTGCCATTGCGGGCGGGCATCCCCTGCGGTGGCCGGTGATGCCGTAGCGTGGCTCACCAAGGGCCCCAGCCAGATGGAGCCTGCGAGCAGGAACAACCGCATCTGGTTGGGGCTTCGTTTCATCGGGTGGTGGCGAATTGAGTGCTTGGTCCAGGTCTGAGGGGAGTTGTCTTGGGCAACTCAGAGGCCGGGCTTGGTCCGCAAGCGGACATGCTTCGTCTCGTCGCGAATCTGGCGGGCAACCTCGCGCCGTTCATCTTCGCGCAGCACTTGATCCCGATTGAGTTGCGCCACGACTGCGGCCTTCTCGGTTTCGGTTTTGGCGGCCTCGAGCTTGGCCACGAGCGCGGCCCGTTCCGTGATGGCCAGATCCCGGGCCGAGTCGTATTTTTTCAAGGCCTCTTGGATCGCCTTGGTGGCTTCCGAAGAATCTGCGGTTGCGGCGTGCGCGGTGGGACTCGCCTGGACGCTCACTCCCGAGTTGCTGGAGCCGGAGTTGCTCGAGCCGGAGTTGCTGGAGCCGGAGGACGTCGAGCGGATAAGGCCCCCCTTGTCGTCCGTGGTGGCGACAGTCGTGGTCGCGGACTTGGAGCCGCCCTTGTCGTCCGTAGTGGCGACGGTCGGAGTCGTGGACTTAGAGCCGCCCTTGTCGTCCGTGGTGGCGACGGTCGTGGTCGTGGACTTGGAGCCGCCCTTGTCGTCAGTGGTGGCGACAGTCGTGGTCGCGGACTTGGAGCCGCCCTTGTCGTCCGTGGTGGCGACGGTCGGAGTCGTGGGCTTGGAGCCGCCCTTGTCGTCCGTGGTGGCGACGGTCGGAGTCGTGGACTTAGAGCCGCCCTTGTCGTCCGTGGTAACAACGGTGGGCGTCGTGGGCGCGGGGGTGGTTGGTGCGGTTGTGGTGGTGGTCGGCGTCGATTTGGAGCCGCCCTTGTCGTCCGTGGTCACGACGGTGGGCGTCGTGGGCGCGGGGGTGGTTGGTGCGGTCGTGGTGGTGGTCGGCGTCGATTTGGAGCCGCCCTTGTCGTCCGTGGTCACGACGGTGGGCGTCGTGGGCGCGGGGGTGGTTGGCGCGGTCGTGGTGGTGGTCGGCGTCGATTTGGAGCCGCCCTTGTCGTCCGCGGTCACGACGGTGGGCGTCGTGGGCGTCGATCCGGACGACGAACTAGTCGAACCGCCGGACGAATTGCTGTTGGACGAAACCGATGAAGATCCTGACTTGCTGGCGTCCGCACCCGATGAGGTGGCGCTGGCGACGATGGCGATCATGCCCAGCAAGGCAGTGATACGTGACTGAGATGAACGGATGGTTTTCATGGAGACGACTGGTTTTTTTTGTTGGCGAAAGCCGGAATGGATTGGGAATCGAAGGTTGATGGAGGAGCGGGCGGATGAAGGCGCTCACCGCGGAAAATGAGCAGTCGAAAAGGATAGCGACTTTTTGTCGGGTTCAGGTTCCCTACGTAGGTGGAATCATTATTTGGGTGCTAAGGTTAGCCGAGCTCACGGTGCCCAATCTGGGTTCGGCGGTCTTGAGCGGCCTGCTCGCGCGGCTCAACGACGACTGGCGAGCGCGCTAAGCCCATCCGGTGCTGTTGGTCGAGACCTTCGTCGACCCGCACGCTCGTGGCCCGCCCACTCGATGGGGAGAAGGCCGGCTTCTCCCGGGGCGCGCGAGCCGCGCGCGGGCAGCGGCAACGCGTTGGCCTCACACCGGAACCGTCGCACACTTCACCGGCCGACCCGCGCGCGAACTCTCGCCCCCGCCATGGATCGAGGCCAAACTCCAGCACGGGACCATCGAGACCGGACTGCACGCCCAACTCGACGCTTCGCGCCACGACGACTGCTTCCGGCGTCGGCGCCCAGTGCGCGGCGCTCCCGGGTCTCGTGGTCCGCCACCCTCGCTCCGGCCCGTGCCGGGCTCCGCCTACGACAACGCCGGAGGCCACAGCCTCCGGCGTTGTCGTAGGCGGCTCCGGGGCGTCTGTCAGCCCTCCCTCCGGAATCGTCCGTTTACTTTCTCACGATCGCACGGGTGGCGGTGCCGCCCTGAGCTGAGGTCACCACGATGGACGTCGTCGTGGTCGGGATCGCCAAGGTGGGCTTGGCCGCCCACGCGCCTCGGGCGTCGGCGGTCGTGGTGGCGATGACCGTTCCGCCGGCGGTGAT
>CANJIU010000237.1 GCA_947474365.1 Opitutia bacterium | reverse complement strand
TCGAAGATCCAAGCCATCAAGTCAGACGCGCGGGGCTTCCGCAGCTTCGCCAACTATCGGGCGCGCATCCTCTTTCACTGCGGCAAACTCAGCCTCTTGCCGGATTTGCTCCGTCCCTCGGGCTGCCACTAAGAAACCGGGACAACCGAGAAAAGGGCACGTTCGGGCAGCCGTCGCCGTGGATGGCGTGTTACGGTCGGCGGGGTGCCGGCGAGATCGAAGGCGTCGCGCTTTTCCAGCATCCGGCCAATCGCTGGGCTCCCTCGCCTTGGTTTACCCGCGACTACGGTTTCATGTCACCGACACCGATGTACTGGCCGGCCGATGGCGCCGTGACGCGAATCCCTCGGGGGGAAAAGGTCACCCTGCGCTATCGGGTGCTGGTGTTCTCCGGCGATCCCGCAAAAGCCGAACTCGCCCGCCACTATTCTGACTATGCGACTGCGCTGAAAAACTAACCCGCTTCCTCTCATGAACTCCATTACTCGACGGGAATTTGCCCGCACTGCGCTGCTCGGCGCTGGTGTGATCGCCGCTCCGAACATTATTCCGGCGCGCCTGCTGGGCGCCAGCGCCCCGAGCAACCTCGTGCGCGTTGGCCACATCGGCTGCGGGCGCATCGGCCGCGACCACGACATGCCCAATGTCTTTCACTCCGAAATGGCCGATATCGTCGCCGTCTGCGATCTCGACTCACGCCGCGCCGCCGACGGGCGGGCACGAGTGGAGGGGTTTTACCGGGAAAAGGAGCTCCCGGTGCCCAAGGTCACGGTGCACGGCGATTACCGCGAGTTGCTCGCGCGCCCCGACATCGATGCCGTTGTGATCAGCACGCCGGATCACTGGCACGCGGAACCGGCTCTGGCGGCCGTGCTCGCGGGCAAGGACGTGTACCTGCAGAAGCCGATGACGATGACCCATGCCGAAGGCGTCCTGCTCCGCAGCGCCGTCGCGAAATCCGGCCGGATTTTCCAGCTCGGCAGTCAGCAGCGGTGCAATTACCAGCAGTTTCGTCGGGCCTGCGAATTCGTCCGCAGTGGCCGGGTGGGACGCCTGCAACGCGTCGAGATCGGCCTGCCCATCGATCCCACCGCGCCCGACGAACCCACGCAGCCGGTGCCGGCGAATCTCGACTATGATCGCTGGCTCGGCCCCACTCCGGCCCGGCCGTACACCGAGCAGCGGGTGCATCCACAGGTTGGGTACGACCGGCCCGGCTGGCTGCGTCACGACGCCTATTGCCTTGGCATGATCACCGGCTGGGGCGCCCACCACTACGACATCCTGCATTGGGCCCTGGATTTGGAGCTGGGCGGTCCGGGACGCATCGAGGGCAAGGCGGATTTTCCCACCAACCAGATCTGGAATGTCCACGGCGCCTACCGGATCGAACTGGATTATCCGGGCGGCGTGCACGTGACGGTTTCCGACAAGTTTCCCAACGGCCTGAAGTTCATCGGCGACGAGGGCTGGATCTTTGTTTCGCGCGGCAGTGTGGCGACGAAGGATCCCGCCGTGCCGCGCGGTCGGCTCCGCCCGCTCGACGCCAGCAACGACAAGCTCATCGATCCGAAGGGTGTCACGGTGGAGCTGCCGCGCTGCGAGGAGCATCACCTGAACTGGCTCCAAAGTGTGAAGTCCCGGAAGGCGCCGCTCGTGCCCGCGCCCGTGGCGCACCGTGCCAACTCGGCCTGCATCGTGAGTTGGATCGCGATGAAACTCGGACGCCCGCTCACGTGGGACTCGAAGGCGGAGCGTTTCGTCAACGACGCCGAGGCCGATGCGATGCTCGCGCGACCGGAGCGCGCGCACTATGGCGCGACGCGCCTCGCTGCCAAAGGGGCGCCGTCGGCCGCGAAAGTCTGAGAGGGTGTCGAAAAAGGCATGTCGTTCTGAGCGTAGCGAAGAATCCAATTTGATCGTTGCCGCGTTTTCAGAGGAGCGAACGTCGTGATGGATTCTTCGCTGCGCTCAGAATGACAAACAGGACGACCCTTTTTCGAAGCCCGCTGACGCCCAAACGACCAGGGGAGCGGCGTGGGCGGGGCCGAGAGCCGCTCCCGACCGGGACGTAGAGATCGGTGCGACGGGCGGGATCTGCGAGTAAAACCAATCGGTGAACTTCGATTTCAGGTCGGTCAGCGAGCGCACCTGCTCGGGCGGTTGGGCTCTCAGCTCTCGGCTGTATGGCTGCGCCTGAGGCGGCATGGGCAGACCGTTTTCCTCGTTTCACACAGGTGGTACGTCGATGATTCCCGCCCTCCGGGCGTACGTTGCTTGCCGCGCTTGGGTGGTGTCTTTTTTTCCCATCGAGGGAAACGGGGATGCCCCGGGCGACGTCAAACGCCGGACACCCCGCTTCCCCGCCATACCATGACATCACGCCTCCTCCGGTCGCTTCTGTTCGCCGTTCTGCTCCCTGCCGCCGCCGTTGCCGCCACACCGGCACGCCCCAACATCCTCGTGATCGTCGGCGACGATCTGGGCTGGGGCGAACTCTCCTGCCAGGGAAACCCGCAAATCCCCACGCCACACATCGACTCGATCGCGAAAAACGGGGTGCGCTTCACCAACGGCTATGTCAGCGGGCCCTATTGCAGCCCGACCCGGGCGGGGCTGATGACGGGGCGCTACCAACAGCGCTTCGGCCACGAATTCAATCCCGGCCCGGCGGAACAGGCGGTGGAGAACTTCGGACTTTCGCTGAAGGAAACGACCCTGCCGCAGCGATTGAAGACGGCAGGCTACGCGACCGGGATGTTTGGCAAATGGCATCTCGGTTACCGGCCCGAATTTCACCCGCTGCAGCGCGGGTTCGACGAATACTTCGGGTTTCTCGGCGGCGCCCACAGCTATCTCGACGCCGCCAGCGACCGGCACAACCCGATCCTGCGCGGGACCAAGGTGGTCGAGACGCTCGACTTTACCACGGAGGCGTTTGCGCGCGAGACGAACAGCTTCATTGAACGCCACCGCGCCGAACCGTGGTTTGTGTACCTGCCCTTCAATGCCGTCCATGCGCCGCTGGAGTCACCGGAGAAATATCTCAAGCGGTTCGCGTCGATCACCGACACCAAGCGCCGGACCTTTGCCGCGATGCTCTCGGCGATGGACGACGCCATCGGCTCGGTCCTGGCCAAACTGGCGGAGCTGAAATTGGAGGAGAACACGCTGGTGTTCTTCATCAGCGACAACGGCGGGCCGACGCCGAGCACGACGTCGGGCAACGGTCCGTTGCGCGGCTTCAAGGCGCAGACGTGGGAGGGCGGCATCCGCGTGCCGTGGATGGTGCAATGGAAGGGCCACGTGCCGGCGGGCCGGGTCGATGATCGCCCGGTGATCCAACTCGACATCCTGCCGACGGCTTTGGCGGCGGCCGGGGTGGCGGTGAAGCCGGAGTGGAAACTCGACGGCGTGAATCTGCTGCCGTTTCTCTCCGGCGAGAAAAGCGGCCCGCCGCACGGGGCGTTGTTCTGGCGCTTCGGCGAGCAGGTCGCGGTGCGGATGGGTGACTGGAAATTGGTGAAGGGCGCCGGGGCCGACACGCGGGTCGAACAGGTAGGTCACGCCACCATGGCGGGCGCCCAGCTCTACAATCTGAAGACGGACATCGGGGAGAAGAACAACCTGGCGGCGGCCAATCCGGAAAAAGTCCGCGAGCTCGCCGCCGCGTGGGACAAATGGAACAGTGACTTGGAGGAGCCAAAGTGGATTCCACAGCGCGCCGGCGGAAAAGGGAAAGGAAAGAAGCGGACGGCGAACTAGGCGACGCGGCGGAACTCGGTCGAGGTGGAGCCGCTCGACTCGCCGGCAGCGAGGCTGCTCCTGTGCGCCAGCGCGCATCGAGCCGCTGGCCTTGAAAGCAGCTCAAGCCGATTGCCAGTCTTCGATGGCAAGTCCCGGGGACGCGCGCGAATTCGCGTGTGTTGGGTGTCACGAACGTTGCTCCGAGCGCAATCGCATGGCCCGCCAGAAGGACGTCGATGTGCCCGATCGGTTGGCCGTTTGGACGCATCGATTTCAGAATGACACCGACTTCGCCTGCCCCACGCGCCGCGTGCTCGTTAAACGAAACGACGGTGGGCAAGACGTTTCGCAAGAGCGCGAGGCGTGGGACGGCCTTTTGCGGATGCCGGCTGGGCGCCGCTCCGTAGTGGAGTTCGAACCATGCGATTTCCCAATAAAGGATCTATGGTCCTGTGGAAAATCCGTCTTCTGTTCCTGTCTGGCTATGATATTCGCCGGTGCGCGACGCCCCAATACGGGCGCTATAAAGCTCAATCACTCGGGTCACTTCTTCGAGGCTCAACCTGCCATCGTGGTTGGTGTCGGCAGAATGAAAACGCGTCACCGTCGTGCCAGTTCCCGAAGGCGTGCGGTTGTCGGGTTCGTAGCCGTCGATGCTAGCCGTCGACGCCGCAGCGTAGCGGCCGGTGCGGATGGTACCACTATGCGCCTGGTAAAGTTCAATCACTCGCAACAACTCTGAAAGCGAGATTCGTCCGTCTGTCGGCGCGCAGTCAGCCGAATGCCGTGGAACAATATTCACCGTCGACGATACCCGGTCGCCAAGCCAAGCCCCACCTGCCGCTGAGATGAGTTCTAGCTGAAATTGCGTCCTTTCCGCGCCTTGGGTACTTGGGGTTAAAGCGATCGAAACCTCCTTTGAGGTTTCGCCTGACGCGAATGTTACGGTGCCAGCACTCGGGACAAATTGGGACGTTGCCGCATAGGTCGTGTAGGTTACCTTGATCGGTAACGAGCTGCCACTCGTTCGTATCAATTGGACAGTTACGCTCGACGCGGTGGAGCCGACATCGATAATGTCCGAGTTCCACTGTACGGCACCGCCGCCGGTCACCGGCCAAGATGAGACGGTGGCGGCGGCGTTGGCGATCGCGGTGTGTACGACGTCATTATCGTCGCCACCTCCGGTGCGACGGTTGAAAAGAGCGACAAATTCCAAACCACTGACAGTGGCCCCATTTTGAACCATATCTTGGTGAATCACCGTCGTCGTTCCCGGCAGACTACCGTAAAACACGTAATTCCAGGCGTAGTTTACGTTTGCTGCGCGTTTTACGCCAGCCACCCAATAATTGCGCATATAACCGCAAAGGCCGCCAGCAGATGCCGTCAATCCACCGAATGAGTCGAAGGATTCATAGTACAAGCCACCGTCTACGTCGCGCACTGTGATGTTGGTCGGGAAATCAACTGCAGAGCGTACGCGGCTGGAGTCGGCGTACCAGATTTCGGCAGGGGCGCGATCCACGGGCCGACTACGAGACTGAATTACGCTCGTCACTCCGAACGGGCCGAGGAGGTCGTCCTGCACATACCCTGCAAACGACTTTCCGCTGACTTTTTCGACCACCCGGCCCAGTACCAGATAGCCGAAATTGGAGTAGACCGTCCTACTCCCGGGAGTGAAATCCAATGGTTTGGAAAACGCCCAACTCATGACCTCTGTTGGATTGGCTGGGTGGTTCAGACCCATTTCCTCCGAGATTGAAATTGTCCTGAAAACCAGGTCCCCAAACGGTGACACGCCTGCGTCCCACCCTCCTTTATGATCAAGCAATTGCTGGACGGTGATGTCGGCTATTCGCGAATCGCCCAAGACACCACGCCATGGGGTGATGCCTAGGAGGGCGTAAACTTTCGTCGTTAGACTTAATCGTCCTTCCCCCACAAGTTTTTGAATCGCCGTCCCAGTGATGGTCTTTGAAACGCTTGCCAGACGAAACAGATTGTCTGGGTGAATCCGGATCGTCCTCCCTTCATTCCGCCATCCGTAGCCCTGCCGAAGCACGAGCCTGTCGTCCTTCAGTACTGCGATTGTTCCAGCCTCGAAAACGCGCGCGTCCATGAAACTCGTTACCGCCTGTTCGAATGCAGACAACTCCGGCACAACCGGCCCGCTTGCCGGTAAAGCCGCCAACGCCGATGTCGTGACGAATATCGACAGTAGCGCCACCAGCCACGAATGACCGTAGACTTCCCCCGTGTTTCGATCCTGAACCTTGCGCCCCTTGCTCCCAAGGCACGACGCGCTGACACTCAGTTTGAGGGTTTTGCGCTGCTTGCTGGCTTTGGGCATGGTTTCGGGATTAACAGCAGGACTCTCCAAAGTTTTCTGACAGGAATCTGGCAGAACAGGGACCTTCTAACCGATGAAAGCACTGGCGGAGGAGACGCGATTTTAACGCGAACCAAAGTGGCGCTAATAGGTGATTTTCAGAGGAGAATTCCGCGAGGATTGCCGCGGTTTTGCCGCCTCCGCTGCAATGCTCGTCGAAAGGACACGGGCGTTTCATGGTCTGGTTGAGGATGGACTCGCGCCATTTCGGCCACTGGCCTGAAAGTGGCGGAAAGACAGATTCGCGAGCGAGTGACTTGCGCCTGCATGAGCAACAGCCCGGGATAAATGGACATAGCTTGGACCGTCGCTTCACCAATAACGGCTTTTTGCTCTCTGCGGAGAATAGTGCCCTTATTCTCCGCATAAAAAGCGGAGATTATCCCTTGCTGTGCGAAGAATGTAAGGTAATTTCGCCGCATTAACTGCGGAGATTAAATGTATATCCACGAACGAAAGGACTGGCCGGACTTCACCTGGGACCATGCCGCCATAACTCCGCTGTTGAGTGACGTGAGGCATACTCAAGGGCGCTTGCTCGGGAAGATGGAAGGCTTGGGCTTCCATCTGCGCGAGGAAGCGACCTTGGCCACGCTCACGCAGGACGTGATCAAGACGAGCGAGATTGAAGGGCAGAAGTTGGATACTCAGCAGGTCCGTTCCTCGATCGCGCGGCGCATGGGCATCGAGATCGCGGCCCTTCCGCAGATGGATCGCAGCGTCGAGGGTATCGTTGAAGTGATGCTCGATGCCACGCGCCACCATCAGAAGCCGCTCGATCAGGATCGGCTGTTCGGCTGGCATGCGG
>CANJIU010000236.1 GCA_947474365.1 Opitutia bacterium | reverse complement strand
AGTCCGGCGACTTTTTCGCACTGGTTCCGGCAGCTACACGCCAAGGGCGAGAGGCCAGAGGCAGGAGCCAGACGGCAAACTTTCGCCGAAGTGGTGTTCCGCGTCACGCTATTCCAGGGACTTTTCATCGTGACGAAGTCGGCGCTTCGTCACGCTGTTCACGGCGGGCCGTGCAAAGCGTGACGTTTCAGCAAGCGGTGATGGGCGACCCCACGGTACCGTGCGAAGAGCCGCCGAAGGGCGCCGGCGGGAGGCCTACTACCGCTTGGAGTGAAATGAGAGGCGATATTCATGATGAGCACCGCCGACACGGCTGCACCGTAGTTCGAGCGCAGATAGTTATCAGCGTGAGATCGGAGATAGGTCAGAATTACTGAACGCATCGAACGCGTCCGCAGGGGTGCCGGTTCATCCAGAACGATTTCTTTAGGAGGTATGCTGAGATTGTCCGCACGTGACGCGTCAGTCCAGCCCGTGAAAGTTTCCAGCGACCCGACCGCTGGAAACGGGATCGTAACGAGCCAGCGGTCGCCACGTCCCACCGCGCTGGCCAGCGTGCTTCAGTTTTCGGCGTCAGAGAACGATCGCAATTCAAGGAAGTTCCCTCGCTCGCGTGAAAGGCATGACAGCAAGGCTGAATTCCTCCACTTATCAGAGGTTGACGGAACCACCGCGATGCAGTTTTTCAGCTTATTGAGCCACTTTAGATCAATGCCGGCCGGTCCCCAATATGGTTTGGCCTTACCCCTATCGAGATCGCGAATCCACTCTACGTAACACGCGGGAATGTTCGCGAGATTCCTGCCGCGCGTGCGACTTGTCGGACGGATAAACCTGATTTCCGTCGAATCGCACGAAGATTTTCAGCAAAGTTCACCGGCTTCATTTGGATTGAGTGATCAAGTGCGCTTTGGACGGCGCATGCGCGGTTTGCCCGCCAGCTACATCATCAGGGAATCTCTAACGCCGGTTCACTAGACCTACACGGTCACCGCTTTTCCTCCTTCGTAATCTCGACCAATTGTCGCCCGAACAGTCGGAGAGCGAACTGCTGCCGGCGTGGGCTAAGCTGCAATAGGCGCTCGTTGAATCGGCGCAGCGCGCCACTTTGGGATGGCTGCGGCAACACCGTCCGGCCGATCAACGATTCGATCGAGACATGGAGGGCTTTGCAGCAGCGCAGGACAAATCCCAGTTTGGGATCGAAGACACTCCTTTCGTAGTGCCGAATGGTCGTGCGGTCGACGCCGAGTTTCGCGGCCAGGCTTGCCTGCGTGAGCCCTTGCTCAGTTCGGGCAGAGGCGAGCCGGCGCCCAAAGGGCGGGCGCTTGCGTGGGGAGGTGCGTCCTTTCATGCGAGGTCAGGATTATAGCAAATTCGACTTACGGGCGGGGTGATGTGCGATGGGAGCAACTTTCCCATAACTTTCCCGTAGCGCGGTTCCATTATGGGAGAGACACTACCATTAACGATCGGTTTTCGAGCCGAAAACCAAACCACTTGACACGTTTTCCACTCGGAAGACGGCCAATTGTGCCGAATTTTCCGGTTGAGCTATCCGCGTCACCTTTCTCCGCCCGGGAGAGAGTCCCACCGTTCCGCCTCCCATGCCTGATAGGCTGCTTCCGACGGAAACACACAGCACATTCGCTGATCGGCGCGAGCCGCGACGATCTCCTGCCATTGGGCCGATCGTTCCGACAGGTTTTCGGCCACGTAACCGGCGTATGACGGCGTCAAGCCGGGGCCGCCCAGACCATTGCTGACCAGGAGTCGCCCCGCCGGGACCGACCAGAAGAAGGCCTTGGTCAATTTGGTCGGCTCAATGAGGAATGCGTGTGCGAGCTCGGCTTGGCCCGCCGTCAGGCCGGAAATGATTTTATCATGCACGACGATGGCGACATTGGCCCCCCAGCGATAGGCGTCGGCAAATGCCCTGATGAGAGGCTCGAAGCATTCACGGTCCGGTGCCTGGACCTCGAGGATCATGACCTCGGTCGCCCCCTGTCCGACGCAGGAGCCCCCAACATTTTTTCGCAGCCAGCGGTTCAATTCGGCGGGAAGCGGACGCGTGTCGCGCTCGAATCCAGCATCGCGGGATGCGTTCGTTATCCTCACCTCATAGATTTTCATGGCGCAGCATGGACGGGAAAGTCGCGGGCCCGGTCCGCGGCGGGTAGGGAATTCTTCGCTGGGAAGAAACAGATGCGGGGTGCAGTTCAGACCTCAGCGCAGTCGGGCGACGGGCGTCAAGCTTCACTTGCAGTGCCGTCGAGAACTCAAGATGCTCCTGCGGTTTTTCACTCAGATTGACCGTTGCTAATTGACATTTTAGACGGTCCTGCCTCTTTCTGCCACCCATGACGCGATCGGAAAAACTGCTGGCCGACTACCTCGACCGCGAGAACGCCACCACCCGGCTCAACTATCACCATAGTTTGCTCGATTTTGCCCAGTTCGTCCGGGCCCACAATATCCAGACCGCCATCGACCGCCTTCTCTCCGGCAGCGCTGTCGCCGCCAACGAGTCCGCCAACCGCTGGAAACGCTCGATGCTCGGCTCCCGCGACAAGGCAGGCAAACTGGTGGGCGGACGCGGCCTCTCCCCTGCCACCGTAAATCTTCGGCTCACGGTGTTGCGAGGGTTGGTCCGAAAGGCACGGCGTGCTGGTTTGATTAGTTGGGAGTTGGACGTGCCTGGGCTGCCATCTGAACGCGTGCACGATGTTCGCGGTCCCGGGATGGATGCCTTAAGAAAAATCCTAGAGGCAGCAAAAGATGACACGAGCGCCGCTGCGGCGAAGCGCAGTTTCGCCATTGTCCGCGTTTTTGCGGAAACCGGGCTGCGTCGGCGCGAGTTGGCCGGCCTCGATCTCAACGATTTCGAAAACGGGGACTCCCCTGCCCTCTGGATCCTAGCCAAAGCGCGGCGGCAGAAGGAACGCGTGGAAATTTCCGCAAAAGGCGCGGCGGCGATCGAGGAGTGGCTCTTGGTGCGGCCGAAGTGCTCCAGCCCGGCGCTTTTCACGAACCTGATTCCGGGCCGGTACGGGAGAATTTCGCCGACGGCCGTCTACGACCTGATCGTGGCGTTGGGGAAAAAGGCTGGGATTCGCAAGGTGCGTGGAAAAAACAAAATCCATCCCCATGCCCTGCGTCATACGGTTTTCACCGAAGCCGGTCGTGAAGTGAATCGGTCCGGGCGAGGCGTTGAGACACTGATAAAATTCACGCGCCACAAGGATCCGCGCGTGGCTCAAGGCTACCTCGACGCAACAGACGATGCTGCGTCGTCGATTGGGCGCGCCGTCGTGTCGGCATTGGACCGCCGTTGAGGCGATAATGCCTAAAACACAGCCGCTGAAGGACCGCCGGTGGGTTACAGCCAGATTTACAGGACCCAAAACTGGACCCAATTCGATCATATCACCCCGCGAGGGTTTGGCCTGCAGTCCCCCGTCTTGCGGCGCGGCTCATAGCCTGAAGACCGTTGATCGAAATCCACCCCTCTCCTGCCGATTTAAGGCATCGGCCGTCGCAACCGCGCCGAAGACGGTGTATCTGCGAAATTCGCGGGTGCGGATTGCATCCGCCATGCGACCACCATGGAATGATTTGGGAACAAGGTGCAGGATCTCACCATTCGTATCCTGGCCATCACCGCGATCCGGGCGCTGATCGCCACCGCGATGTGGTCGTGCACAACTTCCGCGCGGGCGTGATGGAGAAACTCGGCCTCGGCTACAAACAACTCGCGGCGATCCCCCAGCGCCTCGTCTATGCCTCATCCGGCCGCTGGGCGACCACGGTCCCTCGGCCGACCGCGCCCGCGGTGGTCACGACCTCATGGCGCACCCCGAGGCGGGCTGGTTCACGCAACCCGATCCCGCGAAGCCTCCGTTTCCCGACGGCATGTCGGCCAACTACCCGGCCGGCCTCATGCTCATGCAGGGCATTCTGAGCGCACTGCTCGCGCGCGCCCGCGCGGGCCGAGGTCAGCGCGTCACGACCGACCTTCTGAGCGTCGCGTTTCACGCGCACTCTTGGGAAGGCCCGGCGGCGATGAACGCCTCGCGCGTCACCGAGGTCGGCGGCGTCAGCGCCAACGAGTCGATCATCGACAAATCGTTCGCCACGGGCGAAGGCTACATCGAGATTTCTCCCGTGTTTTCCGAAAACGCCGTCCGCGACATCTCGACCGAACGAATGACGAGAAAATGCTTCATGTTTGGATTTCAGAGGCCCTCGAATCGGAATCAGGGAGCGACCAGGCCACAAGCCCGGCTGCGACCGCAAGTCCACTGGAGATAAGGAGGGCCTGGCGAAAATCGCCCACCGGGGCGAGCCAGCCGAAAACGAGGGAGGCTGCCGCCGCCGCGAGGCGGCCGATATTATAGCAGAACCCTGCACCGGTCGTGCGCAATAACGTGGGAAAAAGCGGCGGCAGATACATGGTGAAGAGGCCGAAGACACCCGAGAAGAAACCGACGGCCGGCAGCCAAAACCAAGCAAGCTCGGCGAAGCCGCGATTGACGGCGAAGGATCCGATCATGCCGCCCGCCAGACCAAAGAAGAGCAACGCGATGGCCCGCGGGTTGCCGATTTGCTTCGCCAGCCAGCCGGCGAAAAAATTGCCGACGGTAGAGACGAAAATAAGACAGAAGAAAGCCGCCGAGACCTTTTGAGTGGAAACCGCCGCGGATGTTCCCTCAGCGGCTAGCAGCGTGCGCAGATGCTGCGGGTGCCAGAACAGGAACAGCCACCACACTGACAGCCCCAGCGCGCACACGGTCATGGTGTGAAACGTCGTGCGAGCCGTCGGTCCGCGGAAGAGATCGGACATCTTCGACGTGGCCCGCCCCGCGGTGCCCGCCTGCGCCCAGCCCTCAGATTCCGGGACCTTGCGCCTGATCCAGAAAACCAGCAGCGCCGGCAGAACTCCGATGAAAAAAATGGAGCGTTCCGAAGGCGGACTGGGCAGCAACGTCAGCAAACCGACCACCGCGGCGGCGAGCAGAACGCCAAGATTAACCGCGGTTTGGAGCACGGCCGCCATCCACGGGCGCCAGGCCTTGGGCCAAGTTTCGGCTAGCAAGGTGGCCCCGACCGCCCATTCGCCGCCGATACCCAGAGCAGCCAGAAACCGGAAAATCATGAGCTGCCACCAGGTCTGCGCCAGGCCGCAAAGCCCGGTGCAGAGCGCATAGGTGAGCACCGTCAGCGCCAGGGCGCGACTGCGGCCGATCCTGTCGCCAATCCGCCCAAAGAAAGCACCACCCAGAGCCCAGCCGACCAGAAACCCAGCCTGGATGTAGGCACTCTTTTCTTTCACGGCGGGGTCGGCACTACTCACCGCGCCCAGCAGACCGACGACCAGCGGCGTGGCCACCAGCGTGTACAGATGCATTTCAAGGCCGTCGAACAGCCACCCCAACCATGCGGCGATGCCCGAGCGCCATTGGTGTGGACTTAGGTCATCGAGTCTTTGTGCCTCTGGGAGCGGAGTGGCTTCAGTAGATGGTGACATGGATCAACGAAGGAGACACTAATGCGAATGCGGTGGTCAGACCTTGGCCGACTCTGTTGGCGGCCTTTTCAACTACTCTTGGCCGTCGGCGGACAAATACGACTTTCCATTTGTATTCCAGTAAACCCCAATCTCAGGAGAGCGCCCCCGACAATCATTGCCGATACGGAGCCTGCATCCGACGCCGGAGGAAAGAGGCGGGCAGGATGTGTGTTTACTGGAAAGCAAGAAGACCTTTGTCCGCTCCAAGAAAGCGTCCATGCTGACGCCTCCATGAAGCCCCGTCCCCGCTCTCTCACCGTTGTCTCGCTCCTCGCCGTGTTGCTCACCGCGGCTGCCGCCCAACCGCAGAAGATTGCGCCCGGCTGGCGCAACATCGAAACCGGTTGGGTAATCCCCGATGAGTCGTATGCCGACCAACCTTATATCGTAAAGTGCGATGACGGCGCGTGGTTCTGCGTCATCACCACCGCCGCCGGCAAGGAAGGCGACCACAGCCAGCACATCGTCGGCACGCGCAGCACCGACTTCGGCCGGACCTGGTCATCCCTGATCAACATCGAGCCACCCGGCCCGCCGGAGGCTTCCTACGTCACCGCGCTGAAGGTGCCCTCCGGGAGAATCTACGTCTTCTACAACTACAATGGTGATCAACTCAAGGAGGTGAAGAAGGTCGATGGCGGCACGACGACCCGGGTCGATACCCTCGGACACTTTGTCTTCAAGTACAGCGATGATCACGGCAAGACCTGGTCGGCAGAACGGTACCGCATTCCGATTCGGGAGACTGAAGTCGATCGCAAAAACGTCTACGGCGGCAAGGTGCAGTTTTTCTGGCACGTCGGCCGTCCGCTGATCCACCGCGACGCGGCCTACGTCACCCTCCACAAGGTGGGCAATTTCGACAAACAGTTCATGACGGACAGCGAGGGCAATTTTCTGCGCAGCGACAACCTGTTGACGGAACGCGACCCCCGGAAAATCCGCTGGGAACTTTTGCCCGAGGGCGACATTGGACTGCGGCCGCCGGCCGGAAGGATCGGCGAGGAGCAATGCCTTGTCGCGCTGTCGGATGGCAGCCTCTTTACGACGTTTCGCACGGACAAAGACTATCCAGCCCACGCTTACTCGCGCAATGATGGTCGCACGTGGACGGCACCGGCCTTCATGAACTATGGCCCGGGCGGCCGCCTTGTGAAACATGCGCGCGCCGCCAACTTCGCCTGGCGTGCCGCCAACGGGAATTTTCTCTACTGGTTCCACAACCACGGAGGCTACACCTTCGGCAACCAGCGTAATCCGGCCTGGGTCATCGGAGGTCGGGAGGTCGACACACCGGCCGGCAAGGTCATTGCCTGGTCCGAGCCGGAGGTTTTGCTCTACGCAGACGGGCTGGAGACGCGGATGAGCTATCCCGACTTTGTCGAGGACAAGGGCCGCTACTT
>CANJIU010000235.1 GCA_947474365.1 Opitutia bacterium | reverse complement strand
TAACCGGCGCTTCGCGCCGCTGGCCGGTCAGGCGGACTTGAGGGTTGGGGGACTACAGGGGTCCGACTCCGTTTCCACCCAGCACCCTCCCCTTAAACCCCTCCCGGATCCGATCCCCCTGAAAATCCAGTTTCCTATCAGTTATCAGTCAGTTTCCTATCAGTTGTTCTTCGCGACCCAACGCCCCATGTAGGCCGCGGAACGATCAACCTTGGACGGGTCCTTGCCCGAGAAGGCGCCACCACCGTGGCGTCCCCAACCACCGTAGGTGTCGACAATGATTTTCCGCCCGGTCAGCCCGGAGTCGCCCTGCGGACCACCAACGACGAACCGGCCGGTCGGGTTGATCAGGTACTCGGTGTTCTTGGTCAGCATCTTCGCCGGTATCACCTTTTTCACCACATTTTCAATCAAGTACTTTTCAATTTCGGCATGAGCGACATCCGCCGTATGCTGGGTCGAGATAACGACGTTCACAACCTCGACCGGCTGATCGTTCTCGTAGCGAACGGATACCTGGGACTTGGCATCCGGGCGAAGCCAGGCGACTTTTCCGGACTTGCGCACCTTCGTCAGCTCGCGACCGAGCCGGTGGGCAAACATGATCGGGGTCGGCATCAATTCAGGAGTCTCACTGCAGGCGTAGCCAAACATGATTCCCTGGTCGCCCGCGCCCTGCTCGGCGGTTTTCTTGCCCTTGGCCTTCTTGGCATCGACGCCCTGGGCGATGTCCGGCGACTGGGTCGTCAGGTAGTTGTTCAGGAAAATCTTGTCCGCATGGAAGACATCGTCGTCATTCGTATAACCGATGTCACGGATGGCGTCGCGGACAATCTCACCGAGATTGAGCACCTGATCGATGGGCTTGGTTGTTCCGGTCTTGGCGTTCTGCAATTTCGGGATGGTGATTTCACCGGCCAAAATGACCATGTTGGATTTCACCATCGTTTCGCACGCCACCCGGCTGAAGCGATCCTGCGCAAGGCAGGCGTCGAGAACACTGTCAGAAATCAGATCTGCGACTTTGTCCGGATGACCTTCGCCGACCGACTCAGATGAGAATACGAATGAATTAGCCATGTTAGAGGAAAGAAGGCGGACACCAAACCAGTGGAGCGCCCCGCGGGGCAAGCTCAAATATCAACGCATTCAGATTTAGTGATGCGTATGTCTCCGCAGGTTTGCAACGACGAGGCCGGGCCCCATCCAACTCACCGCGCCCCTCGAAGTTCCGATTGCGCTTCGCCAGAATGCTCCCAACAGTTTGCAAAGATGGTTTATCCTCAGACCACGGCGCCCTTCCTCCTCACCGGCAGAAAGATCCTCATCGTCGACGACGACCGGCTAAATATTCGCATTTTGGGCGGTATTCTAAAAAGCGAAGGCTACACGTTGGCAGAGGCGGATTCCGGAGAACGCGCGTTGGAGTTGTACGCGACGTTTCGGCCCGATCTCGTGTTACTCGACGTGATGATGCCGGGAATCGACGGCTTCGACACCTGCCGGCAACTGAAACGGGAGTACGGCGACAAATGTGCGCCGGTTATTTTCATTACGGCGAAGAGTGAGTCGGACGATGTGGTAGAAGGCCTTGGCGCGGGCGGCGCCGACTATCTGCCGAAGCCCTTTAAGCCTAAAGAGGTACTCGCCAGAATCCGTTCCCACCTGCAGAATCAAATTCTCTCGGAACAGCAAAAACTGCTGGTCGAGCAGCTCAGCAAGGCCAACGCCGCCAAAAACCGGTTTCTGGGGATGGCCGCTCATGACCTGCGAAATCCATTGGCGTCGATTCGCGGGCTGTCCGAATTCCTGCGCGAGGGCGCCGTCGGGCCGCTCAGCCCGGATCAACTTGAGTTAGTCGAAACGATTCACGCGGCAAGCCAGTCGATGCTTGAGATGGTCAATGAATTACTCGACGTCGCCAAGATCGAGTCCGGAGAGCTCAAGTTAAATCTGCAACTGCACAACTTGGACGACAAACCCCTCCCGGATCCGATCCCCCTGAAAATCCAGTTTCCTATCAGTAACCCCTCCCGGATCCGATCCCCCTGAAAATCCAGTTTCCTATCAGTATCAGTTAAATGTCCTGCCGGGCCCGGAGGGCAAGGGTCAGGAAGCGGGGTTTAAGACCGCATTTCTCGACGGTCGTATTTCGTCCACCGTCTCGGTCTTTAAGATTGTGCTTACGAATCAGGCATTTTTTTCAGGCATTAGGCCCGGTGGGGTGAATTTTTTCGTCCCCATTGGTACGACCACCCAGAAGGGCTTCGATTTCGACGTTTCGGTCTCGCCGACGGTAACTCCTCCGGCACGAGCGCGTCGCCGTCTTTGGTGGAATCGATCACGACCGGCAGCAGGAACGGCGTGCCGTCCGCGAACGCATGCGTGCGCTGCGCCGCGAGTTTCCACTCGACCCGAAAATAGCCTTCCCGTCGCGCCTGCGTCGCCGCCGAGATCACCGGCACGAACAGCGCACACGATTTGATCTGGTTGCGGATTTTCTGATCCCACGCGTCGCCGCCGGCCAGTTCGTTCTGGTCGAACCACACCTCCACGCCGGCCGCGCGCAGCGCCTCGCAGATGCGCCGCGCCGCCTCCGCGTCTTGTGACGCGTAGCTTAGGAAGACGGCTTTGCTGGCGGGATCGGGCATGGGCGGCGGGACCCAAACAAGTGCCGTGCCAGCCGGTGCCTTACGAGTCAAATGCTAGAAGACCCCAGAGTTCCGCCAATCGAGCGAGCCGGCGAAAACCGTTGTTTCACATGGCAACCAATCCGGCACGCGCAATTTACACGACGTCTTTTTCAACGGGTTAAGCGACGACCGTTTTCACGCAAATCGTTGAGCGAGGTCTGACGCCAAATACGGTCCATTCTGACAACAGATCGGTTGAAGGAAACCAAGTAACGTTCAGCGAGAGACAGCGTGGTGAAATCCGTCGCCGCCTACAGCGGCATCATGATTTCGGAGCGATGCTGAAGATGGAGATTTTGTCGTCGCTGGAAATGCCGAGGCTGACGAGGAGAGTCTTGCCCGAGGCAGTGACCTCGAAGGAATAGACTACGTCGTCGCCGACCTCTTTACGCTCGGTGAGTTTGCTCGTGCCCGGGAGGGTTAGGCTGGCAAGTGCGACGGACAGCCGTTTTGACATCGCCTGGGTGAGGCCGCCGCGCACGTAGGCCAATTCGGTGAGCGAGAGTTTGCTGTCACGCGCCTCGGCGAGAAGGCGCTCGAGCCGCCGCGCAACCCCGGGCTCGTCTTTCGGTTGCGGTGCAACGTTGGGCGCAGCAACCTCGGGGCTGACCAGCTTGGCCACGCCCTCGCCGAGAGTCTCCGGGTTGGCTTGCGCGAGATTGGAGAGTATGAGCACCGAAAAATCCCCACCCAGGTAGCGCACCCGATAGGTTTTGAAGCCCTGCCAAGAACCGCTGTGGCGCTCGACTTTCTGGCCACGATTTTCATCCAGCTGGATGCCGAAGCCATACGGATAATTTTTTCCGCTGTTCAACCGCACGGGGGTCAGCATGAGATCCCAACTCTCCGGTTTGAGCACCGCACGGCGGCGCCACGCATGGTCCCACGCGATCAAATCATTGAGGGAAAAGTAAAGGCAGCCGTCGGCGGTCGTATTCAGGAAGGGAGAGACCCAAGCCTGGTTTTTCAGCTCCCCGCGCACCAGGCGATAACCGGCGGCGCGATGCGGCACGATGTCGTTCTCGCTGATAATGCGCGCGGTCTTCATGCCGGTCGGCCCGAAGATTCTCTCCTGCATCATCTCGCTGTAGGAACGTCCAGCGGCTTTTTGCTCGATGAAGCCGAGCAGCGCGTAGCCCGTGTTGCTATAGGCCCAGCGGGCGCCGGGCGGAAAAATCAACGTGCCGGCCAAAGACAGGCGCGTAATTTCGGCCTCGGTATAGTTGCGCTGATAGTCGAAGCCGGCGCCATCGTAGTCAGGGATGCCCGACGTGTGTGCCAGAAAGTGGTGCAGTGTGATTGCCGACCAACCTGCCGGCGCGTCGGGAAGGTATTTCGCCAACGGGTCCGTAAGCGCCAGTTTTCCGTCTTCGATCAGCAGCAACGCGAGTGCCGCAGTGAATTGTTTACCAAGGGAACCGGATTGAAATATTGTATCGGCCGTGACGGGCACTTGGTGCTCGACGTTTGCGAGGCCGTAGCCTTTCGCGAGGAGCACTTCGCCGCGCTGAACGACGGCCACGGCGACGCCGGGAATCTTTTGGCGGACCATCTCTGCGCGGACAAACGCATCGATGCGCGGGGCGAGTTCGTCGCTCGCGGCGGTCGCCGGCGAGGCGAGTCCCGCGAGCAAGCCGAGAAGGAGCGGGAGGAGGCGAAAGCTCATTGCTGCTGACTATTCAACGCCTGTTATGGCGCAAGCCGCTATTCGGGTCGCTGGCGACTGTGGCCTGACCGATGGCGCAACGTTTGTCCGCCCTCCAACCGCTGGCGGATTGGCGACGGACTTGCCCTTCGCGAGTTCGTTTCATTTAGGAAGGTATTCGAAACGTCCTCAGCGCACTCGACCAAAACCTCCCAATGGGGCAATTCCCCGCATGACGGCAGTATGACAATAGATTTCAATTACGCGCTTGAACGTTCAGTCGGCGGCGCTAGTCGTCTGCATGCAACTGAAACCCGACCACGTGTTTGCGAACCCAACGGAAAGGCGCAGGTCACGTAATACGTTACACTCCTTCTGGAAATTGAAAGATGTCCGATGCCCGATTTCAAGATTTCCGAAATCGTCGCAAATAGGCGCGATCAGGAAGTATCGCCGCGCACCTCTCCCGCCGGCGGGTGCATCTCTTGAGTGACGGTTCCCAACCGCACCGTAACCGGTGCGGCTACAACAATTCGTTCTGGTAGCCGCGCTGGTTACAGCGCGGTCAGGTGAGGCCGACCTGCACGTCATCAATCCGCCGCGACCATCAATCGGCAGATGCTCTCCGCGCCGGCCTTCCCGCAACTTGAGGCTCGCACGCACGCGGCTGATCCATTGCCTAACTGATTTTCCATGCATCCCGCCGAACGCATCCTCATGGGCCCCGGCCCGAGTCCTGTCCCGCAACGTGTCCTGCGCGCCCTCGGCGCACCGACCCTCGGCCACCTCGATCCGCAGTACCTCGCCATCATGGACGAGGTGTGCGAGATGCTGCGCAAGGTTTTCCGTACCACCAATGCGCTGACGTTCCCGGTCAGCGGCACCGGCATGGCCGGCATGGAATGCGTCGCCGTCAACCTCATCGAACCCGGTGACGAAGTGATCGTGTGCGTCAACGGCGTCTTCGGTACCCGGATGAAAGACGTGATGGAACGTTGCGGGGCGATCGTACACGCCCTCGAAACCACCTGGGGCGATGTCTTCACCCTCGAACAAATCACCGCCGCGCTCGATGCGCATCCGAAGACGAAACTGCTCGGCATCGTGCACGCCGAGACGAGCACCGGGGCGCTTCAGCCACTCGAAGGCCTCGCCGAGCTCGTGCACGCGCGCGGCGCCCTCCTCGCCGTTGACGCCGTCACCAGTCTGGGCGGGCACGAACTCCGCGTGGACGACTGGGGCATCGACGCCATCTACAGCGGCACGCAGAAATGCCTGAGCTGTCCGCCGGGTCTTTCGCCGGTCAGCTTTGGTCCGCGTGCGCTCGCCCGGATGGACGCGCGCAAGACCAAGGTGCAATCGTGGTACCTCGACGTGTCGATGCTGCGGAAATATTACACCGGCGGCGGCGGTGGACGAGTTTACCACCACACGGCGCCGATCAACATGACCTACGCGCTCCACGAGGCGCTGACCATCGTGCTGGAGGAAGGCCTTGATGCCCGCATCGCGCGCCACGCCGCGATGCACCAACGGCTGCGGGCCGGCCTGGAGAAAATGGGACTCACCTACATTCCCAAGCGTTCATTGCACTCGCTCAACTGCATCAGCGTGCCAGCCGGGGCCGACGATGCCGGCGTCCGCCGCCGGCTGCTCGAGGAATACGGAATCGAAATCGGTTCCGGCCTTGGCCCGATGGCGGGCAAGGCGTGGCGCATCGGCCTCATGGGCCACGGCTCGACCATCCGCAACGTCGATCTCGTGCTCGCTGCGCTCCGCGAGATCCTTCAGCGGTAACGGGAACGCGGCCCGTCGGGGGCACATCCCGCTTTTGGACAGGCGAAAACTGCCATCGTCCATCCTCGTGCTTTTGCTGGAGCCGCGACGCCCCGTCGCGGTTTCGAACCAAGCGACGGGGGGCGTCGCGTCTCCCGTATCCAGTAATTGAGCTGCGACCCGCGTCGGGCGCCCGGCAGTCAGGACTTGACCGAGGCCCCACCCGCCGCCGGCGGCTGGCCGCCCGCCGGACCCGACTGGACCAGTTCCGCCACCACCTGCCGGAAAATCTGCGGCGCGACCGGCTTGTTCAAAATGCGGTCGACGTTGAGATTTCGATACAGCACGGCGGTCCCTGGATTCAGATCGGAACTGAACACCAGCACCTTTCCCGCATAGGGCAGACCACGCAGCATCATCACAAACTCCAAACCATTCATGACCGGCATGTGGTGGTCCGTGATGATCAGATCGTAGATCGTGGGATCAGCCTGCACACGCTCCAAGGCGATTTGGCCATTCTCGGCGCAATCCAACACGAAACCCATCGGCGCGACGATCATCCGCGCGACATCCCGCAATTCCCGCACGTCCTCGGCATAAAGAATGCGACGCGGTCTATCGGTCGGGGGATGCAGTTGCGACGCAGGCTCGGACATGGCGTTTCAGGGGGGAGTAACATCTACGCAGAATCGGGGAACAAGTGCACGCCTCGCTTTATCCCCTAAGAGGGCGTCGAAAAAGGGTCATCGAGCCAGTCGGCGGAGCATGATATGAATCATCGCAATATAGACGAAGGATTCGGACGACGACACGGAATGCTCATAGTCTTTACTGAGTCGGCGAAAACGGCCGAGCCAGGCGAAGGTCCGT
>CANJIU010000234.1 GCA_947474365.1 Opitutia bacterium | reverse complement strand
CTACCCACAGCGAGCCATCCTTGGCCGGCAAGGCGGCAAAAGCCTTCTTCACGGTGGGTGACGACTTGAGCAGCGGATCGAGCGGAATCGTCTGCAACAACCGCCCCGTAGCCGTCTCCACCTTCAGCACCGTTTTGCGCGCGTATGGCCCGACCCAGAAGGCATTCTCGCCCGGCACCTCGCGGATAGTGCGATAGCGGAAGTGCACCGGATCGGCTTTGAGTTCGGGCAGCGGCGTCTCGCTCACCACCGCGCCAGTGCGATCGACGATGCGGATCTGATTCACGCCACTGTCCATGAGCGCAAATTTCGTTCCGCCTTCGAGCACTGCCACGCTGTTGGCCTCCGTGCCTTTTTCGCCCGCCCGGGCCTTGTGCTCCATGACGAGCTTCTTCTCCGAATCAAACACCGCCAAACCGCCCCGGTGCGCATACGCAATGCCGCCATCCGGCAGCCGTGCGGCATCGTAAATGCCTCCGTGGCCCGGATGCTTGAGCAAAGCTGTGACTTTGCCAGAACGGTCGATCTCGATGACCTGCGTGTCCGCCGCGAGCAGGTAGCGCTCTTCGGCTTGGGCCGACGCGACGAGGCCAAAACAGACCGCCAGGGCGATGGCGAAGGACTTCATCAGCTACCTGGCCTTACGCCCCTTCAATGCGTCGAGGTCCATATCCTCGCCAGCGGCGAGGATGTGCCGGCGCATCGCCTGGCGCGCGGCGTCCGGGTCGCGGGCGTCGATCGCGTTCAGCACCTCGGCGTGGTGTTCGATGGCGGTCGCCTTGCCAATGCGACCGATCGTGCGTTGCCGGCTGGCGAGGCCGAGTTCGGCGAGCGAGTCGAGGACGAGGCGGAAGATGAGATTGCCGCTGGCGTCGGCGATCGCGCGATGAAAGTCGAGGTCGGTCATGATGGCGGCGGCGTTGTCCGGGGCGGCCTCCAGCTCTGCGTGGATGCGGCGCAGGGCGCGGATTTGCTCCCTCGTGGCCCGCTGTGCGGCCAGCGCGGCGGCGTCCGGCTCGATCGAAAGCCGGGTTTCGTTCAGCTGCTGCAGACGCTCGGCGACATCGGGGATGAGCAGTTCCAGCGAGCCGCTCAGCGGCCGGTGCAGTTTATCCACCACGCGGATACCCGTTCCATGCTGCACCTCGAGCAGACCTTGTTGTTCGAGGCGCTTGGTGGCCTCGCGCACGACGGTGCGGCTGACGCCGAGCTGTTCGGCGAGCGAGCGTTCGGCGGGCAGCCAGCGTTCGGCCCCCGAGCGATCGCCCCGGATCAGACCGGCGAGCTGTTGACAGACGCCCTCGACGAGCGAGGAGGGCCGTTGGAGTGCGGTGACGTTCATGGTAAAGGACGGAGACGGATTCCAAAAAATGTTCAGCTCGAGATCCCACTTGCCGCTAATACGTGGCGCGTCCCCCGGACAGGTCGAAGACAGCGGCCGTGGTGAAGGAACATTTCTCGGAGCAGATCCAGGCGACGAGCGCCGCGGCCTCCTCTTTTTTGCCGAAGCGCGCCATCGGAATCTTCGAGAGCATGTAGTCGATGTGCGACTGGGTCATCTGCTTCAGGATGTCCGTCGCGATGACCGCAGGGGCGATCGCGTTGACCGTGATGTTCGAGGTCGCGAGCTCCTTGCCGAGCGACTTGGTCAGCGCGATGATGGCGGCCTTCGAGGCGCTGTAGTGCGCGGCGTTGGGGTTGCCCTCCTTGCCCGCGATGGAGGCGATGTTGACGATGCGGCCGAAGCCGTTTTTCAGCAGGTACGGAACCACGCTGCGGCAGCAGTAGAACGGGCCATTGAGGTTGATGTCCATCACCCGCCGCCAGTCCGCTGGATCCAGCTCCCAGGTCTTCGCGTTGCCGCCGGTGATGCCGGCATTGTTCACGAGAATATCGATCCTCCCGAAGGCCGCCGCAGTGACTTCGGTGGCAGCCTGGACGGATGCGAGGTCCGCCAGATTCACGGCGACCGTGTGCACCACGCCGGGCGCACCGAGCTCCCCAGCCGCCTGCGCGAGCGCCGATGCGTCAATATCCCAGAGCGAAACCCGCGCTCCGGACGCAAGGAGGCGTTCGGCGATGCACCGGCCAATTCCCCGGGCGCCTCCCGTGATGATGGCGACGCGTTGGCGGAGATCGATTTGGTTCATGGTCAGCGGGTGGAGAAGTGATGGGTGGTCACGGTGCGATACGTCGTGCCGGGGCGGAGAATCGTGCTCGGGAAAGCCGCGTGGTGCACCGAGTCGGGGTGGTGCTGCGTCTCCAGGCAAAAGCCATGGAAGCGGTCGTAAGTGGCGCCGCCCAGCCCCTTGAGCGTCGTGGTATAGGTGGCGGTGTAGAACTGCACACCCGGCAGATCGGTGCGGAGTTCCATCACCCGGCCGCTCTTCGGGTCCACGACCTCGGCGGCAAGAGCGGGCTTGGACCGCGGCTTGTCCGCGAGGACGTAGGCGTGGTCGTAACCGCCGATATTGATCTGGCTGTTACGCGCTCCGATGGCGGCGGGTTTCGTGAAATCAAACGGTGTGCCCGCCACCGGCAGGAGGCGGCCGGTCGGAACCATGTCGGCATCCGTCTCGAGGTAACGTTGCGCGTGCAGGGTCACGCGATGATCAAGCACGGTGCCACCGCCGGCTCCGGCCAGATTGAAATAGGTGTGGTTGGTGAGGTTAACCGGCGTGGCCTTGTCAGTCGTCGCCTCGTACTCGATGGCGAGCGCGTTGTCGTCCGTGAGCACATAGGTGACGCTTGTCTTCAGATTGCCGGGGAATCCCTGGTCACCGTCTTTGCTGAGGTAGCTCAACCGCAGGGCCGGCCCGCGCGGATCGCGGAGGATTTCCGCGCTCCAGAGCACCTTGCTGAATCCGCGGAGTCCGCCGTGCAGGTGAAACGAGGCCTTCGGATGCAGGTCGAGCGCGTAGGTTTTCCCGTCGAGGTCGAATTTTCCTCCCGCGATGCGGTTGGCGACGCGGCCGGTGATGCAGCCGAAGTAGACGGTACCATTGTGTTCCTCGTACTCGGCAAGCGTGTCGAAACCGAGCGCGATGTTGGCCAGCTTGCCGTTGCGATCCGGCACGTGCAGTTCGGTGATGATGCCGCCGAAGGTGATGACCTTGGCGACCAGACCGTTCTTGTTGGTCAGGACGTAACGCTCGACCTTCTGGCCGTCGCGCGTGGTTCCGTAGGAGCCCTTGGTCACGGCGGCGTGGGCGGTCGTGAGGCCAAGGGCGAGAAGGGCAAGGGTAAGATATTTCATGATTCGGAGGCGGGAAAATCCCTCGATGCACTTAGCACCAATGCGCGCCGATCGCTTCGCTGTGCACCGCATAGAGAGAGCGGCTGCCGGTCATGAAGAGGCGGTTGCGGCGCGGGCCGCCGAAGCAGACGTTGCTGCAGATCTCCGGCAGCAGCACCTGGCCGATGCGTTTGCCCTCGGGCGAGAAAACGTGGACGCCATCATAACCTTCGCCCACCCAGCCCATGCCGGCCCAGACGTTGCCGTCCTGGTCGCACCGGATGCCATCGGCGAGACCGGCGACCTCCTTGCCGTTGAGATTCATCTTCATGGACGCGAACTCTCGGCCGTTCTTCAGCTTCGCCCCGTCCACATCCCAGACCTTGATGTTCTTCGGCGCGCTCGGGTAATGCGTCGCGCCGGTGTCGCAGATGTAGACCTTCTTGTAATCCGGCGAGAAGCAGAGGCCGTTCGGTTTGAAGATTTCATCGGCGACCTTGTCGATTCGGCCGCTGGGATCGATGCGATAGACGGCCTCCTTGAGAAACAGCTCGCCCTTGTGGCCCTCGAAATTCCCGAGGCTGCCGTAACCCGGATCGGTGAACCAGACACTGCCATCCGGGTGCGCCGATCCGTCGTTGGGCGCGTTGAACGGCTTCCCATTAAACTTGTCGGCCAGAACAGTGACGGAGTTGTCGGGCTCGTAGCGCACCACGCGGCGGTTGCCGTGCTCGAAGGAAATCTGGCGGCCGGCCCGATCAAAGGTGTTGCCGTTGCTGTGGTTCGCCGGCTTGCGCAGAATGGTCACGCGACCGTCGTCTTGGAGCCAGCGCAGTTGCACGTCGTTCGGAATGTCGCTCCACACGAGGTACTGTCCCCATCCGCTCCACGCGGGGCCTTCCGCCCAATACATGCCGGTGTGGAGCCGCTCGATGGGCGCCATGGCGATCTTATACTTGGCAAACGCCGGATCGAGCGCGACGACATCCGGCTCGGGGTAGCGCACCGGGGCGGAACCCGGACCGAAATCGCGGGCGAACAATGGCGCGGCCGCGAGCGTGCCGAGACCGGTGAGGAAGGAACGACGGGAGGTGAGGACTTCAGTATTCATCGGGGATGGGGTGTGGAGGGAGGAAACTTACGGGTGAAACTCGATCCAGTTCAGGCCGAGCACGGTGCTTTTTTCCGCGCAGCGGGCCACGACGCAGACGTCGACGAGGCCGTCCGTTCTCGTGAGCGTGGCCGTGAGGGCGAGGAATTCGTCGCCATCGCGCGCACCGGTGGGCGGCACGGAGACGCGGGCCAGCAAGGGGCCGGAGGGGGAGCCGCGATGGAGTTCGAGGGTGCCGCCCTTCGTGTCGAAGCACCCGGCGCGGACCGTGAGGCGTGAAATACCCGTGAGATTCAAGTCACGCCAGAGGATGTGGGCGCCGTCCTTGAAATAGCCGACGATCGCCTTCTCCCCGTAGGCGTGCTCGACGTAGGCCATGCCGTGATTTTCGTCGTAGAGCGCGGCTTTCTTGCGGCGCGAATGCAGCACCACGGAGCCCTCGCCCCGCAGGCGCGGCATCGTGCCCTGTTTGCCGTCATCCGTGTAGGCCGCGGTGAGAATGAGCACGCCTTCATCCACGCGGGTGCCGTCGGCCGGCTTCGACGGAGCGGCATAGGTGCCGCTGGCTCCGGATTGCGGCGGACTTGACGGATCATCCTTGAGCGAGAGCACCCAGGCGACCATCCGGCGGACCTGATCCAGGCTGTGCTGCGGATGCGGCGGCATCGGCATCATTCCCCAAACGCCGCTGCCGCCATTCAGGATTTTCTGCGCGAGCCGCTCGGCGGCCGCGGTGTCGTCCTTGTATTTCAAGGCGACGGTCTTGTACGGCGGCCCGGCTGACGCGGCGTCCGTCATATGGCAGGAGAAGCAGGTGCTGGCGCGCATCAACGCGAGTCCCGGATCGAGCACGGCCTGGTCGCCATCGGTGGCGAAGCGGCGGCCGCGGAACTCGCCGTGCACGGTGGTGAGATTGGGCTGCACGCGATCGCCATCGGTTTCGGTGACGGAGACTTTGTAGGGAATCGCGGCGTCCCATTCGAAGAACGAGCCGTGCGCCGGTGACTCGAAGCGCACCACGGGGCGCCCATTGCCCACGTAAATCATCTCCTTGGCCGTGCTCTTCGCCCCGCCTCGATCGAGCGCCGTCACGCTGACCTCATAGTTGCCGGGTTGCCCGAACGTGTGCGCGAACTTCGCTCCACCGCCCGGCTGTACCTGGCCCGCGATGCTCCACACGAATTTCAACGTGTCGCCGTCGGCGTCGGTGGAGGTCGAAGCATCGAAGGTGAGCGCGAGCGGCTGCCGGCCCGCCGTTTCACTGGCGACGAGCCTCGCCACCGGGGCGCGATTGCCTCGCCGATACACGATCCGCACGATCCGGCTGTCGTTGTTCTGCCACCACTGGTCACCGTATTCGATCAGGTAGAGCGCACCATCGGGACCGATCTTCAGGTCGATGGGCCGGCGCAGGGTCCAGGTGGGCACGAAGGGTTCGATCTCCGGTCCGGCGGTGCCCAGCTTCACGGTCTGAATCCAGTTTCGCATCCACTCATAGATGAAGAGGCGGCCATCGAGGGACGCCGGGAGCTTGAGGGGAGAAGGATTCGCCGCGTCGTAGCGATACACCGGCCCGGCCATGATGGTGCGGCCGCCGCTGCCGAGCGTGGGGAAGTCCTTCGAAGGCAGGCTCGAATACCAGATGAGCGCGGGCCGGGCGGGCGGCAGTTTTTGGATGCCCGTGTTGCGCGGCGAGAGATTCTCCGGCGACTGCGGGTCATAGCGTTTGCCCGGTTTGTTCGCGGCAAAGTCATAGAGCGGCAGCGCTTCATTCGGTCCGACAAAGAGCGGCCAGCCGAAGTTGCCCGCGGTCTGCGTGGCGTTGATTTCCTCATAGCCGTCGGGCGTCACCCCCAGGGCCGGCGGCAGGTTGGGGCCGACATCGCCAAAGTAGAGCGTGCCGGTCTTGTCGTCCACCGAAAGGCGGAATGGATTGCGCACGCCCATGGCGAACACTTCCGGCCTGCCGTCCTTGCCCTCGGCGAAGAGATTGCCCGCGGGGATCGAGTAGCCGCCCTCCGGCCGCGGATGGATGCGCAGCACCTTGCCGCGCAGGTCGCGGGAATTGGCGGCCGAGCGGAAAGCGTCCCAGTTCTTGCGGTCCGGTCGCGTGTCCTGCGGCAGTCCGGGATCATAGTGACAATTGTCACCCGTGCCGATGTAGAGATCGCCTTTCGCGTCCATCCACATCGCGCCGCCCATGTGAAACACGTGCTCGGTATCATAGGGCCAGGAGAGCAACTCCAACTCGGACTCCGCCGGCATTTTTCCATCCTTCACCGTGAAACGGCTCACGCGCATCGTCCCCTGTTTCGCGGCCGGACAAAACTGCACATATAAATGCCCGCTCCGCTCGAAATCACGCGCCACGGCCAGGCCGAGCAGCCCGACTTCGCCCTTCGCATACGCCGGTACGTGCCCCAGCTTGCTGACCGCGCCCGACTTCGCGTCCCAGCGTTTCACCCCGCCCCAGTATTCGACGAAGAGAACGTCGCCGCCGGGCAGCACCTCCAGCTGGATCGCATCCCGCGCCGCGGTCACGAGCACTTCCTTTTCGAAGCGGGTCGGATCGACCGGCTCGGCGGCGCCCAGCGGCGCAGCCAACATGACGCTGCCCAGCAGGGCCGCGACGATTCGGCGGAGGTAGTCGGGATGTTTCGGGTTCATGGGGTAGTTTGAACGGGGACCAGTGAGAAATCCTCCCCCGGATCGAGGAGTTGGATCACGTGCTTCACCGCGTAGGGGCGCGTGACGAGGCCGGTGGCGCCGGCGGAGTGCCACTGCAT
>CANJIU010000233.1 GCA_947474365.1 Opitutia bacterium | reverse complement strand
TGGGTGCTGACCGACAACGGGCGCCGCATTGTCACCGCCCTCCTCGCCGCGCGCCAAGCCGACGTCGATCAGCTTACCCAAATCGCAGCATGACCGATACATAAAATTCCTCTCCAAAATGAGTGATCCGCCAATACAGCAGTGCACACTTGGTCGAGCGTGCTTTCCGCCATCTGCGTTGCGCCCATAGGCGAGCACCGGCGTGAACGTCACGCGAGGCCCGGCGGAGTCGGCCTGTTACTTGTTAACGAACCCACAAACCACAGGACGCTTCGTTAACGAGTGACAGGCAGACCCCTGGATCGCCTGGCGGAAGCGAAACATCCGGAGTTACTGGTCGGAAAACTGGAACGCGTAGAGGTCGGCGTTGCGCAGCGCGAACTGCAGCCGCACGACGTCGGTCAGCGCCGGCAGGTCGGGCGACCCGCGCCATTTTACCACGCGGTTGGTGTCGTTGGTCGTGTGGAGGATGTCGCAGTCCTCAAGACTGTAGCCGGGAATCGCCTTTCCACGGCCGTCGAGGCAGGCGACGCGGGCCGAGCCCACCGCCGAGGTGTCGAGATTAAGGTGCAGGCGCCGGCCGTCGAACTTCAGCGGTGGGGTGGTGAACTCGCCGCCGCCCGGGCCGGCGGTGACGGACACGAAGCCGTCGCGGCGTAGCACCACGCGACTGATCGTGGTAACATCCTCTTCCGCGCCCAGCCCGTGCGCAGTCAGGAGCTTCCGGTTGCGGTCATCCCGATCCCAGCCGTGCAGCCAATCGGACCCGCGGTAATACAGATAAATTTCCCGACCGGACCGATCCGGCACCAACCCGTAAATCAGGCGCGCCGAGTGCCGGTCGAATTCTCCCGTCATTCCGACCCGGACGAAGGGCCGGCGGTCGTAGCGTTCCCAGTTGATGCCGTCCCGACTCGCCGCGAACTGGGTGTCCATCGGACCTGCGTTGGTCGGCGCGTCCTTCGTGAATTCACGCAGCGACTTCGAGTAATGATAGTACGCCTGCGGAAACAGGAAGTATGCGCGATCGGCCCAGGGATACCGGACCGCGGCGCTGTTGTAGTAATCGACGACCGACGCGCCACGATGCAACGGATCCGGCGGATCGGGGCGGAACACGACCGGTAGATCCTGTGTGATCGGAAAATTTCCCAGCTGATCCGATTCCCCGCGCGCGATGGCGCGGCCCTGGCTGCCGGCTTCCCGCAGGTTTCGCCGCACGTAGGCGACGTACTTCTTGAGACTATCGTCCCAGAAAATGACATTCTGGGAATCGAGATGATGAATCTTGTCCGGCCGATAAGTCATCACGTTCTCATGGGTGACTTTCCAGTGTATGCCGTCGCCCGAGGACATCACGTTCACGCCCCTGCTGTCGCCTTCGCCTTTCGAGCCGAACCGATTCACCATCCGCAGCCGCTGCTCGGGCGGCGCGTTCGGATCGACAAAGACCATCATGCCATCCTGCCCGATGCGCAACCCGGCCGCGCCGTGGCCGATCACGATGTTATTGCGCGTGCTGCCCTCGTATTCCGACAGACCGAGTTCGGGTTTCGTCCAAGTGATGCCGTCCTCGGAGGTCGCGTAGCAAATTGCCCCCGCGCCCGGCGACGTGTGCCACAGTTTGCGGTCCATCGCGTGATACCAGAAGTGATAGCGGCCATTGTCCCAGAGTACCGAGCTGTAAGGCCCCAGTCCGCCACGCTCCCAAGGGCGGTCAGCCGCGATGGATTGGTCGCCGGTTTTGCGGGGCTCGTGCGCGAGCAGTTTCACGTCCCGCGCGTCCTGGATGAAAAGGGAATCGATGAAAAGCTGCCGAAGCGCCCCCACCACGATGGGTCCGGCTTCGCCAGCGTGAAGCGATGGAACTGACGCGGCCCAAATGACGATACCGAAGAGTACGAAGTGGTTCTTCATGGGGTATGGGGAAATTTTAGCCGCAGCCAGAGTCGCAAACTGGCGGTAGGTCACGCGATCAGTGAAGGAGCGAAAATTATCATGGAATGGGTTTTCTTCCCCGAGCAACGCGAGCGTGATGGTATCAGGAGGGAACCGGGACGATCTTGTTGTAGGCTTGGTGCGGGAGATCAAGATGCGCTCGAAGTTTGGCTAAGAGATCGGCTCCCCAACCCCCCCCCACCTTACGATGCGTGTTCAACGTATGCCCGGTGTCTGCCTGCAATCGCTCAACGCTAATTGTGTCGCGCCACTCCGTCACGTCTTCCTCCTCAGCCTCTTCCCTGTCGCCGCCATGGCGCAGGCGGGTAACGGTACCGTTGAAGGACGGGTCCTGAATCCCGCCACGGGTGACTATGTGCTCAATGCACAAGTGAGCGTGAAGGGCACGGAGCGGGTGGCGCTCACCAATAGCGAGGGTGACTATCAACTCGCGAACGTCCCCGTGGGCAGCGTCACGCTGCGGGTCATCCTGCCCGGCTTCGATGAGCAGGAGCGCGTCGTACAAATCGGCACCGGCCAGACGGTGCGGGAGAATTTCGAGATCACGAGCCAGAGCCGTTACGGCGGCGGTGACCAGACGGTGAAGCTTTCTGCGTTCACGGTCGCGGCCACGCGCGAGATGGACGCCCGGTCCGTCGCGATCAATGACCGGCGTTATGCCGGCAATATCAAGGACGTGGTCTCCGCCGACGCGTTTGGCGACGTGAGCGAGGGCAACCTCGGAGAGTTCATCAAACTCATGCCGGGCGTGGCGATTCTCTCCGCGGCGGGCGACGCCTCGCAGATTGGGCTGCGCGGTTTTGCGGGCACGCAGACGCCGATCACGATGGATGGAAACAACCTCCCCAGTGCTGCTTCCTCCGCGATTGGCGCCAGCCGCGGCATTCTGCTGGAGCAGATTTCGATGACCAATGTGTCCCGGGTTGAGGTGATCAAGACGCCGATTCCGAGCATGTCTGCCGAGTTCCTCGGCGGCTCGGTCAATCTCGTGCCGAAAAGCTCCTTCGATCGGAGCAAGCCGCAGCTGACGGTGCGCGGAACCCTCCAGTTCACCACGGATGACTACACTTGGAACAAGACCCCGGGCCCCGGTTCGCCGGCCACGCGCAAGCTCCGGCCGGGTTACGATTTCTCCCTGGTTTATCCGGTCACAAAAAACTTTGGTTTCACGGTGAGTTCGCTGCTGTCGGATCAATTTGGCCGCCTCCTCGGGCCATCGTCCACGTGGCAGTTCACGGCTGCGCAGGGTGCGACCGAGACCAATCCGTACCGCCAGACCGTCGGTACCCGCAACGATCCGCGGGAGACGAAGCGGGAATCGTACACCGCCAGCTTGGACTGGAAGCCGATCAATTCGGTTACGTTGACGCTCGGGTTCCGTCGCAGCTCGTACGAACTCTTCACTGCGCCGGACCGCCTCACGCTGAGCACCGGCAACAATCCAGCTTCGTACGGCCCCGATTTCACGCAGGGCCGCGCCGGGGCCGCGACCGGGGTGCATGGGCAAATCTGGACGGGCAAGGAAGGGGCCACCGATCAATTCACCTTTGCGAGCAAATATCGGCGGAATGGGTGGACCGCGGATGTTTCGGGATCGATCGCCAAATCGGATCTCGACTACCCCAACATCCAACACGGGTATTTCCGCAGTGCCGTCACGAGGCTCACGGTGCCATCCACCCTGCGCCTCCAGGGGTTTCATGACACCGACGTGCCTCAGATCGTCGAACTCCGAAATTCGGCCACCAACGCCCTGACGGATTGGAAGAGCCTCTCCAATTATACCTTGGTCAATGTCGGTGCAGATAATCGCAATGCGACCGACGATATCCGGCAGGGCCGGGCGTTCCTGCGCCGCGAGTTTTCCCTCGGTCGCAGTACGGCGGCCATGCAGGTCGGCGGATCGTACAGCCAACGCATCCTCGATCGCATCCAATGGACGCCGAACTGGACGTTTCTCGGGGCGGATGGCATTGCCGGCACCGCCGACGATTCCGCGGGCCAGTTTGTCGATCCGGTCGACTCCGGCCAAAACCCGCGCTTCAACACGCCGCGCGACCTCCAGTGGGTCGACCTCCATAAGCTGTGGGATTTGTACGTCGCGCATCCCAATTATTTCTCGCTGGTGGAGCCGGCGGCCCTGATCACCCAGCTGAGGAGCTCGGAACGCATCTCGGAAGAAATCACGGCAGGTTACTGGCAGGGCGAAATCAGGCTGCTCGATAACCGCCTCTCATTCGTCGGTGGCGTCCGGTGGGAAAAGACAAAGGACCACGGCCTCGGGCTCCTGCGCGACCGCAACGCCATCTACCAGCGCGACGCGAGGGGGAACCTGATCCGGAACGCCGCAGGCGCCCCCATCCTGATCGCGTCGGACCCCGTCCTTCAGACCCGGCTCTCGTACCTTGCGCGCGGTGCGGCGGTGTCTCGCGTCTATGACGACTACTACCCGAGCGTGAACGGCACGTACCGCATCCTCGACAACCTGCAACTGCGGGCGAGTTATGCCGAGACCCTGGGCCGACCGGAGTTCAGCAATATCATCCCGAACGTCGACATCAACGAGAACACCACGACGGGCCTCGGCACTGTGACCGCGCGCAATCCCGCGCTGAAACCGTGGAGCGCGAAAAGTTACGAGGTGTCGCTGGAGTATTATTTCAAGGCCGACGGTGTCGTCTCCGTAAGCGTGTTTCGCAAGGACGTGAGCAATGCGTTTCGCTCGTTCACCTCGATCCTCGATGCGGCGACCGCGGCGCAATTGGAGTTGGACTCGCAGTACATCGGCTTTGACCTGGTCAGCATGACGAACGCGACCGGGGTGACGCGTTTCAACGGTCTCGAACTGAACTACCAGCAGCAGCTCACCTTCCTCCCCCAGTGGGCGCGGGGCTTTTCCGTCTTTGGCAATGGCACGATCCTGAAGGTGGAGGGCTCCACCCAGATCGGGCTCGAGTTGCAGGACAAGACGTTCAACTGGGGCGTGTCGTATTCGCGGAATCGTTTCAAGATCGGACTCAAGTGGAACTATATTCCGGAGGACATCTCCGCGCTCACCAGCATCGGGCCGAACGGCGTGTCGGTAAACAAATCCAAGACGACGATGGATCTCGACAGTGAATTCCGGTTCACGCCGCGCTGGGGGCTGTTCTTCAACGCGCGCAATTTGTTGAACGTGACGACCCGTAATTTCCGGTACACTCCGCTCACGCCCATTTACAGCCGGGCTAATTCGGTTTCGAACGGCGGGGCCAAGCTGTCGGCGGGCGTGAAGGCGACTTTTTGATCATGACCTTTCCTCCCCTGAGGCGCAACCAAGCAGAAAAAAACCACGGATGGACACGAATGGACACGGATACAGAGGCGAGAACCGGCCACCGTTGGAAATCCGAAACGCCACCGAACGGTGACCGCCAAGAATCCGCACGCATCGGCACGGCTTGCTCTGAGCATCCGTGTTTATTCGTGTCCATCCGTGGTTCAAATGAATCGTCCCGGCTGAGAGCGTGTTTTGCTTCCCGGACGTCGCGAATTTTTCCGGGGATCCTCCTCGGGGCCGGGGTGGTGCTGTCGGTGATGGCCCAGGAGTCCCGTTCGCCGGAGGCGGTCCGCCTGAGCCGCGAGCCCGTGTTGTTTGTGGATGACAGCGCGATCGCCTCGATGGGCGGCCTGGTGCGCACCATTCATCCGGCGAAGACTCACCCGGTACCGGTCGTGGAGCCGGAACGGCCGTGGGAGGAGGTGCGCGTGTACACCTATGGCTCGGTCATGCGGGACCCGACGACGGGTGGGTTTCGGTTGTGGTACATGGCACATTCCCGCGTGCTGTACGCCACCTCGGCCGACGGCATCAGCTGGAACAAACCGGCGCTGGGGGTTCAGGACTATCAGGGCTCGAAGGCGAACAATATTGTTTTCCCGGACCTGCATTCTCCATCGGTGGTCGAGGATCGTTTTACGTCCGATCCGGCAAAACGACTGAGGATGCTGGGCAACGTCGGCGGAAAGTATTTCGGAGCCTACTCCGCGGATGGCATCCATTGGCAGGGCCGCAACGCGCAACCGTTCTTTCTCGGCAGCGACACCAACACCCTGACGCAGGACCCGCGGACGGGCGAGTTCATGGCCTTCTTCAAAAAGAAGTCCAACGATGCGCCCGGGCGGGTGGTTTGGCTGACGCGGAGCCGCGATTTCGTGACGTGGAGCGAACCCAAGCTGGTTTTCCACGCCGATGAGGAGGATAACCGCTGGGCCAAGGGTCCCGGCCAAGGAACGGAAGTCTACAATATGAGCGTGGTTCCGCATGCCACGGGCTTTCTCGGATTTCCGACCATCTTCCGCATGATGGAGCGATTGCCCGCACAGGTGAAAGTGGGCAATGGGCAGAGTCGCGACAACGGCCCGATCGACGTGCAACTGGTGACGAGCACAGACGGGGAGCACTGGGCCAGGACCACTCCGCGGGTGAACGTCGTGCCGCGCGGCGTTCCGGGGTCGTTCGACGGCGGCGCGATCCTCGGGGTGACCAGCACGGTGGTAGAATCTGCGGAGGAGACGTGGATGCTTTATACGGCCATCAACACGGGTCACGGCGGACCGATCCCGCCGAAGCGTCTGACGTTAGGTCGGGCTGTTTGGCGGTTGCATGGCTTTGCCTCGCTGGATGCCGGCCCCACTGGCGGACGGCTGGTGACGCGGCCGCTGCTCATCGGTGGCGGCAAACTGGTGATCAATGCCGACGCCAACCGCGGGCGTTTACGGATGGCGTTGAACGAGGTCGATGGCAGGGAAGTGCCCGGCTTTGGCCTCGGCGACTTCGAGGTACTGCAGGCGAACGCGACCCGGGCCGAAGCTCGCTGGAAAACCGGCCGGGACATTCCAGCGGATCGTCCCTTCCAGGTCGTCATCGAACTGAGCAACACCCGACTCTACAGCCTGAGTGCGATTCCGAAACCCTGAACCCAGGTGGTGAAACAACTCGTCCAGCCAATTGGGTCGTCTAGCAGCCTGTCGGACTTAGGAAGTCCGATCTGGGGCAAACGAATGTTGGCCGAACGGAACCGACAGGCTGCTAAATGAAAATGCCTGCGGCATTTTCGCGGATCGTGTGCCGGTCTGTTCGAAATATATTTGTAATAAGAGGACATAGTATGTTGACTACCAATATAATATATACTATCAATTCGAAGTGGCCACCCGTTTCGTCACCGTCGACCGCGATACCCCCTTGTTGCTACCGCCTGATCTCCGGGACTGGGTTCC
>CANJIU010000232.1 GCA_947474365.1 Opitutia bacterium | reverse complement strand
TCCAACGCAAATATACGACAAAAACCCGTCCCTCCCGCCGTGCTCCGCACGGCGCTCAGCAGCCCGTCAGAGTTGGGCCTCCCGTCGCCGGAAAAATTTTGGAAAATCACCCCCAAGCCTGATTTTCCAAGTCCGACGGGCTGCTAGCCCTAGTCGTAACGGGTTTCGCTTCCGGCCCCATTCCTTTTACCATGAAAAAACCGCTGGTTCTCACGTCTGTCATCGCCGGCCTCGCGCTTCTGGCGGGCGCTACGCTCACGCACGCCGCCTCCGCAGCCCGGCCCAACATTCTCTTTATCCTCGCCGACGACCTCGGGCTCGACGGCGTGAGCTATACGGGTTCAGACAAACACAAGACGCCCAACATCGACAAGCTGGCGTCGTCGGGAACGCGTTTTGAAACGTGCTATGCCTCGCCGTTGTGCGGTCCCACGCGCTGCCTGCTCAACACGGGGCGTTACGCGTTTCGCACTGGCGGCGTGACAAACCAGTCGTGGCGCTCCGGCGGTCCGGGCGCGAAATCCGCTGACGAGCGACCGGTCGCCAGCCTGATGAAAGCCGCCGGCTATGCGACGGGCATGTCCGGCAAGTGGCGGCAGGTCGGCGAAACGCCGAAGGACTGGGGCTACGATGAATATTCCACCGATCCGACGGCGGGTGGCTGGTACTGGCAGACGACCCATCAACAGCACACCGGCGAGAAAACCGTGCCCACCGGCACGTATGGGCCCGATGTGATTCACAATTTCGCGGTCGATTTCATCCGACGGCACCGGGACCAACCGTTCTTCTACTATTATTCGATGCACCTCGTGCACACACCGACGCTGCACACGCCGGATTCGCCGAAGGGTGATGGTCCGGAGCGTTACGACGACAACATTGCCTATATGGACAAGCAGGTCGGCGCCATCGTCGCCGAATTGGAACGGCTCGGACTCCGCGAGAAGACGCTGGTCATCTTCACTGGCGACAATGGCACCGCGTCGATGTATCCCAGCACGATTGGCGGTCGGATGCTCAGCGGCCACAAGGGTACGATGTTGGAGGGCGGTTCGCGCGAGCCGTTTTTCGCGAGCTGGCCGGGTGTGACTCCAGCGGGCAAGACCTCCAAGGACATCATCAGCTTTGCGGACATGCTCCCGACGTTTGTCGAGCTGGCCGGCGGCAAACTTCCTGCCGACTTCAAGTACGACGGCGTGAGCTTCGCTCCGCAGCTCCGCGGACAGCCGGGCACGCCGCGCTCGTATGCGTTTGTCCAACTCGGAGCGCATTGGTTTGTGCGCGAGCCGGGCTACAAGATGAACGAGGCTGGAGAGTTGTTCGACATGAGCGACGCGCCCTTTGTCGAAAAGCCGGTGCCGGCCTCGGCCGACACTCCCGCGAGCAAAGCCGCGCGCCAGCGGCTCACCGCGGTGCTGAAGGAACTGAATCCGGCCGGTGGCAAGACCGACAGTGCTGGTGGCGGGGCGAAACAGAAAAAACAGAAGCGGAAGGCGAAAAACGAATGAACCGGAATTTCTCCATGAAAAATCTCTCTTTGCTCCGCCTCGTCGGCGTGCTCCTTCCGGTGGCAATCGCCGCCGTTGCGTCGGCCGCACCGCCCAACATCGTCTTCATTCTCGCGGACGACCTCGGGTATACGGATGTTGCCGCGTACGGCAGCAAGTACTACGAGACGCCGAACATCGACCGGTTGGCGTCGCAGGGGATGAAGTTCACCAACTATCATCATTGCCAGAACTGCACCCCGACGCGCGCGGCGTTGATGAGCGGGCAATACGGAGCCCGCACTGGTATGTACACGGTGGGCGGGGTTGAGCGTTTCGATTGGAGCAAACGTCCGTTGCGGCCGGTGGAAAACGTCACGGAGTTGCCGTTGGATCGCGTGCTCCTGCCGCAGACGCTTAAGAGCGCCGGCTACGCGACTGCGATATTTGGCAAGTGGCACATCGGCCAGCAGGGACCCTACTTGCCGGGCAAGCGCGGCTTTGACGAGGCGATCGTGAGCATGGGCGCGCACTTCAATTTCAATACGAACCCGAAGACCGAATACCCGAAGGGCCAGTACCTCGCCGATTTTCTCACCGATCACGCGGTGGATTTCATCCGGCGCAAGAAGGACGGCCCGTTCTTCCTCTACCTGCCGCACTATGGCGTTCACTCGCCGCACCATGCCAAGCCGGAACTGATCGCGCAGTTCAAGAACAAGCCGGGCGTGGGCGGGCACAACAACCCGACTTACGCGGCGATGATTGCGAGTGTCGACGAGAGCGTCGGGCGCGTCATGGCGCTGCTCGACGAGCTGAAGATCGCCGACAACACCGTGTTGATTTTCGCCAGCGACAACGGCGGAGTCGGCGGCTACATCCGCGAAGGGATCAAGAAGGGCGGAGGCGACATCACTGACAATGCCCCGCTTCGCAGTGGCAAGGGCAGTCTCTATGAAGGCGGCACACGCGTGCCCTTCATCGTGCGCTGGCCGGGTCGCGTGGCGCCGGGCAGCCTGTGTGAGGTGCCGGCGATTCACGTCGATGTCTATCCGACGCTGGTTTCGATCGCCGGAGGTAAAATGCCGGCGGGCCAGATTGCCGACGGTGAAAGCCTGGTGCCGTTGCTGCGCGACGGACGGGCGAAGCTCGCGCGCGACGCCATCTTTCAACATTTTCCCGGTTACCTCGGTGCTGGCGTCGACCAGTGGCGCACGACGCCCGTGAGTCTGGTGCAGATGGGCGACTGGAAATTGATGGAGTACCTCGAGGACGGCCGCCTTGAGCTTTACAACCTGCGCGACGACATCGGGGAGTCGAAGAATCTCGCCACGGCCCAGCCGGACCGGACGAAGGCCATGCACGCCCGGCTCGTCGCCTGGCGCGCCGAAATCAAGGCCCCGATGCCACGGAAGAGTGGCCCGGAGGATGCGTTGCCTCCGGAAAAGAAGAAAGGGAAGGGTAAGAAAAAGGCCGCGCAGGATTAGGCGGGTGGGCGAGTCTCACTCTCCGGGCCCTGGGGACGCGACGCCCACGTCGCGTGGATTGGAGCCGCGACGGAGGACGTCGCGGCTCTCGTAACGGCACGTTTCTCGTCGAGGGTATTTTCCGATTCTCCAAATCGGGATGTGGTCTGCGCGGGCGGCCTCCGCCTGACTCTTGACTCACCCGGTGCGACCAGGAGAAGTGAAGCATGCTCCACGTGCGATCTTCCCAACCTGCCAGATGCGTCGCCTTGATCGGTGGTTTCCTGGCACTGTCTCTCGGCGCCGGCTGTGGCCGTTCGGATTCGACTGATGCGGCGAAAAAGTTGCCGCCGCCCGCGCCCGTCGTCGCCACGATTGAAACCGACAAGGGCACGATCGAAATCGAGCTGCTGCCGGGCGATGCGCCGAAGACGGTGGAGAACTTTCGCCGTCTCTCGGAGCGCGGCTACTTCGATGGACTCACGTTTCACCGGATCGTGAAGGGCTTCATGATCCAGGGCGGTGATCCGCAGGGCGATGGACGTGGCGGCGAGAGTGCATGGGGCGGGAAATTCGACGACGAGATCAAACGCGAGTCGCCGCTTTACGAACGCGGCCTCGGCTACCGGCGCGGGGTCGTCGCGATGGCCAACGCCGGTCCGAACACCAACGGGAGTCAGTTCTTCATTTTGCATCAGGATCATCCGATGGCGCCGGCCTATACGATCTTCGGCAGGGTCGTGAAGGGTATCGAGGTCGTGGACACGCTGGCCGAGACGCCGACCCAGCGCGGCACTGACGGTGGGATGAGCAAGCCAATCACGCCGCCGGTTATGCGAAAGGTACGGGTGAGGTAAATTTATTTGGGGCGGGACGGCCGGTTGGAGACCGCCGCCCCATCGCGAACTTGAGCGTTGTGCGTTTTACGATGTTCTCTGAGCGTTTCGCCCGTGTCCGTTCCCCACCAGGCCATCTTCCTCAGTTACGCGCGTGATGACGCGGTGGCGGCGCGGCGGATCGCCGAGGCGCTGCGGAGCGCTGGACTCGAGGTGTGGTTTGACGAAAACGAATTGCGCGGCGGGGACACGTGGGATGCGAAGATTCGGCAGCAGATCAACGACTGCGCGCTGTTCTTGCCGGTGATCTCCACGCATACGCAGGAGCGCAGCAAAGGGTATTTTCGGTTGGAGTGGAAACTGGCGGTGGACCAGACGCACCTGCTGGCCGAGGGCGTGCCGTTTCTCGCGCCGGTCGTGATCGACGACACGCGCGAAAGTGGCGCGGTCGTGCCGGCGGAATTCCTGCGGGTGCAATGGACGCGTCTCCCGGGCGCACTGCCGACGCCGCAATTTGTAGAGCAGGTAAAGCGGCTGATGTCTGGTCGGAGTGTAGCCGGGTTCGCTGAACCCGGTCTGTCGTCGGCGCGGCCGGCCGCCTCGCGACGGCCAAGCCGCCTCCCCGTGGGGGCGTGGATTGGGGCTCTGGCCGTGGTAGTTATCGGTGTGGCGGCGGCTTTCTTTGCGACACGCAAACCGGAAAGCGCGACCACTCCGACCGGGCCGAATGCCGCCGCATCAAAGCCAACCGCGCCCGTGTCCGAGGCTCGCCAACTCGTGGCGAAGGCGCGGGCGCTCTACGAGCCGTGGGACTTTGCCACCGCCGACGATTTCGCGCTGGCGGAGAAGTTGCTCAAGAAGGCGGTCGAGCTTGATCCGACCGATGGCGAGGCGTGGGCGTCGTCGGCCCTCCTTTCCTGCGGGGTTTTGATCTTCCGATGGGGAGATTTTTCCGAGGCGCGCCGGACGCTCGTGCGGACTCAGGCGGAGAATGCCATCAAGCTGGCCCCCGACTCGAATCAGGCGCGCTTTGCCCGGGCCTTCAGCCTGCGATTTAATCCCCTGACCGCAGACGAGTCTATTCGGTTGCTGCGGGAGGAGGCTGTGCGGCAACCCAACAACCGTTTTGTCCTGAGGATATTGGGCGCGTCCTTGCGCTCGTCCGCTCAACATGAGCAGGCACTGGTTTACTTCGACAAGGCGGCCGCGTTGCCTGGATCCGATCCCATCACCCACTTTCTCCGGGGCGACGTTCTTTCCAGGATGAAGCGGTTCGCCGAGGCGGAGGCTGCGTTCGACGAGGCCTTGGGGATTGCGCCGAATTACGTCACGGCGATTGCCTTCAAGTTGAATCTGGTGCTGAGGGTAAGCGGGGATCTTGGCCGGGCGCAGGCCCTGCTCGCCAAGGCTCCGCCGACCTTCTTTGTTGATCCCCGCGGTGCCTTCGAAGCCTTTTACGTCGCGCTCTATCTGAGGGATGCGGGGAAGTGTCTGGAGTTTGTCAAAAATGTGGTGGACTACCGTCCGAACGATGGACCCAAGGCCCGGCTGACCGGGCGCGCGCAGCGCCTGGCGGGCAACGAAGAGGCGGCCCGGACTGACTTTCGCGCCGCGTTGCGGGTGGTGGATGATCGCTTGGCCGCTGAACCCAACAACAGCCTCCTGCTTTTTTTCCGTGCGGACATCTTGGCCAAATTGGGCGACCGCCTTGCCGCCGAGCCCTTGGTCCGTGAAGTCAGTCAGCGGGTGGCAAGTGGAGATCGCGAAGTCGATGAGACGATGTTGGCTGAATTGCAGATGCAGTTGAATCAGCGGGAAGTCGCGCTCGTGACCCTGGAGAACTATTTTCGCGACGCGAAGTCGGCGGATGACAGCCGGGTATGGCTTCGCTTTGACCCCATCTGGGATCCTTTGCGCAGCGATCCGCGCTTCGAGGCGTTGTTGAAGGCGCCGGAGCGGAAGAAGTGAACAGAACCCAGGCCGTTTACAAAGAAGCGGCCCACCGGTCGGCGTTATGCATTTATTGGCCGCTGGGTTAACGGCCAAAGACGGAAGCATTCCTTTTCCCGAAAAGAGTCCGGTAGGCGGACCATCTCCAGCCTCTACCTTCCCAAGTATTTGTCGCGCCCGCGGACCAAGGCCTCGATTTTCCGGTCGGCGATGGAGCGCTTGAGCATCCAGAAACCGCAATCCGGGTGGACCCAGCGCACGCGGCCTGCGCCGACTTTTTTCTCCACCGCCTCGATGCGGGCGGCGACCTCGTCGGCGGTCTCGACGTGGTTCACCTTGATGTCGATCACGCCGACGCCGAGGGTGATTTTCTTATCGATGCGCTTGAGCGCGTCCAAGTCGGCTTTCGGCCGGTGCGCGAGCTCGAGCACGAGATGATCGGTGTGCAGGGCGTTGAGGAAATCGATCAGCTTCTGCCAGTTTCCTTTCTGGATCGTCTGGCCGCCATAGTTGCCGAAGCAGAAATGCACCGCGCGTTCCACGCCATCGTCGATCGCGTCCAGCACCAGATTCATCGATGCGGCGGCGAGCGGGCCGTCGGCGGGGTTGCCCGGGATGTTGGCCTCATCGACCTGCAGGCACGGCGCGGGCAGGCCGGGCATCTGGGCGGCGAGCACTTCGCCCAGGGCCATGGTCAGCGCGTCGAAATCACGGTAGTGATGATCGAGCAGCGTGCGCGCGAGCATGTACGGACTCGTGACGGTGAATTTGAACGGCCCGCCCGCGACCGCGGCGGCGCGCTGGCAGTCGGCGAGGAGGTTGAGGCTGCCTTCGCCGAGTTTGCTGGTGACGACGCCGGCCGGCTTGCGGCGGAAACCCATCGGGTGGTGGCGGGAAAATTCATCCGTGATCGAACGACCGACGACCGACGAGATGCCCGCCATCGGCCGGATGAAATACTCAATCATGCCGTTCGTGTCGGGATGATTGACGTCAAACCGATAGAGTTCGCCATCGGTCGGTAGATCGATGCCGGCCTGACGCTGAATATCGAACACGACACGGGTCGCGTCGATCACCGCCTGTTCACTGGGGAGTGCCGCCAGCCAGTCAGGGACCGGGTAGGAGCCGACGGTGGTCGTGAGGATGCGGGGCGATTTCGGGAGTTTGGAGTTTGGCATGAAAGTGAAAGGGATGGCCGGAGAGGGATTTTGGCTTTGTTTGACACGTGGGCAAACTCTTCTCGGTTGTGCGATTTAGCTCGGTGCCGCGACCATTCACTCAAGATGGCGCGGCTTGACCCCAAGCCGCTTGCCGTAAGAGCGACCAGTGCAAAGCGAGTTGAGGTCAACTCGCGCCACCTTTCGGTGAGTGGTGGAACGAACTCCAATCGAATTCTTGCGGCTGAGAAGGCGTCGAAAAACGGCTATCATTCTGAGCGCATGCGAAGAACCCAGCTTGATACCCGCGGCGCCGTCCCAGGGGGCGAATATCCCCATGGATTCTTCGCTGCGCTGCCAATGAACTTATACTGTTTGGGCATGGATGGGAGTGAGGGCGAAGCCCATTTCGGCGGCCCGTTTTTCGAGCCGGTGCTGTTGGCGTTCGCGGTCCGCTTTTTCGTAGGCCTCCAGGCCGCGCTCCAC
>CANJIU010000231.1 GCA_947474365.1 Opitutia bacterium | reverse complement strand
ATCCCGGGGCACTTTACCGCTGGATCGCCGAACATCTCGCGATGGGCAGCCCGGACGCCGTTCGCGTCAGCGTCGCGCGCTCGAAATAAATGCTAACGTGTTCCCGCCTGACCCTCTAGCACGGACCCATCCCCACGATTGAGCCAGAACCGCCGCCCCAAGACGAGGGTTGGTCGTGGCGAAAGATGATTTGGGTTGTCCTCGCTGTTGTAGTGGTCGTGCCGCTGGTTTGGGGGCCGAGTATGATCGCCCTGGCATTTGCTCGACAACTATTCGGCATAAAGGTGCTCAATGAAGGCTTCTTCGTAATGCTGCTCCCGGTTCCCGTGGATCTCGCGATTGCAATCGGCGTGGCATGTTGGGGGATGCGCCGGGATTGGCATCTCCGCCCGGGAGTCCTCTGGGGCTGGAGCATCGGAGCGGTTTGTATCATCGCGCTGATCGCTGTCGCTGTTCCGGCGTTCAACCGGGTGCGCTACTCCGGGGAGGAGAAAACCGTCATCAGCAATATCCGAGGACTGGCCGCGGCTGCCGATCAATACTACTTGGAAAACGGCACCACGAAGGTCGCTCTGCACCAATTGGTCGGCCCGACAAACTACATCAAGGCGCTCAACTTGGTGGCCGGGGAGAAATATCCCACCTACTACACTCAAGGCGTCACGATCACGGTGACCGGAATTGCCGGAGCCAGGACCGTGACCTACGCCCCGTAAGGCGATGGACGAATTCCCCGACAGTCTCGACTTCATCGCCGACGCCAGGAGCGACTTTGTTGAGTTCTACGCGCTCGCGACGCCGAAGGATGCGGGGTTAGCATCGAACAGTGGCAACGTCGCCGTATCCTCTGCGGGCTCCTCGGTGAACTCCCGCCGCAGGAAGCGTGCAATCGCGTCTCGTTCGGTGGTCTCGTCACTTTCTTGCGCACCACGTAGGCGCGCGAGTTCGGCGCGAAGCCGCTCTGCTTTCTCGTGCCAGTCGTTCGGGTTCATGCGGCGGATCGAAGCCGGGCGACGTGGCGCGTCAAGTGTGCAGATGAACACGTGCCGGAAAGTTATTCACAAAGTGGAGCGAATCGGGCGTGGCGATTCCGGAATCATCGTGGAGCCGGCTGTTTTGCTGCGGCGCGGTTTGATGGCGACGTCAAGGTCGCCTCGGTGGGTGCATTCTGGGCCACCGGCGATGATTCTGGGGGATGTTCAGGAACAGGGGATTGAGAGCGAAGGTTCGGCTCTTGTTTCCGAACTTCGGGGTGGCAGTGCAATTCCCGGCGCCGGTGGAGTCATCCGTAACGTCGGCACGTTTCCGGAAAGTTCCGCCGCACATTCTGTGATTATCGCTGCTGCCTGATCCGCGTACCGAACGTCGATGGCCAGGCTGTCGTGGACGGTGAGGAACGGGATGCCGGGTAGGCATGAAGACAAACGCGGAACGACTGTTTTTATCATCAGCCGCGCTTCCCGTCGTTGGAGGTCGATCGCCAGTAGATTGTGACCCTTGGATTTCGAATCAGTGATGATCCGGGAAAGTTCTGGGAAGCGGCTCTCGAACCCACTCCAGAGGATGGACTCAGTATATCTCTTTCCGAACAAGATCCCGGAATAGACAGCTTTTTTCAGCTTCTCGCGGGCGTTTGATGGAAACGGACTGCCGCTCGCCTCATTTACAGTTTCGTAAAACTGGCCATCGCAAACCGTCTCAATGAAGCGGCGCGCCTCTGCCGATTGGTTTGGATACAATTCGGCGAGAAAGAAAGGCTGTGAGTTGCGGATGTCGATTTCGGCGCACGGTTTTCCGTCAAGGAGCGCATACGGCCGGAGTAATTTCGACAACGACGTGAAGTTGTTGAAGACCCGTCCGGTTCGTCGGTCAGTCGCAAAGTGCCAGCGTTGGCCAGTGATCCGAGCAACCGCCAGTTGCCGTGCATGGCGTTTTAATTGGATACTCGGATCGCTGGACTGGGGCGGCAAGAAGTCGGTCGGAAACGAGCTGAGCGTCAGCAAGCGGAGGTTTTGCCACAGTACTTGGTGGGAAGGATCATCGCCAACTTCAACCTGGCTATGGCGACGTTCAGAATCAGAGAGCTTGGACGCGAGTTTTGGCGGAATCCATCGGACGGAATTTTCAAGGGCGAGGATTTCGTCCCGGATCCTGAACCCACGACATTTCCTGCTCGGCGTGTAACGACCGTCGCATTCGAGGACGCGGACGTTGGGGGCGCTGAGGAGGTGAAGGGCTCTGCCGGCAAAATCCCGGCCGACGACCTCCGCGAGCCGTCGTCCGGAAATTGGGGTGAAGCCATCCTTTTCGTCTCCGAGACAACGCCGCTCAAGAACGATGTGAAGGACGATGCACAGCCGGTCGAGACGGTCGTTCTTGGTCCAGTATGGGGGGAGTCGCAGCGCGATGATCTTCAATCCAGGAACCAAGACACCCAAACCCTCAAACCCCGATCCAAGACAACCCACACCCTCCAGCCCGTCCCCCTCCCTATGTGTCGCGCCATAATGGCGCACTGTGTTGGAAATATTGCGCACGTCTACAGGCGGATTCATCACGCACCGCCTTTCCCAGTCGGGTCCGAATTCATTCGATGATTGTCGGTGGAGCCCGCTTCGATCTGCGGCTGGTGCCCGGCGCAGGTGTTGGAGGTTTTTTCCCTTTTGGGGCTTTTGAGGTGTCCCGCCGCAACCATCTGGGCCGTTGTCCGGCAGACTTCGATGTCGTGGAACGACGCCGGGGCTCGCGCTACAACCGCGGCGGCTTCTTCCCACCGGCCAAGTTCCGCCAGCTCCATCGCCGCGTTGTGGAAGGGTGCGGCATCCTCTGGCCAGCTATCGGCGGCGGCGCAATAGGCGTGGATGGCCGTCTCTGTGTCGCCAGCGGCAAGGGCAAGATGACCGTGATAGATCTGAATCATCCCAAGCGACAACAGGGGCGGTGGGCAGCTCTTGAGGATTTCGGCCAGGAGGTTGAGATCCTTGGCCTCGTATGCTCCGGCGGCATCGGCAGTGAACCGCGGGCGGAACCTCTCGACGGCGCAAAACTCGTGGGCAAGTAGGCGGAGCTTTTCGTTCACACAATAGCCCATGATGTCACTGGCGGTATTGGGGAGATTGCGGACGATTTCAGAAAGATGCCACCGGGCGTACATCATGTTTCCGGCTGCCGCGCATGTCTCGGCCTCCGCGAGCACAAGCGTCGCCTGTTTGGCCATGTTCCATGCGGCCGTGGCACGTTCACGACGATTCACGCCCTCTGTGAGTCGAAAGGAGAAGAGTTCGTTGGAGAGTCCGTCGTCGTAGTCGCGGTCGCCGGGTTGACGGGCGACAAACGTGGCGGAAAAGATTCTCGGCTTCACCGCGAGCCGAAGTCGTTCCGGAAGTCGCGCGAAGTCGAAGTGGTCGAGGTAATCTAGACCACCATCGTATTCCGGTACGGGACCGAAGCAGCGTGCCATCGACGGCGAAGCGAGCAAAACGCACTCGTGCATATCGGCCGTCCCGGATGCGAAGTGTTCCCAGAGTGGATCAAAGTCTTCGTCGAGCAGGGATCGTACACGATTCGTCTCCGATTTTGCGGTCGCATCGACCAAGTGCTCTATTGCAAGCGAGTACTGGCCCATCCGCGCGGCGCAGCAGGCCATCTGGTACGTGTGCGCCGGATTGCCGCCCTCTTGAAGGATGAGGTAGGCGTCGGCCGGAAGACCAGCGTAGTGGTAGGCGAGCGCGACGGACATGCGGATCGATTCCGGGAATCCTTCATTTGAAATAATCGAGCGGCCACGAGCAGCCGCTTCGACGTACCTTCTTTCGTAGATTTCCAGCGCGAGGAGCGTCGCGAAGATGGCGTAGCTCGCGGTCGGTTTTTTGGATTCGGGTTCCAGCGCGGCGATAAGCGGCGCGGAAAATCCCTCCGCGACGAGTGCGTCGAGGGTTGCGCCGAATGGGCTGCCGCCGAAGGTCACGACGCGTTCCTCGCCGGAAGATGGATGTGAAAGTACGAACACAAGCGGTGGCCTCGATGGTGTCGGCTGCGTAACGGTCAACCAATTGGGAGGGCCGGCTGTTGATTCTGATTCGATGTTGTTTTTCATATTTCTCCTTCGTTTGGGTATCGACCGTGTCTCCATCCGAGAGCGGCCCTTCGCCGCTTCGGAACGGTACGGATCGGTCTTCGGATCCGTGGTCATGCTTGTTTGGGGGTGAAGAGACCGGAAATGCCGGCCATGAGGCCGCGCAGGGTGCTGTCACCCAGGTTCAGTTCGTTGACTTTCAGACTGGCAGCCGCGATGGGCAGGCTCTTCACCAGGGCGAGCGTTGTGCTCTCCATGTTGGCGGTTTCTGTCCGGCGCCGGGCGAGGTCGTCGTCAAGAGTTCCGAGTTTCACCTTGTGTACGCGCTGCTCGGCCTCGACGGCGAAGCGCCGCGCCTGGACCTGCTGCTCGACCTCCAGAAACGCCTGTTCCAAGCGCAACGCCTTTTCCTTGTTCGTTTGTTCGATGACCAACAGTTCAGCCCGAGCGGCGAATTCTCGGACTTTGAGACGTTTTTCCTCGTCCATCTTCAACGCGCGCAATCCGGCCTCCCGCTGGGCGTTGAGCGTCTCGATCTCGCCCTTGCGTTGGAGATCCCGGCGTTGAAATTCCTGCTCTGCCAGCGCGAGTTCTTCCCGTTGGCTGTAGCGGCGCCGTGCGATTTCATTCTCGGTTTCCGCCGCGCTTGTTTCGCTCTCCAAGCGGACGGAGTCGCGGAACTTCGCCTGCATGTTCGAGAAGAGTTGCCCGGACATGATGCGGACGGTTTTGATTTCGATCGTCTCGATCGTCAGTCCCCACTGCTCGGCGATGTAGGCGAGTTCCTGTTTGAGCAGCAGGATGATTGAGCCGCGCTTCCGCAGGACATCCTCGATGGTCATCTTGGCCACCTGGTGCCGGATGGCCGATTCCACGACTTCTTTCAGACTCTCGCTGATTCGGCCGACGGCGACACCGGCATCGCTGAAATCGAAGTTCAGGCTCACGCGCTCCGGATCCGCGATCTTCCAAATCGCGAAGCCGTTGATTTCGACACCCTGGTTCTCCGCCGTGATTTGATCGGCGACGAAAGTGATGGTGTGAGTCGTGGATGGGATGAGGTAGTAGCGGTCGATGACGGGCAGGACGAAGAAGCTGATTCCGCGTCCCTTGTTTTTGATTTTCCCGCGGCGCTGATGAATCGCGAACTCTGCGGGGTTTGTGATGATGTATCCGAGTTTCATAGTAATTCCTTTTTTCAGGTTGAGACGAAGTTGCCGGCGGTGAGCGTGCGCTCCCCGTTCCAGCGGTAGGCGGCGAGCATCCCGCCCTTTCCGCATCCGTGGTCGAGGCACGCGGCGTTTGGGGCTACGATGGCGTTTGGCAGGTCGTTCAGCGCATAGTGGCCGAAGAACACGGGCGCCTCGTCGGTCCCGTAGCCTGTGATTCTGGCCGCGATTTCATCCGGCACCGGTACGTCCGGGATATTGTCGCCCGACCCGAAGGCCACTTCCCGAAATGTCCGCCCGACTGCCGGGTAGGGCCAGCAGATGCGGACATCGAAGCGTTTCGTGCCGTCGAAGTCCGTGTACGTGGCGCCGTCCGGGAGCGCGACTTCCGACCCTTTCAGGAGGACTTCGACCGTCCGGTGCTCCTCCGTGCCCTTCGTCGATGCGTTCCGGAGAAACTCGTCGTCGAGGTAGGTGCGGCCGTTCATCCCCGCGACCAACTCGTCGTTCCATTCGGCGTGAATCACCCGGCACCCGCCGAGGTCCAGGTAGAAGGGGAGGGTGCGGAACCATTCGAGATACCCCCGCAGCTCGGTTTCCCTGCCTTCGAAGGCTTCGAGAGTAGCGCGACAGTTCTTGATGTTGCGTGCCGTGTGGGGCCGCAGGAAGCCGCCGTTGCCGTCCGGAGTCAGGAGGGCGAGGAGGTTGAACTCGTGGTTGCCGAGGGTCATCAGCGCCGTGCCGGCATCGACCATCGCCTTCACCATCCTGAGCGTTTCCGCGACCTTGGGGCCGCGGTCAACCAGGTCTCCGACGAAGATGGCCCGCCGGCCTTCTGGGTGGCGCATCACACCCTCGTTTTGGTTGTAACCGAGGATTCCGAGTAGACGTTCGAGCCTGTCAGCGTCGCCGTGAACATCGCCGATCAGGTCGTATCCGGCGGTTTCGTTTTTCGTGAGGTTGTCTTTCATCTCGTCCATAGGCTGATCCATACGTTCGAGCTTGCGAGATAACGGAAAATAAGGTTATTAACTTATTAGTTATGAATAAAAGCACTGTGGAAAGAAAGAACCTGTCATGGAGTCGGCTGGTGAACTTCGCTGCCGTCGTGAAAAAGGGCGGAATCTCAGCCGCGACTGGAGGCGACCCGTCTGGCGTGGCATTGATTTCGAGGCAGATCGCTGAGTTGGAATCGCACTTCGAGGTCGAACTCACGCGCCGGCAGGGCAAGGGAATCGCCATCACCGCGACCGGGGATCAACTCGCGAGACTGATCAACGATTTCCAGCGGGGCCTCGATGACCTGCGAGCGGAGGTGAAGAAAGCGCCGGTGGCTTATTCTATCGCAGGCTCGAATAGCGTGCTGCACTGGCTCGTCTTGCCGAAGTTAAAAGCGATCTCCGACGCGCTGCCGACGATCAAGTGGATGCTGCACCACGAGAGCACGACGGCGATTGGGGAGAAAGTCACGATGGGTGAGATCGACTTTGGTCTCTGTATCGGCACGCCGAATCCGACGACGCTCAAACGCCGCTTTCTCGGCAACGTCGAATACTCGGTTTTCGTGCCGGAGAGCCTTGGTGGCGCAGCCGATGTGGCGATCGTGCTCCGCGATTGCCCGCTGGCGCTTCCGGTCGGAGGAACTCTCCGCGAATCGCTCGATGACTGGGCGAAGAAACAGAAAGTTGCCCTCAACGTTCGGCTTGAAATCGACTCCTACTTGCAGGCAGCGGATGCTGTAGCGCGCGGAACCCATGCCGCGGTGCTGCCATCGCTCGCGGCGGCGACCATGCCGAAGGGTGTCCGATCGATTCCTCTTCCCGCGGCCGTGGCGCAGCGACGTAAACTCTGGCTCGTCTGGACCAACCGGTTGCTGCGGACACGTGGTGCGGCAACGGACGTGAGGGACGTGTTGGTGAGATGTGCGTCGATGTGAACGTTCGCGTAACCGGGTGTCAGGTCGAGGTGCCCTTGTAGATGCTGCCCCGAGCCCCAAACGTTACAAAATGGGGTTCTTCCGGAAAGTTTAGTCATTTTCTCGGGATCGAAACGGGGACGGCTCAGACCGGCTGTGGAAGGGGCGGGTTTGGCAACTGTCGTACCCGCGTCCTCGCTCGCTCGGGGGCGTCCCGCGTGGTGTCCTGAGCGCAGAGCCCCT
>CANJIU010000230.1 GCA_947474365.1 Opitutia bacterium | reverse complement strand
CGGTCCTCCGAACGTTCCTGAGCTTCGAGGGGAGGCTCGCCTGAGATGATACTACAAGAGACAATCGCTTCGTTATACATGGTGCTTTCCTTCAGATGAGATCTTCGAACTCATCCTTGAGCGCGCCCTGCCTACAAAGTGAACAACGGCGGAACGGACAACAACTGGAACCAGCCCACGCAGATTCCCAACCAGGTTCGCCTGAACCGGCAGCAGGCGCAGGTGCGGGGCCAGACCTTCTTCAGCGCCAGAAGCGTGCTGGGCAACCCGCTGGGCGTGCGCGACGCGCTGCGCGATGATCTGTTCAGGACACCGGCCCTGCTTCCCCCGATGCCGTGGAAAGACGACCAGCCGCCTCCGCCCGTCGGCAATCTGACGGCGCAGACCCGCGGCAATGAAGTCAGGCTGAGCTGGGTGGCACCGCCCGCCACCGGCAACGCCTTGGACAACGTCCGCCAATTCGTGGTCTACCGATCCACGGGCAGCACTATCAATCGCGATGATGCTGCCAACATCGTGCGGATCACCGCCAACGAAAGCGAAACCAGCTTCACGGATCCCGGCCTGGCGCCCGGGACTTATTACTATACCGTGACCGCGCTGGACCGTTTGCACAATGAAAGCATCCCTGCCGGCATGGTGAGCGCACAGCTGGTCGCCAATTCCGGCGGGACGCCGGGAGGAGCCACGGACCGACCAGCGGGATCATTCAGCCGGTTGACGAATCTGTCGGTTCTCGCGCCCATCCTCGGGGCGGGGGATTCCTTCACTGTCGGTTTCGTGGTGGGCGGCAGCGGGACGTCCGGAAGCAAGAATGTGATGCTCCGGGCCTCAGGGCCTTCGCTGTCGCCGCTTGGCGTGCCTGGGGTGCTGGCGGATCCCAAGCTGGAACGCTTTGCCGGGAGCACCAAGACCGGTGAGAATGACAATTGGGGCGGATCCGCCGCACTGTCCTCCGCCATGACATCCGTGGGGGCCTTCGCGTTTTCCGGCCCGGCCTCCCGGGATGCCGCCGCAAGCGTCACGCTTCCGGCTGGAGATCAATCGATGAGGATATCCGGGGTGGGCGGCGGCACCGGCCTGGTCTTGGCCGAGGTCTACGACGCGACTCCGGATGCGGCATACACGGCAAACACCCCGCGTTTGGTCAACTTGTCCCTGCTCAAGGATTCCGCCGGGGGAATAACCGCCGGGTTTGTGGTTGCCGGCGGCGGGGAGAAGCGGGTCTTGGCCCGCGCGGTGGGCCCAGCGCTTTCGGTATTCGGGGTCGTCGGAGCTGCGGCGGATCCCAGACTCAAACTTTACGTGGGAGAGAAGGAGATTGGCGCCAATGACAATTGGGGTGGTAGGTCGGAGCTGGTCACCGCCTTTGCCCAGGCCGGCGCATTCGACCTTGCCCCGAACTCACTTGATGCTGCTTTGGTGGCCTCCCTGCCCGCTGGCAACTACACGGTCAGAGTGGAGACGGGCGATTCAACCGGCACGGTCCTTGTCGAGGTCTATGAGCTTCCGTAGTGAATCCGGCAACGCCCGATGGGATCAGGTTGGTGGAGCAAGGTTTGGTCACAGCCGTCGAGGCGGCCATCGGGTCATGGTGGGCGTGAATCGCGAATCCGCGAGCGCAGGATCCTCTGTGTGAAATTTCACTGTTCCCAAAGCGACCGTTTTCTGGACGGGGCAAGATTTGGGGTGGCGTCGAACAATCTGCCTTCCGTAACTCGTTGACCGACGTTTCGGTCGAGTCCCGTGTCTCCAAAACGTACCGATTCGGTGCGCCCGCACCCGCGCGGCGGCTCGTGGCAACAGCGGATCGAATCGGTCGTTCATCCGTCACAATCCAAACCCGTGAGCGCCTCGGCAGCCTTCTGAAATTCCATCACCGAGCGGCCGCATGAGTTTTTTGCCCATACGGGGGGTTGCCAAACGGCACTGAGTGCCGATAGACGATTCCCAGCTTCCAGTCACGCTATGTACTCCATGAAACCGCACGTTCGAGCTCTCGTCACGACCTTGACCCTGTGTCTGATGGCGGAGGTTCAGGCCGAGGAAAATGTTTCGCGGCCTGCGGTCGCGTCGGATCGGTTTTCGGCTCGGCCTGAACTCATAATCACCACGCTCGGTTTCGGCTCCTGTGCACGGGAGGAACGGCCCCAACCCATCTGGGAAACCATCAATGCCGCCCGGTGCGATGCCTTCGTCCTCCTCGGAGACAATATTTATGCGGACACCTCCGATCCGGCCGTATTCCGCAGGAAATACGCGTTGCTCGCCGCCATGCCGGGCTTCGCCAAACTCCGGCAGACCACCCCGCTGTTTGCCACCTGGGATGATCACGACTATGGCATCAACGACGGGGGGGCCGGTTTCCCTGGTGCGGCGGCGGCGCAAGCGGCGTTCTGCGAGTTTTTCCGAGTGCCAGCCTCATCACCGCTGCGAACTTCTCCTGGCGTTTACGACTGTGTGAATCTCGGGCCGGCCGGCAAACGGGTCCAAATCATTCTCCTTGATACCCGAATGTTCCGCTCTCCCTTGAAGAAAGACCCTGCCAATCCCAAGGTCACCATCCCCAATGCCGACCCTGACGCCACGGTGCTCGGCGAAGGGCAGTGGGCCTGGTTCGAGCGGCGTCTGCGCGAACCGGCGGAAATCCGCGTGGTGATTTCCAGCATCCAACTCGTCGCGAACGAACACGGTTCCGAGAAGTGGGATAATTTCCCCAAGGAACGGGCCCGCTTCTTTGAGCTTCTCCGGCGCACGCAAGCCAAGGGGGTGGTGGTGATCAGCGGCGATCGGCACATGGCCGAACTCTCCAGGTTGACTCCCGAGGATGGGGTGCCCTATCCGCTTTATGATCTCACCACCAGCGGTCTCAATCAGCCCCCACCCGCGAAGCCCAAGGAGGGGCAGCAGGCTGGGCCGAAGAAACCCCAAACTAACCGCTACCGCCTTCACGAGCATCCCTACACCGGCTCCAATTTTGGCTTGATGCGGATCAAATGGGACGGTCCCGGCCCCTCACTTCGCCTGGAGGCCTGCGGAATGGAGGGGCAGGTAGTCATCTCGCGCGATATTGCTTTCTCAGAGATTCGATAACACCGATGGGGCCGGGACGCTGCGAGCGAGCGGTGTCCGGAGCGGTTTGCTCGGGAACGTCACGATGCACGGAGCGAAGGCTCCGCCGAGCTCGTGGGCAAGGCGCGATTCTTTTTCGGCGTTCGGCGCCGAATCGGCGCGTCCCAAATAACGCCCTCAGCGGCACGGCCGACTTTGCCGGGAAGCCGATCGGAAGGCTGAAAAACCGGGGTAGCCGTTTCAATTTTGTTGGATTTAGCGACAGCCGGAATTGAGGTCGCGGTGGAATGTCCGCCATGCGCAACGCGCTATGGGCTGGGCTTGGGCGCGGTCTCAGAGCGGGGCTTGGCATTCTTCACGAAACGGTCGAACCACGACAACATCTCGAAGAGCACGTGCTCCGTGCTCTCCCGGGCCGAGTAACCGTGACTCTCGTACGGAAGCATGGTCAAACGCACCGTCTTGCCGATGCCGCGCATGGCTTCGAAGAGCTTCTCCGATTGCAGGGGGACCGTGCCAGGGTTCACGTCCAGCTCTCCGTGGATCAATAACAGTGGTTCGCGAATCTTGTCGGCGAAAAAGAACGGCGACACTTTGATGTAGGTGTCCCGGGCCTGAAAGAGGGTCCGCTTCTCGTTCTGAAATCCAAATGGAACGAGCACCTTGTTGAAAGCCCCACTACGGGCGACACCGGCGCGAAACAGATTCGAGTGCGCCATCAGCGCGGCGGTCATCAGTGCACCGTGACTGTGGCCCCCAATTCCCACGCGATCGCGATCGGTCACTCCGAGCTCAACCGCCTTGTCGATGGCCGCCTGGGCGTTCATCACCAACTGCTCGTTGAAGGTGTCATACACGGTCTCGGGTGGCCCGATCACGGGCATGGCCACGTCGTCCAGCACCGCGTAACCTCGCAACAGGAAAAACAGCTCGGAAGTGCCGGCCAGGGTGGTGAACTCCTTGGTGGATCCCTCCACCTGGCCGGCGACACTTTTATCGGCATAATCGCCCGGATACGCCCAGAGCATCGTCGGCAGACGCGTGCCTTCCTGGTAGCCTGGTGGCAGGTAAAGCATGAACGACAGCGGCACACCGTCGGCGCGAGTATAGGTCACCAGGCGCTTGGTGATGCCGCGGATCTGCGGCGTTGGATCGGGAAATCGCGTGATGGGCCGCGCCGTGGAGTCGCGAGCGGCTTCACGCTCCGGTGCGCTGGTCCGCGGATCCCGGCCCAGCGTCCGCAAGTTCAAGTTGGGCGGCTCGGTCGGTGACTCGTGTCGGGTCACGAAGGTTCCGGCCCCGAGATCCATCCAGCCCATGAAGTATTCCAGGCTCATGCGGTCCGAGCGGAAAAGTCGCTCGGACTGGAGCGTGCGCAGATTCAGGCGGTCGAGGAAGGGGCGATCTCCTTCCGGAGAGCTGCCCGTGCCACTCAGAAAAATCCAGTCCTGCTCCTGATGGACCACCGACGCTCCCGAGGGAAGCACCCGGTAGACGGCGTCTCCGGGATTCTTATACTTTTCGTCTCTGCTCATGTTCCACAACAGCCGGCCCGGAACCGAGGCATCGTCGGCATTGATGAGAAACGTGCGGGTCCACTGCCGGTCGCGGTCGTAATCCGAGACGAGCGCCAGCCCACCTTGTTCGATCCACTCGATGCCCCAGAAGCGGTGTTCGAGCTTCCACAGTTCCTTCGCCGGTCCGCCCTCGCGTTTGATCATCAGCCGGTCGCGGTGCGGGGCTTTGTTCCGGGGGTTGCCTCCGTCTAGCGCTTCGGTCCAGACCAACGTCGCCGCTTCGGTCGGCCGCCAGGAATGGAAACGCGGTCCGGTCACGACGCCTTCGATGGGTACCTGGTCCGCGAGTGGCTGACTGGTGACGGTATCAATCAGCGCGCCGTCCGTGGACCAGACCTCGACCTCCTTGGGGAAACGGGAATAGGCGCGGATATACGAATACGGTCGATGGATCCGATCCACCAAGATGCGACTGCCACCGGGGGCGGCGGAGACGCGTCCGAACACCGCCGGCTGGCCGATCGGCGTGATGCTCCCCGAGACTGCATTCACCAGCGCAAGCTGCGCCGTAGTATAGTAGTCGAAAAGAGCCGCATCGTGCGGGCTCGTGAGCACGTCCCGCGTTTCGTACGAACTGCTTGCCGCCGCGACGCCTTAACTCTCCTGGATCTTGGGACCGGGCGGCACACTGGGGGCTGCTGGTGGCGCGCCACGCCCAGGAGGAACGCTTTTGACGAGCAGCGTCCGCTGGTCAGCCATCCATTGAATCGACGAACCCAGCAGGGGATTGAGCTTAACTCCGGCCAGGCGCCGCACCCGCGTGGTCGCGACTTCGCCGACCCACAGCTCGATGCCGTCCACCGCTTCATTGGTGAAGGCGAACATCGTCGCCGTCGCATTCCACAGGGGAGCGCTGAGGCGAACGTCGGCGGGAAGTGTAATCGGCCGCTCGGCCCCGTCGGGGAGTGCCTTCAGGCTCAGTCCGGTGATGTAGGTGCGGTTGCTGCTCTGTCCGTTAGTGCGGGGGTTGATGCGAATGCCGGCCAAGCGGAGCATCGGCTGGGCCAAATCGGCGATGGCAGGGTAACGCATCCACTGCGCAAACAAGACCGCGCGATTGTCGGGGCTGCGGTAGGCCGACGGTGGCAAGGGCGCGTTCAGGACGTCGAGCACTTCCTGCGGCGGTTTTTGGTATCCTGATTGAGCGACGACCGGCGCGGAGCACAGGGTCAGTGCGAGTAAGCTGAGGGGAAAGATACATTGCTTCATAGGGCTGTTCCTGGGAAATTCGATTGCGGGGGCGGACTTCGCTGATAGCGAAAACGCGATGCCGGAACAAGGCGTTCTTGCTCGTCGTGCGATTCGGGGTCGCCTGCTGAATCACCACAGATTCCGGGATAGGGCCGTCCGGTCCGAAGCCGGACGACGCCTCCCCCACAGTCCCGTACGAGCGCGATTCACGCCTGCGGTTGCTCAAGTTGTGGAGTCGATTGCGCGAGGAGAATAAACAATACGGGAAGGACCGCTACAGAACAACGCTGCTGTTCTGAGGGGACCGAGGCCCGGCGGCCACTGGGCCATTTCGGCGCGTTTCTTTAAGCACCGGTTCCTGCACAGACCGGGAATCAAAGTCTTGGGTGACGCGACCTTCCCGGCAAGTGGCCGGCTGCGTCAGCTAATAAGTCAGCCGTTCCAGAAAGGTACGGTGTTGGGAACGGGTTTCTGCGGCCCAGAATACGACCGCAGGCACAAGGACATGCTTTGCCTGCGGCGGGTCTCTGGCGATGAACTCCGGGCCATTGTCCGAGCGGATAAATTAAAAGGTCCCCTTCACGCCCAACGCGAACGTCGATCCAAAATCGGAAACCTGGAAGTTACGAGCGTAGTAAGGTGTGCTCGGACCATAGCGTTGGATGACCTCCGGCACGCCGGCAATGTTTCGGGCGCCGAGGAAGACCCCGACGTGCTTCTGAAGCCGATACTCCACTTCCACATCAAGCGAAAGGCGCGCCTTGACGTATTCATGCGTTCCGGGCTCCGCCAGTCCTGCGATCCGGCCCCGATCCTGTCTGCCACGGGAATTCCAGTTCAGACGGACATTGTATTTTTTACGGTCGAGGCTGATGCCCCAATTCTGGTTGAGCGGTATGAAGCGGTTGAAGTCCGCCTCCGCATCGCCGGACAGGCGCAACTTGGTGAGGTTATATCGCACATTTACACCCCGCGCCCAGTTGGGAAGAAACGTCAACGGCTGGCGGTAACTGAATTCAAGTCCATCCACCCGTGCGCCGGTATCCAGATTGCGCTGGGTCTGAATAATGTAGCCCCCATTGGCATACGTCGGATCAATCCCGTAGAGGTCCAGCAGCTCAGGTGTGGCGTCAGTCGGCCGGTTGGCAAAGAAGTCCTTGATATCCTTTCGAAAGACCCCGGCTGACACTTCGCCACCTCCTTTGGGATAGTAAGCCAATGATAGATCATAGTTTCTCGCCGTCCACGGCTTGAGTTCAACGTTGTTGAGGTTGATGGTCCGGCCACTGGTATCGGGATCCGGCAGAGTCGTGCCGGGAAGAATCAAATTATAGTTCGGCCGGGAGATCGTTTCAGCAAAACTGGCGCGTGCGACGAGTTCAGGGGTGATGGTATAGGTAAGATTCACGCTGGGGTAAAAGTGGTTCTCCCGGTTTCTTAGTGGCAAGGATTCGGGGAGAGCAGGCAGGCTGGGAGGATGAAACCAAGCAAGGACGAGACGGTGGTCGCACATTATGGAAAGCTATTGGGCCTTGAGGCGCCATGGGAGGTGCAGGCGGCGCAGCTGGAT
>CANJIU010000229.1 GCA_947474365.1 Opitutia bacterium | reverse complement strand
TGTCGCGGCGCTCCAACGTGGCTACGCTATCTCTGGAAAGGGATTGGCGGATTATTCGGTCATTTGACCCCACCGGCAATCCCGCGCCGCGCCCGATCGCGGCGATTCCGGTTTCAATCACGCCTCCGTTGCGGATTTCGCGGACCGCTAGCCACGCCCCGCCCGGATTCGTTTCATCCTAAATTCCGCAGCAGGCCGAAACGTGCAACGACCCAACCAAGCCTGTGGGCACCGTTGCAAGTTTCGTCCTGACCCCTTTTGATGGCGCCCGGAGCGCTTGGCCAACTGCCTTGATCCTCACGCTCCACTTGAACCAAAGTCCGCCGTGCACCCACCTGCCCCATCCCGCTTGCTTTCGGTGCTGAAGATTCTTGCGGTGCAAACCGCGCTCTGGCTTTTGCTCGCCCTCGCATTTGCCACCCTCCTTGTCATCGCCGGCGGGCTGCCCTGGACGGACGCCTTTGCCATCTCCGCCCTCAACTGGCTCCCGTGGGCCATGCTCGCACCCCTGGTCTTCTGGCTCTCGCTCCGCCATCCGTTGCTGCCGGGTCAACTCTGGCGCCATGGGCCGATCCATTTGGCAGCATGTGCCGTGTGCGTCGTGCTCACGCTCGAAGCGACGCGGCTAGCCGCCCCTCCGGGCCCCCGACTGACCAACATCGCAAGTCCGGATTTTGCCCTCCCTCCTCGCCCTGATCGACCACCCTACCGGCCCCGGCCGATGGATGGCGTTCCACCGCGCAGGGATTCCACCGGGTCGGACGAAGCCACTGCGACGGATCGGCCTCGCGAGAGGCAATCCGGCCTCCCCTCCGTTGCATCGGACCAGACTGGCTTCGGCGACGGCGAACATCCCGGTCCGAAGCCCCCGCCTTTCAGCTCCATCCTCCTTCGGACCAACTTCAGTATTGCCGTCTACCTCATCGTCGCCACCGCCGCGCATGCGTTCATTTTCTTTCGCCGATCGCAGGAGCGCAGCCGCCAGGCTCTGCAACTCGCTGCCGGCCTCAATGAAGCCAAGCTCGATGTGCTCCGCCTGCAGCTTCAGCCGCACTTTCTCTTCAACACGCTCAACGCGATCGCCACCCTCGTCCACCGCGATGCCCACGCCGCCGATAAGCTCATCGGCCACCTCGCCGATCTGCTCCGCCTTTCACTGCTCACCTCCGACCACGTGGTCCCACTCACCCGTGAGCTCGACTTGCTCGATCGTTACCTCGCCATCGAGCAGGCGCGCCTCGGCGATCGCCTTCGCGTGATTCGAACCATCGACCCTGCAGTCACCGGGGCTCTCGTGCCGACTTTTGTGCTCCAACCTCTCGTGGAAAACGCCATCCGCCACGGGGTCGAACCGCGCTGTGTGCCCGGTACGATTTCGCTCTCCGCCGATCGTGTTGGAAGTTCGCTCCGTCTCGTGGTGGCCGACGACGGCGTCGGCCTTGTCGCCGACAAGCCCACTTCGCGCCGCGGCATCGGTCTCGCCAACACGGAGGCTCGCATTAGGGCGCTGCATGGCGCCGCCGCGAAACTCGAATTCTCTTCGCCACCCGCCGGGGGCGTGCAGGTGGTGATCACGCTGCCTTTCCAGGTCACGCCGGCACCCACAAAAATATGAGCGACGTCGACACTTCGGACGCGGCCATCCACCGTGCCAGTCCCGCCGCGTTCCTTGTTCTCGAACTGGTTTTTCGGGGCAAACTCGGTTCGCGGTCCGTTTTCACGGAATGAAACTCTCCATCCTCATCGTCGACGACGAACCCCTCGCGCGGGAGCGCCTCCGCACCCTTCTCGCCGTCGAACCCGAGACGGAGATCCTCGCCGAGTGTGCAAACGGTCGCGACGCGGTCGCCGCAGTGAAACGCCAGCGCCCCGATTTGCTCTTCCTCGACATCCAGATGCCGGAGGTAGACGGCTTCCAAACCCTCGCCCAGTTGCCTCCGCCCCTGCCCGCCGTGGTTTTTGTCACGGCCTTCGACGAACACGCCGTCCGCGCGTTCGAGGTGCACGCCCTCGACTACCTGCTGAAGCCCGTGCAGCCTGAGCGGCTTCGCGCGACCCTGACGCGCGTTCGCACCCAGTCTGCCTTCAAGAGTCCGGCGGGCGATGATACTTCCCGCCGTATCCTGGCCTTGCTCGAAGAGCGGGCGTCCACGCCTGAGTATCTGGTGCGCATCGCCGTGCGCGACCGCGACCGCACGTACTTCGTGAAGACAACCGACATCGACTGGATCGAGGCGTCGGGCAACTACCTCGTGCTCCACATCGGCAAGGAAAACCACGTGCTGCGCGAAACCGTCACGGCGCTTGAACGCCAGCTCTCGCCCCGGGAATTCTTCCGCCTGAATCGGGCGGTGCTCGTCAACGTCGATCAGGTGCACCATGTCGAACCCACGTTTAATGACGAACACATCGTCGTCCTGCACGACGGCACCCGCCTCGCGCTGACTCGCGGGCTGCGGGAACTGCAGGAGCGTTTGCGGTTTGCGTAGACAGTGGAACGTGCTTCTACGCTTGGCATTTCCGGGCAGGCCACCTGGCGGCCGGCGATGAACGGTCCCGCCACGGGAGCCATACTCTACCACGCCGGGGGCTTGGCCATTCGCGTGAGCCTGAGGCACTGTCCGTCGTAAATAGTCTCCGCCTGCGGCGGAATGCGCCTGAACCTCATCGCCTCCTCCCGCGGGTGGAGCGGCGGCAAGGGGGCACCCGGACCCGACGCCAGCTGAGCAATTCCGGGCGGGGGCCGTTGCCCCGGGGTGAATGGCATTTGGAGCCCGGATTTGATTTCGATAAAGTAGATGGCTGCATAGCGCTGCCAGTCATCTGTTTTCAGTGCCGAGGCTTGGGTGATTCGCGTGTGAAGCAGCCATGCGGTCCACCATTCCACCCCGTGCTGCGCGCAAATCAGCGTGCGATCGGGGTGGGAGATCAGGGGGGCGAGGCCCTGCAGCTCAACCATTGCGGCGTCGCTCAGGATGGCGCCGCCGCCGGGACGGAGAATCGGCCAGGTGCTGCCGACCCCGATGAGCAGGGCCAAGCCAAATACTCCCCATCGTAACCACGCCAACGTGATGTGAAGCACGGAAAATGCGCCGACCACGAGCGCCGGCAACAGGCTGTTGAGATAAAACCGCACTGCTTTATCCATGCCAAACCACGGGCCGGTCATCGCCAACACCGTGATCGCGCAGCCAACCACGATCGCAAGATCCACTGCGGGCAGCTCCTTTCGACGACGCCATGCGATGACAAGTCCCGGAACCACCGATACGGCAAACCCGATGAAAGGTAGCCAGTCCATCGGGCTAACCCCTCCGGTTGGCGGGGCCGGCATCTGTCTTCCGTCAGCTGAAAACCTCACGGGATTCGTGAATGCCGTGATGAGACGTTGGATGCGGGCAGGGTCAAATTGCCAGAGCACAAAGACCCCCGAAACAACCAGCAGCAAAGCCGCGAGAGCCAACCACGGCAGGATCTGCGGTCGGCGCCACCGCGGTTGTTGTGCCAAGAATACGGCGATCACAACGACCAGCATCAACAAAGCTGCGCCCAGCACCCCAATATGCGTCAGGCTGAGCAGCAGCAGGCAAAGGAGCACGGTCAGAGCCCGCTTGGGTGTCGGGGCGCCGAGCCAGCCGTGCAGCGCAACGACCAGGGCGGCCAACCACACGAGCGCGAGCGAGTTTTTCTGCAAATCCCCGACCATTCTGAACCACGGCCACGCGAAACAAGCCAGAGTTGCCGCGGCGAGCGGCACCCCATCGCCCTGTCCCCGCGCCGCGGCCCATCGCCGCACGAGCACAAACACCGGCCAGGCGGCCAGCGGCGGCAGCAGCGCATCACAGAGCTTCACCGTCCAGACGACGGCATCCGCCTGAGCCACGCCGCTCACCTTCGCCAGCACCCAAGCCAAGGCTGCGTGAACATGAAATATGAGCGGCAAGTCCGGGAACCCGAGGCTTCCGCGCTCCATGAGCGTACGCGCCTGTACGAGGTAATAGCCTCCGTTTATACCGGGCAGGTACTGGGTGCCAAACAGGAGCCACGACCTCGCCACCACCGCGGCTCCGATGACCAGCCAAAGCCACAGCAGGCTCCGGGGCTTGTGGCCCATTTGATCCGGATCCGGAGCGGTGTCTTGTGAACGTGGCCGAGCCATAAATCCGATCGCGCCTAGAAACCAAATTTTACACCCAGACTCAGATACGGAGCAGGGCCGAACCGCACATGCTCACGCAGCTGCTGGTAGTTTATCTCCCGATTGACCGAGACCCCCGCCTCGGCCTCGAGGCTGAGTGACGAAGTGAAGGCATGGGCGAGCCCGCCGCCGACCCGGATGTCGCGATACGAGCCGAGGGCCCCGTTGTAGCGGGCGTCGCCCAGCCGGGTCCCCATGGTCTCACTCGTGCGAAAGGTCGCTCCGTTCAGATTCGCGCCGGCGTGAAAGCTCCAGTGCTCGTTTGGCTGATACGTGAGGCGCGGTCGCGGGAGAGTCAGGCTGAGAGTGAGCTGCGGATTGATGGACCAGTTCACCCCGATCATGGGAAACGCCCGACGATCGCTGTCGGGATTGAACATCATCCCGAAAACGTACGTGAATGCTGGACTGTAGCGCCACATCCCCATGAGGCCCGCCGAGAGCCCGAGGTCTTTGGCGCCCAGTCCGCTAGTTCGGTAAAGCGTACCGCCCAACCGCCCCATCAGCATCAGATCCTCCCTCGTCTTGAAGACCAGGCCGGTGTTGAGACTGAGGGTACGGATCGCATCCGGCACCGGAGTGTCCGGCACTTCGCCCAAGCTGATCTGCTGCGCCATCAGGTCGAGGGGAACAATCCACTGTTCACTCAGGGTCAAGTTGCCGTTCCACGCGAGAGCCAGGCTTGAGGCGGCACTCCCTCCGCGTTTCTGGTTTCGGTAATCCGCTTGGCTCGAGAAAACGGTCGACGCTTCCATCGAGGCCGCCAGGCGTGGCGGCTTCATGTCCGCCGGGACCGTGAGTGGATTGGTCATCGGAATATCCGTCGTCTGCCCAAAGGCGGGCAAGGCGAAGACCATGACGGCGCTGGCCGCCAGCGTTTGGCGCAAGTTTCGCGCGAGCGCGATTTGAAAGGATTTCATCGGTGTTCTTGGAAGGAGATGGGATGCACACGGGCGGCAACCGGCGCTGCACCCGAGCTCGCGGTGCGCGGCATCCGGAAGCGCGATAGGGTTCAATTGGCGTCCCGCACCAGACGGACGTAGTTGTAAGACCGGCTTTCCCCGCCGGGAGCGCCGGCCACCTTCGTGTCGAAGCGCACCGCCCCCGCCCCGTGAAGGTCCTTGCCATCGCTGCCGACCGCGCGGCCGAATGCGACGTACCACGCGGCATCAGCAGGTTCGTTGGCACGGGCTTTCGCAGAAGTGCTCGTCCAATACCAAGGATAGTCGGCGGCTCCCGCCTCATTGGTGATCCCCGTGCACTTGAACAGCGGATCAATCGCCGGCCCCACATTGGCCGGACTCTTGGCTCCTGGTGACCGCGTGTAGTCCACGAGACTCTGGAGTTCCTTGGCGTTCGGCAGCCGCCAGTCGCTGTGCCCCAGGTAATTCGCGGCGTTCTGCGTCTGGGCATACGCCAGCGCGCGTTCCCATTCCATGCCCGAGCCACTGTCGGCTTGGGCCCACATCAAGCCCGTAGCCTGATCCGTGATAGTTCCGTCGCCGCGGTTCAGGAAGCTGTTGGACCCGTAAGTTTCACCGCGGACACAACGGACCAGGTGCCTCGGCCCTGACGCGACGGCATAGGCCTTGATGTGCCCGGTGCCAAAATTGACGCCGAAGGCCATTTCGGCACCGACGTCCCGGTCCACTGTGCTCTCTAGCAGTCCCGAGTATTTGTTGCTACTCCAGAAGATGGCATGGCTGAGCTCCTCCTCACTTGCGTAGCTGATGCTGAAATAGTTCGTGTCGATGTACGGCCAGCCGGTGTTGCCGTTCCAGAGGGAGTACAGCTCCTTGATAGTCGGGAGCCGCCAGTCGTTGTAGCCTCCGTAATTGCTGGCGTTCATGGCCGAAGCGACCGCCTGCGCTTCCCCCCAATAGACCTGGCTGGTGTAGTGGCTTTGCTGCCAAGTCAGACCCGTGACGTTGTCTTTCACGGTAAGGCCATCACTGCTCTTGGCGTAGCTGGGCTGGGTGCCGGAGAACTGGGCGTCTTGGCCGTAGAAGCGCTGCCCGGAACTCGGCGGCGTGATGACGGCCGCCGCATCAAAGGTCTTGGTCTGGCCGGTGTCTACGATGGGTGAGCGAAGCGCAAGCGGGACCGGCGTACCGCCGACGGCATACAACTCGACGAGCGCGGTGCCCGTGGTGTTGCCGACGCCGCTGACGACCGCGGTGTAGGCACCCGGTTGCAACGAGACGAGGATCGCGGCGTCCTTGCTGCCGGCCGGGAGCGGAAACGCCCCCACGGCGATGCCCGTTGAGGCGATCTCGGTGGCGTTGGCGGCGCTTGACCAATTGTCATTGGTGGCCAGCACCTCGGTGCCGCGGTAGAGTGTGAGGGTCGGGTCGGCGATGGGGCCGCTCACGCCGAACCCCGCGAGGCTCGGACCGACGGCGCGCAGCAGGATTCGCTGCGAGCCCGGACCGCTGATCACGAAGCCGGGGATCAACGCATTGTCCCCGGTGCCGACCAAGGCGCGCGTGGAGATGTTTTTGAGCTCAGCCGCGGGTGCGGACAGGAGGGCGGCCGCCAGCGAAACGCATCCGGCCGACAAAAGATGGAAGGGAGCTTTCATGTACCCCCCGTTTCTGGCGATCGCCGCTGCAACGCCGACGCTCTTGGGATGAATCAGGGGAAAGATGCAACGAAGCGTGAGCATCCCGAAAGGAGCGACGGGCGGGTCGTGAGTCATGAGAATAGCACTCAGAACCAGATGACGACCGGGCTTCTGACACCGCTGCAGCAATGCGGCCGGCCCCCGCCGACGATCGCTAGCAAACCGTTGAAGAAGAGTGAACCTCCCACGCCAACCAAAGCGCGGTGATTGCCAGCGTGCCAATCGATGAGGAAAACGCGTCGGACAGCTTCCCGGTTACGAACCCTCCGTTGTTGCAGGAGCAAAGCTCACCTACATCAAACTGAACACTCCAACGGCTTGCCCGCCTCGTACCGCTTGTCCTCGGTCAACCCGGAGACACCCGCATCCGCCAAAAGGGGTCAGGGCGAAACTTGCAACCGGCGCCGGGCGCCCCGGCTCGATTAGTAGCGGTTTCGAGATTGCTGTAGCCGCGCTCCAACGTGGCTACGCTATCTCTGGAAAGGGATTGGCGGATTATTCGGTCGTTTGAACCCACCGGCAATCCCGCGCACCGCCCGATCGCGGCGATTCCTGCTTCAATCACGCCTCGGTTGCGGATTTCGCGGACCGCTAGCCACG
>CANJIU010000228.1 GCA_947474365.1 Opitutia bacterium | reverse complement strand
CGCTTTGGTTTCCGGTTAATCCCATCTGGCAAGGCAAAGCCGGCGCTGCGCCACCGAGCCGCTGCCGTGCCCGCCCGGCCGCATCCGGCAATCCCGCTGCCGGGCAACGGCACGGTTCCTTCCCCGGCGTCAATCATTCGGGCAGAGGGCGCCTGACCGAGACAGGTGGGTCGTATGCTCAAGCCCTGCGCGGGCGATGGCCTAAGCCAAAGGCAAAAAGCTGAGAGGAAAACCGGTGTGTTGATCGACCACGGCGGTGGTCAACCGGCCAGCGACCACGCGGCGGTGGATTGCTTAACGCAGCGGCCGGTTCGTCGCGATCGTCCCTCCGTCTCGGCTCGAAGGGGACATCGGGCCCCACCTAGGATTCCGCCAACCGCTGCTCTGCTCTTTCGGTTGTCTCTGGTGCCGCCGCTCAAAGTCCGAGTCGGCCCATCACGTTCGAACGCTTCACGAAGTCCTGCAGCTTCGCTTCGTCCACGGTCACACCGAGGCCGGGGCCGGTGGGGATGCGCAGTTTGCCTTTCACCGGCACGAACGGCTCCGTCAGCACGCTCTCGCCGAGGAACTGCGGCCCGTTCAACGCGGCGGGATAATTCAGGCCGTGGGCGCCGAATAAAATCAGCGAGCCCGCGAGCGAAAGGTCCGGATCGGTCAGTCCGCTGCCGAGGAAGAGGAGCTTCTGCGCCTGCAGGATCTCAATCTGTTGGCGCCCGGGGAGGAGTCCGCCGCAGCGCGCGGGTTTCACCGCGACGCCGTTGCAGCAGCCGAGTTGGATGTACTCGCGCAACTCGGTCGGCGCCACCATCCCCTCATCGAGTAGAATCGGTAGCGCGGCTTGTTTCACCAGCGCCTGGTAGCCGCTGATCTGGTTGATCGGGATCGGCTGCTCCAGCACGGGCACGCCGAAGTCGGCGAGCATCGGCGCCGCTCGTAGCGCGGTCGGCAGGTCGTAGCCGCCGTTGGCGTCGCACCACAGGAAACCATGCGGCACACGCTCCTGCACGATGCGGCACACCTTCAGGTCGTAGTCGGGATCGGGCGCGACCTTGACGTTGAAATGCTCGAAGCCGCGCGCCAGACCCTCGTCGACGATGCCGGGGATGTCGTCGAGCGTCTTGCTGGCGACGGTCCAGCTGATGGTCAGCTCGGCGGGAGGCGTCTTGCCCCAGAGCGCCGCAACGTTTTGGCCGCGGGCCTTGCCGATGAGGTCGTGCAACGCGAGGTCGACGCCCGCCTTGGTCAACGGGTATCCGGTGGAGTACGACGCGCAAATCTCGCGGTTCATCGCGGCGTGGACGCCTTCGAGGTCCAGGGGATCCAGGCCGAGCACCGCGGGTTTCAGGTAATGCTCCAGCACGATGACCGCGCTCTCCAGCGTCTCGTAGGTCCAGCGTGGCACCGGCACGCTTTGGCCCCAGCCCACCGTGCCATCGTCGGCCGTGAGCTTTACGAATACCGCGCCGCGGCCGGGACCGCGCGGTGTCTCGAAGAAACGGAAGGGCCGTACGACGGGGTAGAGGACGGGGAAGATCTCGAAGCGGACGATTTTCACGGGGAGCGCGGAGTTGTCCGCCGAGGTTAGGCGCCCAACCGCCGAAGCGGCAAGTGGGCACAGCCACTGGCCCCACGTCGAGCGTGGGACAGCCGGTTGGGAGCCTTGGCCAAGAAACGCGCAGCCTTGGGCCTTTGAATACCCGACGCCGCGCCTACGCTGGCGCCCGCTGTTGGTTCCCGCGTTATGTCTGATTCCATTTCGGTAGCGCCCCTGCGCCGATCACCGCCCCGTTTGCGCGGCGCGCGCGCGGCTGAGTCGTGGTGGTGGCTGACCTTCGTGGCCGGGGTGCTGGTGGTCTCCTTGCGGGCGGCGCCGGGCGCGGCGTTGGAAATGGCGCCGAGTGCGATCGTGGCCGGGGCCGACGGCCAACGGTTCTACGTGGCACTGTCGGCGGGCAAGGCGGTCGTGGTCGTGGACGAACGTGGCACGCCGCTGGCGCGGATTGCGTTGCCGGGGACCCCGTCCGGTTTGGCGCTGTCGGCGGACGGAACGCAATTGGCCGTCACTTGTGCGGCGCCGGCGAGCGTGGTTTGTCTGGTGGAGGTGGCTACGGCGAAAATCACCGCGCGCCTGCCGGCGGGCCATACGGCGAACTCGCCGGTGTTTAGCGGCGACGGAGCGACCCTGTATGTGTGCAACCGATTCAATCATGAGGTCATGGCGCTGGACTTAAAAACCGGGCGCGCGCCCGGGCGGATTCCGGTCGAACGGGAATCGGTGGCCGCGGCGCTCACGCCCGATGGCAAGTGGCTACTGGTCGCGAACCACTTGCCGGCGATGGCCGCGGATACCGGGAATACCGCCGCGGTGATCAGCGTGATCGATACCGCGACGCGTCGTGTGGCCAAGACGCTCTCGCTGCCGAACGGCGGCAACCTGGTGCTCGGCGTGGCGATTTCGCCCGACGGCCGTCACGCGGCGGTGACCCACAACCTCGCGCGTTACTACGTGCCCACCACGCAAGTTGAGCGCGGCTGGATGAACACCGCGGGCCTGACCCTGATCGACCTCGCCGCGCAGGAGGTGATCAATACCGTGTTGCTCGACAGCCCTGAATCCGGCGCGGCGAATCCGTGGGCCGTCGCCTGGACCGCCGATGGCCGCAGCCTGGTGGTCACGCACGCCGGCACGCACGAGGTGAGTCTAATCGATTTTCCCGCGCTCGCGGCGAAACTGGGGAAATTGCCGGTTGCTCTCCCGGCGGGGCAAACGCCGAGCTACGCGCAGACGAGCAACGTGCGCGGCGACGTGCCCACCGACCTCGCGTTCCTGAGCGGGCTGAGGCAGCGGGTCAAATTGCACGGCAACGGGCCGCGGGCGCTCGCGATGGCCGGCGGGAAGGTGTGGGTCGCGGGCTATTTTTCCGATACGCTGGAGGTGCTCGACCTCGCCACGCGCACCGTGGCGCCGGCGCCGATTGCACTCGGGTCCGGCGGGACGATGTCCGAGGTGAGGCGAGGGGAAATGATCTTCAACGATGCCACGCTGTGTTTCCAGCAATGGCAGAGCTGCGCGTCGTGCCATTCGTATGATGCGCGCGTCGACGGCTTGAATTGGGATTTGCTGAACGACGGCCTCGGCAGCCCGAAAAACGCCAAGAGCCTCGTCTGGTCGCACCGCACGCCGCCGGCGATGAGCACGGGGGTGCGCACCAACGCCGCGGTCGCGGTGCGCGCGGGTTTCCGGCACGCCCTATTTGCGGTCGTACCCGAGGCGTTTCCGGCGGCGGTCGACGCGTACCTCATGTCGCTGACGCCGCAGCCGAGCCCCTTCCTCGAGCAGGGGGAATTGTCCGCCGCCGCCGGCCGCGGCCAGCGGCTCTTTCGGGATCCGCGGATCGGGTGCGCGATTTGCCACGTGCCTCCACTGTTCACGGATTTGCAGAGCCATGATGTCGGGACGAGCAACGGCCATGATGGTCCGGGCGTGAAGTTTGACACGCCGACGCTGGCGGAGGCCTGGCGCACCGGGCCGTACCTGCACGACGGCTCGGCGCGGACCGTGCGCGAGGCGATCAGCGGACCGGATCGTTTCGACCAACACGGCAAGACCGCCGAGCTCAGCGACCGGCAGGTCGACGACCTCGTGGCGTACGTCCTTTCTTTGTAATGGAAAACCGGAGGCAGCCCATGCATGCGACCATCGTGAAGCGGATTGGCGTCGGGGTGCGGTTCGTCCGCGCCGGAGTGGCGGGGATGGGCTGGATGCTGGGGGCAATGGTGTGGGTGGGCGCCGCTTCCGCTCCCGTGCCCCCGGTGCCGGCCGACCCGCCGGCGCTGGCGGGGGTCGACGAGATCGTTTTTGCCGCGCGCAAGGTGAACGAGACCGACGGTCATTGGTACGCGAACATCGGGTACTACGCGCACGATCCGGACCGCAAGGCGTGGCGTGAGGGTGCGAAACTCTATCGGTGGCACCGCCGCACGGGGAAGTTCACGACGCTGCTCGACGATCCGCGCGGTGGCATCCGCGATCCGCAGCTGGACTACGACGGCAAGCGCATCCTCTTCAGTTATCGCCGCGGCGGCACCGAGCCGTATCACCTCTACGAGATCGGCATCGACGGCTCCGGTTTGAAGCAGCTGACGAGCGGTGCGTACGACGACTTCGAGCCGACTTATGTGCCCGACGGCGGCATCGTGTTTGTGTCCACCCGCTGCCAGCGCTGGGTCAACTGCTGGCTGACGCAGGTGGCGGTGCTGTATCGGTGCGACGGCGACGGCCAAAATATCCGGCCGCTTTCCAGCAACAACGAGCAGGATAACACCCCGTGGCCCATGCCCGACGGCCGGCTGCTCTACACGCGCTGGGAGTACGTCGACCGCAGCCAGGTGGACTACCATCACCTGTGGGCGGCGAATCCGGACGGCACCGCGCAGACCAATTGGTACGGGAACATGCATCCGAAGATCGTGATGATCGACGCGAAGCCGATTCCCGGGACGGACAAGATTGTCGCGGTTTTCTCGCCCGGCCACGGCCAGCGCGAGCACGCGGGGCAGATCGTGGTGGTCGATCCCAACGCCGGCCCCGATGAGCTGTCGTCGGCGAAGCCGGTGAACAAGGGCAACCAGTTCCGCGATCCGTGGGCGTTTTCTCCGACGCTGTTCATGGCGGCGCTCCATGCGTCGGTCGTGCTGCTCGACGACCAGGGCGGCCAGCGCGAGTTGGTCAAATTGCCCGAGGCCGACGTGAAGGCGGGGCTGCTGTTGCACGAGCCGCGGCCGGTGCTGGCGCGGGCCCGGGAGCGGTTGATGCCGGAGCGGACGAAGCTGACCGAGCCCGTCGGCCGGCTCGCGCTCGCCGACATCTACAATGGCCGCAACATGGCCGGGTTGGCGCGCGGTGAGATCAAGAAGCTGCTCGTGCTCGAGTCACTGCCGATGCCGATCCACTACACCGGCGGCATGGACCCGATCAGCTACGGCGGCACGTTTACGTTGGAGCGGATCGTCGGCACGGTGCCGGTGGAGGAGGACGGTTCGGCGTTCATCGAGCTGCCGGCGCTGCGCAGTTTCATTTTGGTGGCGTTGGACAAGGACGACCTCGCGGTGAAGCGGATGCAGAGTTTCCTCACCGTGCAGCCCGGTGAGACGACGAGTTGCCTCGGGTGTCATGAACAGCGGACGAAGACGCCGGGGATGGCGAGTTACCGCGCGTTGGCGATGAGCCGGCCGGCGAGTAAAGTGGAGCCGGTGGCGGGCGTGCCCGACGTGATCGACTTTCCGCGGGACGTGCAGCCGGTGCTGGATGCGCTGTGCGTGAATTGTCATGGCTACGAGAAGACGGAAGCGGGCGGACCGCGCGCGGGCCGGTTGATTCTGACGGGCGACCGCGGGCCGATGTTCAGCCACAGCTATTACATGCTGACGATTGCGCGGCTGTTTGCCGACGGGCGCAACCAGGCGAAGAGCAACTACGGCCCGCGCGAACGCTGGTCGGCGGCCAGCCGGCTGCTGAAACTCGTCGACGGTTCGCATTACGGGGCGCAGGCGACGCCCGCCCAAAAACAACTCCTGCGCCTCTGGATCGACAGCGGCGCGGCGTATCCGGGAACTTATGCGGCGCTCGGCACGGGTATGATCGGCGGTTATGCGGAGAATCAGCCCGTGGACACCGACAAGGACTGGCCCGAGGCGAAGGGTGTGGCCGACGTTGTGCAGCGCCGGTGCCTCTCGTGCCACGGCGCGGCGGGACGCGTTTTGCCGCGCAGCCTGGCGGACGAGCGGGGGGTGTCGTTTTGGCGGCCGGACCCGGATGATCCGCGGCTGAACACCAGCCGGCACATTGTGTTCAACCTTTCGCGGCCGGAAAAGTCGCTGATGCTGTTGGCGCCGCTCGCGACGTCGGCCGGCGGCTGGGGCCTGTGCCGGCAACCGGAGCAGGCCGCGGGCGGTGGAGCGGTGTTCCCCGGCAAGGACGATCCCGATTATCAGGCGATGCTTGCGTTGAGTGCGGTGGGTGCGAAACGGATCAGTGAGATCAAGCGTTTCGACATGGCCGGTTTCCAGCCGAGGGCCGATTGGTGGCGCGAGATGAAGCGCTACGGAGTCTTGCCCACGACGGCGAAGCCCGGAGATCCGCTCGACGTGTACGCCGTCGAGCAGAAGTACTGGCATTCGCTCTGGTATCAGCCGGCGGCGAAGTAGGCCTGGCTCGCGTAGCCCTGAGCGTGAGTTCAGGGATGCGGAGGCCGTGGTGGGCTAAATCCGCATGCGTCCGTACCCCGTGAGCGCGAGGACGTTTTCCCGGGGGGTGCCGCGCGGGATTTCGCAGCCGGCGCCGATGGCCCATCGGTCACCGCCGGCGGCTTCGCACGCGCGCAGTGCGGCGGTGATTTTCGCCGGCGTGCCGAGTTTCACCAACTGCACGGGATGAAGATTGCCGGCGATTGCCTGGTCGGGGCCGAACGCCGCGCGGGCGGCGGCGAGGTTCACCGGATAATCCAGGTCGATGAGATCGGCGCCAACGTGCGCGAGGCCGTCGAGGAGGTGCGTGGTGTTGCCGCAAATGTGCAGCCGGACCTTGGCTCCCATGGCATGGATGCCGGTGATCAGCCGTTTCTCGGCGGGGCCGATGAACTCGTCGTAGAGGTTGCGGCTGATGAGCGAGGCCGCGGCGTCGCCGACGCCGATGATGTCCGCCCCGGCCTCGACCTGGGCGGCGGCGAAGCGCAGTTCCATCGTGAGGACGAACTCAACGAGTGCGTGGACGAAGGCGGGATCGTCGTAGAAATCCATCATCAGGGTGTTGATGCCGCGGAGATCGGCGGACTCGGCGCACGGCCCTTCGACCCAGCCTTCGATCGCATGTGTGCCACCGGCATCGCGTTTGAGGAGGCGGACGGCCGCGACGCGGTTGGCCATTCGACTCCCCGCACGCTGCGGATCGGGCACGGTGAGGTGGGCCAGTCGCGCCGGGTCGGCGAGCAGCGCCTGCATCTCGTCGATTGCCGGCGGGGCGTCGGGGGAATAAAAGATCTCCGCGCCGCAGTCCGCGGCTTCGGTTGCGGGATCCGAGATCACGCTCACGTGGTCGGCGCCAAACTGGCGGGCCACGTTGATCTGGGCCGCCGCCATGACCTCGGCCTTGGTGGCGTAGTCGAGATAAGGCACGCCCAGCTGCTCCGCGGCCCACATCATCGTGATCGGCAGGGCCGGCCGAGCATCGACGGCGGCATGGCTGAGGAAGGCGAGCAGACGTTCGCGGGGGCTCATGGTTGGGGCACGTGCTTGATGGAGAGATAATAGCGTAGCGGGGAGTGGGGCAATGCCCAAGTTGCCTGTGGCCCGTTGGAACCTAGTCCCGCGGGCCGGCGCGCGACCGCTTCGGGTCAGGGAGTCGGTACGATTGAGGGCGCTCGCTCGCGAGCTGGCCTACGGGGTAGTCGGACGGGTTTTTTTTGAGCCATTCGAGCAAGTATAAACTTGCAATTACCATGTTCTAGCAATGTATAGCTTGGCATGAGAACACCGGAAGCCGACGCCAAACATAAGATCGAAAAATGTG
>CANJIU010000227.1 GCA_947474365.1 Opitutia bacterium | reverse complement strand
TCTGGATGTTACGCAAGGTGAGGTGCTCGAAGTGGCCGGCGAGGAAGAAGACAAACGGGATGATCCCATAGTCGGCCTTGAACGGACGCAGATCGATGTTCTCAAAAGTGATCCGCCCATAATTGCCTCCCGCGCGCCAATGAGGCTGGAGGAAAAAGCCGTTTCTCCCGAACGTGCCCTGCACATTGCGGATGGAGACCCGATCCACCCGCGATTGGCGGGACAGGATGCGGATCGCGTTTTCGGCTCCATTGATGAATACGCCATCGATGTCGACATCCGTGATCGGCCCGAAGCTCGCATAGGGGCCAAAACTATCGTTGCGCACGAACTCACCCGCCTGGTTCCAATCACTATGGCCGTCGTCCGCGTTGAGGGCGATAAAGTCATCCTGTGTCTCGCCCCGGATGTTCCGCATGCTCAGGAACCGGCCGGGACCGCTAACTTGGACGCCGCATTGATGTTGGCGTTTGGGTTCCTTGGTATAGTTATCGAGGTCGATGTTCTCAAACACGGCGCGCTCCCAGTTCGTCATGTGAACGGCGAAGGTGGTTGCATTTTTGATGGTGACATCGCGAAACGTAACCTGCTCGACGCCGAACAGCGCAAACCCGGTCATCCACCCCCGTCCAGGCACGTCGTGGGCCTGTTTCGCGCCGTTGCCGTTGTAGGTGCCGCCGTGGAACGCGATGTTGTGGTTCTTGCGCTCGGTGAGCGAGGGATCGGCGTTGCGGATGATCGGCTGGTCCACGTGATCGGCGAGGAAGAAGCCGCAATCGCTCGTGAGGCACTCGATGGTGGTGTTGGAGTGGACCTTCAGTCCCTTTACGAGAATCGCGCCATCCACGACAAGCTTCAGCGAACCAAGCTTCGGCGCACGATCGAGGATGCTCTGGATGAGCGCGGTGTCGTCGGTGCCGCCGCCCTTGTTGACATCGCTGTCGAGCTTCGCGCCCGCCTCGCTGGCGATGACGATGCGGAGGGCTGCGGAAGGTGTAGCGTGCAACGCGGCCAACGGCGCGAGCAGCAGGGCGGTAATAATGACGGTGAGTTTCATAAGATGGGGTCTTTCTTGGTTGGACCAACGTGATCGGCTGGCTGCCATGCAAGCGGCCGACCTAGTGTTTCAAGCCTTCTCGGCTCCCGTAGGCGAGGTGGATGATGAATTCCAGTAAACTCCCCTCAATTGCCCCGCAGATTATTGCAGTCTCTATCTCGCCTCCGCTCTCTGTTGGATCTTTATCAATCCGAGAAACCACTCACGGGCGTAAGAAAAGCGCGCGCGACTCCGAGGGGTGCTGGTGATCAGGAAATCGCCCAGGCAGGCCGCGGTCGATGTCGGCGAGAGGGGAGCCGGCACCGATGGGCTGCGCGCGGCGATGGTCGCTCGTCTGCACCTGACCCAGACTCCACCGTGCGTTTTCGGCGGCGAGGATTTGCTCACCGCCGCGATAACGTAGCGGCTTAGGAGTTACAGTTGCCGGCGCAGCGAGAGCAGGATGTTGCGCGGCGGGTAAACGTTATTGCTCGACTGTGCGATGCCGAACGAAGGTAGAATTTTGTCGGTGACGTTGTTGACGTTGAGCGCAAGATTCCAGCGGCCAAAGGTGTAGTCCGCACCCAGGTCGATCAGGAAGCCGCCGGGCATCCGGTAGTTATTTTGCGCCCGGCCGACCATACTGGTCTGATAGGTCATGCCACCTTTGATTCGGAAGCCGTCCCGGCGGTTGCCCCGCAGGTCATACGACACAAACGTCATGAATTTGTGGCGCGGCACGCCTGGCAACTCGGGATTCTTTACGATCGCGGTGGAATCAACCAGAGACGTGTCCATGAGGGAGTAGCCACCTGTCATGGTCATCTTGGCCAGCGGTGAGCCGTAGAATTCCAATTCCCAGCCCTTGGCGCGGTTGCCTCCCTGAAGGCGATTAAGCGTACCGCCGGGGACCGTGGGGTCGAAACCACCGAGCACGGCGTCCAGCGCTAGGGTGTCGAACCGCGCCAGCGAGGCGCTCACCTTGCCGTTGAGTAATTCGGTCTTGATGCCATACTCTTCGTTGATGCGTTTGGGTGTTGCGAAGAAGAACTGCTGCCGTGGGTCAGCCGCACCGATTTGGGGGAAGACCGAAACCTGACTCGTCGGCGCGCCGGCTTCGCTTTTCACGGCATAAATCGCCAGTGTTCGCGTGGGCTTAAATGTGATCCCATACATCGGGCTGTTGATATTGGCGGGATCGGGCGAGATGACCGTGCGGTTGTTGCGCCGGTCCACTTGGTTCTGACCGATAGCCGTATCACGCCGCAGGCCGGCCGTGACGACGATGCGGTCATTCCAGAATTTCGACTGATGATTAAGGTAGTAGCCAATCGATCGATTCCTCGACAGCGAATCATTGGAAAGCGCCGCCGCGCCCAGTGGCATGTCATTGTTGGGGGCAGACACATTCAAATCACCAATCGAGCCTAGGTAGAGTTGGCTGTCGACCCGGGTCCAAAGCCAGTCATAGCCGGCCAACGTCTGGTGATTGCCGAGCAGTTTATAATTTAGGACTAGATCGCCCTGTGCGGATGCATAGTTCTGCACGGCGTAGCTCAGCTGATAGTTACGGACCAGGTAGAGATAACCGTCGGCGCCAATGTAGTGGGCGTGGTTCGGACGGGCCTTGGGGGTATCGATGTCGGTCATCTGATGCATCAAGTTTTGCCGAAACGAGAGATTTTCCGTGAAGGCGTGGGTGAAGGTGGCAAAGAAATTCTCCACCCGCTGCACGCGTCCTTCCAGCTTCCGGTCGTTGGTGTTCATGGTGTACGGCATCCACCGGGGCGTAAGGCTGATCTTAGGGGTCGCTCCGCCCCGGATGGGGAGCGGGTTCGAGGTGCCGTCGGAGACGAAGGGCTCGTATACGTTTGCCTCGTTGCTCGTGGTGACCGCGTCGAGATATTCCGCCTCAATCAGCAGATTGGTCTTGTCTGAAATCCGCCAGTTGACCGAGGGGTTGAAGCTGAACTTGTGCAGGCCGTCCTCAAAGTCCCGCCAGCCGCCGCCGCGCTGGTAAGCCGTCACCATCCGATAGGTGAGCTTCTGGCTGTTGGCCGTGATCGGTCCGCCCATGTCCAACTCGCCCCGGAGCAGCCCATAGCTGCCGACGGTCGTACCGATCGAAGCGGCCTGCTTGTCGAGCGGCTTTTTCGTAATGCGGTTCACCAACCCGCCCGACTCGGACGAGCCGGCGATCGCCGCGGCGGGGCCCTTGACGATCTCGATCCGATCGAGGGCGAAATTGTCGGATATGTATCCGCTCATCTTGAACCCGTTGCGGTAGGCGTTGAAGGCCGGAAATCCCCGGATCACCGAGCCATCGTTCACGTTCTGGCGATAGCTGACGTTGGGAATGTAGGCGACCGCCTGCGCGTAATCGAAGGCGCCGATGTCGCGCATCAGGGCCGAGGTCGCGACGCTGACCGACTGTGGGATGTCGATGAGAGGCGTCTTGAGGCGCGTGGCGGAGGAGAACGACGAGACGCCATAGCCGGACAATTCGGAGGAGTCGGTGACCTTGAACGCCGCAAGTTTGATGGCCTCGTCGCCCTTTTCGGGCTTCTTGGCCTCAACGGCCTGGGCGCGAAGTGTCGGAGTGCTGAAGGCTGCAGCGGCAAGCGCGAAGGCGAGCGCGAGGGGACAAGTCAGGCGGTGGCGGAGTGATGGCATCATGGGTTGTAGGGTTGAAGGAGTCGCGGGCGAGGGGCGTTCCGTTAAAAATTCGAGTGCTGGCGCGATCAGACGTGGAAATAGTTTAGGAAAACGCCATTCGCTCGCGTGAAAATTCAGGGCGGGGTACGAGTGTTTTCGGGCGGTGGGTGGATTGCTGTTTCGTTGAATCGGTACGATGATGGGCATCGCGAGCAACGCCTTTTATGGTTTCCAGTAAACTGGCGTTGGTTCCCGGGTTCGCTGGCCGGCTCCTCGCCTGCGATCGGTTAACCCGGCGATGAGCCGGGAAGGTCGCTGGTTTCCGGCGGAAAGACCCTCGCCCGCAAACGCGGCGGGCTCCGCCCTCGAGAGCGGCCGCGGCTAGCGCTCGGTTCTGCGGCCAGGGGCGTGCCGCCAGACACTCCCGTCCGGGAAGGTGTGCTCGGCGAGAGAGGCGGGCTTCATCGTGATGGAAGTTCCGGCGGCGCGCGGCGCCTGGTACCGGCCGTTTCGCAGCACGCAGGGCGCGACGAAATGCTCATGCAGGTGATCCACGAATTCGGTCACCCGGCCCGCCAGGGAGCCACTGACGCAGATGTAGTCGAAAAGGGATTCGTGCTGCACGTATTCGCAGAGACCGACGCCGCCCGCGTGCGGGCAAACGGGGATGCCGAATTTCGCGGCGAGCAATTGGACGGCCACGACTTCGTTGACGCCCCCGAGGCGACAGGCGTCGATCTGACAGTAGGCGATCGCCTTCGCCTGCAGGAGTTGCTTGAAGACGACCCGGTTTTGGCAGTGTTCGCCGGTGGCGACGCCGATGCCCAACGGCTCGAGGGCTCGGGCGATGGCGGCATGACCAAGCACGTCGTCCGGCGAGGTTGGTTCCTCGATCCACAGCGGTTTGAAACTGGCGAGGGCTCGGGTCCACTCGATCGCTTGGGCCACATCCCAGCGCTGGTTGGCGTCGACCATGAGCGATCGGCTGGGGCCGATTTCCTCCCGCACGATGGCGACCCGGCGGACATCATCCGCCTGGTCGGCTCCCACCTTGAGTTTGAAATGATTGAAGCCATCGGCCAGGGCTTCGCGGCAGAGCCGGCGAATCTTTTCGTCGGAGTAGCCGAGCCAGCCGGCGGAGGTGGTGTAGGCGGGATAGCCGTCGCGGAGCATTTCGTTCTCGCGGGCCGCCCGGGTGGGCACGAGACGTTCCAGCATGGCCTGAGCCTCGTCCGGCGTTAAGGCATCAGTCAGATACCGCCAATCAACCAATTCGACGATGCGGGCCGGGGAGAGGTCCGAGAGCAGTTTCCAAAGGGGCTTGCCTTCGAGCTTGCCCCAGAGGTCCCAGAGCGCGTTAACGACCGCCGCCGTGGCCATGTGGATGACGCCCTTCTCAGGGCCGAGCCAGCGCAGCTGGGAGTCGCCGGTTAGGTGCTTCCAGAAAGCACCTGGAGCCGACGTGAAAGCGGACACTTCCTGTCCGATGGTCAAATCGCGCAGCGCTTCAATGGCGGCAACGACGACGTCGTTGCCGCGTCCGATGGTGAAGGCGAGGCCATGGCCTTCGATTCCATCGTCCCGATCGGTCGAAATCACCACGTAGGCCGCCGAATAGTCCGGATCCTTGTTCATGGCGTCGGAACCGGCCAACGACAGCGAAGTGGGGAAGCGGATATCCAACACTCGCATCCCGGTGATTTTTCCAGCGTGAGGTCGTGCGTTCAAAGAAGTGGGTTTCGTCATGGTTTTCTCAATTCCGAATCATTTCATGGTGATGGCCGGATTCAGGGCGCGGGGAGCGCCCTTCGGCCCCGCATGGTGGAAGCCCGCGGAGGGCCGATCCGAAACTTCAATGTCGGTCGAAACGGCTAGCGTTCAATGCCGTCGCCCACGAGGTCGACGATGAGCACCGCGCCCATCGTATCTCGTACGGCCATCAGGGATATTTTCACTCGGCGGCTGCCGTCCGGCAGCGTCTCGACATTGAGCGGCACGCGTTTGCCGCTCTCGTCAATATGCGTCACGGCTTTGATCTGATTCTTGAATGTCGGCAGGACGAAGCCGTCGGGCGCCGTCCGGAATATGATGAAGTACAGCTTTCCGCGCTTGGTGGTGCAGCGCCATTCGTTGCGGACCAGGAACAGCGGCTTGCCGTCAGCGCCTTTGGTTTTGGACGAGTATTCGCCAAACTCCTCGCCGAACGGTGATCGTCCGACGCCATAAACCGCTTCGCCGTTATGTTTCAGCCAACTTCCGACCGTGCGCAGATTATCCTGGCTCGGCTGCGGAATCACGCCTTCGGCGTTCGGCCCGACGTTCAGGAGGTAGTTGCCGCCCCGGCTTACGATGTCGACCAGCTTGAAGACGAGTTCGCCGGGTGACTTCCAGTCGTGGTCGTCGGTGCGATAGCCCCACGTGCGATTGAGCGTCGCTGGAACCTCCCACGCGCCCTGCGGCGCTCTCTCGGGAATTTCGTTGTCGCCGGTGGACACGTAGTCGCCCGCAGTACCCAGGCGTCCATCGATCAAACAGGCGGGTTGCAGCGAACGAACAATGTCGACGAACCGCTGGCCGCGCGCCGGATTCATCAGGGCCGGCGTATCAAACCAGATGAGGCACACTGGTCCATAGTTGAGGAGCAACTCGCGGACCTGCGGCTCGGCTTTCTCCCGGAGGTATTTGTCGTAGGCGCCGTTCTTGTCCTTTTCGCTGTCCGGTCCGAAATCCCACTCGTTACCGGCGCCGCCGGGTTCGTGCCAGTCCTGGGCCTGCGAGTAGTAAAACCCGAGGCGAAGTCCGCGTCTTGCACACGCGCTGGCGAGTTCCTTCAAGGGGTCGCGATTGAACGGAGTGGCATCGACGATGTTGTAGGGCGACACTTTCGAGCCGTACATCGCGAAGCCCTCGTGATGTTTGGACGTGATGACGACGTATTTCATTCCGGCGTCCGCAGCCAACTGCGCCCAGGCGTCAGCATCAAACTTGACCGGATTGAATCCCCCGGCGAGGCGCTCGTAGTCTTTTACCGGAATCTTCTGCCGACGCATGATCCATTCGCCGATGCCGCGCGCTCTTTCGCCCTTCCAGTAGCCGCCCGGAATCGCGTACAGACCCCAGTGGATGAACAGGCCAAATTTCGCCTCCCGGAACCACGCCAGGCGCGCCTCCCGCGATGCGGGAGACTCGGGATCGGCTTGGCTGACGGGGACCGGTTGTCCGGAGGCAATTACTGCCAGGAGCGGGAAAAGGCACAGAACTCGACGGACGGATGTCATGGAGCAGGAGATGGAATTCTACGCAAAGAGGGGAACCGGGGGGCCGCGACACCCCTGCAGCACCGGTGCTACTTACCGCCAGTCGCGCGCCAATTGCCGATGATTTCGGAAGTGCGCAGGGCGCGATTGTAGAGGCGCAGGTCCTTCATTTGTCCACGGAGTTGGGAGCCGAGGGTGAGTTTGTCGCTGCAGGGAACGGCACGGAGATCCGCCGGGAAGCGGGCCCAGCCAAATTGACGCCGATCTCCGCCGTCGTTGAAGACACCGTCGATGATGAACGAGATGATCTTGGGCCCGCCATCGACGACGATCCCGACATGATGCCAGCGTCCGGTCTGCAGACGGCCCGCATCGCTATCCCACGAAGCCTCGGTAATTCCGAAGTCCTCCAATGTCTTGCTGCCAAAGGGACCGCGGAGCGAGAGCTGGATCGTGCCGCGATCCGTCGTGTAGACGGAAAGGCCGTTGCCGTTGGGATCGCGGGCATCGAGCAGCCGCTGACCCTCATTGAGCGAGTCGAACTTCACCCAGAAATCAAAAGAAAAGCCGCCACCTTCCGTGACGGACCGCGGCTCCTGATTCGATGGCCCCTTTTTCGTGACGAGCAGCGGCAACTTCGGGCACTCCACTCTTTTCCCTGGGGGAATAGC
>CANJIU010000226.1 GCA_947474365.1 Opitutia bacterium | reverse complement strand
GGAGGCCGGGGCGCAGAGCGTCCTGGACTTGCGGTGTATCCTCATGAGTCAGCACTGGGACTTGTGCTGGGATCTCGTTTTTCAATCCGGCTACCTGGGCGAGAAAACCGCCGCTTGAATCCAAAGGTTACTTTCCGGTCTCACACCCATCTGAGGGGCATGATCCCATGCGCTGTCTGGCGTCGGATCGCCGCTCAATCGCGACCGCGGTCCGTGCCTTCCTCCTCATCCGGGCCCGCGCACAAACTGGGGCGGGGCGCAGCTATTTTTTTGCGGAAACCACCCGGAGCAGCACCGTGTCGGGGTCGTGCCAGACGGGTTGCAGGGTGCCCGCCGGCTCCCGGAAAAAATGGCTGTGCGCGAGAAAACGCTCGTTCACCGGTCCGGTGTTGAGGAGCACAAGGGTGATCTGCGCTGCCTGCAGCCGCCGCGCGATCTCGTCCGGCGGTAATTTTTCGTCGAACAAGAACCGCACCTCCGGACTCCAGAGCGGCACCGTGCGTGCTCCCTGCCGGGCGAGGAGCGCGTTGGGGCCGAGGACAAGCATCCGGTTGGTGCCGGCAACCGCGGCGAGTTCGCGGTACGTGGAACGTTCGTGAAACTCCCGCACCGCGCCGCCGACGGTCAGCCAGGCGTTCCACGGCACCCGATAGACGTTGGCGGGCATCGTCAGCGCCCGGAGCGCCGCGTCGAGGGCGAGGAGGGTCAGGGCGAGCGCGACGCTCCGCTGCAGTCGCTGCGCTGGAACCCAGCGGGCGAGCGTGGCGCCCCCGAGTACGGCCCCGAGCACGAAGGCGGGGCTGAGCACGCGCAACGTGGAGATGAAACCGGCGGCGGTATACGGGATCGACGTCGCCCAGAGCACCGCGATCACGATGGCCGTTCCGACCACGGCGCGGGCTTGGCGGAAGAAAACGATGCTCCCTATGATCCCGAGCACTGCGGCGAGGCCGTTTGTGAGCAAAAGACGCGGCGCCTCGGCAGGGAGATGCGACCAGCCAAAATCCGCCCGGATACTCTCGTTCAACCAGGCATGCACCGGGTTGACGGGAAAGAGTCCGCCCACCGCGAGATTGTAGAGCGGGTTGCCCGTATGAACCCAGTTGCGGGCGTACCACGGCAACGTGATGAGCAGGACGATGCCGGTGAAACCAAGCGTGCCCCGGAGGGAAAGTCGGCGCCTGCCGCAGATCGCGAGGCCGATTAGCGGCAACACCAGGCCGTATTCGCGGACGAGCGCACCGAAGCCTGCCGCCAGTCCGGCGCACACCCACATCGCCGCTGTCTCCTCGCTGCGCGAGCGCGGGAGGTAAAGCAACAGCGCCGTGAACGCGATGGCTGTGAGCCCGGTCTCCTGACCCATCGCCGTCGCCCAGGTGACGATTGGCAGGCCCGCGAGCAACGCGCTCGTGTAGGCGGCGGCGCTCTCGGAAAACATCCGGCGGGCCAGCGCGCGCGCCACCAGCATGATCAGCGCATACTGAAAAATCACCAGTGGTGCCGTGAGTTCCGGTCGGGCGGCGCCGGCGATGGCGTAGAGCCAGAAATACAGACTTGAGACGACCGGTGCGATGCCGTCCGGCCAGGCATAAATCGCAAAATCCTCCGCGGTCACCGGTGGATAAAACCCCAGCGTGCCGTGAGAGAGCATCGCCTCTGCGAGGTAGTTCCAGCGAAAGATCGTGTCGATGCCCGAGAGCGGCTGTGCGATCGCTCGATAGGCAACGACGGCAAACGCCGGGAGCAACGGCAGCAGCAGCGGCCATTGTCCGAGCCCAAATGGAATCTGGTTTTGGGGCGGTGCGGGTGCGGTCGCCTTTCTTGCGATGCGCCAATGGACCCATGCGGCTGCCGCGGCGATGACGGCCCAGGCTGGCGCGAGCGTGGTCAGCTGCAGCGGCACCCCCGCTGCCTCCCACGCGAGGATGAGGGTGAACAGCGTGGCGCTGCCGCCGATGAATCCGGCGAGCAGCGGCACGGGCAACCGGTGGACGCGGGCGATCAGCCAGCCGGGCGCGACCAGCGTTGCGAGTCCGATGGTTCCGATCACTGCGTCGGCTACGGTCATGGCGGCGCCGGCGGTGGGGCGCGGCGAAAGATGAAATAGATCGCGTCGAATTGCAGGTACTCGCGCCCCGGGAGAAATCCGATCGCCCGGACCTGCGGCCGCACGTCGAATACTCGGACGAGCCGGTACTCGTTTGTGAGCAGGAGAGGTGCATCCGTCCGAATGCTCTCGATCTGATCGGGCCGCAGCACGATCCACTCGGGCCGGAGCGCCGCGATGATGCCCGCATGGGGCTGCCGACCGGAGCGCCGCGCGGCCACCACTTCGGGCGAGGCGAGCCCGGGATAGTCGAGCATTTTGAGTCCGGAGAAAAAGCCGATGTAGCCGAGCGGTTCGAGATAGACGCGGTCACCGATGGAGGCGTTGGCTTTGAGCCAGCGTCCGATTTCGGCGCGATGTCCGTCCTCGATGGTCGCTTGCTGTGCGCGCATCTGCACCGCCACGCAGGCGAGGAGCGCGGCTTGGGTTGCGACGAAAACTGCCGCCGTGATTCTCGTCGCGGCTGCGGCCGCCCGCCCCGGTACGCGCAGGCCGGCATCGAGGAGGTAGGCCCAGGCGACAAAGCCGAAGGCTTCCCAGCCGGGGTAATACCACGGGGAACGCGGGATGTACTCGACGTAGAATCCACCCAGGAAAAACGCAGCCGAGGCCAGCCGCCCGGGTGTTTGCACCCGTGGCCAGAGCCACGCCAGCGCTCCGCCGAGCGCGAACAGTCGCGCGAGCCACCGGAGGGCTGCCGGCCATCCGCCAAAGAAAAAATACGCCGGCATGAAAACCTCGTGCAAGGCGACATCCCCGAACAGCAGCCGCCACGGGTAGAGCAGCAGCGCCGCCGCCAGTTCTGCGGGACCGGCGTTCGACACCTTGGCCTGAATCGTGTGGGGCACGGGAGAGCCGTAATACCACCAGGCGAAAATTACCCACGGCAGGTAAAAAGCCGCTCCGAGCGCCACCGCCCGGGCGAGCAACGTGAATCGCGTGCGCCACGCACCCCGTTCCGCGTCTCCCAGCCACCACCAGGCCAAGGCGAGGACGCCGAAGAAGACGCAGCCGTCCGGGCGGGTCCACTGCAGACCCGCGAAACCGATCGCGCACGGCCGGACGCGCGCTCCGTCGGCGAACGCCCGCCAGGTCAGCGTCACAAAAAAAATCAGGAGCGCCGATTCCATGCCGTTGATTGCGAAGTCGATCGACTTGGGGTCGAACGCCCACATCAGTCCCGCGGCGACAAGGGCGAAGGCGGTCACCTTGCCCTGCTCCATCCGGCGTGCGGCGAGGGCGATGGCGCCCCCGAGCGCCGCGGCGCTGACGAGACGAAACAACCACAAGGCGCGGGTCGCCACCTCGTCGCCGCCGCCCAGCGCGAACAGGGCGGGGAGCAACGTGCCGAGCGGAGAGGTGAACGTGTGGACGCGTTCTCCCGGCTGGAAGACGAGCCCGTGCCCGGTCGCGAGATTCAGGCTGGCCCGAAACGTGATGTAATAGTCCTCCCACGCGTGCCGGGTAAACGCGGCGAAAAGGACGCAGGCGACGGCCGCGACGACCGCGAGCAAGGCCGGCCGGCGGGTGGAGAGGGACGTCAGCATGCGGCGGTACGATGGGGGCCGTCGAAGCCGTTTTTTCTTATCCCGCGGCGAAGCGGTGGTTTCCGGCGCCCGGGGGTTGTTGCTACCGGAATCACGACCTCGCCGGGATTCGGCGCGACGCACATGGGGGGCGGCGATTGCGCCGGCCTAACGGAAGAAATTGTATTTCAGGATCGCCCATAGGGCGCGGAATCCGTCGCGCCAGCCGATCTTTTTCCCTTCGGCGTAGGTGCGGCCGTAGTAGCTGATGCCGACCTCGTAGATCACGACGCCCGCCTTGGCGACCTTGGCCGTGATTTCCGGTTCAAACCCAAAACGGTTTTCCTCGATCTGAATTTTCTGAATCACCTCCCGACGGAACAGCTTGTAGCATGTTTCCATGTCGGTGAGGTTGAGGTTGGTCGCCATGTTCGAGAGCAACGTGAGCACCTTGTTGCCGACCATGTGCCAGAAATAGACGACCCGGTGGGCATCGCCGCCGGAGAATCGCGAACCGAAGACGACGTCGGCCTTGCCGTCGACGATCGGCTTCATCAGGCGGGGATACTCGTTGGGATCGTATTCGAGGTCGGCGTCCTGCACGATCACGATGTCACCGGTCGCCGCCTGGATGCCGGTGCGCAGCGCGGCGCCCTTGCCCTGATTCACCTCGTGGTAGATGATTTTGTTGACCAGCGGCGCGATCTGGGTGCGCAACAGGTCCCGGGTGCCGTCGCGCGAGCAGTCGTCGACGATGATGATCTCCTTTTCCGTCACGGGAGCGGCGCGCACGCGATCGACGATCAATCGGATGGTTTTCGCCTCGTTGTAACAGGGGATGACGATGGAGAGTTTCATCACGGGAGGTTGCGAACCGTAGTTTCGCCACCGTCGGAAGGAAGCCTATTTATCTCCGAACAGTGGCGCCCTTGACCGGTGTCGGGTCCCGTCCATCGTCCGCCGGATGCGCGAGGTGAGTGATGTCCTGGCGAAGCCAGGGTTGCGAAAGGCGGCGGCGAATTTTGGCTGGCTGCTGGTGGAGCGCGTCGGGCGCTTCGTGCTCGGCGCGCTCGTGGGACTGGTGGTGGCGCGGTATCTGGGGCCGGAGCGGCTCGGTTCGCTGAGCTATGGCATGGCATTGGTCACATTGCTCGGTTTTGTGCCGTCCCTGGGGCTTGATGCGGTGTTGAAACGTGAATTGCTCGCGGCGCCGGAGCGCGTGATGGAGGTGATGACGAGCGGCTGGGTGCTGCGCCTTGGAGCGGGGGCATTCGGGTGCGCGGCGGTGGTGGTTTTTGCCCGCAGCGGCGTCGGCCTCACGGAGGAGGAGTCGCGGTTGCTGACGGTGTTGGCGTTGCTGCTGTTTCAGCCGGCGTTTTTTCTGCCCGAGCTCTGGTTGCAGGCCCATTTACGCGCCAAAATGGCGTCCGCCGTGCAGCTTGGAACCCTCGCGGTCACCTCGGTGCTGCGTGTGTGGCTAATCGCGTTGGACGCGCCACTCGTTTCCTTTGCGTGGATGCTGGCTGGCGAGATGGTGCTGGGCGCGGTGGGATTCGGGCTCGTCGCGCACCGGGCGGGATTGCGGATGCATTGGGCCGCGGCGCGTGGCAGGACGATGCGCCGCCTGCTGGCTGAAGCGTGGCCGCTGATGTTCGCGGGGCTGGCGATCGCGGTCTATATGAAGATCGACGAGGTGATGCTGCGGCAGCTTGCGGGACGAGAGGCGGTCGGGATCTATGCGGCGGCGGCGAAACTGAGCGAACTGTGGTACTTCCTGCCGATGGCGCTGGCGTCGAGCGTGCTGCCCGCGCTCCTGCGGGCCAAAGAGAAGGATGTCGCCGAGTACAACCTGCGGCAGCAGCAGTATTATGATTTGAGCACGGCGGTCGCTTACGGGCTGGCGTTGCCGATTGGGATCGCGGCGCCCTGGATCGTGCGGGTTGCCTACGGACCGGCGTTTGCGGCGGCGGGCCCGATTCTAGCCGTACACATTTGGTCGGGCGTTTTCGTTTTCCTTGGGGTGGCGCGTGGGCAATGGCTGGTAAACGAGGGGCTGCAGAAATTTTATCTCGTGGCGACCTGTGCCGGCGCGGGGGCGAACGTGGCGCTGAATTTCGTGTTTATTCCCAAGTGGGGCGGGCTGGGCGCGGCGTGGGCCACGGTGATCTCCTACGGATTGGCGGCCTGGCTCGCGTCGTATTGCCACCCCGACGTTCGCGCGACGGCGGCGATGCAGACGCGGGCATTGTTGATTCCGTTTCGCGGGTGGCGTTATCTCCGGCGCGCATGATTAACCCGTCGGCTCTCCGTCAATCGCTCAAGCGCGCGCGTCGCGCGGTGTGCGAGTCGCTGGGCATTCACCGCTACTCGCGGCCGGCGTTGTACGACCTTGACCGCAAGCTCGAACGCCATCTCGACCTCGATGGCGGGGTGTTCATCGAAGCCGGTGCGAACGACGGGGTGCGGCAGAGCAACACCTACTATTTTGAGCGGATCCGGGGCTGGAGCGGCCTGCTGATCGAACCCGTGCCAGAACTCGCGGCCGAATGCCGGAAAAACCGCCGGGCCTCCGTGATCGAGGCGGCGTTGGCCGCGACAGATGTACCGGGCGCCACGGTGGAACTGCACGTGGCGGGATTGATGTCGACGGTGGTCGGGGCCATGGGCGATGCGGCCGCCACCGACCGGCACATCGCGGCGGCCCTTGAAATCCAGAAACTCGTCGCGACGCGCCGGATCCGCGTTCCGGCCCGCTCCCTTTCAGCGCTGATCGACGCAGCGGGGTTCACGCGGCCGATCGATTTGCTCAGTCTCGACGTCGAGGGCGCCGAGTTGATGGCGTTGCGCGGGCTCGATCTCGGTCGCCACGCCCCGCGGTTCATCTGCGTGGAGGCGCGGCAGGAATCCGAAATCACCGCGCTCCTCGCGCCGCGCTATGAACTCCGCGAGGTGCTGACCGACGTGGGCACGCATCGGGATTTGCTTTTCAAGAGGCAATGACCAAGGACGAACCAATCCCGGTGGTGGTTTTTGCGTACGCCCGCCCGCAACATCTGACGCGGGTGCTGGCATGCCTGAGGGAAAACCGCGTGCCGCTCATTCGCGTGTATGCGGACGGGGCGAAGGGGGCGGCCGATGCAACGCGGGTGGCGGAGGTGCGGGCGCTGGTTCGGACCATCGACTGGTGCGAGCTGGAGGTTGTCGAGCGCAGAGAAAATCTCGGGCTCGGCCGCAACGTGCTTGCGGGGGTGACGGAAGTCGCCGCCTGCCATTCGGCGTTTGTCGTCTGGGAGGACGATCTCGTGTGTGCGCCTGGGACCTACGCCTGGTTGTGCGCCGCGCTGCGGCGCTACGCCGACGATCCGAGGGTGATGAGTGTGACCGGTTGGACCCATCCTCGCGTGCGGCCGGCCGACGTTGGTGAAAGCCCCTATTTCGACGGGCGGGCCGAGTCTTGGAGCTGGGGCGCGTGGTCGCGTTCATGGAACGGAATGGGGCATCAGACGGCCACCGCAAAAATGGCCGAGTTGAAGGCTCGGGGAGAGGCGGCGGATGCCTATGGCATGGATTTGCCGCCGATGGCGCGGGAAGAGGAACGGAAAAACATCTGGGCGGTCCGCTGGGTCTACCACCATCTGCTCCGGAGCGGAGCGTGCCTGCGCCCACCCTGGTCGATGGTGGAGCACATTGGCTTCGATGCCACTGCGACGAATGCGGTTGATGGCTCCACGTGGTCGAGTTTCCCGTTGCGGGGGCCTCCGCCACTGCCGGTGAACTGGCCCGAACCCCGGGTCCATGCCGACTGCAGCCGGCTGTGGCGCGCAAGCACGCGCAGGTCGCCGTTCGATTTCGTCCGCCAAATTTTCGGTCGTTTACGCTCCGCTTGGTAGGGCGGATTTCTTCACCCCCGTAATTTTCACTCGCGGAGGGCATTGCTATTTTTCGCGGGACTTTCTTCCCGGCTTTTGTTTGGGTGGTGCCGATGGCAAAATCCAAAGCTCAATTTCGCCGACCCAGCGCGAGCGAGCAACTTG
>CANJIU010000225.1 GCA_947474365.1 Opitutia bacterium | reverse complement strand
GGAGCCTCGGATGACTTGGCTGCGTCCGCGGCCACGGCCGCCGGCGTAACGGCGGCCGACAAGGCGACCAGACCGGAGGATTTTAGGAACTCGCGGCGACGAATGCCGGCAGAATCAGGTGATGGTTTCATAAAAAGGATGGGTTCAAGCGAGCAGCGCGCTGATCACGCGGCCGTGAACGTCCGTCAGTCGGAAACGGCGGCCCTGAAACCGGTAGGTCAGGCGCTCGTGGTCGATGCCGAACAGATGGAGGAGAGTTGCGTGCAGGTCGTGGACGTGCACCGGGTCCTTCACAACGTTGTAGCCGTAGTCATCGGTCTCGCCGTAGGTGAGGCCCGGCTTGACGCCGCCGCCGGCCATCCAGCCCGTGAAGCAGCGGGGGTGGTGGTCGCGACCGAAGTTGTTCGCGGTCATCGGCCCTTGGCAGTAGTTTGTCCGCCCGAACTCGCCGCCCCAGACGACCAAGGTATCCTTGAGCATGCCGCGCGCCTTCAGGTCAGACACGAGGGCGGCGGCGGGCTGGTCGGTCTCCCGGCATTCGCTCCGCAGTCCGGCCGGCAGGCTGCTGTGGTGATCCCAGTCCTGATGGTAAAGCTGGATGAACTTCACGCCGCGCTCGGCCAGCCGACGTGCGAGCAGGCAGTTGGCGGCGAAAGTGCCGGGGTTGCGGGCGTTGGGCCCGTAGGAATCGATCACATGCGCGGGCTCTCCGCGGAGGTCGGTGACTTCGGGGACGCTCGATTGCAGGTTGAACGCCATTTCGTAGTTCGCGATGCGCGTTGAGATCTCGGCATCGGGGGTGCCGGCGAACTGCTGCTCGTGTAATTCACGCAGGCGATCCAACGCCAAGCGCCGGCCTTCCGCGCTCAGCCCGGCGGGATTATTGAGGTAGAGCACGGCGTCGGCGGCGGAGCGGAAACGCACCCCTTGGTGGCGGGCCGGGAGGAAGCCGGCGCCCCAGAGGTGTGACATCAGGGGTTGGCCCTTCACTTTGTCCTTGGTGATCAGCACAACGAAGGACGGCAGGTTGGCATTCGCGCTGCCCAGGCCGTAATCGATCCACGAGCCGAAACTGGGACGGCCCGGGATCTGCGAACCCGTCTGCATGAAAGTGACGCCTGGTCCGTGATTGATGGACTCGGTGTGCATCGAACGGATAATGCAAAGGTCGTCGGCGATTTTGGCGGTGTGAGGGAGGAGTTCGCTGAACCAGGCTCCGCTCTGGCCGTGCCGGGAAAATTTGAAGGGCGAGCCGGCGATGGGAATGGAACTCTGGTTGCCGGACATGCCGGTGAGTCTTTGGGCGCCGCGCACGGAATCGGGGAGCTGCTCGCCGTGGCGTTGGTTGAGGAGCGGCTTGGGGTCGAGGAGATCCAACTGGGAGGGGCCACCAGACTGGAAAAGGTAGATGATGCGCTTGATCCGTGCCGGGAAGTGGGGGAGCTCGGGAAGTCCCGCGGTGCCCGGCGCTGGCGTCGCGGCCCCCGCTTCGGTGCGCAGCAGGTCGGCCAGCGCGATGCCCCCGAGGCTGAGCGCGAGCCGGTTGAGGCACTCGCGGCGGCTCATTGAAAACCAAGGGGTGTGGCCGGTGCAGAGTGGTGAGTGGGATGGGTGTGTTGGCATGGTGGTGATCAGCGCTTCATCACGAACTCGTCATGATTCATCAGGGTATTGACAACCACGGCGACCGCCGCGGTGACCGGGGTCGGCAGGCCGACCGCGCGGGGAGTGGCGCCCGTGGCGAGATAGGTCTCGGCACCACGCGGATCGGCGGTGAACACCGCCAACTGGTCCTCGAAGAGGCGGATGATTATTTCCCGCTCGGCGGCGTCCGGCGGTCGGCAAAGCACCCGCTCGAAGGCTGCGGCCACGATCCGGTCCCGCTGTCCCCCGTGGGCGCGATAGAGCTTTTCGGCCAGCGCCCGGGAGGCCTCGACAAATTGGGGGCCATTCAGCAGCACAAGCGCTTGGAGGGGCGTGTTGGTGGTGTCACGGCGGACCACGCAGACCACCCGCTTCGGCACGTCGAAGGCCTCCAGCACCGGGGCGGGACCGGTGCGCCGCCAGAAGGTGTAGACGCTGCGGCGGTAAAGGTCCTCTCCCTTGCCGGCGGGGGCGGGCTTGAATGATTCGGGTATATCATAGGTGTAGGCGGGAGGACCACCGATCTTCTCGACGAGCAGGCCGCTCGCTGCCAAGGACCGGTCGCGAATCATCTCGGCGGGGAGCCGGTAGCGGGGGCCACGGGCGAGCCAAGTGTTCTCCGGGTCATCCGCCATGATCCCGGGCGTCGCGAAACTGCGTTGCCGGTAGGTCTCGGAAAGGACGATCGTCCGGAGGAGAGCCTTCACATCCCAGCCCGACCGGATGAACTCGCCGGCGAGCCAGTCCAGCATCTCACGGTGGGTGGGCTGGTCGCCTTGGCTACCAAAGTCTTCGGCGGTCTTTACGAGTCCACGTCCGAACAGGGCCTGCCAGAAACGATTCACCGTCACGCGGGCAAAAAGCGGATGGCGCGGGTCGGTCAGCCAATGCGCCAACCCGAGACGGTTGCGGGGCTCCGAGGCCGGAAAGGGGGGCAGGATCTCCGGGGTGCCGGCCGAGACACTCTCGCCGCGCTGATCATACTCTCCGCGCCGCAGGACGTAGGCGGTCCGGGGCCGGAAGCTCTGCCGCATGACCATGATTTCGCGGGCCTCGTCCGCGGCATCGGTTTGGGCTGCGCGCGCGGCGTGAAGCGACCCCAGCGCCTGCTGGTAGGCGGGGTCATGGTTGGTCAGGTAATAGTCGAAGCGCGCCTCCGGGGCGGCCCCCGCCAGCGCGCCGGACCTGTGCAGGTCGGCCGCCTCGAGCTCGGTGACCGCTCGGTTGAAGATGCGGAGGTCGTCGACCACCCCGTCCTTGAACGCCCGGTCGCGGAAGCGCGCCCCGACGGTCAGCGTGTTGCAGGAAAATTCGGGTGGGTTGTAGGTGCGGCAGCCGGTGATGTCCTTGGTCAGGTTGTCTTGGACTATCTCGACGCGGACGGGTCGGCCATCGAGGTAGAGGCGCAGGCCGGCCGCAAGGCTGGAGCCGTCAGAGGTGACAATGACGTGCACCCATTGCCCCAGGGGCAACGGGTCGAGGGCGCGGATCGAGACCGCGTTCCCTGGCCAGAAGTGGATGAGAGACCAGCGCAGCCGACCCTCGTTGAGGATGAGTTCGTAGCCCCGGCTTCCGCTGTCGCTGGCGGCGCTGGACCGGTGGAGGATGACGGCCCGCTCCTCCTTACGCGGCGCCTTGAGCCACAGCGCGGCGGAGAAGGGATCGTGCCGTCGGAAGTTTCCCACCGTCGTGTTGAGCGGGAAATCGCCGCTGAAACGCACGGCGGAGCCGCTGCTGCCGGGCACGAACTGATTCTCGACGGGCGAGGTCGCGTAGTCGCCCGGTTGGGCCGCGTTGGCGAACCGCATGAGCGCCGGCGGCAACTCGGGCGCGGGGGCGGCCTCGGCGTTCGGCGTAACCGCGGGGGCCTTCGGACCCTTCGGCGGAATCGGGGCCGGTTCGCCGTCGTCAAAGTTGAAGCGCGCAATTTCACCGCCCGGCTTGAGGCCCGAGGCGGGCGTATCCCTTAGCCAGCGCTCGAACGCCCCGCGGGCCGACGCGCGTGCGGCTTCGAGAGCCTGCTCCGCGGTCCGGACCCCACTGGTCGCGGCGGCGTATTTCCGCCGCTGCGCGTCATCGGGCAGCCACATGGTCGGGGTCGGCGTGGACTCCGGCCCTAGCGGATACAGGCCCGCCTCGTCGATGTCCTGAAAAAACGCCGAGAGGGAATAGTATTCCCGCTGCGAGATTGGATCGTATTTGTGGTCGTGGCAGCGGGCGCACTCAAGCGTGAGACCAAGGAAGGCGGCACCGAACGTGGTGGTTCGGTCGTTGACGTGGTTGATCCGGTATTCCTCCTCGACGGATCCCGCTTCGGCCTCCTGCGGGTGCAGGCGGTTGAACGCGGTGGCGAGGATTTGCTCGTCGGTGGCGCCCGGCATAAGGTCGCCGGCGAGCTGCCAGGTGACGAATTGGTCCCAGGGTAGGTTGCGGTTGAAGGCGCTGATGACCCAGTCGCGCCACGGCCACATGTCGCGCTCGCGGTCGATCTGGAAACCGTAGCTGTCGGCATACCGGGCGACGTCGAGCCAGTCGGCCGCCATCCGCTCGCCGTAGCGGGGCGAGGCGAGCAGGCGGTCCACGAGTCGGGGTATCGCTTCGGGAGACGGGTCAGCCACGAACGCCGCAATTTCGGAGGGCGTCGGGGGTAGGCCGTTAAGGTCGAGTGTCAGGCGCCGGATGAGAGTGAGGCGGTCAGCCTCGGGCTGGGGTCGCAGCTGGCGGCTGGCCAGGGAGGCGAAGACGAGGCGGTCGATGGGTGATGGGGCGGGCGGGAAGCCCGCCGGTTCCCGGGTGGGAGCCTGGGCGGCTAGGTCGGGAGGCGCGAATGACCAGTGCGACTGGTAGCCGGCTCCCTCGTCGATCCAGCGCCGGAGGGTTGCGACCTCGGAGGGCGTGAGGCGACCGAGCTTGGCGTCGGGCGGAGGCATCACCTCCTCCTCGTCGGCACTCGTGACGCGGACGATGACCTCGCTGTCGGCGCTCTTTCCAGGAGTCACGGGCGTGAATCCCTCCCGCATCCGGGTGGCGCCCTCGCGGGTATCGAGGCGCAGTCGACCCTTCCGGGCCTCGTCGTCCGGTCCATGGCAGTGGAAGCACTTGTCCGACAGGATCGGCCTGATTTCTCGGTTGAAGTCTACGGGCGCCGCCTGGGCCGGCAGCGCCGGGAGCAGCGTGACCGCAGCGAAGATCAGCCGGTGACGGGACCGGGATACGGTCCGTGCGGGAAGGAGGTTGAGGGTCGCGTTGGCTCGATTCATGTGGCTTGAAGGTTCGGAAGTCGGGGCGTCGACGGCGCGCTGGTCATCGCGACCAGGTGAAGGCCCAGCCAAATGATGGCCGCCGGGACGCGGCCGACCAGGCGACGAGACCGGAGGATTTTAGGAATTCGCGGCGAGGAATGCCGGCAGAATCGGGTGCTGGTTTCAAAATAGGAGGGGGCAAAAGGATGGGGTTCAGGCGGTGCGTCGTCCCAGCAGGAAGGTGCAGCCCAGCGAGGGCAGCGTCTCATCAAGCGTGGTCTCGAAACGGCCGTTTCGGGAGCTGTTGACCAACCGTCGCAACTGGCCCGCGGGATCGATGCGCGACCACGTGTAGTTGGCGAAATCACCGGTCAGCCGAATGACCGCGGCGGGAGCGGGGGCGGTGCTGAGGTTCCAGAGCGTCAGAAGGACTTGGTCATCGGTCCCGAGCCGCAGTGCCTTCAACAGGAACGTCCCTTCGGAGAGAGTCAGGGCCGGAACCGCCTTGCCCTGCACCCACTCGATGGCACGCACGAGGCACGGCGCGCTCCATCGGCTCAGCAGGGACTCGCCCGTTGTCGTATCAGTCTGGGCGTTCAGCAGTGCGAACCGCGCGCCGGCGGGACTCGTCCACGTCAGGAGGTGCGGCACACTGACCTGCCGCTGCTCGTCGAGATACGTCACCAGTGTCTTTCCCTCCCTGGCGGTCACGTGAAATGGCAGATGCTCCTTGCCGGGCAGGCGCCCGACAAAATAATAGTAGGGCCACAACTCGGTGCCACGATCCTGCCGCTCGTAGCGGAGGTGCATCACGTCGGTCGCCGCACAGCGCTCGCCCAGCTTCAGCCCGATCTGCTCCAGCCGACCGCGCTTTTCCAGTGATTGAAGGGCGCGCAAGTCCAGGAATCCTCCCCGGTGAAGGACCTGATCCAGGTTTGTGTCATCCAAGTGTTGCAGCGCATCGCCCCAAAGCAGAACGGCCTCCTCGGCGTGGCGCACGCAACGCAGCGGCACGCCGCGCGCCTGCAGGGCCTTCAGTGAGGTCTTTCGCAGGAGGCCGAGCTTTTGCATTTCGGGATCCTGCCAGACCGCCACCCCGATAGGCTCGCTGCGGCCCTGCAAAAGCGTTTCCACGGTTTTCAACTGACCCTGGCGCGCTGCAAAGTAGTCCACCAGCGAACGCGATTCCGCGGCCGGGACCCTTCCGCCGTCACTGCTGCCATTCAAGCTCAACGCGACGCTTGGTTCGCCCACGGAAAGGATGTAGGCGTGGTGGGCGAACGCCGCCACGGGTGATTTAAGAGCGGGATCGTAGGGGTAGTTTTCGCACTCCGGGAAGAACTCGAAATCTTCCGGCATCCGCGCCTTCCACGTGTCGAGTCCCCAGAATTTATCCGGGTAATCCGCCAGCGGGACATCCTCCCGGTAGAGTTGGATTTGGGGGCGGACCATCGGGCGCTTGCTGCCGGCAAAGGCGCGCGCCACTCGGGCCACATCGTGGGTGACCGAGCCGGCATGCATGTGACCCAGTCGCGTAGCGGGCGACACCTCATGCACGACCTTCCGTAGTTCCTCCGCGAGTGAAACCAGATCATCGGTGATGAGTTCCGACATCAACGCCCGGGCGGAGCGGTCGCCCTTGGTCAGCAGAGAATCAACGACCTTGGGATCGTTGGCGCAGCCAAAGCGTGTGGCAAAGCGCGTCACCCGCGCCGGGACAAAACACTGCGTGAACTTCACTGTGTAGTCGTCGTCGGAGAACAGCAGTTCCGGCCGCAGTTGGCCATACAGGCGATAGGCCTGCTGCAAATAGCTTCTCAATTTCGGGCACGAGGGATCCAGCACGGGATGCGGCCCGGGCCTGCCGTCCGCCTGAACTTGCCGCTGGAAGCCGAATTTCTGCACCTCGCGCTCGGAGGCGTAGAGGTGACCCAACGTGTGAAACGCATTCAGGTGAAACACCAATCCAGCGGCCTTCAGCCGCTCGGCGCATTGGGACAGGTGAGTGCAGATTTTTTTCAACTCGTCGATTTCCTTGAACTGCGAGACGCCGAGATATTCGGTGGTGAAGAGCGACACGTCCGTAATCCCAGTGCGCTCGCAGGTAGTGATGAGTTCAGCCAGATGCTCTTCCCTCGCCTCCGGTGGTACGTAGTAACGCAGGAAGGGTCTGCGTTGCGTTCGGACCGACGGGTGCCTCGCTCCATTTCCCGCGGCGGGATTTGCGCCCGACTGGGCCTCGGTCTTCTGCGGCACGAGAGCGCACGCCGCAACCAGAGCGGTGTTTTCCAGAAAACGGCGGCGTGTGAGTAAAGAGGTATGAGGGGGCAGCATTGGACTGGAGGTTCGTGAACAACTCGAACTGGGCTGAGAAGAAAGCATCAGTGGCAAGCCGGATAGGGGCTCAGATTTCCCGACTGCTTTCTACTTGCCTCTGCGAGCAACGGAAGCCTCTCTCCTGTTTCCAGTAAAATGCCCCCACGCCTCTCCATCCGCGATCTGGCCGCCCAAATCGGAGTGTCACACACCACGGTCTCGCTGGCGCTCCGCAACAGTCCGCGCATCACGCCGGCGCTGCGCAAGCGGGTGCAACGGGAGGCGCGCCAGGCGGGCTATCATGCCGATCCCACCGTCTCGAATCTGATGGCCCGCTTGCGGACGATTCGGACCACCGCCGTGCGTGAGACGCTGGGATTCATCACGGCGTGGCCCACCCGCAACGGTTGGCGGGACGCTCCAACCCACGTGCGGTTCTTCGACGGAGCCGCCCGCCGCGCGCACGAGGCGGGCTATGTCTTCGGGGAATTC
>CANJIU010000224.1 GCA_947474365.1 Opitutia bacterium | reverse complement strand
GCGTCTCATCCGCAAAACTCGCACCGTCTCCGGGCTCACCGTCTCCTGCGTCCTGAACCCCAAGCGTTACCAGACCGGCATCAAGCTCTCCCCGGAGCAAGTCGACGACATCAGCCTTTATCGACACGCTGTGCTCCCAGATTGGAACTACACTCTCCTGCCAAACGAAAGTGGGAATTAATTTTTGCACACGCGCTAAGCCAATCGCGCCATCAACCCGCAGTTCACGGCAGGTGATCCCCGTCATCGAAGCGCAGCCGCCCCCTTGGGATCACGATTCCCCTGAAAATCCAGTTTCTTATCAGCAGTTCCCGGTTGTTGGGCGAAAGTCTGATCCCCGTTTTCGCCCGTCTCCAAAAGTAACGTATTGTAGACAGCGGTACCGAATTTGGCCCGTCCGATCAGTCATTCCGCCGAGATCGCGCGTTCCTCTGACGGTCCCTTCTGGGACGCCCAAATTCGGCTCTCTCTGCAACACTTAGGTCATCTCGCCCGTCGATCCGGTTGAGCGAACATCATTTGCAGGGCTGCTGCTGACGAAGAATTCTACACAATTTCCTCTCTCGAATTACCGGACTTAGTTTCTCGTCCGGCTCCTGAGTTAAAGCACGAGTTCCATACGCCTGAATTTCTTCTTTAGAGTGGCGATGTGACCAAGCCGGCGGATCGATCTTCGACGCCGGATCTGCGGCCGCAGCCAAGCTTAAGAACTGCGAAGCTGCCACGAGCATAAAGCTTACAAACGCTCGATAGCGCAGCAGCAGTCGCTTTGAAGCTGTAAACTCAAAAGGCATGTGTGGCATAAAATTTGGAGAACTATGTATATGCCAAGGGGCGCTACAATCAAATCGGGATACGCACCGTGAAATGCGCTATGCTCAAAGCAGCGGCGCGTCGTTCCCACGCACCTCAACGCTTCTTCTTCGCCGGCACCGCCTCCAACGCCGCGCGAAGGATGGCACCGACGCTCACGTCCTTCGCCTTCGCGACCCGCTTCAGTCCCTTGCGCGTGGCGGCGTCAATCCGCACCGAAATCTGGGTATGCTCCTCTACGTCGGAGGTGAAGCCGCCGAGGTCGAACTTTTCGAGAGCCATGCGGACCGCCTCGCTCGCGGAGTCGAGGCCATGGTCGGACCGGATGGCCTCGATCTTGACGATGAGCGAGACCGGGAGGTCGAAGGTAAGCGGTGCGGCGGGTTTGGATTTGGATGTCGGCATCAGGGGCATCGAAGTCAGAGTCGGGTGGCAGGGCAACGCCAGAGGTCGTGGTAATTTGAGTCAACCGGAGCGCGTTGGGACCCTGTGGGTGACAAAAAGTCCATCCGCGGGGGAAGTCGTTGATGGTGGTCTGAATCGGCGCCGGTTGGACTGCCATGCTTTCACTCGTTTATGCGGTCCCGCGAAGCCTGGCCACAGCATTTCACTACCGTCTTCACCCCGTCCTGGAGAACCTCGCCTTATGGAACCAACTGCTGGAGCTGAACCCACGGTTAAGGCCTCCACCCTCCGCAATTCCGACCGTCTTTTCTGGGCAGCCCTCTGCGCGATCTGGTCGCGGTGGCCGAACGTGTTGGTGATCGTCCAACCGCAGACGGTAGTTCGCTGGCATCAGGCCGGATTACGGCTTTTCTGGCGCTGGAAATCGCGCCGTCGCTCGGGTCGCACGCCGAAGGACCGTGGGTTGATCGATCTGATTCGTCGGATGTGGCAGGCCAATCCCACCTGGGGCAGGCCACGGATTCGGGCGGAACTGGCCAAACTCGGTCTCCAAGTGTCCACGGTTCGCAAGCTCGTCCCAAGGCGAACGCGGGCCGTCCTCGCAATCGTGGCGAGCGTTTCTCCGCAACCAGACGAAGCAACTCATCGCCGTCGACTTTTCCACGGTGCCGACGGTCACTTTCCGTGTGCTGTTCGTCTTCGTGGTGTTGGCCCACGAGCGCCGCAGGGTGCGGCATTTCGCCGTCACCGACGCCCCCTCGGCGGCTTGGGCCGGGCAGCAAATCGTAAACGCCTTCCCGTTCGAGACGCCGCCCAAATACCTGCTGCGCGACCGCGATGGGATCTACGGCGCCGAGTTCACCAAGCGTGTGAAGGCCCTTGGGATCGAGGAGAAGTTCATTGCGCCGCGCGCGCCGCGGCAGAATCCGTTCGTCGAAAGACTCATCGGGACCATCCGTCGGGAATGTCTGGATCGAGCGATCGTCATCGGCGAACGCCACCTCCAGAAAGTTCTCAAGGACTACTGCGAGTACTATCACCACTCTCCTCCACATCGGTCGTAGACGCAGGACAGCCCGGTTCCTCGGCCGGTGCAGACTCCAGAACAAGGGAGCGTGGTCGAATTCCCGCAAGTGGGCGGCCTCCACCATCTCTACGCGCGTCAGGCGGCCTGAACGTCGGATCGCTCCAATCAGGATTCCGCGGGAAAGGGCCGGGGCGACCTCCTAGAGTCTTCCCTGCCCTTGCCGTCCCATGTCGCATCCCTGTCCAGGATACATCGCGATCTGCCACGCCGGTCAAGCAATCCAGTCTCCGGTGCATCGTGACAGCGGTCAGCAGGGCGCCACGATCCACTCGGAAACCCCCACCGGAATTCTTCCACGTGGCGGCCGGGTGGAGTTATTGTCACCCACAGGCTCGCGCCGCGCCCCGCGTGAGATCTCCTCAGACACCACCCATGCAGAGGTACTTCACCTCGAGGAATTCCTCGATGCCGTACTTCGAGCCTTCGCGGCCCAGGCCCGACTGCTTGACGCCGCCGAACGGCGCCACTTCGTTGGAAATGATGCCGACGTTGATGCCGACCATGCCCGATTCGATGCCCTCGGCCACACGCCAGACGCGACCGATGTCGCGCGCGTAGAAGTAGGCGGCGAGGCCGAATTCGGTGTCGTTCGCCATCGCGATGGCTTCGGCTTCGGTCTTGAAGCGGAACACCGGCGCCACGGGTCCGAAGGTTTCTTCGCTCGCCACCTTCATGTGGGTGGTCACGTTCGCGAGCACCGTCGGCTCGTAGAACCGGCCGCCGAGCGCGTGCCGCCTGCCGCCCACGACGATCTTGGCGCCCTTCGCCAGCGCATCGGCGACGTGTTCCTCGACCTTCGCCACGGCGTTCTCATCGATGAGCGGCCCGGTGGTGACGCCGGCCTCGGCGCCGTTGCCCACCTTGAGCGCACTCACCTTCGCCGCGAGCTTCTCGACGAACGCGTCGTACACGCCTTCCTGCACCAGCAGGCGGTTGGCGCAGACGCACGTCTGGCCGGAATTGCGATACTTCGAGAGCATGGCGCCCGCGACCGCCGCATCGAGATCGGCGTCGTCGAAGACGATGAAAGGGGCATTGCCGCCAAGTTCGAGCGAGAGCTTCTTGATGGTCGGCGCGCTCTGGGCCATGAGCCGGGCGCCCACTTCGGTGGAACCGGTGAAGGTGAGCTTGCGCACGACCGGGCTCGCGGTGAGTTCCGCGCCGATTTCGGCCGAGCTTCCGGTGAGGACGTTGAACACTCCTTTGGGAATGCCCGCGCGCTCGGCGAGCAAGGCGAGCGCCAACGCGGAGAAGGGCGTCTGGGTCGCAGGCTTCAACACCATCGTGCAACCGGCGGCCAGCGCGGGGCCGGCCTTGCGGGTGATCATCGCCGCGGGAAAGTTCCAGGGCGTGATGGCCGCGCAGACGCCGATGGGCTGCTTGATCACGACGAGACGGTGATCGGCAGCGACGGGGGGAATCACATCGCCGTAAATGCGCTTACCCTCCTCCGCGAACCATTCGATGAACGAGGCCGCATAGGCGATCTCGCCCCGGGACTCCGCCAGCGGCTTGCCCTGCTCGGCGGTCATGATGAACGCGAGGTCTTCCTGGTTCGCCATCATCAGGTCGAACCACTTGCGCAGAATCGCCGCGCGTTCCTTGGCGAGCTTTGCGCGCCAGGCAGGCAGCGCCGCGGCGGCGCCGGCGATCGCCTTGCGCGTTTCGGTCCCGACCATCTTCGGGATCGTCCCCAGCACGCCGCCCGTGGCAGGATTCAGGACTGCGATGGTCGCCTTCGAATCCGCGTCGAGCCATGCACCGTCGACGTAGCACTGGTGACGCAGCAGCGATGGGTCCTTCAGGTTGAGTTTCTCGGGCGCGAGAGATGCGTTCATGGGACTTCCGGTGTAAGGGTGCGCGGTGAGGTCAAATTTAGAGCGTCGGTCTAGAGCAACAGGCTGACCGGATTCTCGATGCGTTTGGTGAACGCGACCAGCCACCTCGCGGCGAGCGCTCCGTCGACAGCGCGGTGGTCGGCCGACAGCGTGCAGCGCATCACCTTGGCAACAGCGAGTTGGCCATCCACGACCACCGGTTGATCCAGTGCGGCACCGACGGCAAGAATTCCCGATTGCGGTGGATTCAAGATTGCTGAGAATTCGAGCGCGCCGTACATGCCGAGATTCGAGATCGAGAACGAACCGCCCTCGAGTTCCTCTTGACGCAAACGCTTCTCATTCGCCCGCGCGACGAGGCTCTTGATCTCCTCACTGACCGCCGTGATCGACTTGGCTGTAACGTTGCGCACGACTGGCGTGACAAGGCCGCCCTCGGTGGACACCGCCACGGCAATGTCCACGGAGCCGTGCTTGATGAGCACATTGCCACCCCAGGTGACGTTTGCTTCGGGAACATCGACGAACGCAGCCGCAACGGCTTTCACAACGAGGTCGTTGACGGAAATACGCACGGGGGAAAAGCCGTTGATCTGTTCGCGCAGGGCGAGGAGTGCATCCACCTTGCATTCGGTCTTCACGTAGAAGTGCGGAACCGTCGACTTGCTTTCGGTGAGTCGTCGTGCAATCGCCTTGCGCATGCCTGTCAGCGGGATTTCGGTGTTGCCCGCCACAGTCGTCGCGGGGGCGGATGATGCAGGCGCTTCCTCCGTCGGGTGCACGGTCGAATGAGCGCCAGTCGCCAGACCCTCGACGTCGCGGCGAACGATTCGCCCACCCGGGCCAGAACCGGCCACACCGGTGAGGTCAACTCCCCGCTCGCGGGCCATCTTGCGGGCAACCGGCGATGCGAATAAACGCTCGCCCGTCGACTGCACGGGTTGCGAAGACGGCGCCACTGCTGGTGCTGCGGCGGCCGGTGCGGGGGCGGCGGCGGGAGCCTTACCCGAAGGAGCTGCCGGAGCCGCGGGCGCGGCAGTGCCATCGCCGCCGAGAGTCGCATTGATATCGGCATCGGTCTCGCCCGCGGAGATGAGTACCGCAATCGGCGTGCCGATTTCACCGGTACCACCCTCGGGAATCACGAGTCGACCGATTGTGCCCTCCACCTCGGAGTTGTATTCGACTACGGCCTTTTCGGTCTCCAACTCGGCAAACAGCTCGCCAACCTTGATGGTGTCTCCCGGCTTCACCAACCACTTGGCAATAACGGCTTGGCTCGCACCAGCGGCCACGCTGGGCATGCGCACGATAGTGGCCATTAGCGTGCTCCTCCGAAGTTCGCGGCCACTCGTTTCAACCCCGCGACGACCTCCTCGGTTCTCGCGATGGCGGCGCGCTCCAGTACCTTGGAGATGCTCGGTGCCGCTTCGCCACCGGTCACGCGTTCGACCGGCTGGTCGAGGTAATCAAAGAATCGTCTCTGAATCTCGTCGGCCAGCCATCCTCCGTAGGAGGTGCCCTTCGCACCCTGCTCGACGATGAGCACGGCGTTGGTCTTCTTGATGCTCTGCCCCACCGTCTCCCAGTCGAGCGACGCGCGGTCGAGCCAGCGCAAGTCGATCACCTCGGCGTCGATGCCGGACTGCTCAACTGCCTCGAGGGAGTGCCTGACCATCGACAGGTAGGTCAGCACCGTGACATCTCTACCCGGCCGCCGAATCGCCGCCTTGCCGAGTTCGATTTGGTAATCCAGGTCGTTGGTCGGAATGTTTCCGGAGTCGGCGTAGAGGTCGATGTGCTCGATGACGAAGACCGGATCGTTCAGTTCGAGCGCGGCGTTCATCAGCCCGACATAGTCAAAGGGGGTGGAAGGGGCAACAACGCGCCAGCCCGGATTCGTGACCATGATTCCCGCGGGATCCATCAAGTGCTGCGAACCGTACCCCGAACCCATTGCAACCTTCGCGCGCAATACGAGCGGCACCCCGTGCTGACCGCCGAACATGTGTCTCGCCTTGCCGATCTGGTTGAACACCTGATCCGCGGCGACCCACATGAAGTCGGGATACATGAACTCGACGATCGGGCGGAATCGACCGTCGGATGCGATGCCTCCGCCGAGCCCGACAAAGGCATTCTCGCTGATGGGTGTGCCGAGGACTCGGTCGGGGAACTTGCCCTTCAATCCCTTGGTGGCTCCGTTGGTTCCACCCTTGAGCCGGTGCACGTCTTCACCAAGAACCACATAGGCCTCGGAGGTTTCCATGCGGCGGTCCATCACGGCTGCCACGGCGTCAATGAACTTCACGGTCATCATCTCGCCTGAATACGTCGACTCCTCTTCTTTGCGTGCCGAGGCAAGCTCGCTGCCATCTCCGCGAATACCCACATCGACGAAACTCGGGTCCGGCCACAAGTCCGGCTTGATTCGACGAACGCCCGGATTCCCGTCGGGGTCTTGCTCGACGAGCTGAGCAACCGCCGTCTTCATGGCCTCTTGGGCTGCGGTACGCACGGCATCTACTCCCGCGTCATCGATGAGCTTGAGTTTCTTCATCTCGGTCGCCACGCGATTCAGCGGATCACGTTTCAACCACTCTTGTTCTTCTTCTTTTGGTCGGTAGCCAAACGCACTGCCGGGATATGGCCCGTTCTGGTGGAAGAAACGGTAGACCTCCGCCTCGACCAGTGCTGGGCCTTCCCCGGAGCGCATGTAGTCCTGAGCCAGCTGCATCGCCAGGTGCACGGCGAGCGGGTCCATACCGTCGACGCGCCAAGCCGGAAAATTAAAGCCGAGGGCACGCGCCGACAATCTCGTTTCGTTCGTCACTTCATTGAGGTGCGTAGAGACGGCGTACAGGTTGTTCTCGATGAAAAAGCACAGCGGGAGGTCCCACGCCGCGGCGAGGTTCATCGTCTCCAACACGGATCCGATGTTTGTCGCACCATCACCAAAATATGTCACCGTCACATCGGTGGTCTTCGCGTGCTTCTGGGCCCACGCATTTCCGGCCGCCAGCGGAACGCCGCCACCGACAATCGCGTTCGTGCCTAGTGCACCCGCGTCCAGCCACTGCAGGTGCATAGATCCGCCACGGCCCCCCGAGAAACCTTGCGCGAGGCCGAGAATCTCGGCGAGGGTGCGCTGGAGCATTTCCTGGGTCGGCTCGTTGACCAGTTTCGTCAGATTCATGCCCTTTTGGTTGAGGTAAGCCAGAGCCTTGCCCAAGAACTGGTGGTGGCCGCGATGGGTGCCGTTGACCGCATCCGACGGGCGCAAGCCGACCGTCGAACCGACCGCGCCGCCTTCTTGGCCGATGCTTGAGTGGGCCGGACCGTGCACCAGACCCCTACCCGCGAGGTCAAGCACGGCTTCTTCGAAGGCACGCACGAGGTGAAGCTGACCGAGCAGGGTGGCCAAGAGTTCTGGGTCCGCTTCTTGCCAGTCCGCCGCGGTGGTCTTCAGTTCAACCCACGGTGATCCGGGCTCCAGTTGCGTGATGAGGGGCATGTCGGTGTGTTTCTTCGTGATTTGAGACTTCTCCGCGGCCCTGACTCCGTTTCAAAGCGGTCAGGTCAGTCGCGGTTGAGAAAAATCGAGCAAATCAGCTGGGCCAAACGGCGGGGCTTCGGTAATAAATCATCGGTCAGCTAGGCGCTACGTCTTCTCAGTGGGTTAGTGCATTTCCCACCGACATGATGGCTGCAGCGCACACCAACAGCATTATCGCCCAGCGAATTTGGGCCAGGGGTGCACCCGACACACCCTTCCATTCACCGCTGAGGAACCCGACAATCTGCCCTCCCAGCAGCAGACTAGCCTGGTTCAGCCCAAATCCGACTGATGCGCCAAGTGCGCCCAATAGGAGCATGCCCTTGCCCATGATTGGGAATCCGGCGAAAAAGGTGACGCCGAAGATGATGGCGAGAGGGATATCACGCGAGTGTTCACGCAGCACGCCAAAGGAACGCCGACG
>CANJIU010000223.1 GCA_947474365.1 Opitutia bacterium | reverse complement strand
ACGCGGTATAAGCGACCGTCGACAAGACGCTCGAAAAAGTGCATTCCTTCAACTATCTGTCGCCCAGCAGGCAAACAAGCAGATTCCCTCTGGAAAACACAGAGAACCGCTCGATTAAAGCCTCTCAAATCGCGAAGGTCGGGCTAGGGGTAAGAATACCAACCCCGATCCCGGTCGAATCGATGTCTTCCGTCAACCCGTGCTCAGCGCGGCCGGTGATACCACCGACCAGAGCATCGTGCTCGCCACCCGGGACAACAAATGGGTTGTCCGTGCCACGCGGTTTGAAACCCGGGTGAAGAACGCGTCCTCTTCCTCCACCCTCCAGACCCAGAAATTTCTCCTCGAACAGGCCTTTTGGCAAAGTTTCGCCGGCGTGTATCGCACGCTCATCACCAAGGATACCCTCTACGGCTCAGTGGATCCGGTGTTGGTGTCCGGATCGGCAGCGGGCACGCTCACTGCCACCCAACAGGCGCAGTACGCCGCCCAGCAGGTGAACATTCCGAGGAACATAGCGGCGTCCAACGCGTGGCTCGATTTTGAGAAACGCTTCGCGCAACAATTTCCGGAGGCCGTCGCCGCCTGGCTCCCCGCTGGCGGCACATTTCCCGGCTCCACTGCCAGCCCCGGCATGCGGTGGGCCTATCCGGAGAATGCCGTGCTGATTGAGGACACGATTTCCAAGGGCACCGAGGTGGAGTTGGTCGCGAACGTCACCAAGAACTGGCGACTGGCGGCCAACGTTTCCCAAACCAAGGCCATCCGCGACAACATCCCCGGCGCGCACTTCGAGGATGTGATTAAATTCATCTACAAGGAATTTCAGACGGAGGTCGGCCGCGTGCCGATCAACGCCGACACCAATGGCGCCCCCAGCAACAACAACACGCCCCGCGAACGCTTCAGCGGCCTTTGGGATGCCTATCAGGTCCAGCTCCAAAACAATGGTCAGAGCGTGCGCGAACTGAGCGAGTGGCGCTTCAATGCGCTGACGAACTACAGCTTCGACCGGGGCCTGCTCAAAGGCTTCTCCGTCGGCGGCAATTACCGATACGAGTCCCCGAAAGCGATTGGTTACGGCTACAAGGTCAGCAGCACGGGGGCGACCTCGGTGGATCTCAGCAACACTTACAAGGATGATCCCCACCACACATTTGGCCTCACTTTCCGGTACCGGCGCAAACTCTCGAACCGCGTCTCATGGTCCATCCAGGCCAATATCACCAACGTCCTCCAGACCGGTGACAAGCTGTCGCTCACCGGCACCCAGCCAGACGGTTCGATTCGCACCGGCATGATCCGCGAGGGCCGCAGTTGGTCGCTCACCAACACGTTTGATTTCTGATTCACAGATGTTCGCTCGCTGGCCGGTTTATCTTTGTCTCATCCGTTTCGTCGGACGCTTTCCGCGACGATCGGCTTCTGACGCATGATTCGTTCGCGCTCCACGTGGTTGCCGGCGCTCGCCGTTCTGGCGACCATCGTTTTCGCCCAGCCGGCACCTCCCAAATTCAAGACGGCGCCGGGCTTCACCGTGGAGCAGATCTACGCCGTCCCGCGCGAGTCCCAAGGTTCTTGGGTCGCCCTTGCGCCAGACGGTGTCGGCGGCCTGCTCGCGTCGGACCAATACGGCCCTCTTTACCGTCTCACTCTTCCGACGCGGAAAGGGGAAGCTGCGACGGCAAAGAGGGTGCCCATTGCCATCGGTGGCGTGCATGGGCTCACTTGGCTCGGTCGCGATCTCTACGCGGTGGCGGCACAGAAGAGCGTCCATCCGACGGGCCTTTACCTCCTTCGCGACCAGAATCGGGATGGCGAACTCGACCACGTCGAACTCCTGCAGGCCCTCGACGGTGACGGCGAGCACGGTCCTCATGCCGTAATGCCGTCACCTGACGGCCGCTCGCTGTTCGTCATTGCCGGCAACGCCACCAAGCTTCCCGCGCTCGCGAAATCGCGCGTGCCGCAACTCTGGGCCGAAGATGCGCTGCTTCCGCCCTTGCCAGCCGTCGTCGGCAGCGAAACCAAGGGGCGGCTCGGGGGCGGCTGGATCTGCCGCACGGATTTGGACGGTCGCTCGTGGGAACTCTTCGCCGGTGGCCTCCGCAACGCCTACGCCCTCGCGGTTGATCCACGCGGGGAATTGTTCACCTTCGACTCCGATACCGAATTGGAAATCAACCTGCCCTGGTATCGACCGACCCGGGTCCTTCACGCCGTCAGTGGAGCCGACTTTGGATGGCGTCGCGGCCTCTATAAAGTTCCCGAAACTGCGCCTGATGGGTGGCCCGCCGTGTTGCCGCTCGGACTCGGTTCACCCACCGCGGTCCTTTTTCCCCGTGAGGCCAAAATCCCTGCGAAACTCCGCCAGGCCCTCTGGGTCGCCGACTGGAGCTATGGCCGGATTCTCGCACTCCACCTAGCTCCGAGCGGCGCCACGTTTACGGCCAAGCCTGAGGAAATCGTCGCCGCCGTGCCGCTTCCGATCACCGCCGTCTGCGTGAATCCGATCGATGGAGCAATTTACTTCGCCACCGGCGGCCGGCGCACCCAATCCGCCATCTACCGACTTTCGTGGAGCGGCGACGCCACGCTCGCGGCGCAACCGACGGGGGAACTCCCGGCCGCGCCACGCGCCGTCACCGAGCGCATCGCCTTGGAAAAGTTTCACGGCCGGGCTGACTCTTTGGCAATCGACCAAGCGTGGCCCGCACTCGCCCACGCCGATTCCCTCGTGCGCCGCGCCGCGCGGACGGCCATCGAGAGCCAGCCGGTCGCCGTTTGGAGCCAACGGGCGCTTGACGAGAAATCTGCGCGGCCTGCCTTGGCTTCGCTTCTTGCGCTCGCCCGCGTCGACGCCAAATCGCATCAGACCGCCATTCTCTCCTCACTTCAACGCCAACTGGCGGACGGGCTCGAACCCACTCTGCGCGATGAGGCTCTCCGCGTGCTCACCCTGACGCTGATTCGGGGTGGTGAAATTTCTCCGGCCGCACGACAGACATGGGTGACCCTGCTCACGCCGCTGTTCCCTGCTGACACGCCGGCCCGCACCGCGTGCCTGCTTGAACTCCTCGTCTACCTCCGCGCACCGGATGCGATCGCGCGCGGCTTCGCTGCGCTCGAAGTCGCCGTAACCCGCGAGTCTCAGCTCGAACTCGCCCGTATCCTGCGGGGGCGCCTCACGGACTGGACTTCCGCCCAGCGTAACCGCTATCTCGCATGGCTGCACGGCACTGGGTCCTGGCGGGGCGGGGCGGCCTTTACCCTGTTCTTGAAAGAACTGCGCCACGAAGCCGTCGCGTCCGCGCCCGTGACGGAGCGGCCGGCGCTGGAAAAATCTCTGGCCGATTCGGTCAAGACCGCTCCCCTTGCCACGCTTCCTGCCGGCCGCGGTGTCGTGCGCGCCTGGACCGTCGCCGAACTCGCCGCGCAGGCGGAAAAATCCACCGGGCCGCGCGACCCGGCCCGCGGGCGGCGGGTCTTCGGCATGGTGGGTTGCTTCGCATGCCATACCTGTAACGGGGAAGGCGGTGCCGTCGGCCCCGACCTCACGTCCGCCGGCTCGCGGCTCGCGACCCGCGATCTGCTCGAGGCGATCATTGAGCCGAGCCGCGAGATCAGCGATCAATACGGTACATCCCTTATCACGATGCGCGATGGCCGCCAACTCTCCGGCCGCATCATTAATTACACCGAGCAGGGAATATCTCTTGCTGAAAACCTCTTCGATCCCGCGCAGGCCACCCGCCTCAAGGAAACCGACATCGTCTCGATCGAGACATCGAAAATTTCCCTCATGCCATCCGGCCTCCTCGATGTTTTGCCGCCCGGCGAGATCTTCGATCTTCTCGCTTTTCTCTCCGCCGCGCCACGCCCGTAAATCGCTTTGCGTCTCTCATGCGCACCCAGCTCAGCCTCTTTCCGAAATCGCTCGCGGCCCTTTCTGTGCCTGCACTCGCGGGCTTGGTGCGTGCGTCCGGACTCGATACCTGCAACGCCGTCCTGCGCAAGGGCTACTGGACCGATCCCGATCGGTTCGCGCACGACCTTCCGGAATTTACCAGTGCCATGCGCGGCGAGGGCGTGGAGATCACCTTCACCGAGACCGACTGGGACCCCGCCCAATTGCTCGCCCTGCCCAACGTGGAAGAAACGCTCGAGCTTTTCCACGGCTGCGGCATCCGCGACATCCGCCTGCGCCAGACCAACTCCGGTGGAAAATTCGGCGGCGTCGGCGATGTGAGACGGGAATTGTCCGAGCTCGCCCGCGCCTTCACAAAACTCTCCGCCCTCGCCGAGCGCCACCCGGTGCGCTTCATCTATCAGGTCCATCACAAGACCCTCGTCTCGAGTCCGTCCGCGCTGTGGACGCTGCTCCGCGACCTCCCGCCCACCCAGGTCGGCGCCATGCTCGACGCCGGCAACCAGGCCATCGAGGGCTTCGAAGACTGGTTGAAATCGGCCCGCCTCCTCAGCTCGCACCTCGTGGCGTTCGGCGTCAAGGATCTCGCCTACACCCGGGATCCCGCGCAGGCGTCCGCGGACACCAAAGGCTGGCGCACGGAGTTTCGTCCCATCAACGAGGGCGTCACCAACTGGCGGCAGGTCGTCGCCGCCCTGCGTGACATCGATTTCCACGGGACGCTCGTGTTTATGCCCTTCTACCGCGAAGGGGCGACCGCTCCTTCGCTTGCGCCCGTCCTCCAACGCGAGGTCTCCTATCTTCGCGCCATGCTCGCCGCTCCGTCATGACCACCATTCCATCCACTCCGATCTTCGCCGATTTCGCTCCGATCGCTCCGGTGCCGTGTCCCTGCGGCCGGGCCCAACGCGGCCTGATGACACCCGGGAATCAGCTGTGCAGTCTCCACACCGTCGAGATCAGCGTCAACGCCCGCACCCACTACCATCGTGACCATGTCGAGGTATATTATTTTCTCGAAGGGGCCGGTGAGCTTGAACTCGACGGCGTCCTGCATCCCGTGGCCCCCGGTCAGGCCGTGCTGATTCCTCCCGGCGTACGCCACCGCGCGGTCGTTCCGCCTGGGAGGCGCATGCGTATCCTAAACTACGTGACGCCCCCCCTTCGATGTGGCCGACGAACACTTCGACTGACCCCATGAAGTGCCTCGGCCTTTTTCCGTTCTTCGCCTGCGTTCTCGTCGTCGCGCCACCCGCCCGCGCCGCGCCCGTGACTGATCCCGACTACGCCGACGTGCTTTTCGCCGGCCGCATCTGGCCGCTCCTCCACGACAAGTGCCTCGCCTGCCACGGGAACGACGAGGAGAAAATCAAGGGCGGCCTCGACCTGCGAACACTGGCTTCGGCTCGCGAAGGTGGCGACAGTGACAAGCCCGCCATCGTTCCCGGCAAACCCGCCGAGAGTCCGGCCTACCTCGCCGTCACGCGCATCCACGAGGATTGGAAGGCGATGCCGCCGAAAGAAAATGATCAGCTCTCCGTCCAGCAGATTGGCTGGATCAAGGAATGGATCGAAGCCGGCGCCCCGTGGCCGGAGGGCGGGCGCCGAGAGGAACTCGCGAAGAGGGCCGACGTGTGGAGCGCCGCCGACGGCATCGTCGTCAAGACCTCGCCCGCCCAATCCACCGCCTGGCAAAACCGCCGCTACGATCCCTCCGCCCTCTGGGCATTTCAACCGGTGAAAAAGCCCGCGGTTCCCGCCGGTCCGGCGCGCAACCCCGTCGATGCCTTTATCAACGCGAAGCTTGCCGCCGTCCAACTCAACCCCGCACCGGCCGCCGATCCGCGTACGTTCATCCGGCGATTGACATTCGATCTTACCGGCTTGCCGCCGACCCCCGCCGAGGTCGCCGCGTTCGAGGCCGACTCAATCCGTAACCCTCAAACCGCAGTTTCCCAGCTCGTCGACCGCCTGCTCGCCAGTCCCCACTACGGCGAGCGCCAGGCCCAGCATTGGCTCGATGTGACGCGCTACGCCGACACCAGCGGATTTTCCAACGACTATGAGCGCCCCGGAGCCTGGCGTTATCGCGACTATGTCGTGCGCGCCTTTAACTCCGACAAACCCTACGACCAGTTTGTGCGTGAGCAGATCGCCGGCGACCAACTCGCCCCCGACAATCCTGAGTTCGCCGTCGCCGCCGGTTTTCTCCGCCTGGGCCCCTGGGAATCGACGGCGATGAACTCTCCCGAAGTCACCCGTCAACAATTCCTCGATGACGTCGTGAACCACGTCGGCGAGGTTTTCCTCGCGCTCCCGCTTCGCTGCGCGAAATGCCACGATCATAAATTTGATCCGCTTCCGACGCGCGATTATTACAGCATGATGGCGTTCTTCGGCGACACCCACCCGGCCGAACTCGAAGCTCCGTTTTTCGCCGGCGAGGTTTTGCCGGACGGTCGCGCAGCGAAGGAGCGCGCCAACCGTGAGATCGCCGCTCTCAACGCTGAGATCGACAGTCTCGGCCGGAAAAACTTCGACGCCGGCGTCGCCTGGTTGAAGGAAAAGGGCGTTGACGCCTCAACCGTGAAATTCCAAGGCGACGGTTTTTTCAACACCTTCAACAGCTTCTTCAGCGCCATCCCCGAGGAAAAGCGGCCGCCGCGCAACATCGGCCTCACCCCCGACGAGATTTCACGGATCGCCATCCTCGCGAAGTATCGCAGCTACCACAAGCGCACCCTCGACCGCTTCGCTCCGGTCGCGTTCACCGTCTACTCCGGCCCGCCCAACGGCTACGTTTCCAACAAGGAACGCAATGGTCGGCCCAGCCCGAATGCGAAGCGCGAAAACCCGCCGATCCACATTCTTGCCGGCGGCGGCATTGACGCGCCCGGCGAAGCCGTCTCCCCCGCGGTCCTTTCCAGCCTCGAGACTCTAGCGGACCTCCGCCCACGCAACGTCGCCGCCACGGCGCCGCGCGTCGCGCTCGCCGACTGGATCGCCGACCCGCGAAATCCCCTGACCGCGCGCTCGATCGTCAACCGCCTTTGGCAACAGCACTTTGCCGGTCGCGGTCTCGTCGCCTCTCCCAATAATTTCGGCAAGATGGGCTCGCGCCCGTCTCATCCCGAGTTGCTCGACCACCTGGCCGCGCAGTTCGTTGAGGGCGGCTGGTCCATCAAGGCGCTCCACCGGCTCATTCTCACGAGCGACACCTACCGCCGCTCCGCTCGCCACCCGCACCCCGACGCCGTCACCAAGGCCGACCCGAACGCGGAATTGCTCGCGGCCTATCCCGTTCGGCGGCTCAGCGCCGAGGAGATTCGCGATGCCATGCTCGCCGCCAGCGGCGAACTCAACCTCGCCATCGGGGGGACGCCGGTGTTTCCCGAGATCAATCTCGAAGCCGCACTCCAACCCCGCTACGTGATGAGCGGCGTCGCCCCCGCCTATCAACCCTCACCCACGCCGGCCGAGCGCCATCGCCGCACCCTGTATTCCTTCCGCATGCGTGGCCTTGCGGATCCGTTGCTCGAAGTGTTCAACCGCCCTGGCTCCGATCTCAGTTGCGATCGCCGCGACTCCACCACGGTCACACCCCAGGTCTTCGCACTCTTCAACGGCCAGCAACCCAATGACCGCGCCCTCGCGCTCGCGCTCCGTGTCGAACGCGACGCCCCGAGCATCCCCGCGCGCATCGCTCTCGCCTACGATCGCGTTTACGCCCGCGCGCCAGGCGCGGCCGAACTCTCCCGGGCCGTCGCCTACTTGGAAAAAATGTCCGCCCTCCACCGCGCCAAGCCCGTCGAACGTGTGCCGCTGCCGAAATCCGTGCGACGCTCAATGGTGGGTGAAATGACCGGCGCGACCACCGAATGGGAGGAGGTGTTGGATATCTTTTCCGGCCCCTTCATCCCCGATCCGAAACCATGGGACGTTGGTCCCGAAACGCGGGCACTCTCCGCCCTCTGCCTCGTGCTCTTCAACTCCAACGAATTTCTCTACGTCGAATGAACCTCGTCCTTCCTCGTCGCCGGTTTCTCCAGGGCGTCGGTTCACTCCTCAGCGTTGCCGCGCTCAACTCCCTTCTGCGGGCCGAAACTGCGACGCGCGCGTCCAATCCGCTAGCCCCACGTGCGCCCCATCGACCGGCCAAGGCCAAAGCGTGCATTCTCCTCTACATGGAGGGCGGCCCGAGCCACATCGACACGTTTGATCCCAAGCCCGAACTCGATCGGCGCCACATGATGCCGTTCAGCCAGAAAGGGAAATTTGTTGCTGCGATGGACACCGGCAACCGCTTCCTGGTGAAGAGCCCGTTCAAGTTCCGCCAGACCGGCCAGGGCGGACTATGGATGTGCGAGCACTTCGAACAACTCGGTCGCGTCGCCGACGACCTCTGCATCTACCGCGGCTGCCAGGTCGATTCCGTCGATCACCCGACCGCCAATTTCCGGTTCTCCCGGTTTCTTAGTGGCAAGGATTCGGGGAGAGCAGGCAGGCTGGGAGGATGAAACCAAGCAAGGACGAGACGGTGGTCGCACATTATGGAAAGCTATTGGGCCTT
>CANJIU010000222.1 GCA_947474365.1 Opitutia bacterium | reverse complement strand
GAAAGTCTATGTGTTTCACTGCGTGCATTTCGTCGGCGGTGACGTGCCGGAAGACGCGCTCACCGAGATGGCCGGGCGCTACAAGTTCGACGTGGTCGTCTTCAACAACGGCCTCCACTCCCTGAGTTGGACGCCCGATAAAGTCTCCGATGCCGTCGTTCTGGAGCGGATGCAAAAGTTGACGCGCTGCTTCAAGAAAGGCGCACCACAGGCGAAGATTTACTACCTCCTGACCACGCCCTACACCGCCGTCCGCCCTGCGCCGGACCAACCGGTCGCCAGCCTCGGTGACAAGAACGATGTGGTCATCCGGCTCAATACGCTGTCGAGCCACGTGATGAAAGAGGAAGGCATCGAGGTCATCGACGCCTATGCCCTCCTGGCCTCACACCTCGAACTCGCCGCGGGCGACAACGCCCACTGGCAAGGCACAGCCTACCAGTTGCTCACCCACGAAATCAGCAAGCGGATCATATCCACGCTGGAGGGGAGCAAGTGATGAACACTATCAAGCTCACACTCCTCATCGTCCTGCTGTTTGTTCCACTGGCTGCGCTGCACGCTGCTGACAAATCTCCTTCACCCAACAAAGCCGTCGTCACTTTCCGCACCGCCGACGCCAAGTTGCAACGGTTGTTTGAAGCGGCGGAAACACAAGCCGCAGCGAACCTAAAACCATACTCGCCGACGATGACTATTCTCGTCGAGGGCGCCGGATATAGTGCCGCATACATCGAGACGCAGCCGATGGGTGGGGCCATGTATGCAAAGCGGAATGTCGAGATCGCACTCAACAATCAGCGGATCTTCATGGCTCATCAGCGGGAAGACGGACGACTCCCACAGCGCGTTAATGCGTTCGACGAAAAAAGTTGGGCGAATTCAATGCGCGACGACGGTTGGCTACCGGGAGCGATTACGGTGGGTCAGGATGGCGTTCTTGCTAATTTCAAAACCTTTTCGGGGCACTGTTTCCCGCAGGAAGCGCTGGACGTCTATTACTGGGCAGGCAGGGACCGCGCTTTCCTCGAGCAGCTTTATGCGGTGTTGGAAAAGCACGACCAGTATCTCTGGAAGGTGCGGGATTCGAACCGCGATGGCTGCCTCGAGGCGTGGAGCATTGGTGACACCGGGGAGGACCACGCGACGAAGTTCGGTGACTCCTACCACTACTGGAGCTTCGACTTTCCTCCCACACCGGAACGGATTGCGAGCATGCCGGAGGCCGCATTGAAGCGTCAAAAAGTGACATGGCAGCCGGACTCCTCGGCAGATCGGAAGCTCGAATCCCCAATGCCTGCGGAGTCCATGGATGTCATGTCGTATTCCTACGCCAACCGCAGCACCCTTGCCGCGATTTCGAAGATCTTGGGCAACGGTCGTGAGGCACACTGGATCGAGCAGGCCGCCAAAGTAAGCGCCAAGATCAAAGACTACCTCTGGATCCCCGAAAAGAAGGCCTGCTTCGATCGCGATCGGAATGGAAAAATCATCGAGATCCTAGTCCACAATAATCTTCGCTGCATGTATTTTGGCAGCTTTGACCAGGACATGGCCGATCAGTTCGTGCGCCACCATCTGCTTAACCCCAAGGAGTTCTGGACCCCGTTGCCACTGCCATCGATCGCGGCGAACGACCCAAAGTTCAGAAATGTCCCCGGCAACGACTGGAGCGGACAATCCCAAGGGCTGACCTTCCAGCGCGCCATCCGCGCCTTGGAGAACTACGGGCACTATGCCGAGCTTTCGTTGATCGGAACCAAGCTGCTCGAGACCATCCAGCAGGAGAAACTCGTCTTCGGGCAGCAATATGACCCTTTCACCGGAGCCACCAAAAATCGCACTGGCTATGGACCGACCATCCTGTCCGCGCTCGAATACATCTCGCGGATGCAAGGCGTTCATCTCAACCTCATCAACGATCAGGTCTGGTGGTCTGCGTTGGATGGCACGGACTTCACCTACACGCAGCGCTGGAGTGAACGGGAGTGGACGCTGACCGGGACGAAAGGCCGCTTCACCGCCAGCCTCGGCGACAAGGAGGTATTCTCCTGCACGCGCGGCGTTCGCGTGGTGACTGACCTCGCCGGTAATGTGCGCGAAGTCGTCGGCATCGCTCCCGAACCTCAGAGCGTTGTGCTTCAGATTGCCGGAGTTCGTCATGAACTCACCGTGAAGCCAAATCAAGTGTGGCACCTCGACGGAACAAAGCCGGTGCTCCTTCGCGCGGTGCCGTTCGACTATCCCTATCAGGAGAACATTCGATGACCATGAAACTCGCCCTCACATTCCTCACCGCCCTGCTGCTCGCGCCGCTGGCCGCGCTGCACGCCGCCGATCAGCCCCGCACCTTCTGCAATCCGCTGCCGATTCCCAATTACCCCATCGGCCGCGCTGCGCGCATAGCGACGAAGGGGAAGCCTGACAGCAGTATAAACTGGCTCCTCGGACATCAGGAACAGTTCCGCGAGCTGGGCGACCCGACAGCGCTCTGGCATGAGGGGAAGTGGTATCTCTACCCATCCGTGGACATGGCTTGGGTCAGTGCTGACCAGGGAGCGACGTGGCAGCATCATCCGCTCAACGTTCGGGATTTGGGCTACTCGCCTACCGTGGTGCACCATCGTGGACGATTCCTCCTCGCCGCCAACGGCCCAGCTATTTACGCGTCGTCCTCGCCCCTCGGGCCCTTCGAGAAAATCGGGGATCTTCCTGCCGCCCGCAGCGCCAAGGATCCGCAGGTCTTGGACAAGGTGTTGTTCTCCGATGATGACGGCAGGCTCTACCTCTATTTCGGATGCTCGGAGGCGGGTGGTATCTGGGGCAGGGAACTGGACGCCGGCGACCCGACGAAGGCGCTCAGCGAGCCCGCCGAACTCATCCCCTTCAACCCACGGGAACGTTCCTGGGAGGCCTTTGGCGAATGGAACCAAAACTCAAACAAAAGCTGGATCGAAGGTTCGTGGATGCTGAAGCGCAACGGCCGATACTACCTGACTTACTCCGCCGCTGGCACGCAATGGCGCACCTACGCCATGGGCTGCTTTGTCGGCTCATCACCGCTGGGATCATTTCAGCCGCAGAAACGTAATCCTATCTTTCGCACCGTGGACGGGCTGATCACCGGGAGCGCCGCAGGCTGCATCGTGGCCGGGCCGGAGGATCAGCTTTGGGCCTTTTACACGATCCGTGCGGGCGCGGTTTTCGCTCACGAACGCCGCATCGGCATGGATCGAGCGGAGATTGACGCTAGCGGCGAACTCGTCGTGCATGGCGCGACGTCGCTCCCGCAGTGGTTGCCAGGAAAAATGCCGCCGGGCGCGAAATCCAACGACACCGGGTGGCTGCCCATCAATGGCTTTGTGCAAACGCTCGGCTCCACCAACGCACCGAACCTCCCGGGCCGATTCGCGGTGGACAACGAGATGCGCACCTGGTGGCAGCCTGCGGAGGGCGACATGCAGCCGACGCTCACCAGCACCTTCGGCGCACCCGCCACGATCCATGCCGTGCGCATCATCTGGCGAGACATCGGCCTCGATACGAAGCACGACGTGAGGCCCGGCCCCTTCCGCTACCGCGTGGAACTCGAAACCGCCAAAGACGAATGGACCACGATTCTCGACCGCAGCGAGAGCACCGAAGACCTGCTCATCGACTACCGTGAATGCAAACCCACCACCGGCACCCGCGCCCGGCTGGGCATCCTCGGCTCCCCGAAAGGCATCACCCCCGGCGTCGCCGAGTTCACCGTCTTTGGCAAGACGGACGTCGCAAGATAGCCCGCACATGGAACGTACCTTCAAACTCCTCACCGCTCTGCTGCTCGCGCCACACTCCGCGCTGCAATCTACTGCAGCCTGTCACCCTGAACCTCTGGCCGCTGAAATCTGTCTGTATATAGCGCCAAGCCCCACTTTTCGGGAGGAACAGACAGCCTCACTGGGGCAATGGCTTCCACTTCGCGCTCTTCCCGAATCGGGTCCGGTATTGGAGACAGCAGCACGTGGTCCAAACCGAGATTCGCGACAACGCAATCCAAGCCCACGCATTCCCGGTAATGGCTCAAGCGGTGAGCGAGGTCTTCCGCCGTGTCTCGAATCTCGGTTAAGCGTGTTGCCTGTTTCCCTTCAGCCGCTCGCTCGTGCTCTCGGGAACTGCCCTACAGATTTGACGACCAACCGGTCTTCGATCGTCGCGAGCTACGACTTGATTCCGCCAGGCACATTTAGCCCTGGCAGAATCTTCACAAAATCATGAGGACAAAATCATCCCCAGGCTTCCGCATGATTTTGTCACCATGATTGTGTGACCCAACAGAGCCTTCCGAATCTCGCACCATCATTCTACCCGCCATCATTCTGCATCCTGGCTTGGCCGGCCGGTCATTCTCCTGCCAAGTCCTCGCTCGGTTTCGTTGCGTCACGCGGCTGCTGTCTCTGCTCGATCACGTATTGCACGAAGCCCGGATCGTTCACGTCATTTTCGCGAAAACCCCGTTCGAGCCGAGTCGATTGATGGCCAAACCGCCAATCACGACCTAACGCGCACCCAGGCGGTTGAGTTCGCGCGCCAGGTTGACGAGATCGTCCTCGTCCGGCGGTCGAGTTAGAGCTGGCGATTCTTCAGCGTCCACTCGCGCAACTCCTCGTGGGTCGCGGCAGTCCTCGACTGCAATGTGCTCATTGCCGCCATCGGGTGGTAGGGGCATCCGCGTATCTGCCTTTCGCTGGTCACGGGCCACCAGGTGAAGCTGGGCGCCACCGCCGATGTTTGGGAGGAATACGCCCAGCGTGTTCCCGAGCGGCCCGAGCGGCCAACCGGCTTGACAACCTCCGCCAGCGGTAAGACGGTCATACCATGGTCGCCCTCACCTTCAAAGTCTCGCCCGAGGAAGCCCGCGCCATCCGGGCCGCGGCCCGCGCCGACCGCAAGAACGTCTCGGCATTTATCCGCTCGAAAGTGATCGAGACGCCGGCGAAGAGGCCCCGTCGGCGCATCATCAAGAAACACCCGGTTTCCGGCCTGCCTTACGACGCCACCGACGAAGGCGGCCGCACCGTCACCCTTGAGGAGATCAAGGCCGCGCTCGCGGACTTCCCGTGAAATATCTTCTCGACGTCAACGCGCTGATTGCCTGGCGCCACGCCACCGCCGACGGCCACGCCCGGTTTCATGCCTGGGCCAAGACGGAAGGATTCGACACCCTTGCCACCTGCGCCCAAGCGGAGCTGGGATTTCTGCGGGTTTCGATGCAGGTTTTTCGGCTGAGTCTGGCCGAGGCCCAGGCTGCGCTCGCCGACATGAAGAAACACGCTGGCGGATTCATCGCTACCGCGCCATCGCCCCAGCTTGACTCGTGGGCGGCGAAGCCAGCCCAGACTTCGGATGCCTACCTCTCGCAAATTGCAGCCGCAAACGGCCTGAGCCTCGCGACGTTCGACACCGGCATTCCCGGCGCCGTGAAGATTTGATCCACCCAAGGCCAGAGCCCGGGGGCAGGCGTTGGGGACAAGCGATGAACGCGTCTGTGACCGCGGCTCCTGTTTCCCTTCGGCCGCTCGCGGGTGCGGGCTCAGCGGATCTCAAAAGTGTATTTCCCAGAGCCCACCTTGAAGGCCATCCGATCGCGGTCGGCGGTCACCGGAGCCATAGCCGCGACCACGTTCTTCGACTCCGGCTTGACCGGCAGATAGACCGTGGCCGACGTGTTGACCGGCACCTCGACCTCAAGGCGCAGTCCCCCACCCTGCCGCCGCCAGGCGCTGCGGATCATGCCATACGGCGAGTCGTGCTCGGCCTTCACCCAGCCGATCCCCTGCACCGGTTCCGGACAGATGATGAAGCTTTTGAAGGCGACGGCGCCCGGATCGAGACGCTCCGCCACGGCCGAGACGGCATCGTCGAGCCGGATGCCTCCGAGGTACTGGTAATACCACGCGGAAAAATCGCCGAACATGATGTGGTTGCGCGACGCGCCCTCGCCCCAGTCCTCCCAGAGGGTCGTGGCGCCGCGCTTGATCCAGTTGCCGCAGGACGGCGCCTCGTCCTTGGCCAGCATCGCAAAGGCCAGGTCGCTGCGGCCCGCCTCGCTCAGCGAACGGAAGAGGTACTTCGACCCGAGAATGCCGAAGTCCGGAAAGCCCTGGGTCTGTTCCACCGCCGCGATCAACCTGGCCTCTACCGCCGCGCGTTCGGCGGCCGGCACCAGTCCCTGGTGCAGCGCGCAACTCTGCGCGGTCTGGCTGCCGATCGAATACACGCCCGCGCCCTGATAGAGCCGCCGGTTGAACGCCTCGCGGATGCTCGCCGCCAGGGCCCCGTACTTTTTCGCGTCATCGGTCTTGCCCAGCAACTCCGCCGTCCGCGCGACGATCTGCGCATCCAGGAAATAGTAACCGGTCGAGGTGACTTCCACCGGCGCGACCCGAACGGGGTCAGGTTGCGTAAAGTGATTTCGACGCCTTCCGCCGGCACTTTCCTTAGCCGACACGCCATTTCTTGCTTCACGCTAGAGACTCGTACCGCTGAACCCATCTGCATACCCCTCCCGGATCCGATCCCGCTGAAAATCCAGCTTCCTCTCGGTTCACCCGGGGAGGCGCAGGGTTTCGATCTGTTTGATTTTCATATAGGTATTATGGCTTTGCTTCGTAGTCCACGATGTCCCGGCGTTCGGCATCGGCGGCGGCTGGATCGAGTGGTAGACTGAGGTCGCTTTGCGTTTGGCGGCCAGCAGGGTGGCCACATTCAGTTCGTAGGCTCGATAGCCGTCCCAGCCGGTCACGAGCGGTTTTTCGATGCCACGGATCACTTGGGCGAAGTTCTCGATCAGACCGGTGAAACCGCCAAACTCCTCGTCGAAGATCAGCGTCTTGGTTCATCACGATTGGGGGTTTCGGGCGCTGTTCAAAGTTGAGACGACTTTGAACTGGATTTGAGACGGCCATGGTGGGAGTGCCGTAGTAATTTGGGTTCACGAGTTGATGCATGGTCGGGCGGCTTGCGGCTGCACGGCGTCGTCGCCCGAGTTCCCGCACCGGTGCCCGGCTTGGCGAAACTCGCCGATGCCAGGTCCGTGACCGAAAAGGATTGCCGAGTGGACTGCGGTGCAGTCGTCCCGGTGATGGTCACACCGACGGAGGAGGAACTGCGGCGCCTCGCCGAACCGGCCAAGACGTCCTCATCACCGCCGTCCGGTTTCAAATTTCGCCGCCGAGGGCGGCGTAGCGCGCCAGCAAGACATGGAGACACTCATTTCAAGAACGTCCAGGGCGATATCCGCCTTGGTTTTATCTCCACGCTCCGCTTTAACCCCCCGGCCCAAAGCCTCCGAGGACCCGGTCTCTTGATCGCTTCAGCGATCGGATTTCCTGCCAGTAATCCCCAAAGTACCATGAAGAACAACCCGTCGAATACGTATTGCTCCCGGCTGCCGCACGCTCTCGTCCGCCCCTTGATAGCCGGTCTGCTCTGCCTGGCGTTGGCGGAGCGCCTGCCCGGCCAGTCGGCGCAAGGAACGCCCGCGGCAGGTGCGACGAGCGCCGTCGTGGCCGCGAAACCCGGGAACGAGGCCGTCGTGCTCGACGCCTTCACGGTCAACACCTCGCGCGACGTCGGCTTCGTCGCCAAGGAGTCGCTGGCCGGCGGCCGCATCAACAGTGATCTGCGGGACACCCCCGCGTCCTATTCGGTCCTGACGAAGGAGTTTCTCGAGGCCCTGAATCTGAGCGACATGGTCGAGGCGCAGCAGTGGGCGCCCAACGTTGTCGCGACGCCCGACGACGGGGGCGACTCGATGTTCGGCGGCACGGGCATCTCGACCGTCCGCGGCATCGCCGCCAACGCCAGCCAGAAGAACTTCGACAGTTCCGCGCCATCGCTGCAGGGCGGCATGAACTACGACAGCTTCAACCTGGAGCGCCTGGATTTTGCCCGCGGACCCAACGCGATTCTCTTCGGCGCCGGCGGCATGGGCGGCACGACCAACGCGGTGGGCAAACAAGCGCGGCTCAACCATCGTTCGACCAGCGTCGGGCTCGAGACGGGCTCGTGGTATCACAAGCGCGTCACCGTCGATCACAATCAACCGCTCGGTCGCAAGGTCGCCCTCCGCCTCAACGCGGTCTGGCAGGACGGCCAGGGCTGGCAGGATTACACCTACACGAAGAAATATGGTTTCGCGCCCGCGGTAACGACGGAGCTCACGCCCACCACGCGCCTGACGCTGGCCACCGAATACAGCGAGAGCCAGAGCCAGCAGCCGTTCAGTTATATGACCGAGGCAATCTCGGCCTGGGACGGCGTCACCACCTACACGGGGCAGCAGACGGCCGAGCAGCGGCAGTTTGGCGGCTTCCGCTACACCGAAAACTACTTCGTCTTCAGTCCCAACCTTGGGAACAACAAGATCGTGAACTGGGCGCGCATGATGCGCACGGGCGGCGCCACCACCAGTCCCACGACGGTCGCCGGTGTTGCCGTACCGGCGGGTTTCGCGAGCGTGAGTTATGAAG
>CANJIU010000221.1 GCA_947474365.1 Opitutia bacterium | reverse complement strand
TATGTCATCTTATTACAAATATATTTCGAACAGACCGGCACACGATCCGCGAAAATGCCCCAGGCATTTTCATTTAGCAGCCTGTCGGTTCCGTTCGGCCAACATTCGTTTGCCCCAGATCGGACTTCCTAAGTCCGACAGGCTGCTAGTCGCTGCAACGGCACGCGCAGTCGTACCGTGCAACCCTTGCCGGGCGCGCTGTCGACGGTGCACTCGCCGCCGAGATCCGTGAGACGCCGGGCCATGTTGGCCAGGCCATGCCCGCGGCCGGCCACCGCGTCGGGGTCGAATCCTCGGCCGTCGTCCTGCACAGCGAGGGTGAGTTGGCCGTCGGTGATCGCGAGGATGATGCCAACACAAGTGGCGCCGGCGTGGCGGACAGCGTTGTGCACGGCCTCCTTGAATGCCAGGAATAGCTGGTGACGAACTGCCGAGTCGACGGGCAGTGGTGGTAGTGCCACTGGGACATCAAGGCGGCACCGCACTCCAGCTCGTTGTAGAAAAGCCCGGGCATGGTTGCCGGCAAATGTCGCGAAACTGTCGAGGGTGTCATGTTCGGGATTCACGGCCCAAACGATCTCGCTCATGCGGACGGTGAGCTCCCGGGACGTCTGGTTGATCTCCTCGAGGTGACTGGCCACCTGCTCCGGTGGATCGATGCCGGTCCGGGCGGATTCGCTTAGCATTACGATGCGGGTGAGGCTGCTGCCAAGATCGTCGTGAATGTCGCGGGCAATCCTTCCGCGCTCCTGCTCCAGCGCCCGCTGGCGTTCGAGCGCCTCGAGCCGGCGGCGCGACCGCCGCCGCACGAGCAGCGCCACGCCGAGGCCGACGGCCGCCATGGATCCGGTCCATGCGCCGGAGCGAAACCACCACGTTTGCCAGAACTGCGGCTGTACCCAGACGGCGAGGGTGGCGCCGATCTTGTTCCACACCCCGTCCGCGTTGCGCGCCCTGACCTGGAATTCGTAGCGGCCCGGCGGGAGTTGCGCGTATACCGCGGCGCGGCGGGTCTCGGATTCGTACCAGTCCTCGTGCAGCCCCAGAAGACGGTGGCAAAACCCGACGCGGCCGGGATTGGTGAGGCTCAGACCCGTGTAGCGAAACTCGAAGCGGCGCCCACCGGGAGGAACCTGCACCACCTCGCCAGGCGCCGTCGTGAGGGCGACGCCGTCGACGAGAATTTCCTCTATCAGCACGGGGGGAGGTTGCTGGTTGGAGCGCACTGAGTCTGGCCGGACTGTCGCAAGCCCCTTTCCGGTGGCGAACCAAAGACGGCCGTCCGCGGTGCGGCAGGCAGCTGGCTGGGTCGTGCCGGAAAGCTCCAAGGTGGCGAGTCCGCTCGTTTGATCACAAACCACGCACGGCACCGCGTCGGTTTCACCGTCCGCCGCGCGGTGGAGGTCGGCTCGGGCGGCGCGGAAGATCCCGCCCAGGGATCCGATCCAGAGATTGCCTGCTCGGTCGTCGAGAATCTGGCAGACGACATCGTGCGGCAGACCGTGGCGAGTGGTGAGCAGTTTCAGGCGGCCGTCACGCCACCGGCCGAGTCCGCGCCTTGTGCCGACCCACAGCGTGCCGTCGGCGTCGGCGAGCAGCGTGCGCACCTGCTCACCGATCAGTCCCGCGCCGAGACTGACTGTACTTGTTCCACCGCTGCCGATGCGCAGCAAGGTCCCATCGTCGCGCCCGCACCACAGTGTGCCATCAGGCTGCTCGGCAAAGCAGCGAACCGGGCCGTTCCTCAGGGCGGACTCGTTCTCGAACCAGTTCCAATGCCCGTTCCGCAACCTCCCCGGACCTTCTCGGGTGCCGACCCAGAGGTCACCGCTGACCGATTCGAACACCGTGAGTACCACGTTGCGCCCTTCCTTCGCTGGGTAGGTGGGCCGAAGTTCTCCCTCCTCGAGGCGGCGCAGTCCTGAGTTCCAGGTGCCGACCCAGAGAACACCGGCACGGTCTTCCAGGACGCTCGTGGCCACGCCCTGCCAGATGCCGCTTCGCTCCGGCAGGTTGGTCACCTTGCCGTCTTGAAGCCGGTAAACGCCGCCACCCTCTGTGCCGATCCACACTCCGCCGGAGGCGGCGGGTGTGACCGAAAGAAGGGCGCTGCTGCGCCAGTGGTCCGGTGTATCGACCATCGTGACACGCCGGGCGTTCAGGCCATTCAGCCCACCGTTGCCGGTGCCAACCCAGACCGTGCCCTCCCTGTCTTCCAGGAGACAATACGCCCAGTTGTGCCCAAGGCCGCTGGACTCGTCGATTCGCTCGGCGACGCCGTCCGGATGGAGAATGCGAACGCCGTCCTTGAAGCTGCCGCCGACGATGCGTCCGTCCTGCGTTTCAATGAAAGCCGCCAGTACGATCGTGCCCCAGGCCGCCCAGCCTTTGTCCTCCATCCATTTGCCGGCTTGCCACCGCTGGAGTCGGCCTTCGTTCAACATCCAGAGGCCTCCGGATCGGGCGGCGAAGAGCGCCTGACAGCCGCGGGCCAACGTTAAACCGCCGACAGGTGTTCTTTCCCCTGTCTCATCCAGCCGGAGCAGTCGGCCACCGGCTACAACCCAGGCAGCGCCAGCGCCGTCCACGGCGAAGAGACTGGGGTGCGCGCGCTCCCGCACGATCTGGGTCGAGCCATTCGCCCTCACGCAAAGCGCGGTTCCTTCATCGTTGACCGCCCACATCGCTCCGCTTGCCGCGCCCACGAGTCGAAGCACTGGCCTCGCCGGCCAGTCCGCCGGCAGCGTGACGCGACCAAAAACACCTCCATCATACATCGTGATGCCACCCGCCGTGTCGCCGATCCACAGACGGCCTTTGACATCCACAGCGAGACTCTCGATGCGCTCGTGTTGCAGAGTGGGTGTGTTCGCTGTGTCAAAGACGCGAAACCGCCCGCCATCGAAGCGAGCGAGTCCATGCAGGGTACCAACCCAAAGGTAGCCATCGGGGGTCTGGGCGAGAGCACGAACCTTGTTCAGCGGTAGACCCTCCTTCATCTCCCAACGTGACACTGCATGTCTCGGACCGAACTCGATGGACAAACCCGATTCGGCCGCACGCGTCGATGCCCTCATCGCAACTAAGGCGAAGACTACAACCGTGGCGATCCGGAGCAGGACACGGTGGTTAGCGCAGGGGCGAAGCGGCACCTCAGGATCATCTGGGGGCTGACGTCCTCGATGCAAGGTAGCCGCGATCATATGTTTCTATGACATGACGGGATGCCAATTGGAGGGTATCTTCGCCGACTATACCGGTCCGTCCTCGCGACGCACGCCGGACAGCCAGTTTTCATGTCTCAATATCCCAAACCCCACGACTCTTCCTGGTTTATATGAAATTCAAAAGCCTGATGTGCTCGGCCGCTCTCGGACTGCTTTTGGCCTCTGTTGCGCCGGTCGTGGCCACCGCCGGCACGACGAGGCGACCGAATGTCATCGTCGTGGTAACCGATGATCACGGCTGGGCTGATCTCGCCTGCCAGTGGAATCGGCCCGAGGTGGCGACGCCCAACCTCGATGCGCTCGCCGCGAGCGGGATTCGTTTTTCGCGCGGGTATGTGAGCGCGCCGGTGTGCATCCCTTCGCGCGCGGGTATTCTTACCGGTCGTTACCAGACTCGTTTCGGAATCGAGACCAACTCCGACGGCCCGCTTCCCGCGGCCGAGAAGACGATGGGGGATCGGATGCGAGAGGCCGGTTACGTCACCGGCTTGGTCGGCAAATGGCATGTCGCCAGTAGCCGGTCCAACTCGGCGGCCAGCAAACGCGTGCCGCCGAATGAGATTCTCTGGGGTGACAACGCCACGCTCTCCGATCCTAACCTCCCTGGCCGGCGCGGCTTCGACGAATACTTTTATGGCGCCTATCGCAACTATGCGGCCTCCTTCGACCTGAAGGGTAAGACCCTCCCTAACGCGCCCGTTCTTGTGAACGAGTCGCGCTTTCGCGTCGAGGTCCAGACGGACGCCGCCCTCGCCTTCATCAGGCGTCAGCAGGGGAGCAAACCTTTCTTCCTCTACCTCGGGTACTTTGCACCCCACGTGCCCATGGAATCGCCCGAACCTTGGTTCTCGCGCACCTCCACCGAACTTCCGCTGCTGCGGCGGCAGGCCCTGGCCATGATTGCCGCGATGGATGACGGAATCGGCCGCCTCCGCCAAATGCTGCGCGAGCGCGGGCTGGATCAGAACACACTCATCGTGTTCCTCAGCGACAATGGTGCGCCGCTCAAGCCAGGCATGTGGGATGGATCGCTCAATGATCCGCTCATCGGTGAAAAGGGAATGCTCACCGACGGAGGCATCCGACTTCCCTTCCTGATGTCGTGGCCGGGCACTTTGCCGGCCGGCTTCGTGTTCCAGCATTCGGTCATCTCTTTGGATATCCTGCCCACGGCGCTGGCGGCCGCCGGAGTCGAGATCAGATCGGAGTGGAAACTCGACGGAGAGAACCTGTTGCCCTTCCTGACCGGCCCTCGCCAGGGTTCGCCACACGAGAATCTCTACTGGCGATTCAGCGGGCATGCGGCGGTGCTCTCCGGTCGCTGGAAGCTCATCTACCTGGCTTCCGGGCGGTGCATGCTGTTCGACATGGAGAGCGCCGAAGGGGAAACCCGTGATGTCGCGGAGCAGAACCCGCAGTTGGTCGCCACTCTCCGTGCGCGACTGGAGGCCTGGGCTGCGGAGCAGAGTCCGGCCGGCTTGCCGAAGAAGCAAAGTGCCGAAACCGAGGAACTGATCCGGCACCACATGCTGCCTGGACGACCCCAATGAGCCGCCCTGGCACCGAAATCCCATGATCCGACTTTACGCTTCCGCCGCGCTGGCTTTGGCGGCGCTGCTTCCGGCCACTTCCTCGCTTTGCGGTGCGCCAGCCCGCCCGAACATTTTTGTCATCGTCACGGATCAGCACCACGCCGGAATGATGAGTTGCGCTGGCAACCCCTACGTGAAGACGCCGCACCTCGATGGCCTTGCCGCACGTGGGGTGCGGTTCGAGCGAGCGTACACCAGCAATCCCGTCTGCATCCCGGCGCGGTTCAGCCTGATGACCGGGATGATGCCGTCGGCGATCGGCATGGAGCACCATCGCGAAGCCGGCAACTTTGTCGCACCGGGGATACTGGCGGCGAGCTTGTGCACGGTTTTCCAGCATGCCGGCTACCATACCGTCTACGCCGGCAAGTCGCACTTGCCAGGCCAGGCAGGCGTGCTCGACAACCCCAAGGCCTACGGCTTCGAGGAGATTTTAGCGCCGGAGGACAAAGAGGGACGCGATCCCGCGGTGGACGCCTGCGTGGAATTTCTCCGGCGGCCGCAGGCCAAACCCTTTGTGCTGTATGCCTCGCTGATCAATCCGCACGATATCTGCTTTCTCGCCATCCGGGCGCATCTCCAGCGCATCGGAAAACCCAATCCGGGCTTCGCACTGCCCGCGCTGAAGGAACTCGACCAAGCGCTCCAAATGCCGGCGGGCATGAGCCTGAATGAATTTATCGACAAGCTGTGCCCGCCGCTGCCGGCCAACTACGGCGTGCCGACGGCGGAGCTGTCGGCTCCTTGGGCCGACAAGCCGGACTTCATGCTCTTTGCGCGGCAGGAGTGGGGCGAGCGCGAGTGGCGGCTGCACCGCTGGGCCTACGCGCGGCTGACCGAGCGGGTGGACGCGCAGATCGGCCGGCTGCTCGATACCCTCCGAGCCTCCGGCTTGGACAAGAATACGATCATCGTCTTCACCAGCGACTATGGCGACCAAGACGCGTCGCATCGCGTCGAGCACAAGGCTTTCCTGTTCGAGGAGTCGGCGCGGATCCCGTTTGTCGTGTCGTGGGCCGGCGTGACCAAGCCCGGTTTGGTGGACAAAAGCCATCTTGTGAGCAGCGGACTCGATTTGATTCCCACCGTTTGCGATTTCGCCAGTCTGCCGATTCCCGCTTCACTTCGCGGAAAGAGCGTGCGCGCCTTGGCGGAAGGACGTCCGGTGGCTGACTGGCGCAATTGCCTCGTGGTGGAGAACACCGCCTCGCGCCTCGTCCAAATGGGACGGTGGAAATACATGGTCGGCAACGCCCGGATCACCTCGGCCGACATGGCGAGCATCGGCCTGCCGTCCACGGTCGTGCGCGAGTCGCTGGTGGATCTACAGACGGATCCCGGCGAAATGAAGAACCTCGCGGCAGACGCCTCGGCGCGGCCGGCCCTGGAGCAGGGACGGCGCATGCTCAAGCAATGGTATGCCGACAACGAACTCGCGCTCGATCCCGGCTACATCGTCCGCGAAACCACGCACTGAAATGTCTGCCCGAAGAAAACGGCTTGGCCTAATGGCCCTCTTCGCGGGTCTGGGTCTGTCGGCTGTCACCGCGGCACCGGCTGCCTACGTGCCGGCTCCGGAACCGGTGGACACCGGCCGCTATCTTGTCGGGGCGGTGATGTGCCCACTCTGGAATGATGGCAAACGGTGGACCAAGATCGAACCTTACCCCGATCGGAAACCACTGCTGGGCTGGTATGACGAAGGTGATCCCGAGGTCACTGACTGGGAGATCAAGTGGGCGCTCGATCACGGCATCTCGTTTTTCCTCGCCTGCTGGTATCGCGAGCCGGGCAGCACCGCGGAGGCGATCGTGCGCCCCGGGCTGGACCATTGGATCAAGGGCCTGCAACGGAGCCGATTTCACGACAAGTTCAAGTTCGCGATCATGTGGGAGAATGCGAACAAGTTTTATTCCGCACCCACGACCGAGGCGGATTTCCTGGGGAAGCTGGTGCCGTTCTGGATTGAAAGTTATTTCCGGCGCGCGGACTACCTGCTCGTCGACGGAAAGCCCGTGTTTTCCATTTTCAACCCCGCGACGTTTGTCCGCGAACTCGGCGGTGAGGCGCAGGCCGCGGCGGCCCTTGAGAAAATGCGCCTCGCCTGCGTGCAAGCCGGCTTTCCCGGCATTTACATACTCGGCCAGTCGTGTTGGGGGAAACCGCTGGAGCTCACTGAGCAGGCCGAGCAGATTCAGCGCCTCGGTCTCGACAATAGCTGGGCCTACCACTGGCCGACCTTCACTGGAGCCTTCGGCGGCAAGCTCAATCCCACCGGGGCCGAGGCCATTGCGGCGCAGGAACGACTCTGGCGCACGCAGCCGCCGCCCAACGTGCTCACACTCTCGATGGGCTGGGACGAAGCGCCCTGGCATTTCAAGTATTCCAAGGTGCAATGGCGGCTCACGCCCGCTGAATTCAAGGTCCTCGCCCAAAAGGCCAAAGCGGTCATGGATCAACGCTCCGGCGTCGGCTTGGAGTGCCGGCTCGTGCTCCTCGACAACTGGAACGAGTTTGGTGAAGGCCACTACATTTTGCCCACGCAGGAGCACGGGTTCGGCTACCTTGATGCGATTCGCGAAGTTTTCGCTCCCGGAGCGCCGGCGCACATCGATCTGACGCCGGGGGAAATCGGCCGCGGTCCCTACGACCGCAACTATCGCGCCTGGATTTTGAGCCAGCCCGCGCCGGCCGTGAAATAAAACGCGCTCCACATGAATTTCCCGCAGACCTGCGCTTTCGTTGCTCTCGCCTGGTTGCTGGCCGCTCCGGAGCTGCCGGCGGCCGACCGGCGGCCCAACCTAGTCTTCGTTTGTAGCGACCAGCATTCGTCCGACATGATGGGTGCCTACGGCAATCGGCAGATCAAGACGCCGAATTTCGACCGGCTCGCCAGCCAGGGCGTGCGCTTCAACCACGGCGTTTCGAATTCTCCTGTCTGCACGCCTTATCGCGGCATTTTGATGAATGGCCAGCACGTGCTCAATAACGGAGCGATCCAAAACGATCTCCAGCTCCTGCCGGGACACGGCACCTACCTGCCCGAGGTCCTGCGCGACGCCGGCTATCACCTGGGCTATTACGGCAAGTGGCATCTCTACGGTGGCGACCGCGTGCGGGGCATTCCGGCGGGACCTTACCGCTACGGCTTCGATCACGAGTTCCTCTCGAATATCTACCTATGGATCCCCTGACACGCCGCCCCGAATGAGATTTGGTCAATCGCAGGAGACTGCTTGGGTGCGCGTTGAATCCGAGGTCCTATGCCGTCGAGTGAGGCCGAAAGCAGTGCACGGCGCGCGGGCGGCATTTCTCCGGCTCGACGGCTGGCTCGACGGACGCGTGGCGCACCGCCGCCTCGCCTCCACCGTAGTGACGCCACGTCCAAGCAGTGTTCCCGCCGTGATCGTGGTCTCGGACGTGAGCCCTCCGCCGGAGACTCCATCTCGCTGCATTTTTCTGCACAGGGATCATCCCGCCAACTGCGGCGAATCTCAGGCCGATACCTCCAGCCGTTTGATCCGGACTTCAGTGACGTAGGCGGGGGTCTCCCGTTCAGTCGAGTACTGGTCGTCCGTACTGCTCGGCCTGATGGCGGTGCAGGTCGCCTCGCGCACGCTCTCGTAGATCTCCTCCAGCCGGCCTCCTTTCACCAACACCTCGTAGTGAGAGAAAACCAGTTGCAGCAGGCAGGCGTCGGAGGCCATCTCCACCTCGAGCAGCAGGGTGTACGGC
>CANJIU010000220.1 GCA_947474365.1 Opitutia bacterium | reverse complement strand
ACGTAGAACATGGCCGCGAACATGATTTCATCGTCCTTGGGCGGCCGACCCCGGCGAGGCCCCCTGCGGCTTTTGGCGCGCGCACGGTTAATTTTTTTACCCTTCGCCACACGGGCTTAGGGAACTCCCGAAGCTTGGTCATCATCATGCGCGCGCTTCGATCAAATCCCTCGCACCCTAGTTCCTTGGATTTTGAAAACACGCCCTAGAGGCGGGAAACCGATTACCGATAGGAAACTGGATTTTCAGGGGATCGGGCCGGGAGGGGTTTAATCGAGCCACGGTCTTCGCGGCGGTCGGCGGCGAAGCGGCCACTGCCGTCTTTCATCTCGCGTCCATGGTCAGCGGCGAATGTGAAGAACGCTTCGACGACGCCCTGCGCGTGAACCTGGATGGCGGCCGCAATGTCTTCGAGGCCGCGCGCGCGGCGGCGGGCCGGCCGCGCGTCGTCTTCGCCAGCAGCATCGCCTGCTATGGCGGCGCCGCGATGCAGGATCCGAACACCGACCGCACCAAGCTGACGCCCCAGACCACCTACGGCATGACCAAGGCGATCTGCGAGCTGCTGATCAACGATCACTCGCGGAAGGGGCATTTCGACGGTCGATCCGCGCGCCTGCCCACGGTCATCGTCCGCCCGGGCAAACCGAACGCCGCCGCTTCGAGCTGGGCCAGCGGCATGTTTCGCGAACCGCTCAACGGCGAAACGTGCGCGCTGCCCGTTCGCCGCGATCAATGTCATCCGATGACGAGCTACCGCACCGTGATCGACTCGTTGATCGCGCTGCACGAAGTGCCCGAGAACCGGCTTGGCGATGATCGCGGCTACGTGCTCCCGGCCCATCGCGTGACGCCGGCCCTCGCCGAAACGGTCATCCGCCAGGTGGCCGCCGAACGCGGACTCAAACTCGGCGCGATCGTCGACGCCTTCGACGCGCGCATCCAGGGCATCGTGAGCAACTGGCCCGTCAGCGTCGACGGCGCGCGGGCCGTCGCCCTCGGCCTCCCGCAACCGCCGGAGCTCAAAGTGATCGTCGAACAGTATCTCGAAGACTTCGGCCGGCCGGCCGCGTAATCCGGCCGATCGCCATCCGTCCCCACGTTCGAATCAAAAAAATTTGCCCCACGCGACCTTGCGCTGAAAAGCCCAGAAGCTCTCGTCGCCGCGAATGCTGAGCCGCTGGATTTCGAGCGGGTCGGCGAGAGGCAGCGCGTTGACGCGGTTGCCGACGCGAAACGCCAGCGTCACGCCGCACGTGCGCAACACCGCCTGCATCGTCGCTCGCACACGCCGGTCGCGCGGGCGGCCACCGTAGGGATAGGCAAAGGCGGGAGCCGTCGTCAGACCGAGGCGCCGTATCGTCACCATGCTCTCCCGCACATCAGCCATGATCTGCGCGGAGGTGAGCCCGGCGAAGTTTTCGTGCCGGTGCGAATGCAGGGCGAGTTCAAAGCCGTCGCCCGCCAGCGCGCGCAGTTGACCGACGTCCATCAGCGGCTGCGGGTCGCGATCCCACGCGCTGGTTTGCCCGATGAACGCGGTCGGCACAAAAACCACCGCCGGCACGCTCAGCGCTCGCAAGACGGGCCGCGCCACCTCAAGGGTGTTCACGTAGGCATCGTCGAAGGTCACGAGCACCGGCCGCGCGGGCAGCACCCCGCGGAGCAAGTCAGCGAGAGTGGTGAACTGAAATTTCTCGTCGCGCAACCAGCGCAGCTGCCGCTCAAGCCGGGCCACGTTCACGGTGTGTTCGTCCTCCGACACGGGCGACACCTTGTGATACATCAGGACGCGTAGACCGCGGCGGCCAAACCAGATCATGCCGCACGATCACGGTGAACCGCGGGATTGACAATCCCGTTGCTCACGCCTGTTTCTACCCCCCCGGGCCTGCTGCGAACTCGCCTAAACCATCCCCTCCCCGTCGACTCCAGTTTCCGTTTCGATCGTCATCATCGCGCTCAACGAAGAACAACGCGTGGGCGACTGCATCGACTCGGTACGCGGCTTGACGGACGACATTGTGGTGGTCGACGCGGGCAGCCACGACCAGACGCGCGCGATTTGCCGAGCCAAGGGCGCCCGCGTCTTCGAGCGACGTTGGACCGGATTTTCCGACCAGAAGAATTTCGGCAACTCCCAGGCACGCCATGAATGGATCCTCTCACTCGACGCCGATGAACGGGTGACCCCCGAACTGGCCGCGAGCATCCGGCGCGAATTTGCCCACGGCCCACCCAACCGGGACGCCTATTCGATTCGCTTCCGAAATTACTATGGTGGACAGCCCGTCCGTTTTGGCGCGTGGAATCCAGAGTGGCACATCCGGCTCTTCGACCGGCGCCAATGCGACTGGAACACCGACGAGGTTCACGAGGGCTTGCGCGGCCTGGAAGACTGCACGTCCGGACGACTGCACGGTTGCATCCGCCACCTGCCGGTAAGTTCCCGCGAGGAACTCGCCGCGAAAACCCGCCGCTACAGCGAACTCTTCGCCGAAAAACTGCGCCGCAAAGGTCGAATCCCGGGTTGGTCGAAGGTCTGGCTCAATCCGGTCTGGCGTTTCAGCCGGGATTTTTTCCTGCGGCTCGGCATCCTGGATGGCGGTGCGGGATGGGCGATCGCGTGGGAAGCCGCGCACTATACCCACTTGAAATACTGGCGTGCCCTGCCCGCCCGCCCACTGCGGCGCCCAATCGAATGGCTCGCGCCGGGAGCCGCCGCCGCCACCTTCGCCGCTTTGTTCTACGTCATGCCGGTGAGTGCGTTCCTCGGGTTCATGCCCGGCGCGGCGCCCTCCGATCGAAACGAGTTGCAGATCACCGGACCGAATCAGACGGCGGAGTCGATGGCGCTCCACCAAGCCGACGACGACGACCCGCTTTCCATCCTACCCGACGACGACGATGTGCTCACCTGACCATCGGCGATTCAGTCGAGCGCGCGGCCATCACTTGTCCCGCGTGTAACGGGGCGCGGCCACCGCCACTGGCATGAATCGCGCCTGCGCAAGGCGGGTGACGTCGCCAATGAGAGCGTCGGCCTTGGAATAATCCCGCGTGCGCTCGTGCGACGGCCGGAGGTCCTTGACCATCACGCACAGCACGTAGGGTTGGTTCGGCACCAGCACAATACCCGCTTCGCAACGATAGCTCAGTCCCGAGCCGGAACGGCCCGCGAACCGAATGTGGCCCGGCAGCTCGCGCTTGAAATAGCTCACCTCGGGCAGGGCGAGCACGCCGAGGACGGCGTCGGAGGTGGCGCGATCCACGACCTCGCCGCGATGCAGCGTCTCCAGCGCGCGCATGACGGAACGCGGCGTGCCAATGTTTTCGGGCGCGTTGGGCGCGGCGTACCGGCTGACGGCGCGGCGCCGGAACTTGATCTCGGACGTGCCCTGCGCGACGAGCGAGGCGTTCACGTTCTCCATGCCCACGAGGTCCGTGATGAAATTGGCCGCGCTGTTGTCGTTGGCCGTGATCACGAGCGTGGCGTAGTCGCGCAGGCTCAGCGAGACCGTACCCGGGGTCATGTGCCGGAGGACGCCGGAGCCGCCGGTGCGGGCCGAATCGGGCAGCGGGCGCATCTCGTCGAGGGAGAATTTCTGCGCCGCCGCCTGCCGGAAAAGTTCCGCGATCAGGTGGATGCGGATGGAACTGCCCTGCGGAAAGACCGCGTCGCCGTTGATTAGAAATTCCCCGCCAGTCACGAGATCCTTGATCGCGACGCCTGCGTTCAGGCCGGACTTTTTGACCAGCGCCTCGAGATTCCGGCGAAATTGCGCGTTCGCCACTTCGGGGGCCTCTGCCGCCAACGCCGAGCAGGGCGACCACACGGTCGCCACAACCATGAGGAGCAGGTAAGACCGAAAAAGCATAAACGGATACCGCAACGCCCCCAGCATGGGCAAGGGGTGGAGCCGGGCAAGCCCGCTCTCCCCTCCCCGGGCCCCGACTTTCGTCTCGCGTCCCCGGGCGGTCAGCCGAAAATTCGCGCGCTTTCCCAAACCTTTGCGCCCCGAACCCCCACCGCCACGACCAGTTTTTTTCCGCCGGAACGATCTGGGACATTATCTGGTGTTGGGATTCGTACTCGTGGCTTTCGGGGTGGGTGCCGGCAAAATCTCGCACCACGCACCGCCCGCGGCGTTTCGACCGGCGAACCCGGCACCAGCCGGCGAGACCGCCAGCGGCCCAAGGCCTGCATCGGCGGACGCCGTCGACCCGGGCCTGAGGAGCGGCTTCGTCTCCCAGCGAAAATCCGTCCGCACCCACGCCGCGAGTCTGGTGGAGCTGAGCGGCGGCAAGATCCGGGCGTTCTGGTATGCCGGCACCGACGAAGGCACGCAGGATGTGACGATTCAAACCGCCGTCTTCGATCCGCAATCGGGTGCTTGGAGTCCCGAGCGGATGGTGACGAGTCGGGAGACCACGCAGCGCGAGTTGTTCCGGTATGTGAAAAAGCTGGGCAACCCGGTCGCGGGCCGCGCGGCCGATGGCTCGCTGTGGTTGTTCTATGTCACGGTTTCACTGGGCGGCTGGGCCGGCAGCTCGATTACGACCATGACCTCGCACGACGACGGTGAAACGTGGAGCCGCGCCCGGCGCATCGTAACCTCCCCGTTTATCAACGTGAGCAACCTCGTCAAAGGGCCGACGTTTGCGTATGCCGACGGCACGCTGGGCCTTCCGGTTCACAATGAATTCCTGGGAAAATTTGGCGAGCTGCTGCGGCTCGATGCCTCGGGAGCCGTGATCGGAAAAGTGCGTCTGAGCTCCGGCCGCTCCTGCCTGCAGCCCATCGTCCTGATCCAGGACCCGAACCGCGCGCTCGTGCTGATGCGATACGCGGGGCGCATCCGACCCAAGCGCGTGATGGCCACCACGACCGAAAACGCCGGGCTCGATTGGACGCCGCCGGCGAAGTCGCCGCTCTCGAATTCGGATTCGGCGCTGACGGGACTGGTGCTGCCCGACGGCCGGATGCTCGTCGTGCTCAACGACATTGAAGAAAGAAGGGAAACGCTGTCGGTCGTCATCTCCGGCGATGGCGGCTCCACCTGGAAAACGGTTTTTACCGCGGAGGACCAGTCCGTTCCCGAGGCGCAGGGCCTCGACGATGCGCGCTATTCCGCCGCCATCGAAAGGCTGGCGCAGGCCACGAACGGGGCCGCGACCGCGGCGGGCGGTTACGCCGCCTCCGTCAAGCAGGTGATGTATTCAAAACAGGGATACTCGTTCGAGTTCTCGTATCCCAGTCTGATCCGGACCAGCCGCGGCGACTTCCATCTCGCCTACACCTGGAATGCGGCCTTCACCAAACACGTCCGGTTCAGCCAGGCGTGGCTGGACCGACGCCTCGAGTAACCCGCGATGCCCGCCTTCACCGACCTCACGGGGCTCGCCGGCATCGCGTTTGCGCTCGCCGCGCTGCTCATCGCCTTCCCTGGTATCCGGGAATTATCGCGGCCGCGCCTGGCGGCGTTGGGCACGGTTACCGTCGTGCTGGTTCTGATACCGTTCGGAACCCTGCCGTTGGCGGCGGTGGTGCGCGGGGCCACCGGCGACCTGAGCATCACCACCCTGCTGCTGCTCGGGAGCGGAGTGCTGCGGCGCCTGACCGGCCGGTCACCGGCGGATCCACGCGCCCGGTTGGCGCTGCTCGGACTGGTCGCGGTCGCGGCCCTGTTCCTGTATCCCATGGCCCTCGGCGTCGGGATGTGGGATCCTTATCGGCTCGGCTACAGATCGCCCGCGCTCTTCGGCGGACTGTTGATCGTGGCACTCGCGGCGTGGTTCAGCCGATTCGATGCCATTGTACTCGGCCTGGCGCTCGCGATCCTCGCCTGGGCGGTCCGTGCCTACGAATCCAACAACCTGTGGGATTATCTCCTCGACCCGCTGGTGTCGTTCTACGCCCTGGGCGTGCTCGCGCGCCGCGGCGCGGACCAGGTCCTGCGACGATTCCGGAATACCCCGGTCGGAAACGTCGCGGTCGACCACCTGCCGAAAACGTAAGCGACCGCACGCCGCACCCGCACCACCGCGGCGCACGGGCTGCGCTCAAGCTACTTCCCGGCTTCCGGCTTTTGATTGTGCAAAAGCAGATAGCGCGAGGTTTCGAAAAAGGCGTTGGCCAGCGCGCGATAGTCGTCGACGGGGGCGTTTATACCGGCGGGCGGCGGAGTATTGAAGTCGGCCCAGACCAATTCGGGCCGGGTACCGTCGAGGCGGTGGCGACCGAAATGCTGCTGCTTGACCAGGCCGATCCACTTGTCGTGCCGGTCGATGATGAACGCGGCGTTCGAACGGCCACCGTCAATCTCCACCTGCCGCAAAAGGTCGCGTCCCAGAGCGTTGTTGCGATAGGGGATGTTCACGATCCCGGCCAGCGTCGGCAGGATGTCCACCATCGAGGCGACCGCATGCACGCGCCGCGGCGGCACCAGCTTGGGCGCATAAAACAGCAGGGGCACGTGATAGGAGGTCAGTTGCTGATCGGTCCAAGCCGGCGGGAACATCGTGCCGGCGTTCCCGTCGATGCCGTGGTCGCCGACGAAGACGAAGATCGTGTTGGCAAAGTAGGCCGACGGCCGGGCGAGTTCGAAAAATTTCTTGAAACAATAGTCGGTGTAACGAAAGGCGTTCATCTCCGCGAGAGAGTCGAAGCCGCATTTTTTCAGCGTCTCGGCCGGAACGTCCAGTTTGGTGAATTCCTTCAAGTCCTCCTTGGGAATCGTGTAGGGCCGGTGGTTGTCCGCGGTCTGGATGACGGCAAAAAAGGGCTTCGTCTGCCGGACGAGCACCTCGTGGGCCTCGCGGAAAAGATTCTTGTCGCTGATCCCCCACACATCGATCCGCGGAGATTTGTAACTGTCTTCTTCATACAGTTTGAGGCCCTGGATGTTGTTGGTGAGCAGGCCGCGGATGTTCGCCCAGCTGGAACTGCCGCCGATGAAGTAGAGTTTTTCGTAGCCGGTGAAATCGTTGATGATCGTGTGCTGGTCGACCAGCGCGGGATTGCGGCTCGCGGTCTCCACCGCCTCCACGTCGGGGATGCCCGTGATCGTCGCCCAGACCCCCCGGGCGGTCCCGTAATGCGGCGTGTAGCAGTTGTCGAAGAACAGTCCCTCTTTGCACAGCCCGTTGAAAAACGGCGTGGTATCGAGGGGGTTGCCCCACATGGAGCTCTTGTAGCCGCTGAAGGATTCGCAAATCACGACCACCACGTTGGGCTGGATCGTGGCGACCCCGCCGCGCGCGGGAATCCGCCTTTGAAACGAGACGCGTTCCGCGTCCGGCGCGGTCACGCCCAGATAGGCGCTCATGAACGGATAGTGCGCCCGGACCTTCGCCAATTCGTAACCCGAGGTGCGGAAATCCAGCGTGCTAAGAAACGACTGCACGGGGTTGAGCGCGAGATTGGCGAGGGCGGCGTTGCGCAGGTCGAAGGCATCGCTCCACCGCAGCGGATACTGGCCGGCCCGGCCGAAGATGCCCAGCAGGCAAACGAACAGGCTCGCGACGAACCACCCGATACGGGCCGGCCGACGCAACGTGATGTCCGTCGCGGCGGCCCGCCGGTGCGACGCGACAAAAACGGCCAGACAGCCGCCCAGGGCAATGAGGACGGCGACGGTGATCCAAAAGACCGGATAGGACTGCCAGACCATTCCGGCCGAGACTTTCACATCCGCGAAGAAACCCAGCACCGAGGCGTTCAACCGCTGGTTCAAATAGCGGTAGTGCAGAAAATCGACGACGTAGAGTAGGAGTAACAGGGCGCTGAATACACCAAGGAGGGTCAGCCAGAGCCGACGGCCGAACCCGGCCTTGAACGCATGGAGGACCGGAACGCCGCCCAACACCAGCAACGGGAGCATCGCACCGCCGACGACCCGCGCATCGAAGCGAAACCCCAGCCAGAAAGCCGGCCAGGTCTGCGCAACCGGCAGCCGGTCGCGCAGGAGGGCGAAATAGGCGCCGACGCGCAGCAGCGTCATCACCACGAGGAAAAAAACCGCCAGGGACAGAATCCACCTGATCAAACGAGGAACCGGCAGCATGGGTGAGGTTGAAAATTTTCGCCCGCCCCAACGTGGCTGGGACCGGTCGGGGGAGCGGCGGGACGGACGATTTGCCTGGCGACGGGTCTCGTCAATAGCGATACCGGTATTGCCCAAGGGGGGGTGCGGACTTAGGCAACCCCTCGTCTGCATCTGGCAGACGAGGCTTCGCCTCCGTCTGCGCTCCGGCGGCGCGAGAGGGGTGTGAGACCGGAAAGTAACCTTTGGATTCAAGCGGCGGTTTTCTCGCCCAGGTAGCCGGATTGAAAAACGAGATCCCAGCACAAGTCCCAGTGCTGACTCATGAGGATACACCGCAAGTCCAGGACGCTCTGCGCCCCGGCCTCCGACCAGAACATGCCTGACTGCTTCAGGCGCTGGCCGATGACGGCCTTGCAGCCCGCCTCAATGACGCCGGAGCCGTAGAAGAGACCCTGTTTGTGGTAGGACAGATATAACATGCGGTGGTGGTGGTTTTCGAAGTAAGCGATCTGTTTTTCCAAGGCATCAGGCCCGTCCGGTTGCTCGCGCAAGTCTCTGAGCCGGGACCGGGCAGCGGCAATGACCTCGAGCACCTTGTCCTCTTTGAACCACTGCTCCCACTGGT
>CANJIU010000219.1 GCA_947474365.1 Opitutia bacterium | reverse complement strand
GCGACCGCCCGCCCGGCTTCGAGTGCTTGTGGAAGGGATACGCCATCTTGAGCACCATGGTGCAGATCATGCAGCGATATCATGACTCCAACCCGAAACCCCGCCGCCCCATGCGTCGCGGCAAATCTGTGGGCCATGCGCAGGCCTAGCGCGGCAGCAACGAAATTTCGTGACGTGTAGCTGCGCGCCAGCGAGTGGAGCACACCGAAAGTCCACTCGCTGGCGCTCGCAGCCACGTGTCACGTTACTTACAGGTCACCGAACTAGCGCGGCCGGAGGGCACACACGGTCCGTCGCCGCCGCGTTCTACTCCGTCTTGCCCACCGCGCCCGCCGGTTTGGCCGCCGGCGCGACCGGCTCCCAGTAATTGCCAATCGCGTCGAGTATCGCGCGAATCGCCGCGGTGCGCTCGACCGGACCGTTCTGCCGCCAGATCACCTTGCCGCTGGGATCCACGAGCACCGTGTGCGGCAACGGGCCCGGCCACGCGGGATCGAGCGCCGCCACCAATGCGTCCTGGCCCGTCCCTTCATAGACGTAGTGATTCGTCGTCCGCCCGTCCTTGTTCACCGAGTCCTGTTTCCGCTTGGTCAACCCGGCGCCCTGTTTTTGCAGGAACGCCTGCGCCTTTGCCTCCTGCTTCGGCTCGTCCATGCTGATCGTGATGAAGTCGAAGTTGCGCATGTCGAATTTTCGCGCGACCGCCACCAGCGTGGGAAACTCCTCGACACACGGGGCGCACCAGGTGGCCCAGACGTTGATCAGGCGGTATTTCTTTCCGGGATTCTGGCTCCGCAACGCCGCCACTCCGGCCGCGTCGATCCGCGCCAACGTCACCGGGGCATTGTTCCAGGCTGTCTCAGCCGCGACGTGCTTCACGTGCTTTTCCTTCCACTTGGTCGAGCAACCAAAAGGCTTCGTCAACTCCACCGCCACCGGCCGGCCAGCGAGCAACGCCTCGATCGCGTCGCGGGCGTACGTCGCCTTCACCGTCGCATCGTCGAGGTAGCGCGAGTCGTCAAACCCGCCTGAGTAACGCAGCCGCCGATCCTTGTCGAAGATGAACACGTGCGGCGTGGCGAGGCAGCCGTAGGCGCGCGCCGTGCGCTGCGTATCACCATCGTAGATATACGGAAAGTCCCACCCGAGCCCGCTGGCGTAGGGCTTCATCTCCGCGAAGGAGTCGCCATATTCGCCATACCCGAGCTCGTCGACGCTCAGGCCGTCGGGGTGGTTCGGGTTGATCGCCACGAGCGTGAAGCTGCGCCCGCGCAGATCGTCGCGGAGTTTTTTCAGCCGTTGCTCGATGCTGTGCGACGTCGGGCAGTGGTTCGAAGTGAAGAGCACCATCAGCACGTCCGGTCCGGCAAAGTCCGCGAGGCGGTACGTGCGCCCGTCGATTCCCGGCAAGGCAAAGTCCGGCGCAGCATCGCCGATGGCGAGCGTGTGGAAACCAGCCGGGTTGCCGTTTTTGTCGAGGAGCGGCGCGGCGGGCGAGCCGGCCGCGAGAACCGAAGTTGCCGCAAGGGCGAAGACGGCGACTGCGCCGGAAAACAGACGAGGCAGTGGGATCATGGTCGGGGAGGAACGGCGGGGAACTGGGAACGGAAACCCGCTCTTGTTGGCGACGATCCGCTCGGTGGCAAGCGCGGCTGATTTCGTTCCATCGCGTCACCGACCATTGACCCAGCCCAGGCGGAGGACTGTAATCAAGACGCGCAAACGGTCGCAAACCCTACCATGACTCCCCTCCTCTCGTTCCGCTCGTTCGCGTCGCTCCTGCTGTTGGGAGGAACATTGGCAGCCCTCCCCCACGTCCGGGCCCAAAGCGCCGCGGCGCCAACCCGCCTCCCCAACGAAGACCTCAACGACGCCACCGTGCGCACCCGCCCGGGCATGCTGCCGGGCGATGCCCTGCTTCATTCGGGATGGGGCGTCACGCCGGCGGGAAAGCACGTCCACGTGAGCGACATGCCGCTCAAGATGATCCTTTCGCCCGACAAGAAGATGCTCGTCGCCGTGAGCGCCGGTTACAGCGACACCGGACTTACCCTCGTCAGCCTCAAGACTCACGCGGTCGCCCAATTTCTCCCGCTGAAGGAGTGCTGGAACGGCGTCGCGTTCAACCGCAACGGCCGCCGGATCTTCGTCTCGGGAGGCGACTCCGCCGAGCTTCACGTGTTCGACTATGCCGACGGCAAGGCCACGCCGGCACCCGCCGTCACGGTCACCACGCCAAACAGCGGCCCGATCTTCCTCGCCGGGATCGCCGTGCATCCGAAGAACGGCAAGGTCTACGTCTGCAACGAGGGCAATCACGAGGTCCTGGTGCTCAACGCCGAGACGCTCGCCCGCGAGGATGTGATCCCCGTGGGACAACATCCTCACTCCTGCCAGTTCGGCGCCGACCAGCGGCACCTCTACGTCACGAATTGGGGCAGCCGCACGGTCAGCGTCATCGACACCCAGTCCCATCGTCGCGTCCGCGATATCACCGTCGGCCTGCGCCCCAACGACCTCACGCTCGCCCCCGACGGCCGGATGTTTGTCGCCTGCGCGGGCGACAACACCGTGCACGTCATCACCACGGTGAAATTGGAAACGCTCGGCGAACCCGCCAGTCCCGCCCGCCGGCTCTGGGAGGGCACGCGCGAGATCATCTCCACGGCACTCTACCCGCAACCGCTCGAGGGCAGCACCCCCAGCGCCGTCGCCGTCTCGCCCAATGGACGCACCCTCTTCGTCGCCAATTCCGACAACAACAACGTCATGGTCGTCGACATCTCGAACCGGCTCACCGAGGAGGCGCGCGAGCGCGGCGACATGGTCTCGATCGTCAACGGCTTCATCCCCGTCGGATGGTATCCGACCGCCCTCGCCGTCAGTCCCGACAACGGGACGCTCTTCGTTGCCAACGGTAAGGGCCTCCGCTCCCGGGCCAATTTTCCGGCCCGCCTGCCCGACCCGCGCGTCGTCGAGAAGACGCCGTTCGACTACATCGGCCGGACCTTCGACGGCACGATCTCCGCCATTGCGCGGCCCGACACCCAGCAGATGGCCGCGTACACCGCGCAGGTGCGCAAGAATTCTCCTTACACACCCGCAACGCTCATGCGCGCACCCATTCCGAGCGACTCGGTCATCCCGCAGAAAGTCGGCGATCCCTGCCCGATCAAGCACGTGCTCTACATCATCAAGGAGAACCGCACCTACGATCAGGTGCTCGGGGACTTAAAGAACGCCAAGGGCCAGCCGATCGGCAACGGCGATCCCCGCCTCGCGATCTTCGGTGAGAAGGTGACACCCAACCACCATCAACTCGCCCGCGACTACGTCCTCCTCGACAATCTGTATTCCAACAGCGAGGTCAGCGTCGACGGCCACAGCTGGTGCGACGCCGCGATCGCAACCGACTTCAACCAGCGCTCCTGGATCATGAGTTACTCGAAGCACGGGAAGCTGCCCGGCAACGAGGAGATGGAGAATCCCGCCAACGGTTACCTCTGGGATCTCTGCCGCCGACATGGCGTGAGTTACAAGAACTACGGCGAGGGCGCGCAGCGCGTGCCGTCGCAGAACCGCGGCAAGTGGGGCGGCCGCGCCAACTACCGCGACATGAACCTGGTCGATTTCTGGATCGAGGATCTCAAGAAGGCGGAGCAGACGGGGGAGTTGCCCCGTTTCACCATCATGTCGCTCGGCGAGAACCACACCAACGGCACGACGCCCGGCGCCTACGCCCCGTTGGCCTGCGTCGGCAGCAACGACATCGGCCTGGGCAAAATCGTGGCCGCCGCATCGCGGAGCAAGTTCTGGCAGGAGATGGCCATCTTCGTCATCGAGGACGACACCCAGAACGGGCCCGACCACGTTGACGCCCACCGTACCACAGGCTTCGTGATCAGTCCGTACGTGAAACGCGGATTCGTCGACTCCACCCTCTACACGACCGCGAGCATGGTCCGTACGATTGAGCTGATTCTCGGTCTGCCGCCCCTCACGCAATACGACGCGGCGGCCACGCCGATGTTCAACTGCTTCCAGCGCGAGGCGGTCGTCGTGCACCACACCGTGCTGACCCCGCAGGTCGACCTCGAGGAGCGGAACACCAAAAAATCCGCCTTCTGGCGCGAATCTTCGCGGATGGATTTCACCGCCTATGACCGCGCCCCGGAAGACGCGCTGAACCGCATCCTCTGGTATGTCGTCAAGGGCGACGAACCCTACCCGACTCCCATTCACCGCGCCGTGTTCACGCGCTAAATCGATCGGGGAGCGCGGGCGGCCGCCCGCGCTCCCAACCCTTTCACCATGCAAACCCTGACCTCCCGACCGTCCACGCTCCGCGCGCTCCTGACCGCGCTGCTCGCGACGACCTCCCTCCACGCGCAAACGGCGCCCACCGCCTCGACCAGGCCCGTCGACGACACGACCATCATGTTGTCGCCGTTCGAAGTCCGCACCGACGGCGATGTCGGCTACACCGCCGCGAGCGCCCTCGCCGGTGGCCGCACCGACACGCCGCTCAAACTCACCCCGGCCGCGATCTCGGTCATGACGAGCCAGTTTCTCGAGGACATCGGTTCGACGAACTTCCGCACCGCCGGCGAGTGGTCGTTGAACTGGGTCCCGCAGCTCGACGTGAACACCGCCGTCGCCGGCGGTTTCCAGATCAATTACCGCAACATGGGCGCCAGCTTTGCATCCCGGAACTACTTCCTTTGGTACATCGAGAGCGACTCCTACAACACCGAGCGCTACGAATTCGCCCGCGGCCCCAACGGCGTCCTCTTCGGCGACGGCGGCCCCGGCGGCATTTCCACCACCTGGACGAAGCGCCCGCGGTTCGATCGCCCAGCCGACAGCGTAAACTTCCGCCTCGACAGCTACGGCGGCTACCGCAGTTCCATCGATCTCAACCGCCCGGTTACCAAGAATCTCGCGCTGCGCCTGAACGCCTTCGCCGAGGACGCCCCGGGTTATCGCGACAATAACCACAACGAACGCCAGGGCGTGCACCTCGCCGGCATCTACCGGCTCACGCCGAAAAATCAGTTCCGCTTCGAGGGCGAGTTCGGCCTGCAGGACCGCTCGCTCTATCCGAGCTACTACATCGACCAGGCCTCCTATTGGAACCGCGCGACCGCCAACAACGGCGTGACCCTCCCGAGCACGACCAACACCGGCATCGCCCGCATCAGCACGAACAACTTTTTCGTCTACACGCCGGGCGTCGCCAACAACAGCCTCCTCGACTGGGGTCCGTCGTACCAGACCATCGGCACCGGCTTCGGCCTGCTACAAAACGGCGAGGCCCGCAGCGACCTGCCGAACTCCCCGCGGCTGCCGAGCAAGGAGTTCAACCTGCAGCCCCCCGATGCCGTCGCCCGCCTCTATTATTACGCCTACACACTGTATCTGGATCACCGATTCAGCGACAACCTGTTCGTCGAGGTCGCCTACAACCGCTTTCGCAACGACCGCCATTCACACGGTTCGCAGAGCCTGTTCAACACCTACCGCGTCGACGTCAACACCCTCCTCCCCAACGGCACGCCGAACCCCAATTTCGGCAAACCCTTCACCGACACCGAGCGCGTGAAGAGCCTGCAGGGCAACATCGTCTCCGACTTTCGCGCCCTCGCCAACTGGCGCTTCGAGAACAACTGGCTGAAGCAAAGCGTCAGCGTGATCGCCGGTTCGCGCACCGACCGCTTCGATCTGTGGAGCCGCACGCTCCGCCGCATGAACGGCACCAACCCCAATCTCACCGTCGCCGCCAACCAGGTGCGCGAGCGCCGCTATTGGGACCAGACCAACCTGCCTCTCGGCGACGTGCCCGTCTTCCCCGGCGTCGTGCTCGACTACATTCCCACCTCGATCAGCCACCAGCGGAAGACCCTCGACTACGCGCAGGTCGCCTCCACCAGCCGTTTCTTCAACGATCGTCTCGCCCTCATGCTCGGGGCGCGACGCGACGCCGTCGACAACGTGCAGCAGACCAACACCGGCATTCCCACCGATCCCGTCACCGGCCTGCCACGCATTGGCGCCGTGATCCTCAATTCCGCCAACATTCCCGTGCCCGTCATCGGGGGCAAATCCCACGGCACGTTCACGCCCGTCAGCCGCAACGCCGGCGCCGTTTATTTCGTCCTGCCCTGGCTCGGCGTGTTCGCCAACTACTCCGAGACCTTCGCCGCGCCGAACAATGGCAACAACCTGATCGACGGCACCACGCCGCCCATCTCGAAGAGCAAGGGCAAGGACGCCGGCTTCAAGTTCGAGCTCCTCGGGGGCCGGATCGCCGCGACGGCGAGTTACTACACGTCGGAGCAGAAGGGCCTGCTCATCACCGGCGGCAACACCACCGAGCTCAATCGCATCGGCACGAATCTCAACCGCCCCGAACTGACCGCCCTAGCCTTCCGCGATACGCAGGACCAGAAGGGCGACGGCTACGAGTTCGAGATCACCGCGAATCCCGTGCGTAATCTCCGACTCACCGCGAACCTCGCGCTGCCGAAAACGTCCGCGGTGAATCTGCAACCCGGACTCATGGGCTATTTCAACGCCAACGCCGCCGCGTGGACCGCCGCCGCACCCGGGTCGCTCAACCCGACGCAGGTGCTGAACGACATCAACACCATCCGCAACGCCATCGCGGCGCTCACCCCCGGCACCGTGCTGAACAACACCTTCAAGTACACGGGAAATCTTTACGCGACCTACAACTTTACCGAGGGCATGCTGAAGAACTTCTCCTTCGGCGGCGGCGGCAATTTCCGCGGCCGCTCCAAGGTCGCCAGCACGCTCGCGAACGCCTACGACTACCTCTACGCCGATCCGTACACGGTCGTCTCGGCGAACGCCACCTACCGCCACCGCCTCTCGGGCAAATTCACCTTCCGCTATCAATTGAACGTCTCCAACGTCCTCGACAGCGACAAGGCGATCTACAACGGCTTCGGCACGTTCCGCGTCGGCAACATCGGCACCAATCCGCTCCAGCAGGTCCCGAACAACATCCGCATGTCCGAGCCGCGGAAATTCACGCTCTCGACCACCTTGGATTTCTGAACCCGCCCAGCTCCCCGACCGGTTTGTCATCTGATGGATGACAAGCCGACCGGGCCGGATTTCTACACTTATGTGACCGACGGGATTGACTGAGCGTCGGGCGTTCCTACCCCCGCGCGCGTTCCCGCGCATGTCCCTTTCTGCTGCCGACCTGTCCGTTTCCGCGGTCGTGGCCTCACTGCGCGCCCTATGTGGAATGGGGCCGCTGGTTCCTCACTGACCGCGCGCCATGCTCCATCGAGCCGGGATTCGCGATCACGCGCGCCGAGACGGAAAAACTCAACCCGGGGCAGGCGTCGGCTTCGCCTCTGGCGGCCCCCCGCCTCCGCGACGGATCGGAATCGGTAGTCCGCCGAATTTATCTTGGCGGAGGAATGGGGCCGTCGTGCGAGCGCAGGATCCTGGCCTCCACCACGAACGGCCCCGCCGGCAGAACGGCCGCGAGCAGGACAAGGGCGGTGCGTTTCCACGGCCAGTCGTGCTCGGTCGCCGCCTGAATCGCGGCGAGCACGTAAAGCATGAACAAAACGCCGTGCGCGAGCCCCACCACCCGCACCGCGAGCGGCAGGCCGGCGAAATACTTCAGCGGCATCGCCACGCCGAGCAGGACGAGAAACGAAACACCCTCCCACCAGCCAATCACGCGGAGTCGACCGAGCGAAGTTTTCAGCGAACGCATGGCGCAGATTCCGGTGCTACCAACCGGGCGTGTCGAGGTTTCTCGTCCAAAACCGGTCGAGCGATACATCGCTCCTTCCTTGGGTAGGGACGCCTCTCCGCAGGCGTCCGCTTTCGTGACGGCGACCCGACCGGTTTTGCGGACGGAGAGCCGTCCCTACCATCTGTATGGATATTAGACTCATTCGGGTTGGCGTCTGTGCCCATTTCGCCAAATCGTCTCAGTGTCGAGACCCTCTTACATCCCGCCATGGCCCTCCCTCAACGCCGCTGGCTCCATCACGTCGCGCCCGACTGGGCGGGCGACGCCACTTATTTTCTTACCCTCTGCTGCCAGACTCGCAGCACAAACCAGCTCTGTAACGCGACCGTCGCCAAACGGCTCTTCACCGCCGTCCGGAATTACCACGAGCGACACCGCTGGCACGTCTTGCTCTGGCTCCTCATGCCGGATCATCTCCATGCCCTCGTGTCGTGCGCGCGCGAAGAAGACCTCGCGAAAACAGTTGCGGGGTGGAAACGTTTCACGGCGCGTGACACCGGTGTCGTTTGGCAGAAAGGATTCTTCGACCATCGACTACGCCGCGATGAAAGCCTGGAGGAAAAAGCGGACTACATTCGCATGAATCCGGTCCGCCAGGGATTGTCGGACAATCCGGAAACGTGGCCCTATGTATGGATGCCGGAATCACCGTAGGATTGCCCTGGATCCCGTATGCAAGGTAGGGACGCCTCTCCGCAGGCGTCCGCTTTCGTGACGGCGACCCGACCGGTTTTGCGGACGGCTCGGAGAGCCGTCCCTACCATCCATACCGACACAGGCGACGCCTCCCTACTTTTTCACCGTGAGCGGCAACACGCGCCCGGCAAAACAGCCCGTGCTCCTCGCCCTCCGCCGGCCCGATCAGAAATGCAGGGTAGGGACGCCTCTCCGCAGGCGTCCGCTTTCGTGACGGCGACCCGACCGGTTTTGCGGACGGCTCGGAGAGCCGTCCCTACCATCCATACCGACACAGGCGACGCGTC
>CANJIU010000218.1 GCA_947474365.1 Opitutia bacterium | reverse complement strand
TTGATCAGGATCGGTCGTTCCGGGGCGGGTGGCGGGGGTGAGGTCGTTGGCGGGGAGGCACCGGGCAACCGCTGGACTGCCCCCAGCCCTCTCGTGGTGGGTACGATCCCGGAAACCGGTAAAAATCCGCTGTTCCTAAAACGGGGGGGCTTCAGAGGAGGCGCGTTACCTCGTACGGAGGTGAGCTGCCGGGCCGTCCCAATATCGGTCGGATTGGAAACGCGACAACTTGGCGCAAATTGAATGTAATTGAACCGCCTCAAGAAAATCGGACTAACGGATAAGACTATGGAATAAGCAAAGGTCTGAACTTGCTTAATTTCCCCGCCTCACTCCGTAATTCCGCCTAACCCCGCTCGGTCCCACACCCGTAATGCGTCTCACTCAATTCCTTCGCGCTGCACTTTTCGCGCTCACCGGCCTCTTCAGCACCGCGCTCCCCGCGCAGGACACCCGCCTCTCCAACGTCTCCGTGCGCACCTCCGCCGGCGGCACCGATACCCTGATCACCGGTTTCACCATCGGCCCGGGTCCCAACAAAACCATTCTCGTCCGCGCCGTCGGACCCACCCTCGGGGCCTTCGGTGTCGCCGGCACCCTCTCCGACCCGAAGCTCGAACTCTACAATTCCTCCTCGGTCAAAATCGCCGAGAACGACAACTGGGCCGCCACCGACTCCGCCGCGTTCTCCGCGGTCGGTGCTTTTGCCCTCGCCGCCAATTCCAAGGACGCCTCCCTCGTCACCACCCTCGCCCCCGGCAGCTACACCGCCCAAGTTTCCGGCGTCGGCGGCGCCAGCGGCGTCGCCCTCGTCGAAGTTTACGAAGTCACCGGCGGCGCTACCCGGCTCATCAATCTCTCCACCCGCGCCCAAGTCGGCACCGGTGCCAATCTCCTCATCCCCGGTATCACCATCGCTCCCGGCGCCGGCACGCGCCGCCTCCTCCTCCGTGCTGTCGGCCCCACGCTCGGCGCCTTTGGCGTCGCGGGCACGCTCGCCGACCCCAAACTCGAACTCTACTCCGGCAGCACCAAGATCGCCGAAAACGACAACTGGGGCTCGCCCGCGATCTCCACCGCGGCCGACGCCGCGACGCTCACCGCCGCCTTCGCCGCCAACGGCGCCTTCGCCCTCACTCCCGGCAGCAAAGACGCCGCTCTCCTGATCAACCTCGATCCCGGCAGCTACACGCTCCAAGTCAGCGGCGTCGCCGCCACCACCGGCACCGCCCTCGTCGAAGTCTACGATCTCACACCGCCCAATCAGACCGGCGCGCAGCCCAACTCCGCCCTCTACGTCGCCTCGCTCCGCCCCGATCCCGCTGCGACCGGCTCCACCGCGTCCGGTTACGCCACGATCCTCATCAACCCCGACAACACTGCGACGGTGAACGTCACCTTCACCAACCTGTCTTCCGCGCAAACCTCCGCGCATCTCCAACTCGGCGCCTCCCGCGACTACGTGCTCAATCTTCCTGCCGGCCAGGTCACCGGTCGCATCTGGACTTTCACCCCCAGCGGCGCCTACACGACCAACGACCTCATCAATGCCCTCAACTCCGGCAACCTCGCGGTCGGCCTCGACTCCGCCCGATTCCCCAACGGCGAACTCCGCGGCAACTTCGTCGCCGCCACCGGCTCGCAAGCCTTCACTGCTCCCGCTGCCCCTCCCGCGCTGCCCGCCAACGCCCTCACCCGCCCGACCTCAACCGACGCCGCCCGCTTCCTCACTCAAGCCACTTTCGGCCCCACGCCTGCAGATGTCACCGATGTCACCAACCGCGGCATCACCGCCTGGCTCGACACGCAGATGTCGCTCTCCGCGACGCCCGCTTCCCAGCTTTGGGGCGGCATCAAGGCCGACGTCGCCGCGTTTCCCAATCCCGATCCCGCTGTCGTTGCAACCGCGGCGCTCTACCGCACTGAAATCTCCAATCTGAATGCAGCGTGGTTTAAGATCACCTGCACGGCACCAGACCAACTCCGGCAGCGGGTAGCCTTCGCGCTCAGCGAAATTTTCGTGGTAGGGGCGATGGAGAAGCTCATCTGGAATGCCGAAGTGAAGGCCAAATACTACGACCTCCTCGTGAATGGGGCTTTCGGAAACTATCGGCAGCTCCTCGAGAACATCACGCTCGATCCCGCGATGGGTGTGTGGTTGAGCCACTGGGGTAACCCCAAAGCCGATCCCGCCCGCGGCACTAGTCCCGATGAGAATTATGCCCGCGAAATCATGCAGCTTTTCAGCATCGGCCTCGTGCAACTGCAGCCTGATGGCAGCCTGCTCCTCGATTCCGCCGGCCAACCCATTCCCACATACGACCAAACGACCGTCTCTGAGACCGCGAAAGTTCTGACCGGCTGGACCGGGTCGGGCCTGAATCCCGCCACAGTGGATGCCAGTATTTTCAACAGCTATTTTCCAGGTTGGGTCTCCTATGGCTTCAAGGGCGACGACCACGAGCTGTTGAAACCGATGGGGTATTTTGATCGGTTTCACGATAAGACTGCGAAACGCCTCGTGAGCCTTCAGCAGGTTCCGCTGGGCCGCGCCACCCCCACGCTGGTGCCTGCCAACCAAACAGGCCCACAAGATCTGAAGATCCTGCTCGATGCTCTAGCCAATCATCCTAACGCCGGCCCATTCATCTGTCGTCAACTCATTCAGCGCTTGGTGACGAGCAACCCCAGCTCCGCTTACCTCTATCGGGTTGCCCAGGTCTTCGCCAACGACGGCACGGGGACCCGCGGCAATCTCGGTGCAGTGGTGCGCGCGATCCTGACCGATTACGAGGCCCGCTCTCCCGACATCCCGGGGAATGTAGGTTTCGGCAAAATCAAAGAGCCGTTGATCCGCCTCACCGGTTTTTTCCGGGCTCTTAATTTCCGCGCCCCCAATGGCCGCTTCCTCGACAGCTACTACGGCGAGTTTCGCGGTGGGTTCGCATTTGTTGGCCAAGCCAATGGCAGTATCGCTTACATCGGTTCGGGCTTTCACCTTTACCAAGCGCCGCTCAACGCCCTGACCGTCTTTAACTTTTTTTCGCCTGACTATTCACCGCCCGGGCCGTTGGCCGCCGCCGGGCTCGTCGCGCCCGAGCTTCAGATCGCCGACACCATTGCCGTGATCCAAGCACCGAACGTGATCCTTGATTTCATGCTGCGTGACGTAGGCCGGTTCTCTCAACCACCGACTGGGCCATCGCCGTTCCTCGTTCCCGACTACTCCGTCTTCTTACCCAACGCCAAGAATCCCACTGCCCTCGTCGACCAACTCAACCTGCTGTTCTGCGCCAATCAGATGACGACAGCGACCCGCTCGCTTATTGTCAGCACCCTCCAATCGCACCCTGCTTCTGCGACCGACATCGAGCGGGTCCAGACCGCTCTGGAGATCACCGTCTCATCGCCCGACGGAGCCATGCAAAAATAATCATGTCATCGCCCACACCCACGCTGCCCCGTCGCGCCTTTCTTCGCCAGGCCTGCTGCGCCGCGGTCGGCACCACCGGCATCCTCTCCTCGCTCGCCCAACTCCGCGTGCTCGGCGCCGTGGCCGGTGACTCGCTCTACTCGCGGGCGGCGGCCGTGCCCTCCGATTACAAGGCCTTGGTTTGCGTTTTCCTCAGCGGCGGCAATGACGGCACCAATCTAGTAGTCCCCTATGACGCATCCAGCTACGCATACTACGCTAAAACACGCGCTGAACTCGCTATCCCACAGGCCCAACTCCTTCCCATTGCCACCAAAAAATACAGCGATGGCCGAAACTACGCCTTCCACCCCTCGGTCCCAAGCCTTCAAAATCTCTACGTTCAAGGTAAACTCGCCGTCCTCTCCAATGTTGGCACGCTGGTAGAACCAACCACGATCGCATCCTACCGAGCCGGCCGCGGGCTTCCACTTCAACTTCACTCTCACGTAGACCAGACAGTCCAATGGCAAAGTAGCATTTCGGACCGCCCGTTTGAAACCGGTTGGGGCGGGCGCCTTGCCGATATCATCGATAGCCTGAACAACAACAACCAGGTTTCGATGTCGATCACCCTGAATGGCGGGAACTACTTTCAGATCGGAAAAAACGTGAGCCAGTTCGCCGCCGGCGCAGGTGGTGCGCCCGACTTCAATCCCCAAGGAGCCGGCAGTCTTTTCACGGCCCGTATCAATGCCTTGCACGCCGCCGTTGGCCTGCCCCAGGAGAACCTGTTGGCCGCCGCCTACGGTAGGGTGGCCAATACCGCCGTCGTCAGCGGCGCCGCCCTGCGCAGCGCCTTGCAAGGCGCACCGAAGTTGAACACAGCCTTCCCGGGTAGCCAAACCGCGAACCAACTTGGTGCGGTTGCAAAGATGATCTCCGTCGCGTCCACCCTTGGCTTAAAGCGCCAAATCTTCTTCGTCTCCATTGGTGGGTTCGACTTGCACAATGAGCAGGCCGCTGGCCACGGTCCCATTTTGGCGGAGCTTTCCAGCGCGATGAAAGCGTTCTACGACGCCACCGTCGAACTCGGGGTTGCTAATCAGGTCACGACGTTTACCGCCTCCGACTTTGGCCGAACGTATGCACCCAATTTCGGCGGCACCGACCACGGCTGGGGCAACCACCAGATGATCATGGGTGGTGCCGTCCAGGGCGGCGACATCTACGGTCGCATGCCGAGCCTCACCGTCGGTGCCGACGACGACACCGACCGCGGCCGTTGGATTCCCTCGACCAGCGTCGACGAATACAGCGCCACCCTCGCCACCTGGTTTGGCGTCAGCGCGAGCAACCTCTCCACCGTCCTCCCTAACATCGGCCGCTTCGCGAAACCGAACCTCGGCTTTATGGGTTAGACCATTCGGCCCTCGGCCAATGTTCGCCCCCTATCCATTCTTACTCCAAGTCTCTGTCCGACTCCAACGGATGCGATTTGATGCTGTTTCGGAAAGGAACCAATCCGGCACGGGCAATTTGCACGGCGCCCTTTTCAACGACTTCTGCGATCACGATTTTTGCGCAAATCGTTGAGGGCGGTCCGAGACCGAATACGGTGCCTTTTGGGACGCGCCATTTCGTCCCAACCAACGCCCGCCGCCAGCTCGCTCAGAACAGCGGCGCGTTGTTCTTCGGGTCGTTGAGCAGGGCCTCGAACCGCGGACCTCGCTGCCGCTCAATGCCGTCCGGTTCGCACGGAGCCAGGCGAACGAGGTCCCTTCGATGAACATCGGTGGCCAGGAGCGGCACACGACGGCGGACCGCATCCGCCAAGAACCTTGGTCAGAATGTTCCCTTGATCCCCATCGTCCACAACGCGCCGTACTCCACGTATTGAATTAGCCGGGCATTGCTGGGAGTGGACGGGCCGATCCGTTCGGCACCTTCCGGCGTGTCGAACAAATTGCGGACGCTGAAAAACAGGGAAAGTCGCCTGTTCAGACGGTAATCGCCGTTGAGATCGGTATAGAGGCGCTCCTTGGTCCAGATGTAGGTTTCGGGGCCAATGCCGCGGCCGATGACCGGCGCACCCTGCTCATGTGGGCGCAGGTTCCAATTCATGCGCAGACTGAGCCGCTCGCGTGCGAAGGTCACGCCCCAGTTGGCCATGCGGGTCACCCCATTGAAGCTGCGAGTGATGTCACCAGTTTTGTGCTGGGCGCTCCCGTTGGCAAACACCTGCAGGCCGCGGGCCCAGTGGGGCAGGAACGTCAGCGCTTGCTTGTAGTTAAAGTCGATCCCGTCCATCCGCACGGTGCCCGGGATATTGTAGTTGGTCAGCACCTGATGCTGGCCGAACTCCGCCGGATTGAGGTTATAGTAGGCGAGAAATGCCGCATCCACCGGCAGGGTGGCGCTTCCGAAGAAATTCTCGGTGTCGCGCCGGAAAACGCCGACGGAGAAAAGGCCGACGGGCTCAAAATAATATTCAACCATGACTTTGACGGTCTTCGCCTTCCACGCCTTGATGCCGGCGTTATTGACGCGAATGAGGGTGTCGTTGGGCGGCGTTGCCGTGGGATCAGGCAGGACCAGGCCGCCGGAATATTGGGCGTAATTCGGCCGCCCCACTGAAGTGAAATACGCCGCACGTGCGATGAGATTTTCCCGCAGATTTAGGGTCGAGTTCAAGCTCGGGAAAAAACGGAGATATTCCTTGTTCACGTGCTCGCCGCGACGAATCAGGGTCAGCTTGGCCTTGGAGAGCGCATCCGTGGTAATCAGGAGCGGCTTGCCGTCGGTGCCCAAAACGATCTTGCCGCTGGCGTTGCGCTGGTAATTACCGGTGGGATCGGTCAGCAGTCCCGCCCCTGTGACGTTGGTCTGCTCGGCCCTGACCCCACCGATGAATTTCAAACGCCCGTTCAGAAACGAAACATCGCCGCGCCCATAGGCCGATGAGATCGTTTCCTTGGCGTAGTTTGAATTGGTCGTGATGCGGGTGTAGGTTGTCGTGGGGTCGCTGGTGAAGTAGGTCGGATTGGTCTGCCAGAGATTCAACAGCTTCCCGCCGTCCAAGGTTTGGAACGTGCCGAAACCGAAATGGGAGGGACGCAGGGAATAAAGATTCGTGTCGAGGACGACCGCGGCGCTGTCATCACTGCCGGGCGCGGTGGGTGTCGTGCTTCCGCGGCCGTCCTTGCCGACGAAATTATACACGGCATTGGCCACATTTCCCTCGGCCCGGCTGAAGTCGCGGGCGGACTGCCGAAAGTCCAGGCCGAATTTGACCGCCACCGGCACCTGCCAGGCAAACTCCCGCCCCAGATTGGCGTAGGCGTTGCGCTGGATATCGGTCGTCATGTTAGAATTGTTCGCGGCCCCCGTCAGGACATAACTGTTGATGTTGTGGGGATCGACTGGCGCTCCGGAGATTCCATCCGTAACGGTGAACTTGTCCGGTGTTACCTCGGAAATACCGTCAAAGCGCACGGTCACTCCGGTTCGGGTAGCGGTGGCGATGCTGAAATAACCGGCGGTGTGGGGCGCCTGATTGGTGATGAAGTTGTCTGAGTACGAATAGGCCAGCCCCACGTCCGCCTTCCAAATCGGGCCGGCATGCCAGTACCGGAGCGAGGGCATGTAGGACTTGCCGATTCGGTCAATGTCGGAGTTGTTGTCGATCGTGATCGTGCCGCCGCCGACGGTGCTCTGCGTAAAGGTCGGGCTGAAGCCGCCGGGTTGCACGCGGTCGATCGTATAGGTCGTCCGGCGTTTATTGAACACCATTGCAAAGTAGGTGCTCTGCACCGAAACCGAAATGCGGTCGTTTTCACTCAGCTTGTAATCAACGGTCGCGCCCGCGGCAGAGCGCGTGGCCATAAACGGGCTGTCTTCGACCGCAAAGCTTGTCATGTAGGGGCGGTCCGGCGTCGTGTCGGGGAAGGCATCTCCCGTCGTCGCGGTGCCGGTTCCGCGCCAAGTGCGAGAGACCCGGTAGGTCGGCTGGTATTGGGTCGAGGTGCCACCGGACAGGGTGAAGCCGAACTTCTTGTTCACAGGTGCAATGTAAGAAAAATCGAAGCCGGGTGTGATTTTGCGCATGGATTTAAGGCCGGGACCCGGTGTCTTCTTGAAGTCCAGTTCGCTGGAACGTCCCAGCAGGTAGACGCTGCTGTTGAAGGCCGGCGTCGAGCGCTCAAAGGCGCTGCGCGGAACGAGGTTGACGGAACCGGCGAGCGCCATGCCCTGAGATTCCGGCGTCGGCGTATAAGAAACCTCGATGCGGGAAAGGGTGCTCGTCGAGATGTTGACGAGCTCGACCTTGCGGTTCGTGGCGTTTTGCGCGCTCGCCAGGTTGAAGCCGTCAACCATTACCGGGACATTGTCCGCCGGCACGCCGCTCATCGAGATGCCCATCGGGGCGCCGTCGATGTAGTCGAGGGTCACGCCCGGAACGAATTTCAGCAGCTCGCCGATATTTCCGTCTGCTACCGGGCCGAACTCGTCGGCCGCGATGACATTCTTGATATTCGGGGCGAACCGCTGCTCGTTAATCGCAATCGCGGCCCCTTCCATCTGTTTCGTGGTCGAAACTACAAATTGGGACAGCTTGATCGTCTCACCGCTGCCCGACGCCTGCTGGAGGCCGGTCAAATTAAAATCCTGCCGGGCCACGCTCCCCGGCGCCACGCGCACCGCGGCGGTTTGCACCTTCATACCGGTGTAGAAGACCTTTATGTTCACCTCACCCGCCGGAACTTCGGACAACGTATACTCGCCAAGTTTATCCGTGAAGGCCTCGCGCCCGGACTTGTCGATGCTCACTCGGGCACGTTCAAGATATTCTCCCGTTGCCGGCGAGAATACCCGGCCGCTGACCGTGCCCGAAGGTGGCGTTTGGGCACCAATCAATGCGCCGAGGGCGAGCCATGCGGCGATGACGGAGAATAATTTAGGGGTGTTCATGGGTAAGTTTCTCAAGCTGGGAAATGGGGGTGGATGATCAGCAGAGGCGCACCGTCACGCCGGTTTTGGGAATGCACCTCAAACTCATTTTTGTCTGACCGGAGCGTAATTCCGGCGCCCGATCTCTGGCACTGATCACTTGGGGCAAAACAGCCGGGTGTCGGATGGGCTGTCAAGACAGGCTCCTTCTCAATTCGATGGAGACGCAAACAGTCGGCTGAATTTTCAAAAGGGTGGCGATCCGGTCAGTGACTGCAGCCCACGCAGATCACGCAGATCAGGAAACGGGGTTTCGCTACGATTACGGATCACTTGTCGCTCTTGCCATGCGCCGGGCCTCAAATCGGCTCAAGTTGATCAGGATCGATCCTTCCGGGAGGGGTGGCGATCCGCTCAGAACAGCGGCGCGTCCCTGTACCTCTCAACGCTTCTTCTTCGCCGGCACCGCTTCCAACGCCGCGCGAACGATGGCGCCGACACTCACGTCCTTCGCCTTTGCGGCACGCTTCAGTCCCTTGCGCGTGGCGGCGTCAATGCGCACGGAAATCTGGGTATGCTCCTCTACGTCGGAGGTGAAGCTGTCCAGGTCGAACTTCGCGAGAGCCATGCGGACCACCTCGCTGGCAGAGCCAAGGTCATGATCGGACCGAATGGCCTCAATCTTGGCGATGAGCGAAACCGGGAGGTCGAAAGTGAGCGGAGCGGCGGGTTTGGAGGTCGGCATCAGGA
>CANJIU010000217.1 GCA_947474365.1 Opitutia bacterium | reverse complement strand
TGGGGCACCCGACAGAAACGCCGCCCCGGCTATCTGCCCGCTGCGGGCACTCCGCCCAGCACGCTGAACTGGGACCTCTGGCTCGGACCTTCGACGTTCCATCCCTACAACCCAGGCTATTTCTCCGGCGTGTCGGGGTTGAATTGCCTCGAGTGGAGCTTGCATTGGGACTTCGGCAACGGACAGGTCGGCGACATGGCCAGCCACACCATGGACCTCGCCTGGAACGCCATTGACGCTGGATACCCGACATCGGCCGAGGCCACCGGCGAGGCCTACAATCCCGAGGTCACTCCAGTCGAACTGACTGCTCACTTCGAGCACCCGGCGAACAGTTGGCGACCCGCGATCCGCGTGAGCTGGTACCAGGGCGGCGCGCTTCCGACTTCGCCCAAGCCTTGGATCGATCTCTCAAAGATTAGAGACGGCGTCATGTTCAAGGGCTCGAGGGGCCTCCTCCTCGCCGACTTCGAGTCACGCATGCTCATTCCCGTCGGCGACGCCGCCGATATGACGTACTACCGCACGCCGGCCAAGGAGGCGATTGCGCCGCCCATGGGGGGCTTCCAGGACGAGTGGATTCGCGCGTGCAAAGGGGACCTGAAGACCACGTGCAACTTCGATTACAGCGGCCCAATGACAGAGCAAATGGCACTCGCCCTGGTGGCCTACCGCGCCGGCAAGAAGATCGAATACGACGGGAGCACCGGCCGAGTGACCAACGCCCCCGAAGCCAACGCCTTCCTCCGCCGTGAGTATCGTGCCGGCTGGCCGCTTAATACCTAACCCCTGCATATCTCAGGCAGTGTAACGCGACGCTCCGAGGTCCTACGTGCTCACGGCCAGTCTGCGATTCTAAACAGAACGAAAACCGGTTTGGAGAATCCAACCTGCCTCCGGCGCCGTCGCATCGGTAGATCTGACGCGCCGGGGGTTAATCAAGGTAGCGGAGCCGGCGCCACCTCCTCACCCCTGTCCACGGGCGCCTGGTCGGTGGCCTTCTGCCATGACCTCCATTTCCCGGCCCAGGATGTTTCCCCGAGCACCTTCACGATCGTCACCACACCAGGTGAACGCATGTTTCCATGAAACCATCACCTGATTCTGCCGGCATTCCTCGCCGTGAATTCCTAAAATCCTCCGGCCTCGTCGCCTTGTCGGCCGCCGTCGCGCCGGCGGCCGTGGCTGCGGAGGCAGCCAAATCATCCGAGGCACCGGGCGTGCCCGTTACACCTTTCCCGGTAAAGCCGTTTGAGTCAGCGCCCGGCGACACCCTGGATCTTTCACCGGCCAAGTGGCTCTGGTATCCGGGCGACCGCACGCTGCCGAATACCTTCGTCCTGTTTCGCCGCGTGTTGCGGCTGAACGCGAAGCCGAAGAAAGCTACGGGCTGGGTCATCGGCGAGAGCCGCTACCAGCTTGAAGTCAACGGGAAGCGCATACAGTGGGGCCCTGCGCCCAATGACCCGCGCTGGCCGGAGGTCGATCCCATGGATCTGACCGAGGCGCTCACGCCGGGCGAGAACGTCCTCGGGGCGATCGTGCTGTATTTCGGCCAGGGTGACTCGACGTGTCCGATGAGCCGCGCCGGATTCATCTTCAAGCTGGAGATCGAGTACGGCGATGGCAGTCTAGAAACCGTGGTGTCAGACGGCTCGTGGCGCTGCCACCTGTCGCAGGCCTGGCAGCCGGGGCATCATCGCATGTTTTTCATGCGGGCGCTTCAGGAAGAGTTCGATGCGCGACTGCATCCGCAGGGATGGAATGAGAAGGGTTTCGTGGAAAATGAGGATTGGCTTGAGCCTTATTTGCAGCCGTGTCCTGCCAACCTGCCAATCTTCGCCGAGCCGGGAGGTGATGTTATGACCGGGATTCACGGCCCGAAAAAGTTCAGCTACGGCGCGGAGGTCCGCTCCAAATTTGAAATGCGCCCGCGCAGCATTCCGCTGATGCGCGAGACGTGGGTGTCGGCGGCACCCCTGGTCGAACAACACCGCATCAAATGGAAGCGACCGATTGCCGCGTATTTTGCCATGCGCCCGCCTAATGCCTACGAGGCAGAAGTGACGCAGGCTGCCCGGCCCGCCGGGGAGAAGGCCTGGCGGCTGGAACTCGATCCCGGGCGCGGCACGACCCTGACCTTTGCCCTGCCGGAGCAGTGGGTCGGCTGGCCTGGCATCACGATTGAGGCTCCCGCGGGAACGACACTGGAGATGATGACGCAGGACGGTCACAAAGTGGGCGGCCCAGCACTGCTGAATACGCACTTCCACAAATGGGCTAGGTTTACCTGCCGCGAGGGGGTTAATCGTTTTCAATGGTTCGATTTTGACTGTTTCCGCTGGATGCAGGTTCATCTGCATCCGGGGCGCGGCACGGTGATCGTGTCAAATCCGGGCATTCTCAAGCGGGAGTATCCGTGGCCGCACGAACCCCGCGTCATCACCTCGGATGCCGTGGTGCAGCGGGTCTTCGATGCCGCCACCAACACCATGCGTAATGCCGCGCAGGAAACCTTTGTCGGCGGCGGTATGAGCCGTGAGCGAAATCAACACAGCGGCGGGCCATCGCAGTGCCGTCACGCCATTCACACGCTGGCAGGTGAGAACCGCCAGGTGGCGCACTTTCTGCGAAGCTTCAGCCAGGGCAGCATGGCCGAGGGCTACTTCATGGACGCCTGGCCATCGCATGACCGGATCACTCGTATGGGACAAAGGGCCCTCGATGCGACTCACTGCGGGGCGCTGCTCGATATAGGTATTCGATTCGCCAATGACTGCTGGGAATATTACCTCTACACGGGAGACCTCGATCCACTGCGCGAACCCTATCCGCGGCTGCTGCGCCAGGTGAACTACCTGCGCGGAAAGATGAACGCCGAGGGCCTTCTTCCTGTGGATCAGGACGACTACGGATTCCCGATTGTCTATGTGGGCTTTATCGGCTGCTTCCCGCACCAAAGAGACCGGCAATGCGCCTTCAACCTGTTATATGCAGGCATGCTCAGCCGGAGCATGGCCCCGATGTGCCGCGCTTTTGGCGACGTAAAACTCGCCACGGAAATCGAGCTGCTGGGAGCACGCGTGCTGAAGGCCACCGTCGCCCGCTTCTGGAGCCGCGAACACGGCGCCTTTGTGGACAATCTGCCCTGGTGGCGCGAGGACGGCGGCGTTCACTTCAGCGAATGGACCCTCGGCCTCTCTGTTGAATATGACCAGTGCCCTGGGGGAGCGATTGAGTCGAGTGTAGAACTGCTGGCTACCAAACCCAAGAACGTCGGCATCGACAATACGACGGAACCGGTGGCGTGGGGATGGTGGGCCCTGGCCAAGGGCGGACGCCCCGACGTGGTTGTGAAGGAATTGCGCGAGGTCTTTGGCGCCATGAACTCGGTGCTGCTCAACAACACCATCGAGGAAGGCTACGGCGGAAGCAAATATCCGGACAAGGGGTCCAACTGGAGTGACTCCTGCTGCGCGCCGATCTACGTCGCCGCGATGAGCCTGGCCGGCATCCGTCCGCTGGAAGTCGCCTGGAAGTGCTACGAGATACGCCCGCAGCTGGCTGATCTGCCCGATCTCGCGATGACGGTGCACACCCCGCACGGGCCGATCGGGTTTTCCGGCAAGGGCCCGCTTGGCGCCCGCACGCTCACCCTCACGCTGCCCCCGAATGCCGCGGGAGAACTGGTGGTACATCCCAACGAGAAGCTGGATCTGAAATCACTTGGCAAAGGACGGTTCCGTCTCCCGGCAGGCCAGACCGTGAACATCGAACTGAAATACACCTGAACAAACCCATGAAACACACTCTCACTATTGCCTTCATCTGTTGGAAATCCGCTTGGCAGGCTCTCCTGCTTCGCTCGGCTCTTACCGCCTTCGTTTTCGCACCGCTCGCCGCACTAAACGCCGCTGACGCCGCCACTGGACTGGTGGTGCGCGATCTGCGCTGCGAGTATCAGGAGAGAGCGTTGAATATAGAAGTGCAGCAGCCACGGCTGAGTTGGAAACTCTCTTCCTCTCAACCAAATCAAAAAATGACCGCCTACCAAATTCTGGTGGCTTCTTCTGCCGACCGGCTTCAGCCCGGAAAGAGTGATCTTTGGGATAGCGGCAAGGTTCAAGGCGAAGAGTTCAACGGTATCCTTTTTGGAGGAAAGCCACTCCTGTCCGGTAAGCCGTATTACTGGAAGGTGCGTTGTTGGGATGCGCAGGGCAAAGAGGGCAGTTGGAGCGAGGTCGCCACATGGCGCATGGGATTGCTGGCCGACAGCGATTGGCCCAAAGAGTGGCTGGGAGCACCCCGACTTGGAAAGTCACCCCAGGATGGAACCCTCTCCTCGGAGTTCTTTCCGGTATGGCAATTCCGCAAGGATTTCAAACTCAAGGCTCAGCCCAAAAGCGCCACGCTCTATGTGGCTGCAGTGGGTGTAGTGGATATCTGGTTCAACGGGAAGCCAGCAAGCGATGCCTTGCTTGACCCCGCGCTGACGGAGTTTCGCAAGCGGGTACCTTATGTGGCACGCGATCTCACTAGTCTTGTCAAGAGCGGCGAGAACTGCCTGGGGCTTCGTCTCGGCAACGGGTTTGCCAATTTGGTAGCCGAAACGCCGTTTCTGCGCTTGTCGCCACGCTTCCAGGCCGTCCTGCGGGTGGAGTATCCCGATGGTTCGGTGGAAAATGTCACCTCATCACCTGATTGGAAGACCACACCCAGCGAGGTTACCTTCAACTGCTTTTTCGGTGGGGAGGCCATCGATGCGCGACTGCGCAATCCACAATGGAGCCAGCCGGGCGGAGCTAAAGGGAATTGGGAAGCGCCGGCCCTGGTGGAAGCACCACTCGGAAAACGCCACGCGCAAATGATTCCTCCGATGCGGGTGACGGAAGTAGTTAAACCTATTTCAATAAAAAAACTAAAACCGGGTGTTTGGAGTGTTGATTTGGGAGTCAATATGACGGGCTGGTTGCGCTTTCGTGGACACGGGAAGGCCGGGCAGGAGGTCAAAATCTTCTGGAATGAGTTGCTCTTTCCCGATGGCAGCATGCAAAAGCACCAGAACAACCGCAATGCAGCCGACCGCTTGCCGAAGGAAAATCGAGACAATCTTTCCGATCACGGACGCTATCAGGAAATACGCTTGATCTTCAGTGGTGCGGCACAGGAGGAATTCGAACCGCGTTTCTTTTTCGGAACCGGACGCTATGTGCAAATTGAAGGGCTTGATTACGAACCCGCACTCTCCGACATCGTTGGTTGTACGGTACACACCGATATGGATCTGGTGGGTAACTTTACCTGCTCGAATGAACGCATTAACCAGCTGCATGCCGCCAGTGTTCGCACGTTCCGCAATTGCTGGAAAGGGAATCCATTGAACGAAAGTTCCCGAGAGCGGATAGGCTGGACGCGGGAGGGTGTCACAACCCTGGAGGCCTGCACTTACAATTTTAATTGTCTCCTCGGCTACGAAAAGTGGATCGGAGACCACCTCGATATGCAGGCGGAAGATGGAACTCTCTCCATGAAGGCACCCGAAAGATTCAAGGTGTCGGCGAAAAGTAATCCAGATGGTGCGTGTACGATTATTTTCAACGCTTCCTGGATCCTCTACGAACGTTATGGCGACCCGGAAATCCTCCGACGCTCCTACAACGGGGCAAAGAAATACGTGGATGTGATGCTTGCGAATTTCCCGGATGGCCTCGTCCCCTCTTTGCATCGCGATCACACTGCCGTGGGCTTCTTTCAGGCTCGCGATGCACAACAGGTGGCCCTGACCATGGCGTCACCCAAAGAGGCAGAGGCATTCTACCTTACGCCGAGCGACCTCCATGGCGGTTTTGGTTTTTATAACTCCGTTGCTCTCTTTGTAAAAACGGCCGCTGTGTTGGGTGAGACTGCCGATGCGGCGAAGTATGGAGCGGTGGCGGAACAGATTCGGAAAAAACTGAACGCACGAATGAACCCGGCTAACGGTGCTTACGCCGAGGATAGTCAGACCTTGCAGGCACTGGCCTTGGCTTGGAAAATCTGCGAACCAACCGATCGTCAAAAGGTTTTCGACTACCTGTGCCATAATATTGTGGAGACCCGAAAAGGGCACCTGAGCACCGGAGTCCCTGCAACCCGCGATCTGTTCAAGGTGCTCACGGAACTGGGCCGGGGCGACCTGGCGATGGAGATGATGAAACAGAACGACTACCCGAGTTTCGGGCAGATGCTGGAGAACGGCTCGGGCACAACCTGGGAGCGCTGGGATGGAAAGTCCAATATCTGCGGAGCGGGGCTCAATGCAATCGATGAATGGATGTATCACTCGCTGGCGGGGATTCAGGCTGATCCTGAGCAACCGGGCTTCAAGCATATCTATTTCCGCCCGGGAGTAATCAAGGATCTCAACTCTGCACGGGCGACCTACAACTCCATCCGCGGAGCTATCACCAGTGACTGGAAACGCGAGGGGAACAAGCTGACTTTGCGCATAAAGGTTCCGGTCGGTTCTACAGGTACCGTAGAGATTCCGGTCAAGAGTGCCGGCGATGTGGTGGCACCCGTTGGTGCACAATTGGCGAAGGGTGCGGATGGTCAGCCCGCCTGGACCGTAGGTTCGGGTGAATATGAGTTTCGCGCAACATTACCTGCGAAAAAGGTACCGGCTTCTGTCATGGCGAAGTCTGCAAAGAAAGAGACCAAAAAGCCAATGGATGGCCATTATATCGGTGAGAGGTTTGGCGGGGGCATCGTCTATTGGGTTACCAAGGACAGGCAGCACGGGTTGATTGCCAGTCTGCAGGATCTGGATGGCGGAGCAGGGGTTCCCTGGAGCAATATCATCGATGAGAAAGTGGGCCGTGCGGCAGCCAAGGCTGGCGACAATCCCGGTATTCCCGGAGCCGACGGCCGCGGTTCGACCCAAGTCATTGTCGCACAAAAAGGACATACCGGGAGCGCAGCCCAGTTATGCGTGGATTATGCTGCAGGCGGCTTCAAGGATTGGTTTCTCCCTTCGCGCATCGAGCTGCAATTGCTCGCGGCGCAGACCGCCCTCATCAACAGGGATTTAGAAAATGATAACGACCCGAAGACACATGGGCTTAACACGGAGTATGCGGCGCCGACCTGGGGCGGTTACTGGTCCTCTTCCGAGTTCAATGCCGATTGCGGATTTGGTTACGACTTCAACTACAGCGGCGACACAGCGCACCTGAGCACAGTTGAGCAGCCCGTGGAATTGAACTTCAGCAGAGGCAATGCCAGTTTCCGGTCCAAGGACGTACCTTATCGCGTCAGAGCTGTGCGTCGGTTTTAAACATAAAAACAATACCATGAAACCCACCCTCATCGTTGCCTGCATCAGTTGGAAATCCGCCTGGCAGGCTCTCTTGCTTCGCTCGGCTCTCACCGCCCTGCTGCTCGCACCGCTGGGCGTGCTGCATGCAGCCGACACTAGCACACCGCCCCTGCGTATCTTGCTTTAGGGGAATTCAGGCCGGGAGCCGATCAACCCATTTGGTTCAGCGAGTCGAAAGTATTCCTTGATAATAAGTCCCTTAATCCTGCCGGAGAATTCGCAAAAGGCGGATATGACATTGCCACCTACACCAGTTTTACGACAAGCACCGGAAAAAATATCCTATGGTATCCGGATGCCAAATGCTGGTTGCTGGGGAAGGAAGTTACGGAGGGATTTCTTAAAGATATGATAGTACCAAAAAAGGAAAAATGATGAAAAAAAGCTCAATGATCTCACGATGTTTCAAATGAAAAAGGACATCAGGACAAGAAGTTCCATCCGGACTATGGCTGGCTCACGGCGTTTGCGCTGCATGGCGTGGAGCAGGTGCTGATGCGCGATCGTCATATCCCTCGCCGAGATCGATTACGGCACTCCTCGGCAATTTTCTGAAGGCCAGACGCCCTCCTCCCAGTTGCCTGCGATCTTCCTCACACCCGCGAACGGTTCCTCGGATTGATGAAGATCCAGCAGAGAGCGGAGACAAAATAGAGACTGGCAATGATCTGCAGGGGTAATTCCCAGCGCCCCGCTGCGCCCGAACGTTCCACCAGCCACGCCAACACGATCGGCGACAGCATCGCGCCGACCTGTCCGATCGTATTCATGGTCGCGCTCGCCAGTCCGGACTGAGCCGTACCGATCTCCATGCAACTCGCCCAGGAGGCGGCCAACGCAAACATCGATGCGCCGCCGGCCGTTGCAAGGAGGATGGCGGCAACGTGCGGATTGTTGGTGTATTGGGTGGCGGCGAACATGGCGCCGGCAGCCACCGCATAGGCAAGGCCTCCCACCAACGCCCGGCCAAGGCGCAGGCCGAGCCGGCGCCCCAGAAAATCCGTTGTCACCCCGCCGAGCAAATCAGCGGGTACGGCAAAGAGCATTGGCAGACCGGAATAAAGCGCCAACGAGGCTTTGGAAAAGCCGAGTGTCCCCAGGAAGGTCGGAAGCCAAGTGATGACGAAGTAGAACCCGTAGGAATTGGCAAAAGCGACAACGCAGAGCAGCCAGACGTTTGGGTTGGCCAGCAACGATCTCATCATCGCACCGTCCAAGGCCGCGACGTGTCCCGACGAGCCAGCGGCCAGGCCACTGTTGATGTGATTCAATTCCGCTTCATTGACGCCAGGATGTTCGCCCGGCAGATCGCGAAACCAGCGGAGCCAAGCCAGCGCCCAAATGAATCCCAACGACCCGAAAATGAGGAAGAGACTTCGCCATCCGACATATTGGAGGAGAAAGAGCACCAGCGGCGGGGTCAGTCCCGCGGCAAGGTGCGCCCCGGAGAAGAAAATCCCCTGCACCCGACCGCGTTCCGACACAGGAATCCAGCGCGAAAAAACGCGGGTTGCGTTCGGCCAGGCTCCCGCTTCGCCCGCGCCGAAGAGAAAGCGAATCAACCACAGGCTGACAAAGCCGGTGGCTGCCGCCGTCAGCATGGTGAACGCCGACCACCACGCCACGATCCGCGCCAAAACCCGACGGGCACCAATCTTTTCACCCCACCACGCGGAGGGGATCTCAAAGATGGCGTAGGCGAAGGTGAAGGCGCTGAACACATAACCCATTTGGGTCATGCTCAGGCCGAGATCGGAGCGGATCGTGCCGGCGAGGACGCCGATGCAGGCGCGATCGATGTAGGTGACCATCGCCAGCGCGAAGCAGAAACC
>CANJIU010000216.1 GCA_947474365.1 Opitutia bacterium | reverse complement strand
CCTGGCGTACAACCTCAAGCGGCTGCATCGGCTCGGCGCCGCACCAAAACCGGCCTTCGCGGGGTGAAACCGCCGGCCAAACCTGTATCCAACGCAAATATACGACAATAACCCGTCCCTCCCGCCGTGCTCCGCACGGCGCTCAGCAGCCCGTCAGAGTTGGGCCTCCCGTCGCCGGAAAAATTTTGGAAAATCACCCCCAAGCCTGATTTTCCAAGTCCGACGGGCTGCTAGACGCCGGCGGAGCCTCTCATGGGAACCTATAACATGCCTGCCACACCGTCCCACACCATGCTAGCGTCCGTAAATCTCCGCCTGTGCCTTATCGAAGACGACGCGCGCGTGCGCGGCCTCATGGCCGGCTGGCTGCAGCGCGAGCCCGGCTTCGAGGTAGTCGCCCAGTTCGGCAGCACGGAGGCGGCCCTGGCGGAAATGGAAGTTGCCCGACCGGACATCGTGCTGGTCGACATCAACCTACCAGGACAGAGCGGCATCGAATGTGTGCGGCAGTTCAAGCCCCGCCTGCCCGCGACCCAGTTCGCGATGGTCACGGTCTACGAGGATGCCGACCTGATTTTCCATGCGCTGGCGGTCGGCGCCACCGGCTACCTGCTCAAGCAGACGCCGCGGTCGGAGCTGGTGGCCGCCATCCGCGAAATTCATGCCGGCGGCTCACCCATGAGCACCAACATCGCGCGCAAGGTCGTACAGTCGTTTCATCGCACCCCGGCCCCGCTCCCGCACGACGCCGTCCTCTCACCACGCGAGCAACAGGTACTCGACGAGCTCGTGCGCGGCCTGCTTTACAAGGAAATCGCAGACGCGCTCGGGATCAGCATGGGGACACTCCACACGTACATCAGAAGAATCTACGAGAAGCTGCATGTCCATTCCCGGGCCCAAGCTGTCGCGCGCGTCACGCAGCGATAGGCCTCGGCCCCCCGGGGTGGCGGGGCGCCGCGCATCCATCTATGGTAAAAGCGCGAGCACGCTGTCCACGAAGATCGCCATGCCGCGCTCGTCTGGATGATTGGCCGAGTTTCCCATCAGGGTGGTCCATGGCAGTCCCTGCCGCCAAAGCCGTCCGTAACGGGCCGTCGCATCCGCCAATGCTACTCCATTCTCCGGAGCGAAGCGCCGGATCATCTTCACATAGGCGCGAGGGTCCTCGTCGACCTCCCGCTCCGCCGGCGGGTTCGTAAATGTGCTCGGATGCGGCGCGATGATTATCCACTCCGCTCCGATCCTCCGGAAGTCCGCCAGAACCTGACGATACCGAGCCTCAGTCTCGGCCGCATCAAGCGGGGAATCGTTGAGGAATTCGGAGATCACCACATCGGGCTTCACGGCGAGCACCCGATCGGCATAAGCAAGCGGGTGCCCTGACGGCGCGGTGAGAAAATTGCGGGTGTTACCGCCACCCCAAGCAGCGGTGATGAGTTCGATCTTCGCCTGCGGAAACCTGGCCTGCAGCCGACTGACTAGTTGGTGCGGCCATTGGTCCTTGCCCAGGTAGCCGCCAGTCACGCTGTCCCCCCAAGCCAGCACCCGCAGAGTTCTTCCCTCCTGCAACCGACGAAGGGTCTGAGGGAAAAACCGCTCGGCTGGGGACGGAGACTGAGGCGCGGGTTCGGGAAAAGCTTCCTCAAGAATCGGGAAAAGGTGCTCCTGTCCAAGCTTGGCCAGCCGTTCCTGCACCCAGATATTGGCCAGCCGCCGCTCCCCAGGCAAAAGGCTCGGCGGCCGCGGCGATCCGGTGCGCGGCGGCCCGGCGCGCAGCACCAGGTCACCGGCAGGGGTCAGGACCACCGAGTCTAGTCGCCGCTGATGATAGCGGTAACTCACAAAGACGGGTTGCCCGGCCGCGATCCGCCCGCCACGCAGCCGGCCCAGTCCACCCCACTCGCGATCCGCCTCGAAATCCTTACCCAACTCGTAGAGGGGAGCGCCGGCCTCGGCTGTCGGGCGCATCGTGACGCTGTTTCGATCCAGCACAAATCGCCCGTGGTTCGTCGGATCAGCCACGCCAGCGGGCTTGGTCCGGCGCGCGCCTTTGTCGAAGGTCCATTCCTCAAGGCTCGGTAACCGCTCGTCCTTGACGTCGACGGCCACGGCCGGCGAGACGTACAGTCGGACACGTCGTCCTTGTTCCGGCACCGCGACTTCTACTTCCCAGTCACCGGTGATCTGAAGTCCGGGTGTTCCCGCACGGGCGAAATCCAGCGGCACGATCAAGGCCACTGCGGCCAGCAGGATGGCAACGAGGCCAAGCCATCCGGACCTGAAACGGTTCGAGAAGTAAATCATGGGAAATGAGGGATGCTGCCGAGGCGGAATCGGGCCGCGCTTCAGCGCCAACCGGAACCGGCCGTTGAGCCTAGTTCCTTTCGCGTCACCGTTCAAGTCATAGGCTCCTATGACATGACAACCGACACCTCGGCGGCGTATGATCCTCGAATTCTCCGCCACGTTCGCATCTACCCCATGAAAACCTGTCACCAGACCGCCCCCCGGCTGGCCTTTGCGGCCGCCGTCCTTTGTTCCACAGTTCAGCCGTCGCTTCTCGCCCAAGCCGCCGCCGCGCAGAGCCCCACTCCGGCTGAATCATCCATCACCACCCTATCTCCTTTCACGGTCACTTCCGATTCCGAAAAGGGCTACCTCGCCACCCAAACGCTCAGCGGCACGCGCCTCAACAGCTCGTTGCGCGACGTCGGTGCCGCCATGACGATCTTCACCGAACGCCTGCTGGACGACCTCGCCGCGTCCAGTGTCGCCGACCTCGTGGCTTTCGCCCCCAACACCAGCGCGTACCTGGGCGAGGTGCTCGACACTACCGGTCACGGCAATGCCTTCCTCACCACGCAGAGCCCCCAATACGTCACCCGCGGTGGGAAAACTGCGCTGATCAGCCAGAACTTTTTCGGTACCCCGGCCGTCGCGCCGGATCGTTACAACTCCGAGAGCCTCACGTTCACCCGCGGCCCCAACTCAATCCTCTTCGGCCTCGGCAATTCCGCGGGCGCCTTCACCTCCACCACCAAGCGCGCGAATTTCCGCAACGCCTATCAAGTGGAGGTGCGCGGAGACGACAATGGCGGGCTCCGTTCAACCGTAGACATCAACCGCGTCATCGTGCCGAAGCGGCTCGCCATCCGCTACGCCGGTCTGGTCGAGAACTCGGAGGGGTTTCTCGATCCCTCCAGTGGCGAGCAGCGCCGGCACTTCTTCACCGTCCAGTACACGCCGTTCGGGACGACGTCCCTACGGGCGAACTACGAATTCGGCTCGACCTTCACGATGGTGACTCGGCCATGGCCCGTCTATGACGGTGTCACGCCGTGGATCGATGCGGGCAAGCCGCTCCTCGACACCGCTGGAAGTGGCCGTACGCCGATACCCGGCATCCAACTGGCCTATGCCGGCAACCTCGGTCAGGCCGGCGCCGGGACCTTGTTTGTCACGGATCACTCGCGGGGCGGCACGGTGGTGCCGCCGATGTACTGGAACGCCCAGGGACGCAGCGCCACGCCGACGTTCCCCAAGTACCCCGTCCTTTCCGTGTTTCGCTCGCTAATGAATCCCGCCATCTTCCCCACCACGGCCAACGTCCTCGGGGAGGGTAACACGCGTGACGTGGATTTTCATACCTTTACCGCCACGTGGGAACAGCAGATCGGGAGCAACTTCTTCGTGGAAGCGGCGTTCAACCGCTCGTTGAGCGACGCCCTGATCAACAACACGATTGGCGGCCAGTTCGAAGTGCTCTATGCCGATGTTAACCGCCAGCTCCCCAATGGGGCGCCGAATCCCAACGTCGGGATGTACTACATCGATTCGACGTCGAACGTCCTCCCGAACAAAAACATCAATACGACCGAGCGCCTCATGCTGTCGTACGATCTCGATTTTGCGAAATATTGGCCCCGCGCCGGAGTCTGGCTCGGGCGGCACCGGATGGCGGCCTTTACCGAGAATGTCGTCACGGATACGTGGGGCAGCCAGAACCCGGGGTACAACGCCACGCCTTTACCCATCGCCCAGCCTGGAGTGATGGACGGGACCAATCGGGTGCTCTTCCGTTATTACCTTGATCCCGCCAAGGGCGCCACGACCGCTGGCTTCAATACCGTGTCACGCTATCCACTGGTGTTCGCGGGAAGTCCGTTTCCGACGCGCAATCCTTCGGGAGTGACACCGATCTTGGCGGCGGTCAGTGCCGCCTCGCAGGAGACGCGCGTGATTACCCGCGCTTTTGCGACGCAAAGCAAATTCTGGAAGGACCGGCTCGTCGTCACGTACGGCGTCCGCAAGGACGTTCAGATAAACTACCAAGGCTCGTCGACCGACTTCAATCCGTGGAAAGACAGCAACGGGATCTTCCCGAATCCGCGCAACTTTGGGGCGAAAGAATATTTCGCGAAGTCGCGGACCCAGGGCGAAGGTCAAACTCACACCCGCGGCGTCGTACTGCACGCGCTGCCGTGGCTAAGCCTGTTCGCCAACCAGTCCAACAATTTCCAGCCGAACTCGAGTCGCCGCGGTCCAGATAGCAAGCTTTTGCCCAACGAAGAGGGCGACGGTCAGGACTATGGTTTGAAGTTCAGTCTGCTGGACGGAAGGATCTTCGCCGACGTTGTTTACTACAAAAACTTCGGTCGGAACCGGGCCGACGCTGCCGTCGTCAACGGTCTCCACGGCAACTTCCAGGCCGACACCAATCCGATCTGGGCCACGATCGCGGCGGTCGAAAATGACAACAAATACCTCGTCGAACCCTACTCGTTCCTCGCTGGCTTCTGGAGCGACGTCCAGACGGGTTACTCCGATGGCTACGAGTCCAGCGTGACGGCGAACCTCACGTCCGCCTGGCGCCTCACCCTCAACGGCAGTAAACGCGGCCCAGGCAAAACGATCGAGCGCGGCGCAGCCACGCGCGCCTATCTGGCCAAGTATTTTCCGATCTGGAAGGCGAACGCCAAGTGGATGAGTACGCCCCTCGTCTCCGGTTCCTTCCCGGGCACGATTGCCGACGCCGTGGCCCGCCTCGAAAAGACCCTGGCCAATTTCGATGCGCTCGCTGAGTTACCGACCGACGGTCTCTATTCTCCCACGTGGTCGGCGAACCTGATCACGAGCTATGATTTTGCTGCCCGCTCGCGTCTGCAAGGGTTCTCCGTCGGCGCCAGCGCAAATCTCCGCGGCCGCACGATCATGGGGTTTGCCGAGACCGCGGGCAATGTCCTCGACGCCAAGCGACCCTACTACGCCAAGGAATTCCTGACCACCGGAGCATGGATCACGTATCGCCGGAAGCTGTTCCAAAAGGTCCCGTGGCGCGTGCAGCTCAATGTCCGCAACGTCCTCGACGACGATAAGATCTTCCCGCATCGCGCCGTGGACACCCGCGACGGCACGGGCCGCCCCACCGTCGTGATCTACCGGCTGAACGAGCCCCGGACCTTCGTCCTCACTTCCACATTCACCTTCTGAGTCGCACCACTTAATGCGGGCTGCATTCACATGGCTGGTCGTGTTTTTCAGCCTCCTGCCCTGCGCCGCCGCGCCCGCGCCGGCCGGCGCGACGCGGCCAAACTTCGTCTTCATCCTTGTCGACGACCTCGGCTGGCGCGATCCCGGCTTCAGCGGCACCGGGTACTGCGAGACGCCCCACCTCGACCGTCTGCGACAGCAGGGAATGTGGTTTCCGCAGGCGTATTCGGCGAGTCCCTACTGCTCCCCGAGTCGCGCCGCGATTCAGACGGGAAGGAATCCAGCCCGTTCCGGCATCACGATGTTCATCGGGTATGGCAGAGCGGGCGTGATGCGCCAGCTCGTCGAGCCGCTGAATGTTTCCAAGCTTCCCGCCGATGACGTGACGATCGGCCAGGCGTTGCAAGAAGCCGGTTACGCCACCGGCTTCAGCGGCAAGTGGCACCTCGGCGCTGACCGCGACTCTTTTCCCGACCGCCATGGGTACGATCATGTTCGCGGCGTGGCGACCGGGGCCGGCGCTGGGGGCCGCTATTTCTCTCCCTATGTCCAGAAGGCCTTCGCCGTGCTCCCCGAAACCAACCTGCCCGACGGACCGCGGGGCGAGTTCATCGAAGATCGCCTGGTAAACGAATCGCTCAGCTTCATCCGGACGCAGGTGCACGCTCGGCGCCCGTTCCTGCTGTTCCACTGCTGCTATGCGATGCATGACCCGATCGATGCGCGGGACGAACTCGTGGCCAAGTACCGGGCCAAGCTCGAACGCATCGCGCCCGCGGGGGAGCCGAGATCCGTCCGGGAGGGTTACGTCCAATTCAGCGGGCGGGCCGTGGCCTTGGAGCAGCGCAATCCGGTGTTCGCGGCCATGCTGGAAATGTTGGACGCCAGCCTCGGCCGCTTGCTCGACGAGATGGACCGACTGGGCATCGCGGACAATACCGTCATCGTTTTCACCAGCGACAACGGCGGACTGGCAACGAAGAACACCGCCGTGGCCCGACACGCGGTCCCACTGTCGTCGCACGACACCGCCAACGCGCCACTCCGCGGCGGCAAGGGCTACCTGTTCGAGGGTGGCATTCGTGTGCCGCTGCTGGTTAGGTGGCCGGGACGAGTTGCGCCGGGATCCATCTGCGAAACGCCAGTGATGCTGACGGATTTCTACGCGACGTTTCTCGAACTCGCTGGCCAGGCTCCGCGGCCGAACCAAGCGCTCGACAGCGTCAGTCTCGCGCCTTTGCTCCGCGGAACCGGTCCGCTCGCCCCCCGCTCGCTTTTCTGGCACATGCCGCAATACGGGACGACGGGCGATTTTCCCGGCTCCGTCATCCGCCAGGGCGACTTCAAGCTGATCCATTTCTATGAGGAGGAACGTGCCCACCTGTACGACCTCCGCCAGGACGTCGGCGAACGGTGGGACTTGGCCGAGACGATGTCGGAAAAGGCAGCCGAGCTCCGCCGCGAGTTGGATTCGTGGCGCGCAACGGTCGCCGCCAAGTCGCCGTCACCAAATCCCAACTACGACCCGGCGATCGATCCGCGTCTCCATCCGCCGACACGAGCAAACCAGCGATGATTGGCCTTTCCCCGCCGGCTGCAAATGAGATGACGTGTTACCGCTGACCCGGAGCGCGCCGGCAAGTCAGAGCCGCTTGCCCGGCGGGATTTCCTGGACGTCGCCGACCTCGTCCCGGGCCTGCTGGACCAGCTTTAACAGCGCTTGGACGACATCCGGGTGCTGCGCCGCGACGTTCTGTTTTTCTCCAACGTCCCGTATGGTCAAAAAACTCGAAGCGACCAATGAAGGATTTGTCGGGCAGTCAGGAGGTTGCCCGCAGGCCGTTGCCGCGGTTAATTTTCCTCGATGAATTGGAAACAAATGCTGGCGTACATCTCCGGTTCGGTCGACCAGGAACTCCTCCTGCAAAACGAATACTTGGTGACGGAAAACCGGATTCTCAAGAACCAGATCAAAGGGCGCTTGCGGTTCACCGACCCGGAGCGAATCAGTCTGGCCGAAATTGGCCGTCGACTTGGCAGGAAAGCTCTGGAGGAAGTGGCACAGATCGTTCGACCCGAGACCATTCTTGGTTGGCACCGTAAACTCATTGCCATGAAGTTCGACGGCTCGAAGGACCGAACGGCGGTGGGCCGTGCGCCTACGGCGCCGGAGATCGAAGAATTGGTGCTGCAATTTGCCCGGGAGAATCGGAGTTGGGGCTACCGGCGGATTGTGGGTGCCATCGGCAATTTGGGCCACGAAGTCAGCCACCAGACTGTGGCGAACATCCTCAAGCGGCACGACTTGGCGCCGGCACCGGAGCGCGGAAAGCGGATGCCTTGGAAGGAGTTCATCCGCTCGCATCTTGAAACGTTGGCGGCCGTGGATTTCTTCACGGCGGAAGTTTGGACGGCTGGCGGATTGACGACCCACTACGTGCTGGTGTTCATGAGGATTGCGCCGCGACAAGTCAGCATCGCCGGTATCACGCTGGCGCCGGACGGCGAATGGATGAAGCAGATGGCTCGAAACATGACGATGACTGGCGACGGTTTTCTGAACGGCTGTCGCTATCTGCTGCACGATCGCGATGCCAAGTTCAGCGCCGCGTTTTGCGAGATTCTGCGCTCGTCTGGCATCCAACCCCTGGCGCTGCCTCCGCAAAGTCCGAATCTAAATTCTCATTTGGAGAGATGGAATCGATCCCTGAAAGAGGAGTGCCTCTCAAAGTTGATCTTGTTCGGCGAGCCTTCGCTCCGCCATGTGCTCTCGAACTACGCTCGACATTATCACGAGGAGAGGAACCACCAAGGTAAGGACAACGCGATCCTGTTCCCGGCAACAGCAGACCGGATCGGCACCACCGCCGGTAAGATCCAAACCCGTGAGCGCCTCGGCGGCCTTCTAAAATTCTATCACCGAGCGGCCGCATGAGTTTTTTGACCATACGAGGTGAGGTTCCCCCGGACCGATATCTAAAGAGTAGGCAGCACAGATTCTCTATGCCGATGAACCGGCCCGCCTGCAAAATGGCGCACCGCGGCACCCGGTTCCGGCCGTCCTCTTGGCGCGACTTGCGTTGAACTGTGCTTGGCACGGTAATGGGCTTGGCGCTGGGTTACTCAAGGCCGGACACCCATGGCTTGGCTCACCCTCGCGGCAAAGATGTACGATCCCGAACCAACGTGAAAGGACGCCCGTCCCTTTGAGACCCCGAGCAATTGAAATCCTCTGCCAGGTTCCACCGGCCGCCCGCTCTCTGTGACGTCTGCCAGCGCTTCGGCGGGAATGCGGACTTCGGCCGACGTATTTGGCGGCACAACCACTTCCATTTGCACCTGCTCAGGTGAACGGCGCCACTTCACTGTAATTGGGCCTCGGACAGATTCGTAACTCGCTTCGACCCACTCTGGCCCGGCCTCGGCACAAGGAGCGATGAGGAAGTGTTGGTATCCCGGCTGCACTGGATCGGGCCTGATGCCGCCAACGTATCCGAAAATCCACTCGAAGAACGAATTCATCCCGAGATGGTTCAGTCCATTCATCGGCTGCGGATTGATTCCCAATTTCGGGTGCCAGGCGTCGAAGCACTCCCACATCGCCGTCGCGCCGGAGTCGACCATGAATCCGTACGAAGGACACGTCGGCTGCATGACCAGTTCGTAGGCCAGCTGCTGATGTCCAGTTTCGGCGAGGTGTTTCAACAAAAACAGGTTCTCCCGGTTTCTTAGTGGCAAGGATTCGGGGAGAGCAGGCAGGCTGGGAGGATGAAACCAAGCAAGGACGAGACGGTGGTCGCACATTATGGAAAGCTATTGGGCCTTGAGGCGCCATGGGAGGTGCAGGCGGCGCAGCTGGAT
>CANJIU010000215.1 GCA_947474365.1 Opitutia bacterium | reverse complement strand
GATACAACAGCGGGGCCCGGATCCCGAGTTCCGCGGCCACTCGGGCCGCGCTGCGGCCACTGCTCTTCCAATGATCAACGCTCTCTTGCTTGTACTCCACGCTGTAGCGCGACTTTCCAGCGGATGGTTTTCTCATCTGGGTCTTCATGAGGGTCTTTCGTTTTTGACCCCAAACCCGTGTCCGTCAAATCAGGGCAACCCCATCTTGACCCCTTCGACAAATCCCCAGGCTTCGCGTTTAGTCGGCACCGTTCCTGGCTTGGCCCGCTCGGTGAGTTCGGACAACCGCTCGGCCAATTTCACGAGCCGGAGATCGCCGGGCACCCGGGTGGAATCAGCCCCGAGATCAATGAGCCGCTCGCGCGGTACCAGCCCCGCCGGCAACGCCGAAGAAAACGCCAGCAGCGTGCCGCCCCCGCGCACCCACTCATCGAGCACCGATATATCGGCCACCGTCGCCCCGCGCGCAAGAATCACGACCTTCCGCGCCGCCAGATCGGCGGCCGAAATCGACTTCGCCTCGTCGAACGGAATGTCGAACCGCGCGTGAAACGGCTTGAACGCGGTCGCGCGCACAAACCCCAAATCCGCCTCGGCTGTGCCCACCAAGAGCACCTCGGCGGCAAACGCCGGCGCCATCAGCAGTGTGAAAATGGAAAGACGAAGTTTCATGTGCGGACGGAGACGCGCACGGCAGCGATCATGCGCTGTTGGATTTTTTCCACGCCCGCCATCGCCTCGCGTGCGCGGGCGCGGGAGGCCGTTGGATCGGCCGTGATCTTTCCGAGCGTGGTCGCGAGTTGAGCGCCACCCGTCTCTTCGATTTCAAACAGCCAATCGCCAAGCCCGAGGTCGCGAAACATGTGGCCCTTGAAGGTATCGGTCGGCTGCCGCACGTGCATCACCGGCGTCCCCGCGGCGAGGCTCATGATAAGCGAATGGGGCTCGACGCCGACGACACAGAGCGACTGCGCGTAAACCGATGTCGCCTCGTCCGGCATCCAGTAGCGGTCGCGCCAAACGACCGAACGGCGCAAGTCGCCAGGAAGTTTTTCAAGGATCTGGGTGCGGCCCAACTCCACCTGATAGGTCATCTCCGCGCAAACGAGCACCTTCATTTTGGTGGCCTTCGTCCACGCCGTAATCATGTCCCGCAGGCGCGCGTGATCGGATTCGACGGTGCGGGTGTTGATGGTGTCGCGCGTACGTTCCGTGTCGTTGCGCGCCCCCGTCGGTGAGTAGCGCCGGTCCTCCTTCATCAAGTGATAGGGCGTGTAACGCAGCCGCGGGATGACGCAGACGAACTTGCCCGGTTCGAGCCCGCTTGCGCGGAGAAACTCACCCGCCGCCGCATCATTGCGCAGATCAAAACCGAACACGGTATCCGGGCCGAACTCGAGGAGCGGCGTCTTGATTCCTTCGCGGCGCAGATAGTCGCGGGAGATCGTGTCGCGGAGAAAGACAAACGCCGCGCCCTCCACCAGCGCGCGCATCGCCGGATCGATGCCACCGAGCGGACGTTTCTCCATCAGCGCACGCAATTCGCGGAGCGTTCCGCCCTCCGATTCACGGCCGGCGCCGATACGGGAAACGGGGTCGAATGTAATCCCGAGCACACCGTAGGGTTTGCCCGTGATCTTCTTCCACGCGGTGAAATCCGCCGACGCAGAAAAATGCGCGGCCGAGGCGTGCACCGCGATATCGCACTCCGCGAAGGCGCGCGCGAGTTCCGGCGTCGACGGCTTTCCGTCTTTTCCGATGATACCGTCCACGAAGCGCACTTTCGGAAACGCCTTCACGAGCAGTTCGCGCGCGCCGAATTCGAGATTGCGCGGCCAGAGCGTGAGCTCGGCCTCCGGGAAATGGCGCTGGAGCAGCGCAAGCGCGCCGGGCGTGTGCGCGATGTCGCCGATGTTCACACTCTGCCACGCCGAGCGGACGAGCACGCGGGGAGCGCGCGCGGCTGCGGCGTAGAGCGGGCGCGCCGCCAGTGCGCCCGTGGTGGCAGCGGCGAAGCGGAGGAAGTGACGACGTTTCATGGAGAGTTCAGGGCGCGTCCGATGGCTTCGGTCATCCCCTGCTGCATGGCGGCCACCTTGGTCATCGCCTGCCGCACGTGCGCCCGCGCCTTCGGCAGGTCCGCGTGAATCGTCCGCAACCTCTCCCACAGCTCGGTGCCCGAGGTCTTTTCGATTTCGAACAGCCAGTCGCCCACGCCCACATCGCGAAACATTTGGGCTTTCACGCTATCGACCGGCTGCCGCAGGTGCAGCGTCGGCGTACCGTTGGCCAGCGCGATGATCGGCGAATGACACTCGACGCTCACGACGGCCCGCGCCCGCGCATAAATCGAAGCCGCCTCGTCCGGCAGCCAGAAGCTGTCCCGCCAAATCACGTGTCTTTTCACGTCATCAGGGAGCGGATCGATCAACTGCTCCTTCGCCGTCTGAATTTGATACGTCATCTCGGGGCACGCGATCACCTTGGCTCCGGTGTTGCGCACCCAAAGTGTGATCATCTCGCGCAACGGCGCGTGATCGCTCGTCGCCGTCGCGTCATTGAGCGCATCGACCGCATAGTCGGTCTTGGCGCGCGGGAGATTTTTCACCCGGTAGTAAGGCGTGTAACGCAGCCGCGGCACGACACAGAGGTAGTCCTCGCCCTTGAGCCCCTGCCGCCGCAGCCACTCGTCCGCCCGCGTCTCATCGCGCACCGCGATGGCGAAACAGCCTTCGGGTCCGAAATCGAGCTGGCCAGGCCTCAACTTCTGTTGCCGCAGGAATCGCAGCGACAGCGTATCGCGGCAAAATATGAACGACGCCTTTTCGTAGAGCGCACGCGCGCCGAATTTTCGCTCGAACGCCCCTGCCGGCACCCGGTCGATCGCCTCCTTTAACTCATCCAGCGTCGCTCCGCCGGGGCGCGTCGCCCGGTCGGTGATCGGATCGAAGGCCGAGCCGAAAAACCCATAGGGCCGGCCCGTCGCGGCCCACTCGACGTAGGTCCGCGCGTTCTTCGCGGGCGAGGTGAAGAAGTTCGCCGTCGCCCACGCCTCGGCCAGATCGGCATTCGAAGCTTTGCCACGCGCGTCGATCTCTCCCTCGACCATGCGCAACCTCGGAAACGCCCGCTTCAAAATCTCGCGCTCGCGCTCGTGCAGCGCCCAGGGCCACAGCGTGACCTCGGCCTGGGGCAGGTGTTGGTAGAAAAGCCGGATCGTCCCCGGCACGCGCCCGCTGTCGCCGATGTTTTCGAACTGCAGCGCTTCGCGCAGCAAAATACGCGGGTGGATCGGTGCCGCGGCCGCTCGCAGCGGCGGGGCAACCGCGCTGAGCGCAGCGCCACCAATGAGCGTACCGACGAAATCGCGACGGTTCATTCAGAAGGTCCCCTTGAGGCCAAACGTGTAGGCCGCGCCGAAGAGATCGATCTGGCGGGTGCGCGCATACGCCGGCGTGTTCGGTGCGTAGGATTCGGTCACGTTCGACATGTTCGTGAGATTGCGGACGGTCGCGTAGGCACCGAGGCGGCGCGAAAAGCGCCACTCGACGTTCACGTCGATTTGGAGGCGTGATTTCAGATATGTGTAGGTGCCCGCGGGAACGTTCGCGCCGATAACCGCGGTCTGGCGGCGCGGGCCGGTGTAATTCCAATTGAGCTTCGTGCTGAAACGCGGGCGGTCCAGGCTCACACCCCAGTTGATCGTGCGGTCGGTGAAGCCGCTGAAATCCGCCGTCGTCGCACCGCTGAGCTGCATCTCCGTGCCGTTGAAAAACACGCCCACGCCCCGCGCCCAGTTCGGCAAGAATTCCAACCGCTGGCGCCATGCATACTCGACGCCGGTCACACGCGCGTCGCCAACGTTGAACTGCGACACGAGGTTGTAGCCGACATAGTCGTCACTCAGACCGTATTTCGCCAAATCCTCCGCCGTGGCAATCGTCGTCACGCTGCCGAAGAAATCGGCGACGTCTTTGCGAAACGCGCCGACCGAAAGCAGCCCGCCCTTGTTCGGGTAGTATTCGAGCGTCACATCCCAGTTGTCGGCCGTCCACGGCGTGAGGCCCGTGTTGTTGACCGTGATCGTGCGCGTGGCCGCAGTCGGATCGCTGACCGTCGTGCCCGGGATGATCTGCACGAAGTTAGGCCGACCCAGCGTCTTCGCGTAGGCGAAGCGCGCGATCAAGTCCTCGCGGAGATTGAGGGTCGCGTTGAAGCTGGGATACCAGTCGGCGTAGTGGCGTTTCGAATGGGCGCCGCGATCTTGATATTGCAACCGGGCGAGCACGATTGCGTCGGTGGTTACGCGCACCGGGCGCCCGTTGACAAGAATCAGGTTACCCTGCGCGTCCTGCTGGTAAGTCGCGCGGAGATCGTTGAGCACGCCGTAACCGTCGTCGTCCGTGCGCTCGTAACGCGCGCCGCCCACGAACCAGAGACGGTTTTGCCACAGCCGCGCGTCGGCCCGAAGGTAACCGGCGGAGACGGTCTCGGTGATCTTGCGCGAGTTGTTGGCGCTCGTGCTGATCGCAGAGGTATCGTTTAACACGAAGTAGTCCGGGTGTTGCTGGTAAAGCGCCCACAGTTTCGCGGTACTCTGCCACCGGCGCGGCTCCAGGCCCCACGCCATGTGCTGGCCGGAGTAGCCGGTGGCCTCAAGGTCGTAGCGGCCGACGACGTCGTCTGCCGTGTTCGCGACTTTGTCCGGGCCGACAAAATTCCGCGAGAGTTGCGGATTGCGCATATCACGGTCTTCGCGGCGCAGATCGAGGCCGGTCTTGAGCGTAAGCGGAATACCCAGGTCGAAATCGCGGCGCGCATTCACATTGAAGTTGCCGACGACAGCGAGCACGTTGGCCTGGTTGCTGCGCGCGCTACCGATGGTGGCATTGTTGATATTTGTGCCGTCCGCCGGCACGCCCGCCGGCGTGGCGGCCGACATGGTGGTGGGGCGGATCGCGTTAATTCCGGAGAAGTTCACGGTCACAGTCCGCAACGTGTAGGCGGCCTGCTCGAAAAATGCCTCGTCCACATCGCGGTAGTGCACGGTCGAGGTGGAATATGCCCCGCCCGCGTCGAGTTTCCAGACGAGGCCGGTGTGGCGCCACCTGGCGTTGGTGAGGATGGTCGCCCCCGCCTTGCGGCGCGACTGCGTCGAGTAGGCCACGGAGCCCGCCCCGGCGTTGCCGCGCGTGAAGTCCGGTCCGTAGGCCGCCACCGTGCCAACCGTCCACGTCTGATCAACGATGTCGGTGAACTGGTTCGTGCCCGAATACGAAGCGCCGACCGAGAGCACATCGCGCGGCGTGAACTTCCAATCGGCGGTCACACTGAACGATTCACGGGACAAAATCGCGGGCGCGCTTGGCAGCCGGTAGCTGAGCAGCGCGGGACTCGCCGCGGTGCCGGCGGCGTTGTTCGTCCCCGTGGGCGACCACGTGGGCTGCGACGAGTAGGACTGCTGGAAGCGCGAGAAATACGTGCCGTTGAATGTGAACCCAAACGCCTTCGACACAGGGACGATGTAAGAAAAATCCAGGCCTGGACGAATGCGCCAGCCGGTCGTGCCCTTACCCGGACCGGACTTCTCGCCGAGCGCGAGATACATGCCGTTGGCCGATTCGAACACGTGGTAGTTGAACTGCGGGCGCGCCAACTCGAAGGCGCTTTTGCTGATCACGTTCACCGCGCCGCCGAGGGAATTGGCCGCCATGTCGGGCGTGGGAGTCTTGCTCACCTCGACGCGTGCGATGTTGTTCATCGATAGGCCGACGAGTTCGAAATTGCGGTTCGTGCCGCTCGTGGCCGCGGAGGCGATGGGGTTGCCGTCCACGGTGAGCGGCGTGTTGTTCGCCGGCACGCCGCGCACGGAAACGGTATTCGGCTGGAAGCCCGCCATGTCGATCGTCACCCCGGGCACGAACTTCAGAAACGCGCCGACGTTACCCTCCCCGATGTCGCCATACTCGTCGCCGGAGACGACACTCTTGATGTTGCCCGCGAAGCGCTGCTCGTTGATCGCGATGGCCGCGGCGTTCGTTTCGCGCGCCTCGGCGACGACGAATTCGCCGAGCGCCACGACACTCTCGTCGCCGGCGCGCGGCGTGCGATCGAGTTCGAAATCGCGGCGCACCGTCCGCCCGGCCGACACCACGACCCGCACCATTTGCGGGGCGAGGCCGGTGAAAAACACCCGCACGCTCACCTCGCCCGCCGGCACACCCGCGAGGCGAAATTCGCCCGACTCGTCGGTGAAAGCATCCAGCGTCGTGCCATCGACGGTGATGCGCGCGTTGGTGAGATAGCTCTTGCTCGTGAGATTCAACACGCGACCCACCAGCGTGCCCGCGCCACTAGCGCGGACGGCGGTCGCCGGAGCTGGCGCCGCCGCGGGGGCGTTTGGGTCGGGGGCCCTCGCCACGGCAAACGTGCCACTCCGCTCGTCGAAGGTCGCGCGCAGCTCCGTGCCCGCAAGCAGCCGGCCGATGCCGTCGCGCAAGGTGAACTCACCTTCCACCGCCGCCGTGCGCACGCCGCGCACCTCGTTCGTCGGATAGAAAACCTGCTGGCCCGCCTGCTGCGCGAAACGTTTCAAGGTCTCGCTCGCGTCTCCCACTGGAACCGCAAAGGTCTTTCTGGCCTCGGCGGCGCGCACCGGCAGCGCGAGTAGCAGCGAGAAAATCGCCACCACGAGCGGACCGCCCAACGCAAAGCGGGCGGCGGGGCCGAGGGCGGCAAACCGAAGAAACGGGCGGGGACTTGTCATGGGATGGGGTTGAACTGCTACCAAGACGCATTCCTGCGCCGAACCCCGTAACTAAATCGTCGGAATTCTTTCCGGCGTCGCTGGACGAGCTCCGCCACTCAGCGCGGCCCGCCGGCCGCCGCCGACCGGTGCAACACGATCATGCCGTCGGCGCGGCGCTCGACCGCCACATGGAAGGTAGTCTCCAGGAGGCGCACAAAACCCTCGACGTTGTCCGACCGCAGCGTCGCACCGATGGGCAGCGCGGCGAGAATCGGATCGGCGACAACGAGCTTCACGCGATTGTCGCGATTGAACTCCGCCACGACCTGCGCGAGCGGCGCATCGGCAAACTCGAGGTGCCGCGGCTGCCAGGCGAGCAGGCGCGCCATTTCCGTCGGAGCGACCGCGGTGATCTTCGGCATAGCGTCGGGCTCAGCCAACGAAAGCACCGCGCGCTCGCCGACCTTCACGAGCGCCGGCGCCCAAATCTCCACCGCCGCTGCGGAGGGCGGCGGCCGATTCACACTCACCCGTCCTTCCGTCACGAGCACCTCCACGTTTTCCGGTTGCAACCGCACATTGAACGCCGTGCCGACGGCCCGCACGCGCACGCGATTCGCCTCGACGACGAACGGCCGCAGGGAATTTTTCGCGACGGTGAAATGCGCCTCGCCCCGCACCAGCCGCACCAGCCGCTCCTCGGCGCTGAACCGCACTTCGACCTCCGCGCCGCGGTTCAAATCGATGGTCGAGCCATCCTCGAGCAGTCGCCGGAGCACCGGCGCGATTTCGGCCGCAAGGAGCGGCGTCTCCGGGATCTTTTCTGCCCGCGGCGCGGCGCTCTTCGGCCAGACGATGAACGCGAGCGCGAGGCCCGCCGCCACAAGACTACCCGCGACCCACCCATGCCGCGATTGCCACGCCCGCCGCTGCACCAGCAAATCAGGATTGGGCCACGCCCCGTGCTCGGGCCGCCATTGCGCAAGGCGTTTCAACCCCTTCTCGGTCTGCTGATGCCGCGCGAGCCACTCGCCGTGGCGCGGGTCCTCGGCCAGCCATAGAAACAGCTCATCCTGCTCCGTCGCCGTGAGCCCGCGGTCGCGTTTCGCGAGCCACGCTGCGGCGCGGTGAATAATCTCGGCCTCGTGGCCCGGACTGGAGGAGCGAAAGTCCACGACGGATTCAGCCCGAGCAGCGACGGCGCACGAATTCCGTGCAGCGCCTGATCCCGATGGTCACCTGCGCCTCGACCGTGCGCACGGAGATGCCGAGTTGCGCCGCGATTTCCTTCTGCGGCAGGCCGTAGACATTGCGCAGCGTCATGACCTGACGGCAACGGTCGGGCAAAGCGTGGATGGCCTGGGTCATGAGTTCGATTTCCTGATTACGGGCGACGGTCTCCGCGACATCTTCACCCGCCTCCAAGACGCACAACTCGTCCCAACCCCCTAAAGGTTCCGCGTGGGTGATGCGGCGGCGGCGGAAAAAATCGAGCGCGAGGTTGCGCGCCGTCGCGAAGAAAAACGCCTTGGGCAGGCGCACCTCGCGTTTGCCGCGCGCCGCGATGAGCCGCGCGTAGGCGTCCTGCACGATGTCGTCCGCATCGGTGAGCTGCGGAAACCGGCTGTGCAGCCACGCCCGCAGCATCGGCTCGTGCGGTTGCACGTGCTCGGCGAGCCAGCGGGCGGTCTCGGGATCTTGCGGGGGCACCGACGATGGCTATGAGCCGCCGCCTGCCCGGGCGTCAAGGCCATGGAGATCGAGGGCTATGAGGAGGCGACATGGGACCTGCACATCCAACGCGATGATCAAGCGTTTGGACTCGTCAATCCGCCGCGAGCATGTCGGCCATGCGTCCGACGTTCGCCGCCAATACACGCACCGCGAGGCCTAGCCCTTCGGCGTCATTCGTGGAAGGGCTGCCGACGGGTTGAATTTGACCGGCGCGCGAAAGACGCATGGCTCACCTGCACCCTGGTCTTCGCGTGGCATTCGGTGGGAGCGGTCGCGTGGCGCAAGCGCGTCGGCGAAGTTGCCGCCGCACTCGGCGCCTCAGACCTGGCTGGCATTCGTCGCAAGCTCGGCTCGCGTTGGGCTTACCGATTGCGCGATGCCATTACCCTCGCGAGCGCAGAAGAATGGCAGGCCGTTACTCAATTGGATGGAGCGGCAACAACTGATCCTCGCCAACCCGCTCCGCCTGGTTGAACGCGTGCACGATCGAGCACCGTGTGAATTTCGACGCGCCCTCCTGCCACAGGACGCGCAACGGCTGTTGAGCGTTCCCCCCCTGCACCGTGCCACGGTGTACCTGACCATTCTTTATACGGGGCTGCGGTCTTCGGAGATGAAAGGTCTCAATTGGGAGGATTTCGATTTCGAGGCCAATCCGCCCTGCGTCCGCGTGCCGTCATCCATTTCGAGAAACCGGAAATCGTCGGTGCACGGTCTCCGGCCGGAGCTGGTAGCCGCGCTCAAACAGTTCAGCCCTTCCCTCTCCATGCCCTTCGAATGGGCCTTCAGGGGTAAGGTGCCACGCGTTCCGACGTTCAAGCGCGACCCGGAGGCGGCGAACATTCCGTTCGAGGATGAACGCGGCCGCCGGGTGAACATTCACTCCCTGAGAAAATCTTTCGGCACGATGCTCGCGGTCAGTGGCGTTTCATTGCGCACTGGGATGGAGCTAATGCGGCACAGCGAAAGCCGACTCACGGAGAAGGTCTACACGGACGCATCTCACCTGCCGTTGCAGTCGGCGCTCGCCGGTTTGCCCTCTCTCAGCGTGCCGAAAAATGACGCACCTCCTGACGCACCCGCAGGGGGCATTTTGAGTCAGTTGAAGTCGCCGGCTGTCGCGACCAGTCAACTGGGGCTGATTTCACAAATCTCTGTGCGTGACACGTTAGGGCATAAAAAAGCGCCCTGTGTCACCACAGGACGCTATCTTAAAATGGAGCGGGCGAAGAGACTCGAACTCTCGACGTCCACCTTGGCAAGGTGGTGCTCTACCAACTGAGCTACGCCCGCAAAACAGGGTGCTAGGACTAGGCTCGGCCCCGCATCCGTCAACAGCTTTTTCGAACTCTTTTTCGGCG
>CANJIU010000214.1 GCA_947474365.1 Opitutia bacterium | reverse complement strand
GTGCGCTCCGCGCGCGGCTTTCGTTACGCCGGTCGAACTTGCCGCGCGCGGAGCGCACGGCCCACCTTCGGACTGAATTCATACGGCTGAGCCGAATCGATTCATTTGAACCACGAATAAACACGAAGAGCCACGGGTGCTCAGAGCAAGCCATGCCGGTGCGCGAAATTCCGCGGTGGTCACCGTTCGGTGGCGTTTCGGATTTCCAATGGTGGCTGGTTCTCTGCTCTGTATCCGTGTCCATTCGTGGTTTTCTTCTGCATAGTTGGGGAAGAGCTGAGGGCCCAATCACCGGAGCAGACGTGCTCGTTGCCCGACCTGAAGTCGAAGTTCACCGTTTGGTTTTGCTCTCAGCTCTCGACTCAATTTCCACAGCTCAGATCCTCAGGTACAGCTTCTTCCGATACATCCAGAACAGCAGCAGCCACATCACGCCCAGCGTCGCGGCGCCGTGCAGCAGGGGTTCGTAGGCCGGGCCGAAGGCGCGGAAGATCCCCGTTCCCAGATGCGTCGTCAGCGCCTTGGCGATGAAGCTCTCGAAAAGGTGGGCGATGAGATAGGCCGCGATCGAATTCACTCCAATCACCGACAACGGAAACGCCCACCGCTGCTGACGTCGGACGTCGACGACATAATAAAACGCCGCCAGGAGCAGAAAACACCAGCCGCCGCTGAAGAGCACCCAACTGGGCGTCCAGATCCGTTTTACCACGGGCACGATCCCGAGCGCACCGAGCGTCCAGCCCGCGGCGAGTCCGACCACACCGGCCACGATCAACCAGCGGAGTTTCGCGCGCGGTTCGCGGGCGCTGCGCACGACGTTGCCGGCAATCAGTCCCAGGATCATCGTGCCGAGCGTCGGGATGAAGCTCAGCGTCGCGTAGCCACCGCGGTTGAAGAGAAACGGTTTCTCGCGGCCGAAGAGGTTCAGGAACCACGTGTCGAACGACCAGGCCGGGTTGCTGTTCTTCTGCCAATGCGCCGCGAAACCGGTGAGCCCGTTGCTCTCGAGCCACACCGGCGGCACTCCCACCTTGGCATAATCAAACGCCGTCCCGGGCAGCGGCTGGGCCGCGAACAACGCCCAGTACCCCACCAGAATCACACCGAGCGCGATCCAGTGGTCCCGCGCCGGGCGGAAGCCGAGCACAAAGAGAAATCCATAGCCCAGGCCAATCTGCGACAGCGTGTCCTCGAACGTCCAGTTGGTCATCGTCACGCTCTGGCCGGTCGACCGCAAAAACACGCCGAGCAGGACCAGCAGCAGGGCGCGGCCGATCGCGTGGGCCGTCATGCCCGCTTGCGACTGCCCTCGCGCGGTGCGGCTAGCGATCGAGAAGGGCAGCGCGACGCCCACGAGAAACGAAAACGACGGCTGGATCATGTCGTGCAGCGAGCACCCCACCCACTCGACGTGGCTTTGGTGCCAGGCGAGGAATTTCCAGAAGCCGCTCTCCGGCAGCGCCCGCGCGACGCGCGACAGGCGCAGGACTTCGGCCATCATCAGAAACATCACGAAGCCGCGGTAGGCGTCCATCGACGCGAGTCGAGGCGGGACCGGCGCGGGCGATGGGGCGCTCTCGGGGTTCACGAGGGCAGGATTGGCGGGTGGCCCGAAAGCGCGACGCTATTTTTCGCGGCACCGGTGGCGGGAGTGAATCTGCCGATTGTAGGTGGGAATAGTGTCAGCGACGAAGCACCTGGTAGCTGCGAGCGCCCGCGAGTGGCCCGGGTAAACGCGATCGAGCTTCCACTCGCTGGCGCTCGCAGCTACGGAGAATCGTCAACGCTGAGATGCGGAGGTCGCGCGGAGCGTTTCCTTCGCCCGGAGCAGCATCCGGAGCGGATGTAATTCCTGTTCGAGCGTGAGCGGCATCGCCGCGCCGCGCGCAAGATGGGCCGCCAGGAAATCAAAATAGTCACCGACCTCGCCACCTGCGAGCGGGTCGACGATTTCCTTCGCCGTCACGAGCCGCGTGCGCGCACCACCGTCGGTCGATTCGACAAACCCCTTGGTACCGAACACCCGCAGCGTCTCGTAGCCATGCGGCAATTGCGGGTGTCCGGGATTGAGGTAATTCATGACGATCGTCGCCATGCCGCCGTTCTCCAATTCAATCTCCGCGGCGCCGGCCAGCTTGCCCTCGCCTTTCTCCGGACTGCCAAACACGGACTCCCAGCCGGTGAGCGACTTGATCGGCACGCCACCCACGTGCTCGATCATTCGCGCTGCATGGATTCCCACCTGGAGAAACATGCCGCCGTCGATCGCTTCGTCCTGCGGGCGGGTTGCGCCGTAGCGATACGATTTCTGAACCAAGACCTGAACGACAGTGCCGACGGCGCCATCCCGGACGCTTTGGCGCATCGCAGCGTAATTCGGGGCAAAGGCGGTGCCGGCCATCTCGTGAAACTCCTTCCCGGAGCGTCGCGCCGCGGCCAGCACCTCGTCGAGTTCGCGCTCGGTGAGCGCGGACGGCTTTTCGGCGTACACGTGCTTGCCGGCGAGGAGACAGCGGATTGCGTCCCTCGCCTGGTCGGCACGCCGCGGTGAGCAGAGCGAAATCAGCTCCACCGCCGGGTCCGCGATGAGTTCATCGAGCGTGGCACAGCGTTTCACGCCGGCGGCGAGAGTTGTTTCCTTTATGCCGGCGACGCCCACCAACCGGGCGTGGGGATGGGTGGCGAGGTTGGCAGCTTTGAGTTGGTGGCCGTTGGAGCCGTACAGGCCGACACCGATTCTTTTCGCTCCGGCCTCGTCGGCGCCGAGGGCCGACACCGTGAGGGCGAGACTGACGAGAAGGATTTTTTCGAACATACGCAGAGGGGGAAAACGAGACGACCCGGTCCAAAATGACCGTCGCAGCAAGCGGTTTGCCGATGAAGCGCGCGAACGAACCACCGGAGAGATCCCGCGGCAATTGAATTCGGGGTTGACCCGTATCCGCTGCGGGTCACGAGCAGAAGGGTGAAATGCGCATGAAATCCCACCCCATTTCCCTGCTGGTGCTGACGGTGTTGGCGGCGACCCCGCTCACGTGGGCCAAGCTGTCGCCGGAACAGGCGGCGCAACTTCCCGCCCCCGTCACCCGCCCCGTGGACTTCGCCCGCGACATCCAGCCGATTTTCGAGGCGAGCTGCGTGCAATGCCACGCCCGCGGCAAGAGCAAGGGCGGCCTCAGCCTGGAGACGCGCGCCGACTGGATCACCGGGGGCGACGCCGGCACACCCGCCGTCGGCGGAAAAAGCGCCGAGAGCAACGTGGTCGAGATGATCTCGGGCCTGAATTCCGAGTCGGTGATGCCCAAGAAAGGGAAAAAGCTCACCCGCGAACAGGTCGCCATTTTCCGCGCGTGGATCGACCAGGGCATGAAGTGGCCCGAGACGATCACGTTCTTCAAGCACGAGCCTGCCAATCTCCGTCCCCGCGAGCTCGCGGCGCTTCCCGCCAAGCCCGGACTGGACCATCCGCTCGACCGGATCGTCGACACGTATTTCGCCAAAAACAAAATCGCCTGGAGCCCGCCTGTGGACGACCGCACCTATGCGCGGCGCGTGTGGCTCGACGCCATCGGACTGCTCCCGACCCCGGCGGAGCTGGACGCGTTTGTCTCGGACCGCGCGCCCGATAAGCGCACCCGGCTCGTGCAGCGCCTGCTCGCGGACAACCAGCGTTACGCCGAGCACTGGCTCACGTTTTGGAACGACCTGCTGCGAAATGATTACAAGGGGACGGGCTACACCGACGGCGGCCGGCGGCAGATCACCGGCTGGCTCTACGCCGCGCTCGCGCGCAACCTGCCGTATGACCGCTTCGTCGCGGAGCTGATCAATCCCGGCGCCGACGCCGAGGGCTTCGCCAACGGCATCATCTGGCGCGGGGTGGTCAACGCGAGCATGGTCCCGCCGATGCAGGCGGCGCAGGGCATCTCGCAGGTTTTCCTTGGCGTAAACCTGAAGTGCGCCTCGTGCCACGACAGTTTCATCAACGAATACACGCTCAACGACTCCTACGGGCTCGCGAGCATCTACGCCAACGGCCCGTTGGAAATCGCCGAATGCGACAAGCCGTCGGGGCACATCGCCAAGGTGAAGTTCCTGTACGACGACCTCGGCGCCATCGACGCCCGCGCCGCCCCGGCGACGCGCCGTCAGCAGCTCGCGGACGTCATCACGGGCCGGAAAAACGGCCGCCTGCCGCGCACGATCGTAAACCGTTTGTGGCAGCGCTTCATGGGCCATGGTCTGGTCGAACCGGTCGACGAGATGGACAAACCCGCGTGGTCGCCCGAGGTCATCGACTGGCTCGCCGAGGACCTCGTCGCCCACGGACACGATCTGAAGCACACCATGGCGCAGATTCTCACGTCGCGCGCCTATCAGCTCCGGGCGGTGAGCCTGGGCGAAACCGAGGAGAACTATGTTTTCCGCGGACCCGCGGTCCGGCGGATGAGCGCCGAGCAGTTCTCCGATGCGATCCGCACCGTCGGCGGACTGAAGCACGCGAGGCTCGACGGACGGCTGAACCGCAACGCCGCGCTCGCGCCCGCACCCGACGCGCTGCCCCTGCAGCCGAAGTGGATTTGGAACACGCCCGACGCGCACCTCGCAGCTAAACCCGGCACCGTCGTCTTCACCCGCAAAGTGAATCTCCCCGTCGTCCCCACCGAGGCGCACCTCGCGATCAGCGCCGACGACACCTACAGCGTCAAAATCAACGGCAAGGCCGCGGGAGTTGCATCGCGACGCAACAGCACCGGCGCCGACTGGATTGACCTCAAGTCCCTTTTCAAAGCCGGCGACAACACGATCGAAATCACGGCCGCCAACCTGGGCCCTGACGAAGGTCGACTCGCCTCCGTGAAATCGGACGCGCTGCCCGACGCCGATTCGCCCGCCGGCCTCATCGTGTACGCGTGGCTGCGCACCGCGGACACCGTGATGGACGTTGTTTCGGACCGCTCGTGGACCATCGCGGCGCGCGGCAAGGAATCGCTCCCCGCCTCCGAGTTGGGTGGCGTGGAACTCGCGCCGTGGAAGGTCGGCCGCCAGTTTCTCGCCATCGCCGCCGCCGCCAAAGACACACTGCCGGTGGAGCGCTCCTCGCTCGTGTTCGCCGACCCGTTGATGCTGGCCCTGGGCCGGCCCAATCGCGAGCAGGTCGTGACGGTGCGGCAGGTGACGCCGACGACGCTGCAGGCGCTGGAACTCACCAATGGCGCGACGCTCGCGAAGTTGCTCCAGGAAGCTGGCGAAAATCTGGCGGCGTCTCACCCCAAGGGAGGCCGACCGCTGGTCGAATCCCTTTATCGCCAGACCGTTTGCCGTGCACCCGTTGCCAGCGAGACCGCGATTGCGGAGCAGCTCATCGGTTCGCCGGTGAGGCCCGAGGGCGTCGCGGATCTGCTCTGGATGATCGCGATGCTGCCGGAATTTCAATTGATTCGCTGAACCCAGGGTCAACGCATGAACCTCCACCGCCTCATCGCCCAGGACGCCTTCCGCCGGAGCCAGTCAGATCGTTGGTCGCGGCGTGATTTTCTGAAAACGGCCTCGGCCGCCACGCTGTCGGCCCTCGCCGCGGGGGCGCCGCGTTCATTGCTGGCCGCCGAGGCGGTGAAAAAAATCAAGCCCACCGCGGACCGCGTCATCGTGCTCTGGATGGCGGGCGGCATGGCGCACACGGAGACGTTCGATCCCAAGCGCTACACGCCGTACTCTGCCGGGATGAACCCCAACGACGTGCTCAGCACGTTTCCCTCGATCCCGACGAGTCTCGACGGCGTGAAGCTTTCCGCCGGCCTCGAGAATGTCGCCGGCGTGATGGATCGCGCGACACTCATCCGCACGATGCAGGCGGCGGATCTCGGCTTCATTCTGCACTCGCGGCACCAGTTCAACTGGCACACCGGCTACGTGCCGCCGCAGACCGTCGCCGCGCCGCACCTCGGCGCGTGGATTGCTCGGACTCTCGGCCCCCTCGATCCGGCGGTGCCGGCGTTCATCAACATCGGGCAGCGCTTTGACTTGGGCGAAGGCGAAGAGTTGAAGGCGTTCACGACCGCCGGCTTTCTCGGCAGCGAGTTCGGGCCGTTCAACGTGGCGTTTCCCGAGCAGGCCGCTGACGCGGTGCGCCCGCCGGCCGGAATGAGCCCGGGGCGATTCGAGGATCGCGACAAACTCTACCGCCGCCTCCTTGCCGCCAGTCCCATCGGGCAGGAAGGCAGCAGCTACCAGCAGGAGTCGCTCCTGCGCTCGATGGACAATGCGCACCGGCTGCTGAGTTCGCCCGCCGCGAAGGCGTTTGACCTCGCACTCGAACCGCTCGACCGCGTGCGGAAATATTATCCCGGCTTCGAGCCCGGCATGCGCTTCGACGCGCCGCGCGATCGCTTCGGCGCGAAGTACGAGGAAGGCATGGTCGGCCGCTTCGGCCTCGGGTGCCTGCTGGCGCGCCGCCTCTGCGAAGTGGGCGCGCGCTACATCGAGGTGACGACGGAGTACATTCCGTTTCTCAACTGGGACACGCATGAGAACGGCCACGCGCGGCTCGTCGGCATGAAGCAGGCCATCGACGCCCCCATCGCCCAGCTCGTGCGCGATCTCGACGAGCGCGGGATGCTCGACCGGACGCTCATCGTGCTGGCGAGCGAGTTCAGCCGCGACATGATGGTCGAGGGCAAGCCCGACAAGGGCGTCAAGAATCAGGTCGAGGTGCCGGACGTCATCCAGGACCCGAAGCACTACGGCATGCACCGGCATTTCACCGCGGCGGGCAGCGTGCTGATGTTCGGCGGCGGGATGAAACGCGGCTACGTCCACGGCGTGACCGCCGACGAGCGGCCGTGCAAGACGATCAAGGATCCCGTCACCATCGGTGATCTCCACGCGACGATTTATCGCGCGATGGGCATCCCGGCGGATCACCACTATCTGGTGGAAAAGCGGCCGTTCTACGTGACGAACGACGGCAAGGGGAAAGCGGTGATGGAGCTGTTTGCGTAGAGCGAGATCCAACGGGACGGAAATCGTGCTGGGGCGAGGGCCGCGACGCTCTCGCGATTTCAATCCACGCGACGAGGGCGTCGCGTCCCCACTGTCCAAGAATTGAGCGACGCCCGCGGCCTAACGCGTCGCCGGCGATTCCTGCGCCACCTTCCGATAAATCACCCGGGCGGCCTCGTAGGCATTTTCCGCTTCAACGCGTTCGGCGGCGGCAATTTTCCCGCCGCGCACGCGCCACAATTGGTCGATGCAACCGAGTGCCCACTCGGCGCTCTCGCGGGCCGCGCGGATCGGTTGGCCGGCAACGAGCACGTTGACGGGATTGGTGTGCAGCTGCGGAAACTGGCGCAGGGCGATCCAGCTGCTTCGCGCGACTGGCACGGTGAACGTCACCGCGTGTTCGCGCCCATCGGCCGGCACCTCGCGGCTCGCCGCCACGCGGCCGTTGACGACGATTTCCACAAACCGCCCACCGCGCTGGTAAACGGGATCACTTCCCTGCGTTTCCCGTTTGATCACGGTGTCACCGACGTGACGTGGACCACCAACAGGAATCACGCCGCCGTAGATCGGCTCCAACGGAGTCTCGGGCGAGAATGCAACCCGCGCCGAAACGGTTACCTCTCCCGCCTGCGGAAGCATGATCTCAGCCCCGGCGGGCTGGCCATTGACCGCGAACTCCAACGCGTGCGCGTACCCGTCGCTCACATAGCTGCGGCCGCGGGCGACGCCGTCGCACCAGGCGCGGTAGTCGACGCGGCCAATCCGGCCGAGTTGCACGTAACTGCGCCCCTGCCCGACTCGCGTGCCGCTCATGCAGGGAAAATCCGTCTCACCGGCGGCCTTCACCGGGAAGCCGCAATTCAACAGATGGTACCAGGCGTTCCATTCGCGGATGCGGTCGGTGTCCATCGAGCTGATGAAGTCGCACGCCCCGAGCGCCGCAGTGACGAAAATCTCCTGTGCGCCCACGCTGTTCAGCTCCGGAATCGCGAAATTCGGCAAGTGATCGTCAGCGCGATCGTGGCTCGCGCGCAGTTCCGCCTCGGTCACAAAACCATCCCCGTCCGCGTCGGCGGCGGCAAATCCTTCCGGCAACAGCCCGCGCGCCGCTTCCGCCGCATCGAGGTGACCATCGCGGTTCGCGTCCAATTTTTCCAGAAGCCGCTTTGCCGCGCCGGCCGCGTCGATTTGCAGGCCGCTGCCCGAGTGCGCATAGCCGACGACGCCACCTTGCGCGCGGGCCCAGCGCAGCACCGGCAGTGTCCACGTCGGCCAGCCCTTGCTCGCACTCGCCCCGGGGTAGATTTGCTCCTTCAGGTTCAGCAGACACACATGGCCGAGCGCCTGCGAACCAAAGCCGCTCACCTCAATGTCGTACTTCATCACCGTCAATGATTCGCTCAACCGGTCGCTCGTTGGCGCGAAGAATTGCTGCTGGTGATCGAAGCCCGGCCCCCACGTCAGGACACTGCCGACATGCAGCGCCTCACCCTTCACCTGGCGGAGCATGTCCACCGGGTCCACGCCCTCGGTCGGCGACGTGTAGTGGGCGCAGCCTGACGCGTGGATGTGATGGTCACCGCTGAAATAACCGCGCGCGGCTGGGTTGATCCATCGCTCCAATTTCACCGCGATTAGTGGCGCGGTCGCCCCGGGGTCGGGCACGACGATCGGGCGTTCGATCCAACGGTACTCGGGTCCGCGGCCGTACCACATCGTAAATTCGCCCGGAGGCAGCAGCACCGTTTCACCCTCTGCCCGGTAGATGTGTCTCTGAAAGAAGAAATCAGGGGCCAGTCGCTTGGCCTGGGGTGGGAACACGTGGCCCTGGCGGTCCGTGAAAAGAAACCGGCCGGTCGTGGGGGTGCCGTCGTGGTCGCGCACGGAGAGTTTCACCGCGATGGCGGGCGCCACGTCGAACAACACGGGCACCTCAGCCCGAAAGCCCAGGTCTTCCGTCCCCTGCCCCGCCGCTGCCGTGAGCGTCGCCTCGCGCCGACCGCTTTCCGCCGAGTAGACCAGCGCCACGGCGTACTCCACCGCGAGCCCGCTGAGGTTTGCGGTCATCGGAGGCGCCGTAAACATCTCGAGATCAAGAAACCGGTCGGTGCGCCCGGCGGTGTTTTCGTTTTCCCGCAGATGATGCTGTTGCATGCGTTCGCCCGCCAGGCGGGACATTCCGGCGTAGACTGGTCCCGCCTGCGGGCTCCCCAGGCGCAGCCGCTGCGTCCCGCCGCTTTCATTCAGCACCTTGATCAGTACTGGAGTGTAACCGGCCTGCTGGAGTCGCGCCGCCGCCGGACCGCGCGCCACTTTCACCCGCGCCTCCGGATTGAGGTGCACCACCACCAACACCCGCGGATCAAGCAATTCCTGCAATCGCGCCGCTGCCCGCTCCGCGGCGGCGCGGGTGAGTTTCGCTCGCAACGCCCCCGGCACGGGAGCGCCAAGCGTCTCCAATGCCTCCAGCACCCGCAGCACGTTCGCCGCGAGCGGCTGACCTTCGACGTCGGTCGGCGGCAGCGCCGGTTCCGCGGCACGAACGAGCGGAAAGCCGGCGAACAGCCCAAGCGCGAGGAGGAAGACGCGGGCGAACATGAAAACGGTCTGTCCGTTCGAGCCCGCCCGGTAAAGATCGATGTCAGCGCCACGGGTAATTTCACCTCAGAAAACCCCACTATCGCCTGTCATCCTGAGCACCAGCGAAGGATCCAGGGTGATGACCGCGGCGCCTTTCCGACGGACGAGTATCCCGATGTATTCTTCGCTCCGCTGCCAATGAACTTATACTGTTTGGGCATGGATGGGAGTGAGGGCGAAGCCCATTTCGGCGGCCCGTTTTTCGAGCCGGTGCTGTTGGCGTTCGCGGTCCGCTTTTTCGTAGGCCTCCAGGCCGCGCTCCACGTAG
>CANJIU010000213.1 GCA_947474365.1 Opitutia bacterium | reverse complement strand
GTTCATGAAAGACGAGTCCCGGATCAACCTCTGGATGCCGATCCGTCTCGACGGCGGTCCCGTTCCTTCCGCCCCGGCTCCGGTCGAGGCGTCGCCCGCCCCGGCTCAACCCGAGGCGTCGCCCGTTCCCGTTCAGTCCTCAACCAACGATACTCAACCTCAACCCGAAACCACGATGGTCGCTATGAAATCAACCCCCGCGCCGGAGCCTGTTCCGGCCGCACCAACCGCGGAAGGTCCTGCACCCGCCGCTCGAATCGTAACGCCGGAACCCGTGAGCGAAATCAGTCCCCTCGACACCCTGCAACGCGCGAAGGATCTCCTGCGCGACGTGCAGGCCGCCCTCACCGAAGCGAGCAACGCGATCCGCGATCTCGCCCGGGAAAAGCGCGCCGTCGAACGGGATCTGGAGTCGCTGAAACGCAACATCCGCGTCCTCCGCGCCGTGGAGGTCTAACCATGTACTCCCCGGACATCAGTCAGTTCACTCCGCGTCTGTACCAGCTCGGCCAGCACTACGGTATTCCCATGACCGAAGTCGCGGACCGGCTGGTCAGCCACGGGCTCAGTAACCTCGAAGCCGTGTTCGAGTGGCAGCCGGGCATGGGCAAGGCGTGCGTCGCGGAAGTCGTGGCGCGCATCGAACCCCCGGTAGCCATCGAGAAGTCAGCGTAAACAAAACAACCAACACGTAGCGAAGCCGTGCTCTCCTTCAAGGGGACACGGCTTCGCTGCGTTTTATTCTCAACCATGAATCAAGATCTACTCTTCCCGGAATTCGCGGCACCCAATGACTCCGGTTTCACCATGGCGTGTCACGAGCAGCCGCAGCAACGTCTCGAACACTACGGCGTTCATGCCGCCAGTGACACCGAGCTGGTGGCGATGATGCTGCACGGCGCCGGCACCACGCCGGAGCAAGCGGTGTTCACCGCCGCCCGATTGATCGCGGAAGCCGGATCAATCGCGGCCCTGCTCGCGTGGGAGCCCGCGGATTTCCGCCGCATGAAAGGCGTCAGCCACGTCAAGGGGCTGCAGCTTGCCGTCATCGCGGAGATCGGGCGCCGCATGATGATGAACGGGACGCCGGCCCCGCTCCTCAACCGTCCGGAACTGGTGGCCGCTTATCTGGCACCCGTGGCTTCCGGGCTTCTGGTGGAAAAGTTCTGGATCCTCTGTCTCACGCGAAAGGGTCATCTGATCAAGCGGGTGGAGATCACGTCCGGAACCGCCACCGCCACGCTGGCCCATCCTCGTGAAGTTTTTCGCGCGGCCATGCTGGTCTCCGCAGTGGGAATTATCTGCGCCCACAACCACCCCAGCGGAGATCCGATCCCGTCGGCGCCGGACCTACATATCACCCGGGTGCTGCGCGAGGCATCCAAAGCCGTGGACATCGAGCTGATGGACCACGTGATCGTCGGCCGCACCGACGCCGACCCGACTGGCAAAGGCTATTACAGCTTCAAGGCCGCGGGCATGCTCTGACGCAGCCTCGGCGGATCGGCCGCTGCGTTCAACCCGACGCCCGCGAGGCCGCTCTCCGCAACCGGGGAGCGGCTTCGTTCGGGTGAGGAGCGCCGGCTTCCGACGTTTCAGATCCACCGCAGCTCCCCGGTTCAACCCGGGCGGAGCTGCGCCCCTTTTGTCAGCAACCCAACCTCAAATCAACATGCCAACATCCATCCAACAATTCGTGACCGAGCACGCCTCCGTCACCCCCTGCAGTGACATTGTCTCGCGCTGGGAAACCCGGGTCATCCCGTTCGGCCTCCACACGCGGGGCCGGGCCGGTGCCGACTCCTACCTCGGGCAGTACGGGAAAGGGATCCGACCGCCCAAGGTAATTCAGTTCGCCCGCCTCGCCGCCATCAAAGGGTTTCCTGAAATGGCGGCCGGCTTTTGGGAGCATGCGTTTCTCTTGGAGACCGGGGAACGCGCAAGCCTCAGCGTGACGGGTGCGTCACCAACACCGGTCGCTACCTTGCGCGCACCCGCGCTGAAGGAATCATTCCGGCAGCTCCCGCAGCTGCTCACCGCCGTGGATCGTGACACCGCGATGCGACTCGCGCGCCAGCCCAATATCGGGATTCAAGAAAAGGAAGACGGGGAACGCCTGCTCACCCGGACCGCCGGCGACCTTGTTGTCGGGGGTAACAAGAAAGGGCTGATCGCCTTCGTTCCACCCGGGGTCGCGGACGAACTGCTCCGCGTCGGGAACAGCGAAACCGACGGCGAGAGGATCGGCGCCACCTACCATGTCTTCGATCTCCTCAGCCACCGGGGCGTTGATTTCCGGCAACTCGGTTTCATCGAACGTTACCGCCGTCTCGCAGCGATCGTCGCGGAGAGCGGGGAGGACTCCGGCGCCGTCAAACTCGTGCCGCTCGTCACCGACCACGACGCGAAGCTGGAGTGCATCGCGGAGCTGGAGCGCACCGGCAAGGAAGGTTTCGTCCTCAAAGACCTTCACGCGCCCTACGTCCCCGGCGACGGCACCACGCAGGTCAAATACCAGTTTCGGCAAAGCGCTTCGTTCATCGCGGGTGCCAGCAATCCCAACGGTCGCCGCTCCGTCCAAGTGTTTGTGCTCCGGGCGGACGGCAGCCGGCGGGATATGGGATTCGTCACCATCTCGGGCTCGATGGAGCTACCACGGCCCGGGCAGATTGTATCCGTGCGCTACCTGTACGTGTATGCTGGCCCGGAGGGGAAGCTGCATCAACCCGTGTTTGAAGGTGTTCGCCGTTGCGGTGACGCCGACGAGAACGACTGCCTGGAATCCAAACTGAAGGTCGAAAGCAAAGACCAATAGTCAGCCAACCCACTCAACCCCGCGACGCCGCGCTCTCCTTCACCGGGGACGCGGCGTTGTGGTTTTAACCTATGGAAAATCGTTATCCGCGGAACCGTCGTTCCCACCCGGAGGCGCGCGAGAGCACGCCCCAACCCCGTCGGGGTGGGTGGAGCGGCGGTCCGCTGCAAGAAGTCAGTCATCGGTGGCTCTGGTGGTGTCTCGCGCTCGGCGTCACCGCCGTCGCGATCTCCGCCTACGTCATCCGGCACTCGTAAATCTACCGGGCTCACGTCGCTCATGCGGTGAAGTCCCGGAAACCAAAACCAATAATCACGCTGACGACGTGGTCTCCTTTTGGAGACCGGTCGCGGCATCAAAAAACATGAAATCAAATCTGATATTGCACTGTGGAGCCGAAGCCGTCGAACGCGACGCGCTGAAAGCAGTCCACACCCCGGCCGCCACGGAAACGTGGACCCCAATCGATCACCTCCGGCTCGTCGAGCAAGTCGAGCGCGCCCTGGCCGCCAGCCAGCTCACTGTCGTCAACCAGGCCCATGCGCTGTCGTATCAGGGCGCACGATACTTCGGCTTGTTTCAAATTCAAAATGGCAGAGAGCACCCTGATTACTCTTGGGCCATCGGAATTCGGAACTCGCACGACAAGACTCTGCCGGCCGGTTTGATCGCGGGCGCCGCGGTCTTCGTTTGCGATAACCTGAGCTTCAGCGGGGAGGTTCAACTCGCGCGAAAACACACGCGCTTCATCGAACGCGATCTCCCCATGCTCACCGAACGCGCGATCGGGCAGCTCGTGGAGCGGTGGCATTCTATGGACACCAGGATCGCACGGTATCGTGAGAAAACGATCACGGATGTCGCCGCCCACGATCTCATGATCCGAGCGGTAGATGTTGGGGTAGTCCCAGTGTCCACGCTGCCCAAGGTGATCACGGAGTGGCGGGCACCGGCGCATGAAGAGTTCCAGCCCCGCAATACATGGAGCCTTTTCAATTCGTTCACAGAGGCCCTCAAAAATAATCTCTCGCTGCTGCCGAAACGCACCCAAGCGCTCCACGGGTTGATGGATTCGTACGTGGGATTGGCGGCGAGGAACTGATCGTGAACTTCACCGACGACGAGATTCAAATCATCCCCGGCCACTGCGCCCGTACGTGGCAGAGCTGCAACTACCGTGTTCGCGGACAAAACCTGTTCCACGAGCGGACCTTCGCGCGGATGCGACCGACCCGCAGCCGCAAGGAGATGACCCCAGCGGAAGTGCTTTGGCTGTCCGGCGGCCCTGCGGAGAACAGCAAACAGTGGTTCCCGGGGCGCGGCACCGAAGCCGAGATCGAGGGCATCGCGAAGACACACGGTGGCTTCGTTCACGAGGAGTTCTACCCCGCGGACGATGACCAGCCGCTGTACTTCCTCGCCTTCGATGACACCTCGAAAGCGCTGGCGTTCTGCCGCAGCCGGGACTTCGACCGGCTGTGCCTGACCCTGGAGAAAGTACCATGAAACTGATCACGGACGGGAAGAAACTCAACGGGTCCGCGATGCCTGACATCGTGATCGCGTTTCAACAGGCCGTGGTGGGCAAACGCATCGTGAAAGCGGGATACGCCCAGCTGATGAACGACGAGCCGGAGGTGTGGCCGTGCCTGATCCTGGACGACGGCGCGATCCTCATCGTGCAGTGCGACGACGAGGCCAACGGGCCGGGCGTGATGACGGCGACCACCCACACCGGCGAGGCGGTGCTCTGCGAAACCTCACTCCCATGAACTCAAAAACCCGGCTACGGAAAGAAATCAGGGCCGCCAAAACGAAGCTCGATGGCTGCGCCTTCGGGACGCCGGCGCGCGACACCGCGCTCCAGGAGTTCTGGGCGCTCCAGGGCAAACTGGGGCGGTGGGAGATCGCGGAGCACGACGCCGCATGGAACCGCCGCAAGCCTCCCGCGTTCACCGTCATGGGGCCAGATGGCGTTCCGATCCGCGAAAAGCCGTTTACCAGCCGCGAGGCTGCCGAACGTGGGATCACGGAATTCGTTGGGCGGTTCCGCGTGCAGGGCTACTACGCGGGTGTCGGCTACCGGCTGGCGATCGAAGAGATCGCCGGACGCTGCACCATTACGGAGTGCCCGTAGCGATAACAAGAAAGGCCCCAACGGTGGGGCTTTTCTTTTAGGTATCAGGTCGGCGGTGACACGGGCGCCGGACATCGACGTCCGACATCGGCTCAGCGATTTCGTAAGACTTGAAACCGTTACGCCGAGGGGCCAATCGCCGATCCCTTGGGGGCTGATCGAAAATACAGATAGGCGACCACGGCCACCCAGGTTGGAAATAAGTTCAGCGCGGGAATCATCTCAGTAACCAGCGCCAGAATGATTTCACGGCGCATACCCCAAAGTGCGAGGAGTATCAGGACGGTCACGATGTCCACGGGAATGTAGATCAACGGGACGGAGAAGTCCGCGGCGTTCAGCGCATCCGCAACGCCTGCTACCGCGAATGACACGACCACCTTAAGAACACCGGGCTTCTGTGATTCAGCGGACGTTGGCGGACGCCCCTCAAAATTAGTTGGTAGACGGTCACGCGGGTTACTTGCCGGCGGGTGCTTCCATTCGTCTTTCGGGATCAGGACGCTCATTTGATTTCCTTGGTTCGGGCTTTTCCGGATTGGGGGCGACTGGTGGCTTGGCGGAAAGTTGCGTCGCCGTGACCTTGGTTCCCCTGTAGTAGCCACCGCAGTGGCCGGACCATTCCTTCGCGGCGCCACGTGATGCTCAAGCAGTGCTTCAGCGAGGGTGGATTTTCCCACGTTGGTCAGGCCAACCATAGAGAGTACGTAGCGGCCGGAATTCATTCGCTGCAATCGCCGGTGGATGGGGTTGATGCGTTTCTTCCGGAAATCCTCCAGGAAGTCCACCAAAGCGACGGTACGGTGGTGGGCCGGAGAATTTCGCAAGCATTGCTCAGTGTCGTACAACAGGTGAAGGAATGCATCGACGACTTCAGTCATGGCTCCGTCCTCGGTTTCAGGGGAACAGCCGTTGTGGAGACCCGTGCTCGGATTCCGGAGATGGTGAAGCTGTGGCTGGGGCAACCCGTTCAATCATCTGCAACGCTTGTTTCAAATTGATGATGCGTTCCGGGGCTGGGTGCTTCTTCAACATTTCGTCCAGCCGAACCCCGGACTCGTCCAGTTTGGCATCCATCGCATTATTGAACTCCGCCAGGATGACCTCGTCCTTCCTCCTCAATCGTTTGAAGTTCTCTCGTGTCTCGTTGACCGCGGCAATGATGAGATCCTTCACCGCCAAGGAGAGTGTGTTTTTCGACCGTGCCAGGTCACTCTTCCAAGCGGAAAAAACCCTGTATCCAGCATAACCGATTAGAAGTGGCGCGCCGACGACCGCGAGAGGCGAGAGGAGTACGGTGGCTGCACCGGAAGCGGCGCCGGTTGCTGCAACCGCTGTTCCGGTTCCAGCGGCGGCTATCCAAGTTAATGGATTCCATGTAGCGACTGCGACAGCCGGCGCTGCTGCTGCGATGGCGGAACCGATCAGGCCCGGCAGAGACGAGAGAACGAAAGCGCCAATCGCCGACGGAACCCCTGCCGCCACCACCGAAACGGCTGCGTTCACCATATCCCTGTTCGTCCGCACCGCACCAATCTCGCGGGGAGCAAGGCCGGGGATGCTGCTGTATCCCGGCACCATCGTGCACGCCATTGTGTGCACGGTCGCGTTCCACGGTGTGCACGGTCGCGGCCCCATCATGCACATCATTGTGTGCATGATCACGGTCCCCTGCGGCCTGTGGTGACCATGCACTTGACGGCAGGCAGACCCGGCGCATCGCCAATCTGCCGCGCTTCCCCCACGTTTTCAGACGGCCTTGTTTCTTCAGCCGCGCGCAGAGTCCACGCGCCGCGCCGTGCGAGATGCCGTTTGCCTGTGCGAGATGCGCGTTGCTCGCCCAACATCCCCCTTGGTCCAGGGAATCCAGAAATTGAACACGCAACAAAATGAGCTTAGCGTTACCACTTAAGCCAGGGGTATTCGTGATCTGCTCCCAAGTGTACTTTTGGTAAGGGATGGCCGCCATATCGGTCACAGGCTTGCAGGCTCGCTGGCTTGCGGCCCGGGATGTCGTCTGGTCGGCGGCGCTCATGAGACGTTTTCAAAACGCTGAAACTCGAACGCCCGATGAATGGGGATCAGGCCGCCAACGCCTTTCCGGGCTTTCGAGACGTAGATGAACTGCTTGCGGGCGAAAGGTGGCTCGCCGTTGGACATGGCGTCCACCTGTTCCTGCAACTGGGAGATGCCCAAGATCGTAGTCGCCTTGCGGCCCAGACTCTTGTTCTCAGCCAAGCACGCGGAGTCCACGCGCATGTTGTTTCGGCACTGGAGGATGTTGCCCTGGGCCAAGGCGATCACGACCATGTTCTCCTGATAGGCGATGTCGGCGAGCTTGTCGGCGGTCCTGGCCATGATGAGCCGCATGACCGCCAGGTCCTTGTTCTCAAGGTGACCGAGGGCACCACCCAGCCAGTCAAAGATCATCCACCGGGCCGGGCAGCCGTAGGTCTCACGGAATTTCTGGACTTCGTTGGCCAGATCCTCGGTCACCGTCTTTGACCGGTCGTTGATCCAGTCCAGAATCACCAACTTCTTCCCGATCTGCACCCTGAGGTCCCGGACCAGGTCCGCTTTCTCCCGGCTCAACTTATCGAGTTGGATGCCGTCCTTGATTTGGTCGAACGGGATCTGGCAGACGTTGCTGACAATCCGAGGCTCGAGTTGGACGTGCGTTTCCTCCGTGGTGGCCAGGATGCCCGGGGACCCGTTCCGCGCGAACGTGCTGGCCAACTGGCAGGCGAACACGGTCTTCCCAGCACCCGTGGACCCGATCATCAAGGTCATCTCCTTCATGCCGAAGCCACCGCCCATCACTCGATCAAGTCGGGCGATACCAGAAGAAATCCGCTCGACGACCGGTTCCCCGCGTTCCCAGCCGTCGCCGAAAAGGTGCTCGTAGTTTTCCCCGGCGGCCGCGTGCCCAACGCGGGCGATCCGACTGATTTTCTGCAGCAGTTCGTCGGGAGTCCATCTGAGGTCCGCAGCCGCCTGGGCCGCAGCCTTGCGCGCCCGGTTCTTGCTTACCCAGTAGCCAACGCCCTGCTCCAGTATGGGCAGAACCGATTCGCAGGGCTGCGTAGCCAAGAACTGGACCCGTTGCACGGCCTGCTCAACCTGTTCAGGCAACATGTCACCCGACTGTGCCATCGCCCGCAAGCTGACGTGCATGAAGTCCGGGTGCACGGCGTCCATTCCCGCATGCCCGGCCATCGAGGCCCGATACGAGCCAATGATTTTGTAGATTATATTATCACAGGGATAGGAAAAGTCGTTTTCAACTTCCCGTGGGTTGTCGGACACACAGATGATGTCCTTGAACCGATCGTAAAACTTAGCGCTGCGGCAGCACGCTGCCAGCACCTGGGCTTCAAACCAGTCGGCTTGAGAATCGATCAGGTTCGTTTCGGTGTTGGGCCCGGTGGACATCATGAGCGGCCTTTCCATCCGCCAGCATTGTAACCGACGCCTGCCGGCGCCGTGGACGAGATGCCTGGGCGAGCCGGGAGGTTGGCGCGATCCTCGCGGGCGGCGAGAACACGGCACGGTTGACGGCCGGGGCGTTGGTGATCATCCTGAACATTGAAGTAGATGTCTGTCTTGGCCCCGTCCGGCGCGTCAACGCCGGCGGGGTTTTTTAGTGTATTGTGTAGCATAGGATAAATAGTTTTGCCCGGTGGGCCGTTTCTAGTAGGCTGTACGTGCTTTGATTGAGTGGCATGTTGGAGCCGGTCGCGCTCATCGTGAATCGCCTCCCAAATCTCCGGGCGATGAGCCGATGATTGACTTCGCGTGCTTACCGACGGCTCGGCGACGAAGCCAAGCCTCCAGGGCCGCGCCGTGAAACATGATGCGCCGGCCATTGAGCTGCACGAAGGGGATTCCCGACGCATGCACAAAAACCCAGAATGCGCTGGTGCTGCGATACCGGAGGAGTTCCATGACTTCCCTTGCGGACCATAGTCGATTGTCTGATATAGTAAGTGTGATCATTTAACGAACGACATGATACTTACTATACTTTCCGTTTCGATCATTCGCGTTAGGGGAATCGCTACAGATTTCATCCACCTTGTTGTTTGAAGGATTTCGTCGATGCAGAATCCGGCGCTATCAAAAGACAAAGTTTTGAACGGGTTCCTCGTTGGCCCAGCTCCTGATATCACGATGGACCTGCGCTCGTTATTGAAGGACTTCACTTGCATTCGTTCTCACGCAACCACGCCTCCAGCGAAGCGGCGTGGAAGAGGATTCGTCGCCCGGTTAGCCGGATATGGGGCATTCCTGAACTATAGACGTACGCCCAAAATCCGCAGGTGCTACGATTGCGGAGCCGCCGCCTGACTTCCCCTGAGGTCAGGAACTGACTTTCGACTGATGTGCTTAAGGTTCTCATAGCGAGAACCAAGTTCATATAGTCAGAAGAGACCCCAAGGCACGCTATCGAGTTAGGGGAATCGATTCAGATTTAGGACCGTGCAGTCGTTCCAGCTGACATTTATCCAGAAGCGAACCGCCATACCGCCAGGGGAACAAGCGCGGTTTTCGAGCACAGGGGTTTCGCTATCGAGTCGGCACAGAAGCCCCAAGTCGTCCCGGCAGCCTACAGACTGGACGCTACACCAGCGCGGCAATGGCTTGCAGCTTTCGTCGCATCGGCAGGTGCTGCTGGCTCGTACGATCCCCGGGCAAGTGACCCGGCACGGCCTCGTCGAACGCCGGCGTGGCGAGATACGCGCGTACCGCATCGCGCACATAGGCGTATCCCCGCAACCGTTGGCATCGCGGCGAGGTTACCCTGCCCGGTCGGCAGACCAAGGGTTACGATCAACAATTGGCCGGCTTCCCCTGCCCCCAGACTGAAGACGATGATCGGTCGCCCACCTCCGCAGCCGTCCATCCGAAGACTTTGGATTCCGCTAGATTCGATTCGGATCTCATTTAAGCGTCGTTGGCTGCTCCGTAACTTCCCCCATTTTTGCCGCCACGGCTGGGGTCAGGTTGAACCACGACTCGCCTTCCACCTTG
>CANJIU010000212.1 GCA_947474365.1 Opitutia bacterium | reverse complement strand
TTGAGGCCTGTAACCGGAGATCCATAGCCAGCGAAGTCGCCGAGAAAGCGATTGAGGTCGGTCACGCCGAGATCATCGAGCAGTGCTCGATTGTAGATATCGGCCGTGATGGGCACCCGTTGCAGCGAGGTGTTGATGCCGGTGAGCGATGCCGTGTTCGTGGCCTCGTAGGAATCGCGCCGGTCGGCGAGCACCTCGAACGGCGTGAGCACGACGGCGGTTTCGCGCGCGGCGGAGTCGGCCGGCGGCGGGGTCTGGGCGGACCCCGTGCCGGCACACAGCATCATCAGGGCCGAAAGCGGCACCGCCGGGAAGGAACGGAGGAGACGGAGGGAATCGGGAGGCATGAGGGTATCGGTAAAAACGGACAGGGTTGCTTGGCGGAAAAGGCGGGAAACGTCTGGGGGACGCGGCCAAGCCTACCAGCTCTTCGTGACCGTGAACTTCATCGTGCGCGGGTCGAGCGGGCGCCAAAGGATGCCGCTGTTCCCCACGATGGTTCGCTTGTCGAAGACGTTGCCGACCGCGAGCGCGAGGTTGAGCCCCTTCGCGATCCCGTAGTTGGCGTTCACGTTGTAGTATCGGTAGGCGGGAATCATCTGGCTCGTCGTGGTCGCCGAAAGAGGGCGCTCGGCGGAATGAATCGCACTCGCGCCAATTGACAGGCCGCCATTGCCACCCAACTGCGCCCATTTGTAGCGGGCGTGGAGCTGACCACGGTAGCGCGGTTGCCCGCCTTGCTGCGCGCCGAGCACACCCGGAGTCGTATCGCGCACGAACACATCAACCCAGCCAGCCTGCACGGTGAGGCGGGGGTCGTTGTAGGTCAGCGTGTATTCGTAGCCGTCAGAGGTCGTCTGTCCGCCGTTGGCAAAAAACGATGCGTTTGGAGCCGGCAGCCGGATGGCGATGCCGTTCGAGATCATCGTGTATTTGACGACCTCGAAATTCAGTTTCTCCTCCAGGAACGAAAGGCGGACGCCATATTCCTCCGAGGACGCTGTGATGGGGGCGAGCGCCGAACCGTCGAGTCGGAGGGCGCCTCCACCCTGGGGTTGGAAGACCTCGCTGTATTGGTAATACAGGCCGAGATTCTTCAACGGCCGCACGATGCCGCCATACCGCGGCAGGCCGACGCTGGTGGTGGGATCCGTGATCGTGGGATACGGACCGGCACCGATTTCCACTTTGCGGCTGTCCCGCTGTTCGGTCTCGCGCCAGCCGCCAATGAGAATGAGTCGGCCGTTGTACGCATTGAGTTGGTAGGTGCCCGTATATCCCGGGGTGATGCTTTTCCCGAGCGTGTTCGTGACCACGTTGGCTGGCACAAAAACCGGAGCCGGGGTGTTGAAGGCCGGTTCGAGGAGGTCGATCGCACCCAACGTCGTCCGCCGAACATTGCTTCGAAAATCGGTGACGTAGTAGTCGGCGCCCGCGATGAACGAATGCTCCACGGGTCCGGTGAGGTAGCGCCCAAACAGATTGGCCTCCAAGAACCCGTAGTCTTCCCAACGATTGAGCCAGAACGCCTGGCGATTTACCGTGCGGTTATTGGCCGCGAGGCTCACGAATTCCACCTGGGTGATCGGATTGTTGATGTAGGTCTGCTGCGCCGCAACGCGCGCGGTGAGATGGTCGTCAATTTTGTGCTCCGCGATGACGCGGATCTTCTCACGTTCAATTTCCGATTTGGCCCAAGGCTCGTCGATTCGCCGGGTGTCGGGCACGGTCAAAGCACGGAAATTCGGAGCGACCAGCACGGAGGGAATCCAGTTATCCTCCTGATATTCCTGCTTCAGGTATTCGCCGAATACGCTGACCTTGGTGGCCGGCGTGATCCTCCACTCCACCACCGGCGCGACGAAGACCCGATCCATGTCCTTGAAGTCACGGTTGTACTCTACGTGGCGGTAGGCCGCGTTCACGCGGTAGAGCAGCGACTTGTTGGCGTTGATCGGCCCCGTCAGGTCGGCCGTGAAGTGATAGTTGGCGTAGTCACCGATGGTGACAGCCGCTTGCCCCCACGAAGTGGTTCGCGGCATCTTGGAGGTGCGATTGATGATGCCGCCAAGGCCCTTCGGGTTACCGTAGAGATTCGAAGACGGCCCTTTGATCACTTCGAGCTGCTGAATGTGGGCAAAATCACCGCCACCCCACTCCTTCACGTCGCGGAATCCATCGAGATAAGTCTCCTGCACGGCGAAGCCGCGGATCGAAAACGTGTCCTGATTGCGCGTGCCGGCACTCACGGTGGCGCCCATCAGAGGCAGGACGTCGGCGAGATCGACCGCACCGATGTCCTTCAGGAACTGCCCGCTCATGATCGCGATGCTCTGCGGAATGTCCTTGAGCTTCTGCTTAAACCGCGAGGCAGAAGCGCTCTCGGTAGAAGAGTAGCCGTCGTCGGCGTCCGTCGAGATGACAAAGGGGCTCAGGACAAACGCGTCATCAGCCGCTTTGTCCGCACGCTTGGCGGCTGATGCGGTCTGCGCCATGACAGGAGCGATGGCCAACGTTGAGACAAAAATTGCGGCGGCGAAACGGGCGAGTACGGCCCGGACTTCCAATCGATTCATCGGTCTTGGGGGTTGTCGGTTGAGGTTGAAATCAGCTCCCGCGGATTGGCGCGGTGCGGCCAAAAGCAATTTCGCAGGAATCCGAAAATGCGCCTTTACACGTGTTCCATTAGTAAACTACTGTTCTATTAGTCAAGCATTGAAATGAAGACCTCCAAAAACCAAACTGACGCAGATTCATTTCAGGTGCCGGCACTGGACCGTGCGCTTTCCATTCTGGAGTTGCTCGCGCAGCGCCCCGACGGGATGCGCATGCGCGAAATCGCCGAGAAGCTCGAGTTGCCCGCCAACAGCGTCTTCCGCATTACCGGTGTGCTGGAGGAGCGGGGCTATCTGCTGCGCGAGGGCGAGGACATGCGGTACACGCTCAGCCGGAAGCTGCTCTCGCTCGGCTACGCCGCCATCGGCGAAGACAAGCTCATCGAGCATGCGCTGGATGTGATGCAGCGACTGCGCGACGAGACTCAGGAGACGGTGCTGGTGGGAGTGCGGGCCGATACCCAGGGCATCGTGCTGGAGCAGGTTGCCTCGACCCAGCCGATCAAGTTCCTCGTCGATCCCGGCACGCACTTCCCGTTGCACTCGGCGGCACCCGGAAAAGTCTTCGTCGCCTTCCTCCCTCCCAACGAACGAGACGGGTTGTTGAAGCGCATGAAATTTACGCGCTATAACGAGCGCACGCTCGATACCCGCGCCAAGTTCGAGGCCGAGATCGAAAATGTCCTCTCCACCGGCTACGGTCTAGACCGCGCCGAACAGATTGAGGGCCTGCACTGCGTCGGCGCACCGATCTTCAACCATCGCGGCTATCCGATCGCCGCCATCTGGGTGACCGGCCCGAGCTTCCGCTTCCCAGCCGAAAATCTTCCCAAGATCGGCGTGAAGGTGGCCGCCGCCGCCGAACAGATCTCCCGCCGTTTCGGTTACAAACTCCTCTGATTTCCATCACTCGCTCCATGTCCACTTCTCTCCAAGGAAAAATCGCACTCGTGACGGGCGGAGCCAAGGGCTTCGGGCTCGGCATCGCCCGTTCTCTCGCGAAGGCCGGGGCTCGCGTCTGGATCACCGGCCGTGACCAAGCTGCACTTGATACGGCGACGCGCGGCACCGGGCTCTCCGCCATCCGGGCGGACGCCACCTCTCCCGCCGATTGGGACCGTGTCGTCGCGGCAGTCACCCAAGCCGCCGGCCGCATCGACATCCTCGTCAATAACGCCGGCGGCGCTGTGAAGATCGCTCCCGCCGAGGAGCAGACCGATGAAGCCATCGACGCTGCTATCGCTCTCAATCTAAACAGCGTGATCTACGGCTGCCGGCGGGTTGCGCCGCTCATGCGGAAGCAGGGCTCCGGCATCATCGTGAATATCTCCAGTGTCGCCGGCCACCACGCCTGGCCAACCTGGGGCGTCTACGGCGCAGCCAAGGCCGGGCTGAACCATTTTTCCAAGTCGCTCTACCTCGAACTCCGCCCGCATGGCGTGCGAGTGACGACCATCTCCCCCTCGTGGGGCGCGACGTCGTTTACGGATGCCGCCGGCCTCGGTCCGCGCGACGCTGAGACCTTGGCGAAGTGTATCAAGCCAGAGGAAATCGGCCAACTCGTGGCTGACGTGTGCGCCCTGCCGCCGCATCTGTGCGTGCAGGAAACCATCCTCTGGCCGATGGTGCAGGAAGTGAATCCGCTCTGATTCACCCTACCGGTCACGTCCATGCAGTCCTTTCAATTCGACCTCGTGGTCGTCGGGGCTGGCTCAGGCGGATTCGGGGCCGCGCTCGCGGCTGCCCGCCTGGGCGCGAACGTCCTGCTGGTCGAAAAATCCGAATCCCTCGGCGGCAACGCGGCGCGCGGCGGCGTCAACAACTGGGAACCGGGCGTGGGCGGCACGGGGATTCCGTTCGACCTCTACAAGCGCCTCAAGAAGACACCGCTAGCCGTCGGCGTTTACAAATTCGGTCGACACTTCGCTTGGCAGGGCGCGGACGTGTCCCCGAAGTTTCCCGGCGGGGAACTCGTCATCGACTCGAGCGGACGCTACCTCGACACCCTTCGCCGCTTCGGCGCGCCGCCGCTCTTCGCCGCCGAGGCGTTCCGCCGCGAACACTGGCACGGGGTGCCCTACGAGCCCGCCTTCTACGCCGCCGAAATGGAAGCCATGCTCGCGGAAACCGGCCGCTGCACGATCTGGAAAAACACTGCATTTGAACGCGCCCACACCGATGGTTCGCGCTTGGGGTCTCTCGTCCTGAGCAACGGCCACTCGGTCACCGCCCCGTTCTTCGTCGACGCCACAGCCGATATTCTCCTCGCCCAGCAACTGGGCTGCCGCACCTCTCTCGGGCAGGAACCGCGCTCGCTCTACGACGAACCGAGCGCCCCCCGCGAACCGACCGACAAGCTCAACGGCACGACACTCATCTACCGCGTCGCGCGCATCGCCACGCCCACGGTCGAGCCGCTGCCAGCCGACATTCCCGCAGTTTGCTGGTGGGCGGAAAAATTTCCCGTCGCCGCCTGCACCCAATACCCGAACGGCGATTTCAACATCAATGCGCTACCCGTGATGGCCGGCCGAGAAGCCCACGCTCTGGGTTTCGCCCAGGCCTACGCCGAATGTGCCCGCCGAATCCGGGCGCACTGGCACCATTTGCAAACCGTGTTTCCCGAGTTCCAGTCGTTCCGGCTCTCTTGGATCGCTCCAGGCCTCGGCGTGCGCGAGGGTCCGCGCCTCATCGGTCGCTACGTCCTCACCGAACACGACCTCCTCGCCGGTCTCTCCGGTCAAGCGCACGACGATCTCGTCACCATCGCGGACCACGCGCGCGATACTCACGGCGCCGACACCGGCCGTGCCGGCACCGGCGAACTCTCCCAACCCTACGGCGTGCCCTTTCGCAGCCTGCTGCCGACGGAATTCGACAACCTCGCCGTCGCCTGCCGCGGTGCGAGTTTCTCCTCGGTCGCCGCGTCGAGCTGCCGGCTTTCGCGCACGATGATGCAGCTCGGCCAGGCCGCCGGCACCGCCGCGGCACTCGCGGCCCGCGGCGCATACACCTCGTTTGCTGCGCTCTCCCCGGCCGAGCTGCGCGACAGCCTCCTGGCCCAGAAAGTCGAGCTGTCATGGCCGCGCTCGCCTGCGCTCCTCGCCCATCTCGCCGCCGAAGACGCCTGATGCCCATGCGCCTGCCGCTTCGCCCCGCCGCCCTTGACCGCCTCCGCGCGACCCGCGCCATCGATGTGCTCATCATCGGCGGTGGCATCAACGGCGCCGGCCTACTTCGCGAACTCGCGCTCAACGGCGTCGATACCCTGCTCATCGACAAAGCCGACTTCGCCGCGGGCGCCACGTCGGCCTCGTCGCGCATGATCCACGGCGGACTGCGCTACCTCGAAAACGGTGAATTCCGCCTCGTTCGCGAATCGCTCCACGAGCGCAATCGCCTCCTCAAAAACGCCCCGCACGCCGTCAAGCCGCTGCCGACGACAATTCCGATCTTCTCCCGCTGGTCCGGCTTCGCCAATGCCACCGCGAAATTCTTCGACCGCACCTCAAAGCCCTCAAAGCGAGGCGCCGCCCTGGTGAAGATCGGTCTCACCCTCTACGATTTGCTCACCGCACGCGACCGCGTGCTGCCGACCCACTCCTTTTCCAGCCGTACGGCCGCGCTCCGGACTCGCCCGCTGCTACATCCGGGCATCGTCTGCACCGCCACCTATTACGACGCGTGGATTCCGTTGCCCGAGCGTCTTTGTCTCGAACTGATCGACGACGCCCTCGCCGCGCACCCCGGCGCCCAAGCGCTCAACTACGTCGCCGCCGTCTCTACCGCCCCGGACGGCTCCGTGAACTTGCATGACGAAATCTCCGGTGAGAATTTCCCGGTCGCTCCACGTGTCGTGGTCAACGCCACCGGTGCGTGGATTGATTTTTCCAACACCGCCCTTGGCCAACCGACGCGTTTCATCGGCGGCACGAAGGGTTCCCACCTCATCGTCGATCATCCCGAACTACTCGCGGCCACGGCCGGCCAGCAGCTCTTCTACGAGAACGAGGACGGGCGCATCTGCATTTTCTTCCCGCTGCACGGCAAAGTCCTGGTCGGCTCCACGGACATCCGCATCGAAAATCCCGACGACGCCGTCTGCGACGAGCGCGAGATCGACTACATGCTCCAGTCGGTGCGCACCGTGTTCCCGGCGATCAAGATCGGCCGCGAGCATATCGTCTCACGCTTCTGCGGCGTGCGCCCGCTTCCCGCAAGCGACACGGGCTTCACCGGCCGCATCAGCCGCGACCACGCAAGGCGAGATCTCCTTCCTGCGCCCCCCGCGCGCCCGTGGCCCATTTACTCGCTGGTTGGCGGTAAGTGGACCACGTTCCGCGCCTTCGCCGAGCAGGTTGCCAACCGAATCTTCGGCGATCTCGGCCAAGCCCGTCGCACCGTGACGCACGACACCCCGATCGGCGGGCGCGAACCGGAACCCTCCTATCACGACCCGGCCGCGCTCGCGCATCTCGTCCGCACGGAAGCAGTCGTTCACCTCGATGATCTCCTCCTCCGGCGCACGCCACTCGCGCTCTTCGGTCAGCTGACACCCAACCGCTTTGCGGCAGTCGCCGAACTCGTCGCTCGCGAACTTGGCTGGGATGCCGCCCGCCTCGGCGCCGAGGTCAGCCGCACCCGCGACCTCCTCGCCACCCGCCACGGCGTGCAGCTTTCCGCCCCGTCTCTCAGCTCTTAACCTTAAACTCTCAGCTTTTCTTCCCACCATGTTCTCTGCTCACAAAGTCCGCCTCAACCGCTTCCTCGCTGCCGACGGTCGCTGCCTCGACGTCGCCATCGACCACGGCGTATTTAACGAACACGCGTTCCTGGACGGTCTCGAAGACATGCCCGCCGTTGTGCGCGCGCTCGTCGACGCCGGTCCCGATGCCATTCAGATGAACATCGGCCAGGCCGACGTGCTCCAGTCCATCCCCGGCCCGCGCAAACCCGCCCTTGTTCTGCGCACCGACGTCGGGAACCTCTACAACGCCACCACGCACAAGGTCATGTTCAACCAACTCGTGCACTGGGACGAGCCGATCATCGGCGCGCTCAAAGCCGATGCCGCCTGCGTGGTCTGCAATCTCCTCCTCATGCCCGGCGAGCCCGACCTCCACCGCCAGACGGCGCTCAACGCCGCCCGACTGCGGGCGGCCTGCGATCACTACGGCATGCCGCTCATGATCGAGCCGCTTGTCCTCAAATCCAACGAGGCCAAAGGCGGCTACCAGGTCGACGGCAACAAGAAGCTCATCGTTCCCCTCGTACGCCAAGCCCGCGAACTCGGCGCCGATGTCATCAAAGCAGACCCGACCGATCATGCCGCCGATTATCACGAGGTCGTCCAGGCCGCACGTTGTCCGATCCTCGTGCGCGGTGGCGGTAAGAAACCCATCGAAACCGTCTTCGCCGAGGCGGCCGCGTATCTCGCGCAAGGCGCGCATGGTCTCGTTTACGGACGCAATATCTACCAACATCCGAACCCCGCACGCATCGTCGCGGCGTTCATGGCGATGATCCACCGGGGCGCGACCGCCGATCAGGCGCTCGCAATTTATCGAGGGGAACCCTGATTCGCGGCGCCGCCTTACCGGAGCCCATGCCCCACTCTGCCCCAACGCCGACCGACCGCGGCTCAACGGCGCCAGTGCGACCGCACGAGCGACTGGCGTTTTCAGTATTTGGCGGTGTACAGCAATTCTCCAACACCGCGCCAGTCTACCTCGCGAACCCGATCTTCAACCTCGCGCTCGGACTGAACCCCGTGCTGATCGGCACCGTCCTCGCAGTTGCCCGGCTGTGGGATGCCGTCGCCGATCCGTTCATCGGCCATCTTTCGGATAACACCACCTCGCGCTGGGGCCGGCGGCGGCCGTACATGGCCGCTGGGGCGATCCTCATGGGCGTGAGTTTCGCCGCAATGTGGTGGCTGCCTCGCGATGCGGGTCAGTCGTTCTACCTCGGGTATTTCCTGTTCACCGTCCTCTCCTTCTACACTGGTGTCTCGCTATTCACGGTGCCGATCAACGCCCTTGGGATTGAACTGGCGGGCGACTATCACGAGCGCACACGGCTCTTCGGGTGGTCCGGTGTGATGCACAAGATCGTCGGATTCACGACCGGATGGCTGTATCCCGTTGCCCAGCTCGCCGTTTTTCAGGGCGTGCTGACCGGCGTGCGCGTGGTCGGCTGCGTCTGCGGCACGTTGCTCATTCTCGTGTGCCTCGTGCCGGTGCTGATGCTCCGGGAGCGGCCGCCGTCCGCAGGCGCCACCGTGGCGGCGACGCAGCGCGAGCCGTTTCTGCAGGCGATGAAGATCATCCTGCGGAACCGCGTGCTCCTGCGTTTCTCCCTCGCCTGCCTGCTGACGATGACGTCGCTGACGACCGTTTCCAGTCTCGGTCTCTACATCAACATCTACCACATCTTCCACGGCGACAAAGTGGCCGCGGCGGCGATGATGGGCGTGTGGGGAACCACGTTCAACGCCGTCGCCCTCCTGTCCATTCCCGGCGTGATGTGGGTGGCGCGCCGGATCGGCAAACACCGCGCCATCATGCTCGCCCTCGGCATGGTCTCCGTTTCGGCCGTTTTAAAATTTGTCCTCTACACTCCCGCGGCGCCATATCTGCAGCTCGCCACCTCGCTGCTGCACGCGCCCGGCCTCGCAGCCTATCTCGTCCTGGTCGGATCGATGACAGCCGACCTCGTGGACTACGACGAGTCACTCAACGGACGCCGGCGCGAGGCGCTCATCGGGGCGGCCAACGGCTGGATTACGAAAATGGGAATCTCGCTCTCGTTTATTTTCGCCGGACTTGTGTTGAGCGCGACCGGGTTCGACGCCGCGCTCGGCGATCATCAACCGCCAGGCACAGTCCTCTGGATGCGATTATTCTTCTGCGGCATCCCGGCACTGGGCACCGCCACCGCGCTCCTGCTGCTCCGCGGCTATCCGCTGACACGCGAGCGGGTCAGCGAAATCCAGGCGACGCTTCACGCTCCGAAAACGGCGGTTTGAATTGCGGGCGAGCCCATTCGTCGTGGGGGCCACATTTCTGCCTGTGATTCCAAGAGGCCAAACCGCGCAACGGTCGCTTTGCCACGATACCCTGAGGATTGCATTGAGGAGCCAGAGCGAGTGACGGGCGAGAGCCACTTCGCAGGGCTCTCGGTCTTGAATTCGGGCGGTCCCCGCGCGGGCTCAAAATCGACGCAACTACGCCCGTTCGCTCCGCCCTCAAGCAGCCCCATTCGGATCAACGCGCCGGATTGTCGTCAAGAAAATTAATGGGCAGACTGGCGCTTGATACGGCTGATTTTTTCTAATTTGGAAGCCAGGCGGTGGGGTTATCCGCCGTGATCAGCGCGAAGGCGCGGGCGGCACTGTGGGCTTCGAGATGCTCCTGAAAACTGCGGGTGCTCTTGCGACTGTGCTTCTTCGCGCCTTTCTCCCG
>CANJIU010000211.1 GCA_947474365.1 Opitutia bacterium | reverse complement strand
GACGCGGTATAAGCGACCGTCGACAAGACGCTCGAAAAAGTGCATTCCTTCAACTATCTGTCGCCCAGCAGGCAAACAAGCAGATTCCCTCTGGAAAACACAGAGAACCGCTCGATTAAAGCCTCTCAAATCGCGAAGGTCGGGCTAGGATGTTGTTAAAATCGTGCGCGATCCCGCCGGCTAGCGTGCCAATCGCCTCCAGCTTCTGCGACTGGCGGAGTTGGGCCTCAAGCAACAGATTCTGAGCCTCCGTAATTTTACGTCCGGAAATATCACGCGCCACTTTCGACGCACCAATAACTTCACCCTCGGCATTCTTGATCGGGGAGACCGTAATCGCAATGTCGATCAAACGCCCATCCTTGGTTCGTCGCTGCGATTCAAATCCGGCTACGCGTTCGCCCTGCCGGATTTTCCTCAAGATGGGTTCTTCCTCTTCTTGCCGGTCGGGCGGAATTAAGAGCCTAATGGAACATCCTACGACTTCATCTTGTTTGTATCCGAAAATGGATTCCGCGCCTCGGTTCCAACTGGTTATTAATCCGTTCAAATCCTTACCGATGATCGCGTCGTCCGAAAATTGCACGATGGCGGCGAGCCGTTTCAACTCCGCTTCCGCCTCCTTGCGCTCGGTGATGTCCAGCGCCGCGCCAATGGTCTGTTGCACCGCACCCGTGGTATCGCGGACGAAGACAGAAAAGCGATTTTGGAACCAGCGCCATTCGCCCGACTTTGCGCGCAACCGGTGTTCGAAGTCCGCCTGCTCGCCGTCGCCCAACGCGTGCACTCGCTGCCAGTGCCCGTCAAAGTGCGGCAAGTCCTCCGGATGGATCAGGGCGGAAAGGCCGGCCCAGCCCATGGCCGTGATTTCCTCGGCGCGATAGCCGATCACCAAGGCCACCATGGGGCTGACGAAGACGAAGGCCTGTTTTTTGAGATCGAAAACATGGAGCACCCCCGGCGCGACGTCTGTGATGCGTTGGAGAAAGTGCCGGCTTTCGCGCAGCGCCGCATCGCTCAGCAGCCGCTCGCGGCTGAGAGCATAACGCTCGATGGCGTTTTCAATGGACCGCGTCAGGCTCTCGGGCGTCGCCCAGCCCTTGCCCACATAGTCCTGCGCGCCCGCGCGGATGACCTGCGCGCCGCTCGCCATCGCGCCGGTGACCACCACGACCGGACAGAGCGTCAGCTCCCCGCCGCCACGCATCGCGGCGAGCACCTCGAACGCGTCCATGTCCGGCAGATTGAAATCCAGGAGCACGCAATCCGGCGGGTCGTCCGGGTGGTCGAGCAGCGCCCGCACTCCGGCGGCACCGGTCGCCGCCTCGGTAAACTTGTAGAGCTGCGGCGAGCCGCGCAGCAGCATCTGCCGGATGTCGGCGCGATCGTCGGGCGAATCCTCGATCAGCAAGACGTGGAGAGGCGCGGGGATTTCCATAGCGGGTTCAGCGGGAAGAGGGCAGCATGACACCGGTCAGCCAGTAGGTAAAAATCGCCTGCAGGGTTCTCAGGTGCTCCGGGTAGCTCACCGGCTTGGTGTGATAGGCGTTGGCGCCCGCGGCGTAGCAATACTCCACGTCGCGCGGGTTGCTCGACGTGCTGAGGACGACGAGCGGGAACGCGCGGAGCCGTTCGTTTTGCCGGATTCCGCGCAACGCGTCGCGACCGTCGCCCAGCGGCGTATTGAGGTCGAGCAGCACAAGGCTCGGCTTCGCTCGGTGCTCGCGTTCGTTCTCGTCGAGCAGGCGCAGGCATTCCTCGCCGGAGGTGGCGCGGCGGATCTCATGCGGGAGGCCGGCGGCGCGCGCGGCTTCAAGCACGGTGGCGAAGTCCTCGTCGGAATCTTCCACGACGAGGAGGTAGCCGGGCGGCGGGATGATGTTCATGGCTGGAGCGGCGCGCCGAGGGTGAAGTAAAACGTGCTGCCCGTGCCGGGCGTCGATTCCAGCCAGACCGTGCCGCGATGCTGGCCGACGAGCTTTTGCACGATGGAGAGCCCGGCGCCCGAGCCGCCGCCGAACGCGTCGCGCCCGTGCAGGCGCCGGAACATTTTGAAGACGGTTTCGAAGTGCCGCCGTTCGATGCCGATGCCGTTGTCGCGCACGAAAAACACCGGGCCGCGCGTGGCGTCCGCCCGCCAGCCGATCTCGATTTCGCGCTGCGGCCGGTCGTTATACTTCAAGGCGTTCGCGAGCAGGTTCACGAAGATCTCTCGGACCTGCATCCGGTCGCAGGCCACCGTGGGCAGCGGCTGCGGGAGGCGAATCTCCGTCGGCACTTCCTGGCGCCGCGCGGCCACCATTTCCAGCGCCTCCGCCACCACTTCGTTGAGATCGACGGCTTGGAATTGCAGCGTCGTCCGGCCCACGCGGGAAAAGTGCAGGAGCGAATCGAGCAGCGAATCCATGCGCACCGTGAGCCGCATCAGACCTTCGAGGCGCTGGCGCGTCTCGCCGTCGGCGCTGGTGGCGCCGGCCAGGAGCTGGTGCGCGTATTTGGAAATCCCGCGCAAGGGCTCCTTCAAATCATGGCTCGCGACGTAGGCAAAGGCGTCGAGTTCCTCGTTGCTGCGCGTGAGATCGACATTCAGCTCCATCAGTCGATCCGCGCGGCTCACGACCAGCTCCATGATGAGCACGCGCAGTCGCAGCACGGCCTCGATCTCCACGCTTTTCCACGGCAGCGCGCGGTCTTTGACGGATTCGGTAAACAGCTCGAACGACTTCCGCGGCGTGAGCCGCGGCCCGTGCGGACCGGTGAGCATCGGTTTCTCGTGCGGATTGCCGCCCCATTTCACGGTCTGGATCGTCTCGGGCCGAAACCAGAGGACGATGCCGCCGTTTTTCCGCGCCAGCGGGAGCGCCAGCACCCCGCTCGCGATCCGGGAAAATGCCGCGCCGGCGGGATAGTCGCGCACCAGCGAATCGGTCGCGAAGACCGGCCGCGTCAGCGACTGAAACTCCGGCCGCGCTACGAGCCACGTCTTCAAATCATCCAGCTGCGCATCCGACGGCGTGGCGCCCACCGACCACCAGCGGTCGCCATGGAAAATCGCCGCGCCGGTCGCGTCCATGCCATCGAGCAGATTGGGTTGCCCCGCCGTCATCGGCGCGAGCCCGGCGGCCTGCGCCGCCTGGCCGACGAGCCGGTTGTGGGTCTCCTCCAGCCGCAACCGGTAAGCCAGCGACTCGCGCTGCTCGACCGCGCGTAATTGCAGCGACGCGACCTGCGCCACGAATTCGCAGGCCGCGCGCACCTGATACGGAAACTGCGTGGGCGTGTATTGATGGCACACGATCATGCCCCAGAGCTCGCCATCGACGATCAGCGACATGACGAGCGAAGCCGCGACACCCATGTTTTGCAGATACTCGGTATACATCACCGAGGCGCCGCGCAGCGCGCAGTGGGTCATGTTGAGCGAGCGGTGGGTGTCGGGATTGACGAGCGGCACGAGCTCCATCACCGGCGCGGCCACATCGGGCACCGGGCGCACCCAGATTTTTTTGAAGATCTCGCGCGCCGGCCGGGGAATGTCTTCCGCCGGATAGTGCAGGCCGAGCCACGGAGCGAGGTCCGGGCGTTTGCTCTCGCCGATAATCTCGCCGTGGAAGTCCGCGTGGAAGCGATAGATCATCACGCGATCGAGCCCGGTGAGCGCCCGCACTTCCTCCGCCACGATATGGTAGAAGTCGGCGAGCGCCTGGGCCGCGTGCATCCGCGTGACGGATTTTTTCACCAACGCATAGTAGTCCGGGGGGGCCGCCGCGGCGCTCGCCGTCGGCTCGCATTCCAGCACCGCGAGCCCGTCGATCGTGTGCAGCAAAAGATCCAGCGCCGCCGCGCCCGCGCGCCCCGGCAGGGTGAACACATAGAGCGGATTCCGCTCGATCGGCTCCCGCTCCAGACACTCGCGCAGCCGCCGCTCGCCCTCCGCCGCCACGACGGTCGCGATGGATTTCCCCAGCAACTCCTCCGGCCCCAGCCCGAGATGCGCGGCCGCATTTTCGCTCACCTGCAATATCGTGAGATCGCTCACGCGCAGGACCACCCCGTGCGCCTGGCTGCAGCCCGGCATCTGCACGGGCTCGCTGTCGCAATTCGTGAGCGAGACGCCGTGGCGTTTGATGCTGTAAGCACCGTCGGCCCAGGGGAGCGGAGGATTGGTCGGAATGGGTGACGTAAGAATAGAGAGCGGAGCGTCAACGCACCGCGCGGGGAAAGAGCCAGCGGTCCAAGGTCTCGAAGGTGCGATTGGCGCTCGCGACGATTTCGTCCGCCGCGCCGAACCGCTCCGCCGCCGTGATCATCGCCCCAAACGCCTGCCAGTGCGGGCCGGTCTCCGCGCCATACCCCGCGAAAAACGCTCCGCCTGTCTCGGGTGTGATTCCGTGCGTCGCCAGCAAATGCCGCGTGATCACCTGCCCGCCCAGCGTCGCCCCTTCGATGACGTAAAGGCATCCGAGCACTTGCGGCATCGTGTCCAACTCCGGCAACTCGGCGCAACGCGGCAGCCGCGTCAGTTCCTCCGCGGTCTTGCCCAGCGCCACGAGATCTTTTTCCAGCCGCGGGACCTTCCGGCGCGCGGCAAAATCAAACGATAATTCGGCCCAGACGGGTGACGCGCCCAACCGTGCCTCCAGCGGGGCGTAGTAGCCGAAAAATCCCTCGATCAGCGCGCGATAATCAGCGCGCGAAAGGTGCGGGTCCATCACCGTCATCCTCTGCTCCAAGCCCGCATGCCGCTCGCTCGTTTCAGCGCGGAGGCGTTTCAGAATACTCAACTTCGGAGTTGCGCTCTGCGCCGCCGCCCCGCCGGCGGACGCCACCTCGGTCGTCGGCCGCACCCGGTCCGCCAGCAGCGTATTGAGTGAATCCACCGTGGCCGTCCACCCGCCCGACGCCCCCGGCAACGTCATCCGCGGCGCGAGCTGCCCAGCCTGTCCCACCGGCCCGCTGAACCGCGCCACTTCGTGCGCGATGCGCTCCTGCTGCGAGATCGCCTGATTAAAAGCCTCGGCCATGAGCCGGTCGTTGCCCGCCCAGTCCCGCGGCAACCGCACGGTGAAATCGCCGTCGCGAAACGCGACCATCGCCGCGAGGATCAGGCGCGAGCGGTCCTCAAGGGCATCCTCGGCGGGAACGGACGCCGGTTTAGGTAGGGTGTGAGTGCCGTCGGCCCGGACGGCGGCAAGCGGAGACTTCTCGGAGGCGGATGGCGTCGTGGTGGCGTTCATCGTGCGTCAGCGGGGTTCGAGCTCAAAGTTGAAAGAGCGGCGAGCGCGCCGAGTCGACTGCCGGCCCGAGCCGGACCGCCGGTGCTCCCCGAGCAACGGACACCGTGTTCCACGGGGTTGAAATTCATCGTAGCGAGCTGCGGCAGGATTCGCTCGGGCGACTCGAGGCCGAGCGGCCACTCGGACAGCTCGGCACGCCCGAGCGCAATCACGGCCCGCGCTTGGCCTGAGGCCAAGCGGGAGAGCGAGTGGTCGGGAGCGAGGATCGCAGTGACGGCGAGCTGTCCGCGCTGGGTAGCCGGTCTTGGTCAGGATCGGGGAGGGCAAGCTGAGTGGGGTTCCGTCATGGGTAAACGTGATCGCGCGGTCCGTAACATGACTAAGATTAAAGAAGCAGACCGCGTGGGGTCTTCACCTACCGTGAGCGGAGGCGGTCGTAGGGCGAGGCAAAAGGGGGCTACACCAAAGATTGGGGCGGGGTAGGTTTGAGTTGATGGCTATGGGTTGAGTTAGCCGCACTGAGCGATGACGCGCAGCCGGTAGTGGTGGTGGATAATAGGTCGCGATATTTTTCCAGCCGCTGCATTCACGCGAATCATCGCAGTAGACGGTCACGGCCAATTCCGGAAAATTGCTTTTGCTCGCGTTGATAAGCGCCTGAGCGGACGCGGAGGAGAAGTCGCCCCACGCCTCGAGCTTCAATCCATGATCCAGGCGCCAGCCGCCGCCGAGTTGCTGCCCCCAGATGCCGGTGCGATGGGAGGCGTTTCGGGGGATCAGCGGGCCGAGTTTTATGCGCACGTCCTCGTAGGGATTGAACTCGCAATCGACCAGCTTGGCACCCCCGCGCGGCGTGAGGATCAGATCATCGAGCATCGCGGCGACATTCGCGACTTTGGGTTCGGTGCCGTCGGCCGTTCCGTAGATTCGCAGATAAATCGCGTCGGCCCGCCGCCACGCGATGTGACGGACTCCGTTAGCCAACTGCCGGGCATTCGAGGGTGAGATGTCGCCCGTGATTTTGATGAAGAGCGAAACCGAGTTGCCGCTCCACTCGGTGCGTTCAGCGAGGTTACCGCCAATTTCAAAGGTGATATCGTTCGATAACGGCGTGCTGGGCTCGGCGACCGCACCCGTGGTGGCCTGGTGGGTCCCGGCCGGCATGAGTGACCGCAGTTCTTGCTCGATCGGGTTCATCGGTGGCACGGGCTTCGGATGGAGGTGCTCGTCGACCTTCTTTCCGGCCTCGACGGCAGCCCCTCCCACGAGGTGGGCGCCCGAGATGATTGTCGGCACGACCGCAACCCCAAGTGAGGCACAACCGCTGAGAATTGCCGCGATTCCTACGGCCGAAGTTTCGATGATCAGCGAATGTGTCTTCATGGCACCAAGGCCCGCTCCGAGGCGAATTCCCAATCGATGCGGAAGCAGCCTTCCTTCCGGGCCTGCGTATTCGCCGAGATCACCGGCAGGAACAGCGCGCACTCCCTGATCTGCTGGCGGATCTTTCGGTCCGATTCGTCGCCGTGCTCGAGCCCGCCCTCCCGGTCGAACCACACCTCGACGGCGCCCGCCCGCAGCTCTTCGCGAATGCGCTTGGCGGCTTCCACGTCTTGGGATGCGTAGCTCAGGAAGACGGCTTTCGTGGATTCCGACATTGCGGGGCTGAGTGGGTGGGACCGGGAACGCCGTCACACTGGAAACTCGCCCCCGTCAGTGGCGAGTGCATACTTCCCGGGCGGGCGGAAGGAAGGATCGGGCTCGTTTCCGCGTGTTCCAGACCCCGTGCCTATTTGGAACACCCTCCCGGCTGGAAACGTCGATCAACGACTTGTAGGTCCGAATAAATTACGCAAAGAGTTGATCGTCGTTTTGTGCCGGAGACGGTGGGATTGGGAACGTGCCAGATTGGCGCATAGCTGCCACCCATCGGTCCGCTCAAAACAACGGCGCGTTGTTCTTCGGGTCCTTGGCTGCGTCTCGAAATGAGAGTTTGCGCTCTACTTCGACGGCGGCGGCTTCACGCTGGCGACCGGCCTCGTGCCCTTTAGAATCCAGCGCTGCATACGCCGGCCGTTGCCTGCCTCGCCGGTGTACATGCGGTTTTTCGAGTCGATCGCAATCATGTGGGCGCGGATGAATTCACCGGCCTGCCGTCCAGGCTTGCCGAACCGGCTGAGAATAGACAGGTCCGTGCGGCGCAGAATCCAGACACGCTGGTTCGTACCGTCCATCAGGTAAAGCAGGCTCTGTTCTGGATCTCGCGACAGCTGGAGACTAAAACCGCTACCGGACCCTCCGGTCTCCGGACGCACGAAGTTCTCCTTCAGATAGTCCCCGTTCTGCCGAAACACCTGAATGCGGTTGCCGCGGCGGTCCGACACATAGATCATACCGTCCTTGGTGCCGACCAATCCATGAACGCAGGAGAACTCCTGCGGCGGGCCGGACAGCTTGACGGGATATTCGTAATTCTCGGTGTCCGTAGGCCGCTTGCCATATGCTCCCCAATGGCGCTTATACTTGCCGGTGGCTGCGTCGTACACGATCACCCGACGGTTAATGTAGCCATCGGCGATGAAGAGTTCGTTGCTCTTTGGCTCCACGTAGAAGTTAGCGGGGCCGCCGAGGTGATCGGGATCGTTGCTGCCTTTGTTGATGCCAGGCTCGCCAATCGTAAGCACGTGTTTTCCGTCCTTGGTGAACTTCATCACGTGCATCCCATTGCTCGTGCCCATCCAGACAAAGCCGTTGTGATCGATGTAGATGCCGTGCTCTTGGTCGAACCAAGTGTAGCCTTGGCCAGGTCCGCCCCATGCCTGCAACACTTTGCCTTCAGAATCCAGTTCCAGCACCGGCGGCGCCGGATAGCAGCAGTCTGCGATGGGTGGTTTCGTGGCCGCGCCGACCTCCTGAGGAGTCAGGCTCGACGGCATATGGATCACCCAGAGGTGATCGTTATCGTCCACGAAAAGCCCGCGGATGTCTCCCAGTATCCAGTCGTTTGGAAGGGTTGGCGGCCAAGTCGGATCGACTTCGTATATCGGCAGGTTTTCTGCGGTCGGCGACCCCACGGCCACGCTGGCGTTTGCGCTCTGGGCACTGGTAACCGCGGGGAGGACCGCGCTCAATCCCAGCACTACCAAAGCAGATTTACAGTGCCACATAGTTTAAGCATTCAGCACGGCCAAGCGTTGTGCGAGAATTAAGAGACCTCTGCCAACCGTGTTCAACGGAGGACGAAGATCCGCAGTTCCAATATTCAACTAATCCGGCACGGGCGAATTGCTGAGCGCGCGTAGCTCAGAAAAACCGCTTTGGCGTGCTCGCTTATTTTTTCGTCGGAGCGGTAGGCAGTGGACGAGCTGCGCGCCATTTCTGTGCCCGGGCGTGGGCTTCGGTCAGGCCGAGCGTGGCGAGGAGTTGAACAAACTGCGGTTCCTGGCGCACCGGATCCAAATCTGGGCTATCGAGAAGCAGCCCCACATCCGACAGCGCCAGTCGCTCAGCTTTCATTGTGTCGAGTGCTTCCTTGGGTCGGCCCATCGCAACGAGGGAGCGAAATGCCTGGTCGCCGTCGGCCGAGATTTCCCGGAACAGGGTCTCGGCTTCGGCGCGAGCTCCCGCCTTGATCAGAACAGAGATTAATGAGGCGCGGTATACCGACCTTCCGCCTATACCGATCATCTTGCGAACCTGGGCGACCGCTTCGTCGTGTCGACCCAGGCCGGAGAGGTCGAGCGCCCGCCAGTCCCCAGCCTGCACGGAGCCGGGCTGGAGCGCGAGCGCACGCTCGTCTGCGGTCAGGGCATCCGTGTAGCGGCCGAATAACCGCAAGCCGATGGCGTAGTTGTCCAGAATCCGCGCCGAGAGGGGATCGAGTTCAGTGGCACGATGCAGGGCGGCGAGCCCCTCGTCGTAATAGCCGTTTCTCAGGAGCGTGCGACCCAGCCGTTGATGGGCCGTGGCGTAGTTGGGATTAAGGGCAATGGCCCGCCTCTGGGCCTGCGCGGCATCGAACAATCGCCAGTTAGTTTCCAGCGCTGAGCCGAGCGAGGAATGGGCCTCGGCCGAGCTGGGATCAAGGGCCACGGCGCGCTCGATCTGGGCCAGGATACGCTTCATTTCAGGTGAATCACGTTGGTCAAAGCGACCGATGCCGCGATTTTCGACACCGCGGTTCAACCATACATCGGCCAGGGCGCTGATCGCCCGCGCAAAATCAGGCTGCAGCGTGAGCGCGCGGTTGAGCAGTTCCTCGGCGCGCGCATAGCCTTCATTGGTCCGCAGGTTCCACGCCTGCCGGCCCTGCAGGTAGAGTTCGTAGGCTTCCGGGTTCACTGCGGCGGTGGCCGCGGTGGAACTGACCCCGAGTTTCAGTGAAAGCTCCTTCGCTATGCGGCCGGCGATCTCCTCCTGCACGGCGAACACGTCTTTCGCGTCGCGGGTAAACGTGTCGGACCAGACATGGAACCCGTCCGCAGCCTTGATGAGCTGCGCGGTGATTTTCACACGCTCGCCGGCACGCTGCACGCTGCCCTCGACGACGTAGGCGACGTTGAGCTTTTGCGCGATTTCGGGGACCGGCAGGTTCTTGCCCTTGAAGAAAAACGCCGAGGTGCGCGCCGCCACGCGCAAGCCGGGAACCTTCGCGAGCACGTTGAGCAATTCCTCGCTGATGCCGTCGGAGAAATATTCGCTGCCCTTGTCGGCGCTCATGTCGGCAAACGCGAGGACGGCCACGGATTTTTCGCTCACCACCGGCACCGCAACCGGGGCCGTAACGGGCCGGGGCTTGGCTTCCGGGACTAGCTTGGCCGCCGGGCCAACGTCCTTCGCTCCAGGTCGTATCACGAGGAAGCTGATAAGTGTGACCACGACCACACCCAGCCCAATGCCAACCCAATGGGGCAGGCCGGTTCGGGCCGCCGGGGCAACGGTCGGGGCTGGCGGCGGCACCGGCGCATTCGTTGCAGTCTGCGCACTCGATCCACCAAGGAGTTTCTGCACGCGGGCCACGAATGCCGCCGAAGTTTCTCCGCCCGGCAACCGCGTCCACTGCACGGCGCGGAACTCAGTCGGCACGTCGGCCTCAGCATCTCGGGTCGCATCGATCACCACCGGCAGCAGAAAGGCGGTGCTCTCGGAAATCATGTGCGTGCGCTGTGCGGCAAGTTTCCATTCGAGCCGGAAGTAGCCTTCCTTGCGGACCTGCGTGTTGGCCGAAATCACCGGCACGAACAGCGCACACGTCCCTATCTGTCCGCGGAT
>CANJIU010000210.1 GCA_947474365.1 Opitutia bacterium | reverse complement strand
CCGTCATTGGCGTTGAGGACGCCGCCGTCCCGCAAATCACCGTACGACCAATTGAAGGGGCTTGCAGTGGTAAGGGTGCCGTTGCCACCGATCGTACCGCCGGCGAGCGTGACACTGCCACTTGTGGTTGTGGAGCCGGAGAAGGCACCCGTGCCGCCGGTGAATGCAAAGTTGGCGGAGTTCGTGGCCGAGCCGGCGAACGACGTAGTGGCGCCGGTGACCGTGATTGTGCCGTTGCCCGTGACGGTGGCATTGGCCGCGAAGGAAAAATTCTGGCCGCCCAAAGTGAGGTTGGCGCCGGAGGAAACGGCGACGGTGCCGGAAGACGAGCCGCCGCCGTTGAGAGCGAGTGTCCCGGTCACGATGTTGATGGCGCCGGAGTTGGTGAAGGAGGACTCGATGCTGGTCGTCCCCGTGCCGGCCGACTTGGTGAAGGTGCCCTGGTTGTCGAGCGTTGCACGAGTGCCGCCGAGGTTATAGTTGATCGTGCCGTCGAAGCTGGTCGTGAACGCGGCGCCCGGCTTGACCGTGATGAGCGAGCCACCGCCGGTGTAGATCGGGCCGCCGGACCACGTGGTGGCGCCATCGAGATTGAGTTTATGATCGTAGAGGTACTTGGCGTTGGCCGAGGAGAGCGTACCGCCGGCATTGGCGTTGAGGACGCCGCCGTCCCGCAAATCACCGTACGACCAATTGAAGGGGCTTGCGGTGGTAAGGGTGCCGTTGCCACCGATCGTACCGCCGGCGAGCGTGACACTGCCACTTGTGGTTGTGGAGCCGGAGAAGGCACCCGTGCCGCCGGTGAATGCAAAGTTGGCGGAGTTCGTGGCGGAGCCGGCAAACGAGGTGGTGGCGCCAGTCACCGTGATTGTGCCGTTGCCCGTGACGGTGGCGTTAGACCCGAAGGCGAAATTCTGGCCACCCAAGGTGAGATTGGCACCGGAGGAAACGGCGACGGTGCCGGACGACAAGCCGCCGCCGTTTAGGGCGAGTGTGCCGGTCACGACGTTGACGGCGCCCGAGTTGGTGAAGGTGGAATCGATGGTGGTCGTCCCCGTGCCGGCCGACTTGGTGAAGGTGCCCTGGTTGTCGAGCGTCGCACGAGTGCCACCGAGGTTGTAGTTGATCGTGCCGTCGAAGTTGGTCGTGAACGTGGCGCCGGATTTGACGGTGATGAGCGAGCCGCCGCCAGTATAGATCGGGCCGCCAGACCAAGTGGTGGCGCCATCGAGATTAAGTTTGTGATCGTAGAGGTACTTGGCGCTGGCTGAGGAGAACGTACCGCCGGCGTTGGCGTTGAAGACGCCGCCGTCCCGCAAATCGCCGCTCGACCAGTTAAAGGAATTCGTCGTGGCGAGCGTACCGGTGCCGCCGATGGTACCGCCGGCGAGAGTGATATTCGATGCGCTCACGTTGCCGGCAATGGTCAACGTGCCACCGCTAACCAGGTGAGTCCCGTTGCCTCCGAGAGTGGCGCCATTGTTGAGTGTATAGTTGTTGGTAAAGGCCAGCGTTGCGTTTGCCGAGGCGTTCGTATTTCCGGCAGCGCTGAATGAGCCACCACCGTTCAAAGCGAGTGTGCCCGTGACAATGTTGACGGTGCCGGAGTTCGTGAAAGTGGCGTCGACCGTCGTGGAGCCGGTGCCGGCGGACTTGGTGAACGTGCCTTGGTTGTCGAGGGTGGCGCGGTTGCCGCCGAGGTTATAGTTGATGGAGCCGTCGAAATTGGTCGTGAAGGTGGCGCCGGGCTTGACGGTGATGACGGAACCGCCGCCGGTGTAAATTGGGCCGCCGGACCACGTCGTGGTGCCGTCGAGGTTTAGTTTGTGGTCGTAGAGGAACTTGGCGTTGGCTGAGGAGAACGCGCCGCCGGCGGTGGCGTTGAGGATGCCGCCGCCGTTCAAATCGCCCCCGGTCCAGTTGAAGGCGCCGGCCGTCGTAACGGTGCCGTTGCCGCCGATGGTGCCGCTAGAGAGCGAGACATTGCCGCTGGTTGCGGTGGATCCGGAGAAGGCGCCCGTGCCGCCGGTGAAGGCGAAATTGGCGGAGTTGGTGGCGGAGCCGGCAAAGCTGGTGGTCGCGCTGTAGAGGTTGAGGGTGCCGTTCCCAGTGATGTTGGCGTTGGCGCCGAATGCATAATTTTGCGAACCAAGGGAGAGCGTGGCGCCGGACGAAATGGCAACCGTGCCCGAGGACAGGCCGCCGCCATTGAGCGAGAGCGTGCCAGTGACGATGTTCGTGCTGCCGGAATTGGTGAAAGTGGAATCAATATTCGTCGTTCCCGTGCCGGCCGACTTGGTGAACGTGCCCTGGTTGTCGAGAGTGGCGCGGTTGCCGCCGAGGTTGTAGTTGATCGAGCCGTCGAAGTTGGTCGTGAACGTGGCGCCGGGCTTGACGGTGATGACGGAACCGCCGCCGGTGTAGATCGGGCCGCCGGACCAGGCGGTGGAGCCATCAAGATTGAGTTTGTGATCGTAGAGGTACTTGGCGTTGGACGAGGCGAACGAACCTCCGGCATTCGCGTTGAGGACGCCGCCGTCCCGCAGATCACCGCTCGACCAGATAAAGGAATTTGTCGTTGCGAGCGTGCCGGTGCCGCCGATCGTCCCACCGGCGAGAGTGATGTTCGATGCGCTCACGTTGCCGGCAATGGTCAACGTGCCACTGCTGACCAGGTGGGTTCCGTTGCCTCCGAGAGTGGCGCCATTGTTGAGTGTATAGTTGTTGGTAAAGGCCAGCGTTGCGTTTGCCGAGGCGTTCGTATTTCCGGCAGCGCTGAATGAACCACCACCGTTCAAAGCGAGTGTGCCCGTGACAATGTTGACGGTGCCGGAGTTCGTGAAAGTGGCGTCGACCGTCGTGGAGCCGGTACCGGCGGACTTGGTGAACGTGCCCTGATTGTCGAGGTTAGCGCGGTTGCCGCCGAGGTTGTAGTGAATCGAGCCGTCGAAGTTCGTGGTGAGCGTGGCTCCCGACTTCACGGTGATGACGGAGCCACCGCCGGTGTAGATCGGTCCAGCCGACCAGGTGGTCGTGCCGTCGAGATTGAGGGTGTGGCTGTAGAGGTTTTTTGAACTCGCCGAAGAGAGCGTACCGCCGCTGTTGGCGTTAAGGATGCCGCCGCCGTTCAAATCGCCCCCGGTCCAGTTGAAGGCGCCGGCCGTCGTCACGGTGCCGTTGCCACCGATGGTGCCGCTGGAGAGCGAGATATTGCCACTGGTCACGGTGGTGCCGGAGAAACTCCCCGTGCCACCGGTGAAGGCGAAATTGGCGGAGTTGGTGGCGGAGCCGGCAAAGCTGGTGGTCGCGCTGTAGAGGTTCAGGGTGCCGTTCCCGGTGATGCTGGCGTTGGCGCCGAATGCATAATTTTGCGAACCGAGGGAGAGTGTGGCGCCGGACGTAATGGCCACCGTGCCCGAGGACAGGCCACCGCCATTGAGCGAGAGCGTGCCAGTGACGATGTTCGTGCTGCCGGAATTGGTGAACGTGGAATCGATGTTCGTCGTCCCCGTGCCGGCCGACTTGGTGAACGTGCCCTGATTGTCGAGGGTGGAGCGGTTGCCTCCGAGGTTGTAGTTGATCGAGCCGTCGAAGTTCGTGGTGAGCGTGGCGCCCGACTTCACGGTGATGACGGAGCCGCCGCCGGTGTAGATCGGTCCGGCGGCCCAAGTCGTCGTGCCGTCGAGATTGAGGGTGTGGCTGTAGAGGTTTTTTGAACTCGCCGACGAGAGCGTCCCGCCGCCGTTGGCGTTGAGGACGCTGCCTCCGTTCAAATCTCCACTGGACCAGTTGAAGGCGCCCGCCGTGGTGAGCGTGCCAGAGCCGCCGATGCCTCCACCCGAGAGCGTGAGTACATTGACCGTTCGCGTGTCGCTCACGTTCGCCGTCCCGGTTGCGATCTGCACGGAGCTGCTTGAACCCGGCACCGTTGGATTGGAGGACCAATTCGCCGCGCTCGACCAGTCGGCGGACCCAGCCCAGATGGCAACTTGCGCGCGCGCCAACCCGATCGTCAGCGCGACGAGGGCTACCATGGCGGCGTAACGGGCGGTGGGGAGCACGTTCATCGGCGCAAAATAATGGCGAAACTAGATCCTCGCGGCGAATGTTTTCTCCGACGAATCCCTCGAATTGTCCCGCGGCCGAGCCTCAATCCTTCGAGTGCCTGCGTCGAAGCTGAAACACCACCAAGAGTCCGCCGGCCGCGAGCATCGCCCACGTCGAAGGTTCCGGCACCGCCACAAAATTTGAGAGCACGACGCTGTTCGGGGTGAAATTCACCTGAAATGAACCAAAGCCGTCGATTGTGTTGATCCGCAATCCAGAGGTCGGAACGTTGGCAAACGCGCCAGTGAGACCAGAGGCGCCGCCGGCCGTCAGCACGGTGAACGTGTTGATCGGCAGTGCGGACCCTTGAAATCCGTTGACGAAGGCGAGCTGCAACGTACCGGCGATCGTGGCGTTGCCGCCGACACTGAGGAAATCGTAGTTCGTTCCCTGGGTGGTGCCACCGAGTTCGATCAGGAGCGAACTGGTGCTGAGCAGGGTCAGATTGCCGGTGAGGGTCAGCTGGCCGGGAGAATTTCCCGGTGACACCAGTCCACCCGCGGTGACCGCCGGCGCGGTGATCGTACCGGTGCCGCTGAGCGTGGATGTGCCAAGTGAAAGGTTGCCGGAGAATTGCGCGGTGGCGTTGCTGCCGAGTGCGATTGCGCCGCTGTTGGTAAAGGTGCTTTCGAATACTACGGCGCCCGCCGTGATCGACAATGTGCCGTTGTTGGTGAACGGCACACTGAAGGCCGTCGTGCCCGTGGTCGCCTTGCTGTAGAGTCCGTCGTTCACGAAGGTGAACGAGCCGCCATACGGATTGTGCACCGTGTATCCTGGCGTGTTCAGATCGTTGAAGACCCCGCCCGAGGCGTTGATGAATGAACCACCGTCGCCCGAGCGGAGGTAGCCGGCACTCCAGTTGACGATGCCCCGGTTGATGATGGTGCGGCTATCGAAATCCTTGTTGTTGCCCGACGCTAGGTTCAGCGTGGTGCCGCGGTCGATGATTGAGGTGCCGGCGCCGTTCCAGTTGCCGGAGGACCACGTAAACGCCGCAGCCTTGAGCGTCTCGACCGTGAGGGTGCCGCCGGTTTGGGAGACGTTGCCCGCGCCGGAAAATTGCGAGCCGGAGAGCAGGGTGTAGTCGTTGGTGAAATACAGATTGGTGCCGGCAGCGGAGTTGACGACACTGGTGGCGGACATCGTGCCGCCCTGGCGGATCTGGATGTCGCCCTGCTGCAGATTAACGACCCCGTTGTTGTTGAACGGGGTGTCATAGTACGTCGTGCCGCCGACGTTGCGGACATAGTTCCCGTCGTTGACGAAGGTGAAGGTCCCGCCAAAGGGGTTGTGCACCGTGTAACCGGAGGCATTCTGATCGTTGAAGGTTCCGCCGGCGGCGTTGGTGAAAATGCTGCCGTGACCGGCGCGGAGGTAGCCGAGTTGCCAGTTGACGGTGCCGCGGTTGACGATGTTCCGGGAGTCGAAGTCCTTGCTGTTACCCGAGACGAGATTGAGAACGGTGCCCGCATCGATTGTCGAGGTGCCGGCACCGTTCCAGTTGCCGCCCGACCAATTGAACGCGCTCGCCTTCAGGTTGGTGAGCGAAAGCGTACCCCCGGACTGGATGAATCCGCCGGCCCCGATAAGTTGTGCGCCTGCGACGAAGGTGTAGTCGTTGTCGAAATAGAAATTGGTCCCGGTCGAGGCATTGACGACGCTGGTCGCGGACATCGAACCACCCTGGCGGATGCGGATGTCACCCTGCTGCAGATTGACGACACCGCTGTTGTTGAACGGCGTGTCGAAATAGGTGGTGCCCCCGACATTCCGGACATACGTGCCGTTGTTGACGAACGTGAAGGTGCCGCCGAACGGATTGTGCACCGTATAGCCGGAAGCGTTTTGATCGTTGAACGTCCCCCCTGTAGCGTTGGTGAAAACGCTGCCGTGCCCGGCGCGCAGGTAGCCAAGCTGCCAGTTCACCGTGCCGTTGTTGGTGATGTTGCGAACATCGAAATCCTTGCTGTTGCCGGAAACCAGATTGAGCACCGTCGAGGAATCGATCGTCGTGGTGGCGGGAGCAGACGCGTTCCAGTTGCCGTTCGACCAATTGAAGGCGGACGCCCGGAGATTGCCGTCGAGGGTCAGCGTTCCCCCTGTCTGCATGATATTTCCGTCGCCGGTGAATTTTGCGCCATCGAGCAGGGTGTAGTTGTTGGTGAGGTAAAAATTAGTCCCGGTGGCGGCGTTGACGACGCTGGTGGCGCTCATCGTCCCGCCTTGGCGCACCTGGATGTCTCCCTGCATCAGATTCACGGTGCCGTTGTTGTCGAAGGCGGTTTCGAGGTAGGTCGTGCCTCCCACATTCCTGGTGTAGGTCCCGTTGTTCACGAATCCGACGGTGTCGCCACCAAAGGCGTTGTGAATCGAGTAGCCGGAGGCGTTGAGGTCGTTAAAGATCGCTCCGACCGCATTGGTGAAGGTGGCGCCATGACCGCCGCGGAGATAACCGAGGCTCCAGTTGACGGTGCCTTGGTTGACGATCGAGCGGTAATCGAAGTCCTTGTTGTTGCCACTCGTCAGATTCAGCGTCGCACCCTTCGCAATCGTCGTAGAGAAACCCGAGCCTCCGGCATTCCAATCTCCCCCCGACCAGTTGAAGGCGCCGCTGATCGTGCTGCTTCCGTTCAGGCTGCCGCCGGTCTGGTTGAACGTGCCGACGTTGATGCTGCCGGTGAGGGTCATCGTGCCGGCGGTGAGCCAGTACGTGCCGTCGCCCGTGAGGGAGGCGCCGTTGTTGATCGCGTAGCCGCCGGTAAAGAAGACATTGGTGTCGGCGGCGGCGGCGATTTTTCCGGTGGCCGACATCGTGCCACCGTTCCGGAGTTGGAGGTCACCGGCGACGACGTTGACCGCGCCATTATTGTTGAACGTCGTGTCAATGTAGGAGGTGGTTCCCGCGGCGTTGCGGTTGTAGGTGCCGTTGTTGGTGAACACAAACGAACCGCCGAAGCCGGTGTGGATCGAGTAGCCCGACGGATTGAGATCGTTAAAGGTGCCTCCCGCGGCATTGGTGAAGGAGGCGCCGTTCCCTCCTCGGAGGGAACCGAGATTCCAATTAACAGTGCCCCGGTTGATGACGCCGCGCTGGTTGAAGTCCTTGTTGCTCCCGCCGTTTAAGTTCAGGATCGAACCGGAGGCCAGTGTGGTGGTGGGGCCGAGCGTTCCGGCGTTCCAGTCTCCGCCCGACCAATTTATTACCCCGTTCAAGACATGGGAGCCGGCCAGTGTGCCGCCGGTCTGGTTGAAGGTACCCACGCTCATGGCGCCCGTTACGTCGAAGGTTCCGGCGGTCAGCCAGTAGGACCCCGCACCGGCGAGGGAGGTGCCGTCGGCTATCGTGTAGCCGGCGGTGAAGAAAACATTGGTGCCGACCGCCGCGGTGATCGTGCCAGTGGATGCCAGGCTGCCGCCGGCACGGAACTGAAGATCGCCGGCCGCGACTTCGACGGTTCCGGCATTGTCGAAGGGGATGTCAAGGTACGACGTCGTGTCGGCGGCATTGCGGCGGTAGGTGCCGTTATTGAGGAACCGGAAGGTGCCGCCGTAGGCGTTGTGAATCGAGTAGCTCGACGGATTGAGATCGTTGAAAGTGGCGCCCTCGGCATTGGTGAAGGACGAGCCGTTCCCTCCGCGGATGTAACCGAGATTCCAATTAACAGTGCCCCGGTTGATGACGCTACGTTGGTTGATGTCCTTATTACTCCCGCCGTTTAAGTTCAGGATTGAGCCAGAGGCCAGGGTGGTGGTGGGGCCGAGCGCCCCGGCGTTCCAGTCTCCGCCCGACCAGTTGAGTACGCCGTTCAACACATGGGTGCCGGCCAGCGTGCCGCCCGTCTGATTGAAGGTGCCCACTCTCATGGCACCAGTAACGTCGAAGGTTCCAGCGGTCAGCCAGTAGGTTCCCGCACCGGTGAGAGAGGTGCCGTCCGCAATCGAGTAGCCGGACGTGAAAAAAACATTGGTGCCCGCGGCGGCGGAGATGGTGCCGGTCGCCGCCAGGCTGCCGCCGGCACGGAACTGAAGATCGCCGGCCGCGACCTCAACGGTGCCGGCATTGTCGAAGGGGATGTCAAGGTACGAGGTCGTATCGGCGGCGTTGCGGCGGTAGGTGCCGTCATTGAGGAACCGGAAGGTGCCGCCGTAGGCGGTGTGAATGGAGTAGGAGGAGGAGTTGAGGTCGTTGAAAGTGGCGCCGGCGGCGTTGGTGATCGTTCCGCCTTCGCCGCCGCGGATGTAACCGGCGCTCCAGTTAACGACGCCTTGGTTGACGAAGCTGCGGGCGCTGAGATCGTGGCTGTTGCTGCTGCCGATGGCGAGGGTGGCACCGCGGCCGACCGTGGTGGTGCCGGCGCCGTTCATGTTGCCAGCGGTCCAAGTGGAGTTGCCCGCCGTGAGGGAGAACGCAGCGGGTGCGTTGCTCCCGCCGGAAAAGTCGAAGGTGCCGGTGCTCAGGGAACCCGCACCGGCGAGGGTCCCGTTGGTCTGGGTGAAGGTGCCCACGCTGAGCGGTCCGTCGATTGTGAGGGTGCCGTTGTAAAGCCAGTAGGTGCCGGGGCCGTTGAGCGCAGCGCCGTTGGTGAGGGTGTAATTGCTGTTAAAATACAGTGTGGTGCCGGCGGCGGCGGTGGCGACGCCGGTCGCGGCGAAGGAACCTCCCCCGGCGAGATTGACCGTTCCGGCGGTGACCGCGAGGGTCCCGGCGTTGACGAAGGCGGCACCGTTGTTGAAATCAGTCTGGCCGGCTCCGGTCTTGGTGTACGTGCCGGTGGCGGAATTGGTGAAGACCAGTGGGGTGCCGCCATAGTCGCTATTGATCGCGACCGAGGTGGTCCCCGAGGCGGAGTCATTGAAGGCGCCGTTGTTGACGAACGTGCCGCCGTTGCCGGAGCGGAGGCGGCCCTGCGTCCAGTTGAAGGTGCCGTTGTTGACGATCGCGCGGCTGCTAAAATCGTGGTCGTTGGTTCCGGACACGGTAAACGTGCTGCCCGCGGCGTTGGTGGTGGTTCCGCTGGAGTTGAGGTTCGTGCCGGTCCAAGTGACACCACCATTGAACCCCTGGGTGCCCGCCAGTGTGCCGCCTCCGAGGGTGAAATTACTCGCGGTCAAATTGGCGGAGACGGTGAGGGTGCCTCCATAGAGGTAGTAACTGCCGGCACCAAGGAGGGAGGCGCCGTTGGCGACGGCGTAGTCGCTGTTAAAATACAGAACCGTGCCGGCGGCGGCGTTGGCGGTTCCGGTGCTGGAAAAATTCCCTCCACCCTGGAGATTAATTGTGCCTTCCGACAGAACGAGCGCGCCGTGGTTGATGAACGGCACGTAGAAATTGGTCTGGCCCGCGCCGGATTTCGTGTAGGTGCCGGTGGCGGCGTTGGTGTACGTGAGCGTGGTGCCGCCGTAATCGTTGTTGATCGCGTACGACGTGGTGGCAGTGGCGGAGTCATTCCAAGTGGCGTTGTTGAGAATGGTTCCGCTGTTGCCGGACCGCAGCCGCCCGCCGGTCCAGTTGACGATGCCGTTGTTGACGATGGCGCGCGAGTTGAAGTCGTGGTCGTTGGTCCCAGAGATGGTCAGAGCGCCGGCGGTGCCGATGGTGGTCGTGCCGGATGAATTCAACGAGGTGGCGGTCCAGGGCACGGTGGAATTAAAGGTCTGCGAATTGGTGAGCGTGCCGCCGTGGAGCTTGAAACCGGACGCGCCCACCACGCCGGTCAAGTCAAGGGTGCCGCCGTAAAGAATGTAATCGCCCGTGCCGGTCAGTTTGCTCGCGTCGGCGACCGAATAATTGCTGTAGAAGTACAGCGTCGTCCCGGCGGCGGCGCTGGCGGTTCCGGTGCTGGAGAAGCTGCCGTCGCCCTGGAGATTAATTGTGCCTTCCGACAACGCGAGCGCGCCGTGGTTGATGAACGGCACGTAGAAATTCGTCTGCCCCGTGCCGGTCTTGGTGTAGTTACCGGAGGCGGCGTTGGTGAACGTGAGCGTGGGGCCGCCATAGTCGTTGTTGATCGCCGTCGACGTCGTGCCAGAGGCGGTGTCATTCCAAGCGGCGTTGTTGACAATCGTGCCGCCACTGCCAGAGCGCAGACGTCCACCCGACCAGTTGACAGTCCCGTTGTTGACCCATGCGGTTGCGCTGAAGTCGTGGTCCGAGGTGGAGGTGACTCCGAGCGTAGCCCCGCCCGCCACGGTCGTGCTCCCCATCGCGGCGGCGAGGGTCCCGGATCCAGTCCAGATGAACTGCGCCCGCGCAGAGCCCCCGCTCAACGCGAGCGCGAGCAAGAATACCGCGCAAACGCGGAGGAATGGCGGTGGCTGTGGGGCCGTCATGCAAACCGGTTGTAATCGAAGAGGCGGCTAGCAGCCCGTCGGACTTGGAAAATCAGGCTTGGGGGTGATTTTCCAAAATTTTTCCGGCGACGGGAGGCCCAACTCTGACGGGCTGCTGAGCGCCGTGCGGAGCACGGCGGGAGGGACGGGTTT
>CANJIU010000209.1 GCA_947474365.1 Opitutia bacterium | reverse complement strand
GCGATGGGATTCGAACCCGCAACCGCCTGTTTACAAAACAGGTGCTCTACCATTGAGCTACGCCGGCGGAACTTTCGCTGCGCCTGCCATCGTTGACTGAGAAATAACACTGAAACCTGACTTTGGCCGTCTCGCCAGAGCCTGAAAGGCCGAGGCTGGTGGCTCCCCGGGGACTCGAACCCCGAACCAATTGATTAAGAGTCAACTGCTCTACCATTGAGCTAGGAAGCCGAAAACCAAGAGGCTGAAAAGCTCACGAACCCCCCAGTGATGTCAACTGCGATTTCGGACGAAATCCCATGAACACCGCCGCGTGTGCACGCCGTGTTTCGCGGAGAGCAAGATGCGAAACATCGCTCCGCTGGAATCCGACCCGATGGGAGCGTGCGAGGACGTCAGGTTCGTCCACCTGCGAAAAATACAATGGCCGCGGCGCATTAGTCTGTTTCTTTGGGCCTCTCCTCCTCCCATTCCGATGAATTCCCTATTTTCTTCCGTACTCCGGTTGCGGCGTGCGCCGGTGGCCGGTTGCGTCGCATTTTACCTGCTTATTTCCTCCTTCACGCACGCTCAGACGATCAGTACGGGCACCCTTACTGGCCGGGTTCAAAACAACGCTGCCGGAGCGGCGCTGGAAAACGCGCGGGTGACTATTGCCGGCTCCAATCGGGAAACGTTCACGGATGCGTTTGGCGAGTACCGCTTCGCCCAACTGCCGGTCGGTGAGGTGACGGTCCAGGCGTTTTATACCGGACTCACTCCGCAATCCGCCACGGTGAAACTGACGCCGGGAGACAGCGTGCGCCGTGACTTTTTCCTCGCGTCGGTGGCGGACGGCGTGCTGAAGCTCGACCAGTTCATCGTCGGTTCCACGCGCGACACCAGTGCCGCCTCGATTGCGATCAACGAGCAGCGCTTCGCGGGAAATATCAAGACTGTCCTCCATACCGACGCCATGGGCGACATCATCCAGAATAACCTGGGCGAGTTCGTGAAGTACCTGCCGGGCGTTGATGTGAACACTGATCAGATGAACTCAGTGTCGATTAGCCTCCGCGGCATGCCGGCCGGCTACACCAACATCGCGCTCGATGGTGACGACGTGAACTCGGCGGCGTCCGCCGGTCCCAGCCGCACGACGCTGCTCCAGGCAATCTCGCTCAGCAATGCCTCGCGCATCGAGGTCTCCAAGGTGCCGACGCCCGAGATGCCCGCGTCCAGTCTGGGGGGCTCGATCAACATGGTGAGCCGTACCGCGTTCGAGGCGAGCCGGCCCGAATTCCGTTTCAAAATGTACGTGAGCAAGAATTCCCACGATCTCCCGTTCAATCCGCAGCCGGGCGGCGGAGATGGGGACGATCAGAAAAAAACCTATCACTACCGGCCTGACTTCGACTTTTCCTACACGGTGCCGGTCTCGAAGAACTTCGGGTTCTCCATCAACGCAGTGAAAAACGATCAGTTTGGCGTCGCCCGCCGCATCAACCGCACGTTCAACACCGCCAACGCCGCCGGCAACGTGCAGCGGGCGTCCGTCGACAGTCCCTATCTCACGACGCTCCTCTACAATATCTTTCCCGTTTACGAACATCGCTATTCGCTTGGCACGCGGCTCGATTGGAAGGTTTCGCCGGTCGACACCCTGTCATTTACCTACTCCGGCAATTGGCTGGTGCAGGATTACGAGCAGCATGGCTTCACCATCAACACCGGCAACACCCCGCTGACGTGGGGTCCGGATTTCACGCACGGGAGGCCCGGTTTGGGTGTGCTCAATCTCAACAACACCGCCCGTTACGTGCGGGTGCGAAACAACATCCTGCGGCTCAACTACCGCCATATCGGGACAAATTGGGACGTCACGGCCGCGGCGGGATACAATTTTTCCGACCAGACCTATCGCGCGATTTCCCACCACCAGTTTGAGACCGCCGGTGCCCGGGTGCAGAACGCTACGATCGACCTCGACGGGTTCACCGAGTATCTGCCCGGAAAAATCACCGTGCGGAATGCCGCCGGTCAGGCAATCGATCCGCTGAACCTCCAGAACTACAATTTTTTCCTCACCGGTTCCAACGGCACGCGTGACAACGACGGCACGGCCAAGAGCGCCCGCGTCGACGTGAAGCGGAAATTTTTCACCGATGCGACCGGCTTCGCGCTCAAGAGCGGCCTCTCCACGAACGAGTCGTACCGCGCGCGTCGTGCGTCCTCGTTCACCCCGATTTACCGCGGTCCCGACGGCATCGCCAACAACGCCGACGACAGCGTCGCGCGCGCCCCGATTGATCTGACGAATTACGCGCTGCTCGACTACTTCATGCCGCGCAATGCACCGCAGCCCCAGTATGTCAGCAGCCGCCGCGCCTGGCAGCTCTACGAGCAGTATCCACAGTACTTCGACACGACGACCAACCGTCGCACCGATCTGCGGTCGGACGCCCTGAACACGGAGCAAATCACCGAACGTATCGACGCCGCCTACCTGCTGGGCGACTTTTCCCTGTTCAGCAACCGACTGCGCATCCTGACCGGCGTCCGTTATGAGCGCACCACCGACGACGGCCGGACGGTGTTGCAGGACAACCAGGCGCAATACCAGCACAACCCTACGACCGGCGCGCTCATCCTCAACGCCCAAAACCGCCCCATCCCGATCACCACCGATGGCATCGAAATCGACAAACTGATCTACAAAAAACTCGGCGCCCGGCTGCAGAAGGAGTACGGCGACTATTATCCGAGTCTCAACGCGTCGTACAACATCACGCCCAACCTCGTGAGCCGCCTCGGGGTGGCGCGCACCCTGGGCCGGCCGGATTTCGCCAACATCCTCGGGGCCACCAACGTCAATCAGGTGGACTTCAATCCCGACAGCAGTGCGACGGGGGCTGCGCTCGGGACCATCACGACAAAAAACCCGGCGCTGATTCCCTGGACGGCCAACAGCCTCGACCTGCGGCTCGAGTATTACACGCCGAACGGCGGCGAGATCTCGACCGGTTTCTTCCGGAAGCAGATCAAAAATTTCTTTGCGACGACGACCTTCCTCGCGACTCCCGCGTTTCTCGAATCAATCGGACTCAGCGACGAGTACGTCGACTACCAGGTTAACGCGCCCCGAAACATCGACGGCCTTGCCCACATCAACGGCTGGGAGTTCAACGTGAGCCAGCCCTTGTCGTTTTTCACCCGCGCCTCATTCGCGCGGCCATTCCGCGTGTTTGCGAACGCGACGTTCGTGCGGACCAAGGGACCGGCTGAGGCGAACTTTCGCGATTTCGCACCGAAGCTGATTAACTGGGGCTTCGCCTACAACAAGCACCCGATTGCGTTCAACGGTCGGTGGACCCTCGTGGGCAAGAAACGCCTCACCACCGTCGCTGCGGCGAATCTCGGCGCACCCGGTTGGAATTATCAGGCCGAACGGCTCCGGTTCGACGCGTCGGTTGATGTGCGGCTGAACCGCAGCTATGCATTTTATACCGCGGTCCGAAATGTCTTCAACAATCGTGATCGCAACGAATCCTATGCGATCGGCAGCCCCCGCTACGTGAAATTCGCCTTCGAGGGCGAGTACGGTGTCACCTTCCAGCTCGGCGTGAAGGGTAATTTTTAATGCGATCCCGAAAACCAGCAACCCGTGGGCGCAAAACCCACTCGGAAAATTACGTCGTTCAGCCGAAATGACCGGTAACTGCGTTCCCGCGAGGGAAGGTGGAGAGCAACCGGCTCCAAGACGAGCAGTCCGCAACGAAAGTAAAGCCCATCAGATGAGCCTCGAAAACCCTCAATCCGTGAAGCCGAGCCTTTTAGAATGTGGCGAAGGCTGTCAGGACTGGACCAAAGCAAACCCTGCGACAAGCGGGAGAGGCTTCAACGGCGGTTTGTCCAGTCATCGTCACGGCGTGGTCCGCGGGCGCGGAATGTTCGGAGAGGTTATGGTGTTAAGGGATGAGATCTCCGCGGATGGGCGCCATCGCCCAACGGCGGGCACAAGCGGGGAATCCCGTGAGGCTCTTTTGGTCCACGGAGAAGTCGGAACGGTCCATGGTAGCGGCGAAGCGGCTAATCCCCGTGGAGCGAAGGGACCGTGCTTGGTCGAAGTGAACAGCGAAGCGGAGGACCGGAGATGATTCCGTATCCGGAAATACCCACACAACGAAGGTCCAGTCGCTTCAACGGACACTCTGCCGCAAGGCGAAGGAGAATCGGCGCTGGCGGGCATGGAGCCTGTATGGCGACCTGTGCCGCCGGGACGTGCTGGAAACGGCACTCAAGGCGGTGCTGCGCAATGCTGGGGCGAGCGGGCTGGACGGGATGACAACAGAGGAGGTGAAAGCCAACTCCGCCGCCTTCCTTGATGACCTGCAAGCCGAGCTGCGCGACCGCAGTTACCGGCCGAGTCCGGTGCTGCGCGTCTGGATCCCCAAAGCTGACGGCAAGCGAAGGCCGCTGGGCATCCCGACGGTGAAGGACAGAGTGGTGCAGACCGCGCTGGTGCTCCTGCTCCAGCCGATATTTGAGGCCGACTTTCACGAGCTCAGCTTTGGGTATCGGCCGGGACGCAAGGCGCACCAAGGCATCGATGCAGTCAAGAAAGCGCTCCTGTAAAAGAAGACGGCCGTGATCGATGCTGATCTCAGTGACTATTTTGGCACGATTCCGCATGCGGAGTTACTCCGACTGGTGGCGAAACGCGTGAGCGACGGGACGGTGCTGGCTCTCCTCAAACTCTGCCTGCGGGCTCCCATCGTAGAGGAGACCGACGGAAAGAGGAAGGTGACGCCGAACACGAGCGGCACCCCGCAAGGCGGACCGCTCTCGCCGGTCATGTCGAACCTGTATCTGAATGGCTTGGACAACGCGGTGAACAACCAATCAGAGTTGCGCACGACGCTCGTCCGTTTCGCGGACGATATGGTGCTGCTGTGCTATCCGGAGCGCCGCTGGGCGATACTCCGGCGTCTGAAGGTCTATCTCGAACGCAGGGGACTGCGACTGAATGAAGCGAAAACCCGTATGATTGATGCAACCCGGGAGGGCTTTGACTTCCTGGGTTTTTCCATCGGTCTGCGGACCAGCCGGTTCACCGGCGGATGCTTCACGCACGTCGCCCCCAGCCGCAAGGCGCAGCGCAAGCTGCGTGATGCGGTGCGCTCGGCAACGGCCCGCTGGACGAACTGGCGCAGTTGCGCTGAAACGGTGCGGCACATCAACCGTAGCGTGCAGGGATGGTCGAACTACTTCCACTATGGCAACAGCACGAAAGTGTTTGGCTGCTTGCAGAAATGGGTTCGCACGAAACTGCGCACCTGGCTGTGGTGGAAATACGACCGCACGCTCAAACGCTACGCGTTCTTCACGGACGAACGTCTCCACCGACAATATCAACTATGGCCAATGCCCACCACAGCCCAATGGTCCCGATAGCCACCGCGGTGAACGATCCCGGAGAGCCGTGTGCGAGAAACTCGCCCGCACGGTTCGATGAGGGGTGGGGAGCGTAAATGCTCCCTGCCTGCTCTACGACCGTACCCGCTGGGAGCGGCTGCGACAGCGCGGCGGGCGTCGATCCCTCCTTGGGGAGTTGCCGCGATTCGGCCCGCTTACTCTCACCCACGCAAAAAATGCTGCGCGGCGGCGACGTCCTGCGGGGTGAAACCGTGACTCGCCGAGAGCATTTCCACCTTCACGTCGGCTCCGCCCGCGCGCAGAAGGGCGGCGAGCCGCGGGGGATGATCGAGCGGCACGATCGGGTCAGTCGAGCCGTTGCAGAGCAGAACGCGTTTGCCGGTGAGGCTGCCCGGTGTAGCTGGTCGATCGAGGACGAGCATCGACCGCAGTAAAATAGCGCCACCGAGCGTCGCGGGGCGGAGGAGCAGCAAGGTCGACGCGATGTTGGCGCCGTTGGAGAAACCGACGGCGATCATCCGTCGCGTTTCGAGTTGGTAGTGTGCACTCGCGGCGACGATGAAATCCCCCAACGTCTCCGTGCGGCGGATGATTTCCTGCGGATCGAAAACCCCTTCGGCGAGCCGGGCGAAAAAACGCAGGGCACCGCCTTCGCTCACGTCTCCGCGCGGGCTGAGCAGCGCCGAGCCGGGGGAGATGGCGCGCCCGAGGCGGAGTAGATCGTTTTCGTTCCCGCCCGTGCCGTGCAACAGCAGCAACGGCGGCGCCACCGGATTGGTGCCTGGTTCGAAGACGTGGTGATAGGTGAGACGAGGCATGGAGCGTCGCGACATTGGCAGTCCTGACGATGGGGGCAATGAAAGGGTGCGCCGTCGGTTCGCAAGCGGTCACACGGAATGGCGGCAGTTTCCCCGAAGCGGTGCCCCGGTTATCACCATCAATCGCCCATCAGCGGTCCCGATCCGTCCACTGATGTCCCATGCCAGTGTCACGTAATAGGTGACACTCTGCCGCGGGTGCCCTCGGGAGATTGCGAAAAGTGTCACGTATTAAGTGACACTTTGAACGGGGCGATATCGCGTTGGGATGGCTGGGGCGGTGGGATGCCGGGATGAGAGCGGGGCGAGGGGAGACGAAATTCGGCGTCACACTGCGTCGATCTTGTTGATCCGGGCCAGATGGCGGCCGCCTTCGAATTCGGTCGCGAGCCAGGTGCGCACGATCGCGAGCGCCTCGGCCTCCGTGACTGTGCGCTGTCCGAGCGAAAGCACATTGCCGTCGTTATGGGAGCGATTCCAGACGGCCAATTGCTCGTTCCAACAGACTCCGCAGCGGATTCCGCGCACGCGGTTCGCGACGATGGCTTCGCCGTTGCCGGAGCCACCGAGGACGATGCCGCGCTCAAACTCGCCGCGCGCCACGGCCTGGGCGACGGGACGGATGAAATCGGGATAGTCGCACGCGGCGTCCGAATACGTGCCAAAATCGCGCACGGTGTGGCCCGCATCCAGCAGCATGGCCTTGATCGCTTCTTTGTAGGCGAACCCGGCGTGATCGGACCCGATGGCAATGGTGTAGGATTTCATGACGGTGGAGGAGAAATAGAGCGACGGAAATGAGGACGAATGCGGCCCGTTGAGGTGCGAGATGTGAGGTGAGTGGTTAGGACACTTCGGGCGAACCGTTGATGACCATCCAGAACGCGGCGTGGTCGGCAAGATCGGGGAGGAGCGCGTCGGGGTTGTGGGCGGCCAATTGTTCCAGCGTGTAACCACCGGTTGCGACCGCCAGCGTGCGGGCGCCGATCACCCGGCCGCACTCGATGTCGTGGGGCGTGTCGCCGATCACCCACACCCGGTCGGGAGCAAACGCCAGCTTCGCGTGGTCGCAAGCGCGCCGCAGCGCATGCGGACTCAGCTCGTTGCGAAACTCACCGTCGTCGGCAAAAGCGCCGAACGGAAAAAAATCCCACAGGCCGTGATGGCTCAGTTTCGCTTGCGCGCCGCGCCGGAGATTTCCCGTCAGGAGGCCCTGGGCCAGGTTTCCCCGGCGCGTCGCGGCGGTGAGCAGTTCGCGGACTCCAGGAAGCACGCGGGCGTGCGGGTTCGCGAGTGCGGAGGGCAGGGCGGCGAGGTAGCCGTCGATGCAGCGGTTGAAATTTTCCCCGGTGTCCGGAACGTTGAATTTTTCGAAGATGCGCCGGACAATCCACCGGTCGGTCCGGCCGGCAAAATCGATGTCGTCCAGGGATCCTTCGATGCCGAAGCCGGTGCGCAGCCCGGTCCGCAGGGCGTGCATGCCCGCGTTGCCCGAGGCGATCAGGGTGCCATCGATGTCCCAAAGGAGGAGCGTCGGTTTTTTCAACGAGTCGAGACGCTCGGCAGCAGGCCAGGGGCTGGCGACCAAAAAACGGCGAATGGGGAGGAGCTCGGCCGTTTTCCATCCCGGCTGTCGGTGCACACCGGCGCCCTGACCGGGCGCGCGACTTTCCGCCCGGCTGTTTTAAGAATTGCGGATTATGCGATGCGATTGCCGAATATCGCAGTCCAATGATGCCTTCCAACCCAAGCGGCGCTTTCGGGTGCGTACGCTCCATCCCATTACCGGGGTGGATGGGTGCAACCATGCCTGCCGGCTTGCCGTCGTAGTCACGCACGCATGACATCATTCCAGGCCGTTTTCCTCAGCTATGCCCGGGAGGATTCCGCCGCGGCCCAATCGATTGCCGAAACGTTGCGCAATCATGGGGTCGAGGTGTGGTTTGACCGGAGTGAGCTCGTGGGCGGGGATGCGTGGGACGCCAAAATCCGCCGCCAAATCAAGGACTGTTCACTCTTTGTCGCGGTGATTTCACGCAACACCGACGCGCGACTGGAAGGCTATTTCCGGCGGGAGTGGAAACTGGCGATCGATCGCACGCACGACATGGCCGAGGAGAAGGCGTTCCTCCTGCCCGTCGCGATTGATGACACGTTGGACATGACAGCCCGGGTTCCGGAAAAATTCCGTGAGGTGCAATGGATCCACCTGCCCGATGGGGTCGCGAACGAACATCTGGCGCACCGGGTGCAGGCCCTCCTTGAGGGAACGGCCAGCGGTGCGACCAACGCCCCGTTTGCGATGCGGCGGGAGAGTTCAGGCGGCGTGTCGGCGGGACGCTCCCCCGTGCCGCCGGTAGCGAGTCCGCCGGCGCAAGTCCGACCACCGTCGTGGCGCTGGTGGGTGCCGCTGGCAGTGGTTCTGCTGGTGGTGGGCGGGGCGGCCGCGGTTCGTTTTTGGCCCAAGGCGGTGAAACCGGCTGCCGCTCCGAATGCGCGCGTCGTGCCTCAACCAGGCCGGCCCAAGGGTACTCCGGCCGTACGGCCGAGTGAGGCGCGGCAGCTTTCCGCCAAGGCAACCGCTCTCTGGGAAAAATGGGACGATGCGACGCATGCCGATTGGACGCTTGCCGAGGAACTCTGCAAGCGGGCAGTCGAACTCGATCCCGCCGACGGCGAGGCGTGGGCCGTGTATGCCCAGGTGGCGTGTGGGCAGTATGAATTTTCCCACAGCCCGACGGCCGACGACCTCGCGCGTGCCCGGGCCGAACGGGCCGTGCGGCTGCTCCCCAACTCGAAGACGGCCCGGCTGGCGCTGGCCAACGCGTATCGGACCAATCTTTCGACGCTACCCGAGGCGGAGCGCCTCCTGCGCGAGTTGCTGGCCGCGGCGCCCAAGGACAAACGGGTGCTTCGGACGCTGGGGGAAACTTTGCGGGCGCAGGGGCGTTTTGACGACGCGCTCACGTGTTTTGAGCAAGCCGCGGAACTGCCGGGTGGCGATCCCCTGGCGCTCCTCGCCCGGAGTTTCACGCTGGCGGAACTCGGCCGGTATGCGGACGCCGAAAAAGCGGCGGATGAATCGATCACCCACCACCCGGGTCCGGCCGCGTTGCTGCGGAAAATGGAATGTCAGCTCGATTTTCGCGGGGACCTCGCCGGTGCGGCCGAAACGCTGGCCAAAGTACCCGCCTCCTCATTGCTGGACGATCGGGCCGTCGCGCTCGCCTGCCAGCTCTGGTTCTGGAAGCGACAGCCGGAAAAGTGCCTCGCCGCGCTCGGCGGCGCGACGTGTGAATTTCTTCCGGGAAATTATTGGAACGGTGCGCCGCGGGGATGGTTGACGGGCCGGGTCCATCAACTCGGCGACCGGCTCGCTGCCGCGGAAGCGCATTGGCGCACCGCGCTCAAGACGATCGACAAGGCACGCGAGGAGGATCCGGAGGAGGTGGACTTGATCTTCTGGGGCGCGCGCGTACACGCGTGCCTCGGCGAAAAGGCGGAGGCGGAAAAGATGCTTGAACTCGCCCGCCAGCTTTCGAACGGAACGGCGGTGACGCCGTCGACGATTGTCGCGGCAATTGAAGTCCTGCTCGGGCGGACCAGCGAGGCGCTCGCCCTCCTGGAATCGATGACCCAGGCCGCGACCGGCCCGTTGCTGCGCGTGACGTTGCGTTTCGATCCGGTGTTCGATCCGCTGCGGGGAAATCCACGGTTTGAAAAGTTGCTCGAGGAGCCGAAGGGTGATGTGCCGCGGTGACCTGCGGAGCTCCCTCCTTACCTTGCCTGGGCGGGATAACGCCGAAGGTCCAACGTGTGTTTCCCCTCGGGAGGAAAATCGATTTTGGGGATAAAGCGTGATTGGCCGACAGTGTGCGGCCACGGCTCCCAACGTTCGGCGCGGCGGGCGGCCGCGGAGGCATCATCGATGGGACGCGCGGCGTAGGTGGTGTTTGCCGGGTTCCAGACGTGCCAGCGGGCGGCGGCAAGGACGAGGTATGTTTCGCGGTCAACCCATTCGATTAGAAGCGGAGCGTGCACCGGCACGTGCGGCTGGAGGGAGGGCGTGAGGTAGAACGCTCGATAGCGGATGCCGCACGCCGCGCCGCCTCCGTAGGTAGCGCGGAACTCGCATGGCAGGCCATTGACCAGAAGGAGCCCGTGTTCGAGAAGACGGGTGTCAGAGACCCGGGCCTCGATTCGGTCGAGACTCGAGTCAACCGTGCGGGCGACGGTACCGGCATTGGGCGATTCGCCCAGAAGCGGCCACGCTTCCAACGCCTGCCGGAAGACTACTGTCGGATTTGAAATCTCAGATTTCAGATTTGAAATGGCGAGCTCGCCGAGCTTGGGAAAACGTACGGCTGATTTTTTCTAATTTGGAAGCCAGGCGGTGGGGTTATCCGCCGTGATCAGCGCGAAGGCGCGGGCGGCACTGTGGGCTTCGAGATGCTCCTGAAAACTGCGGGTGCTCTTGCGACTGTGCTTCTTCGCACCTTTCTCCCGCCGCAGCCACTCGCACGCAACGCCGACGACCAGCCG
>CANJIU010000208.1 GCA_947474365.1 Opitutia bacterium | reverse complement strand
GACCGGCACACGATCCGCGAAAATGCCGCAGGCATTTTCATTTAGCAGCCTGTCGGTTCCGTTCGGCCAACATTCGTTTGCCCCAGATCGGACTTCCTAAGTCCGACAGGCTGCTAGGCGTGCGACGTGCGGCCTCCCGCTGACCGCGCCCGGAGCGTGGATTTACTCAACGGGTGTAGTAGACTCGGTGTTGCTTGTGGCCCCCCCCGGACAAACTCATCCCCTATCAGCTACCTTAACACCAACCCGTCGGTTGATCCCCTATGAAGACCAGCTACCTGGCCGTTCTCGTATTACTCGCCCCGACTGCGCTCTTGGCCCAAGTCGTCGCTCCGCCCACGGCCAAGCCCGCTCCGGAGGAAGCCATCGTGCTTTCACCCTTTGTTGTGAACACCTCTTCGGACACCGATGGTTATCGTGCGACCTCGACCCTCGCCGGCAGCCGCATCAAGACCGACCTGAAGGATGTCGCCGCCTCCGTTTCTGTGCTCACCAACGAGTTCCTGGACGACCTCGGAGCGAAAGACGTGGCCAGCGCGATGGCCTTTGTCTCCGGCGCCGAGAACGACTCCACCTACCATCAGGAAAGCATCGCCGCTCTTGGTAGCGCGAACGGCTACGTCGGCGGGGACTTCGGCGATAACAATACCCGCACCGGTGAAATTCGCGTGCGCGGGCTGGGCCGCGCCTCCAGCGTGGTCAACTTCATCGAGGTCCTCGGTTCCACGGACCGTTACAACACCGATCGGGTGGAATTTCTGCGGGGTCCGAACTCGATTCTTTTCGGCTTGGCCGAACCCGCCGGCCTGGTGAATTCCTCCACCAAGGTCGCCGGCCTCAGCCGTAACGCCACCAAGGTTGAAAACAAGTTTGATAACTTCGGTTCCAACCGGGTGATGCTGGACCACAACCAGGTTTTGATTCCCGGCAAATTGGCCGTGCGCGGCGTCGCCCTCTACGACGACGCCCGCTACAGCATCGACACCGCGTTCCAGCGCGACAAACGAGGGTTTGTGACGGCCACCTATCAACCGTTAAAGGGCACGACGATCCGTGCCTATGCCGAACAAACGGAAAGCATCGGCCGCCGTCCCAACTACCGCACGATGCAGGACAATGTCTCCGAATGGCTGAAGGCTTATAACACCTACGCCCCGCAGATGACGGCGGCCCAGATCGCGCAGGCTTTCTACTGGGACCCCACGGTGCCCAATGCCGACGGCCTGGCGCCGGTGACCACCTTCACCCTCGCGAACGGCACGGCGGTAAATCTCGGCCTGATCCGTCGGCCCTTGGATGGTGGAGGCAGTCCCAACCAGACCCTGCTCATCTACAGTGGCAACGGCAACTGGACCACCCTTCTGGACAATCTGATCACCGTCGGCGCCAACCGCACCATCGCGAACGTGGCCGTCACCCCGGCCAGCGCCCGCAGCGCTTTCATGCGGTCCGGCGCCGCGCGGGAAAACAACCCTGCTTTCCGGGCCGACCCCCAGGTTACGGACACGGGAATCTTCCCTTACGACAAAGTGGAGATCGCCGCCCTGCCTGGCAACCTGCGCACCGAGAATGACCGCAAGCTGAACCTTACGATCGATCAACGCGTCACCAACGATCTTTATATTTCAGCGACCGTGCAGCGGGAGAAGCGAAACTCCAGCCAGTATTTCGCGTCGATCACCCAGACAAACGAAATCCAAATCGATATCAACCAGAAGCTGCCTGACGGCCGCACCAACCCGAACTTCCTGCGACCCTTCGTTTACGGGAGAAACATCGGCGAATATGGTGATACGTCCTACACGAACTACCTCCTGCAGGCCAATTACGACTTCGATTTCGCGAAGAAGACCACGCGGCTCGGCTGGCTCGGCTCGCATCGCCTGACCGGAGTCTATACCAACGCGAAACAGGACAGGTTTCTCACCCGGTTTAACTACCAATTGGACAGTGACATTCCGGGAGCTTTGACGGCCGCGGCTGTCCCGATCACCAACGCCGCCCGGTGGGCCCATCAAATGTGGTATGTCGGCGATGCGGTCAAAGTCGGCGACACCGCCCTGCGTTTCACCGGGTTTCCGGACACCCTGAACGCCAATGTGGACAACACCTACGACTATCGTTTCTACAACAATCTGGCCACACCTGCAGCTTGGCAGACCGCGACGCAGAAAATGCATGTGGGCAAAGTCAATATTGCGGGCGCCAGCTGGACCGTGGCGCGCAACTCGAGCTTTGGAACGTCTCTCCAAAGTTTCTTCTGGAAAGGTCGCATTGTGACGCTCGCCGGTTGGCGACGGGATACGGTGAAACAATTTCTGGGAATCGTGAAGCCGCCGGCCTCGTTTGCTTTCCCGAGTTACCCGGGGCGCGACCGCGGCGACTTCCTCCCGGCCGGCACCAATTTCAAGAACGAAGCCGACACCGCCACCCAGAGTGTCGTGTTCAAGGTCACCGACAAGGTGCGGCTCTTCGCCAATCACTCGGAAAACTTTGCGGCCACCAATCCGCGCATGGACAACCTCTATCGCTCGATTGCTCCCGCCAGCGGCAAGACCGACGAAGCGGGTTTCGGCGTCGCTCTGTTCAATAACAAGCTGGATGTGAAAGTGACCACTTTCAAATCCAGCCAGCAGGGCACCACCAACAACACCGGGGTTGCGAGCCTGCGCATCGTGGCCTTTGAGGACAACCTCTACAATGCGCTCAGTAACGCCGGACGTTTGGCGGAATGGAGCACCATCAGTTCGGGCGGAGGAACCACCAACGAGCGATACACCACCCCCAACAATGCCTCGAGCACGCAGGACACCGTCTCCAAGGGCGCGGCCGTCGAAGTTTATTTCCGGCCGAACCGGAATTGGGACTTCGTCGCGAGCTTCGATAAGCTGGAAAACGTTGTCACCCGCGTCGGCCATGAAATTGGAGACTTCCTCGCCGCGCGCGCGCCGTACTACAAAAAATATTTCACGGAGGGCCTACGCGTGGACGGCACGAACAACACGACCACGTCCTCCTCCACGCCGCTCACCGCTCAATTCGTCTCCGCCATTGCGGCCAACTGGGTGAACGAAATCCTCAGCGAGGGCACCTCCAACCGCGGCATCGCACCGTACACCGGCAAGCTGGTCGGTCGCTATAGTTTCACCGCAGGGCGTCTCAAGGGCCTGGGCATCGGCACCAACCTCCGCTGGGAATCCGGCAAGGTCATCGGCTACGGTCAGAAGACCGCGGCCTTCAATTTTGGCGGCCTCGAAAACTACGCGGGGCCCGCCTCTGACCTGACCAAGGAATACAAGAGCGACTCGATCATCGCCGGCGGTATGGTCCTCAACTACTCAAGGAAAATCATGGGCGACCGCGTGCGGTGGAAGATCCAGTTCAATGCGCAGAATCTCTTCAGCAAGACAGGCCTGCGGGCCATTGCCGCCAATTCCGACGGCTCACCCGTCTGGGCCGTGTCACCGCCGCGAGCCTACGAACTGTCGAACTCGTTCGATTTTTGAGCGGGCGCCAGGCCGTCCGCACCGCGGCGACCGGTTTAGCCGAGCTCTCGGGAATGCGGTGTTCTAGACTGCTTGCCGTTCTGGAACACCTCCCCGACCGAAAAAAACGATCAACGACTTGTAGAATCGAAGAAATTGCACCGCTCTTGCGGAGTCCAGCCGCGGGCCGCAGAAGCGGGCTGGAGAAATTGGTGAACTGGGCGGTTGTGGATGGGCTGAGGCCAGCCTGGACGGGGAAAGCGGAAAACGTCATTCGATGTCGTGCATACGGCGACAACGGGACTCTCGCTGGAAGCGTTTCGCCTGGCACAGCGAAAACGCGAGCAGAGGAGGGGCTTGATCGTTTTTGCGCTGGGACGTCAGGCCATTTCCCATCCCTTGCGGTACTGGCGGCGGACGATGGATGCGGCCTCGGGGGCGTTCGTTGCCTTGAGATTTTTCGAGTCCCATTGGATCCGCTTGCCGACACGCAGGGCGAGGTTGCCGAGCAGCACGGTCTCGCTGAACGGACCCGAGGAGGCGAAGTTGGAGAGGGCGGGCTTGCCGGTTTTGATGGCGGTGAGCCACTCGACATACGGGCCGCCGGTGTCTTCCCCCTTGCCAGTGATTTCGCCCCCGGCGACCCGCGGGATCGATCGGGCGGGTTCGGTAAAGCCGTTCGTGAGCGTCTCGGGTTTGTAGAGCCAATCCTGGCGTGAGCGGTTGAAAAACATGCGGCCCTTTTCTCCGACGAGCAGCATGTCGAAGCGGCGAAAGACATGGTCGGCGGTCGGGAAGTCGGCCTTCCAGAGGTCTTCGGGCGGAGTATGCTGGTAGACGCCTTCTTTGGGCGAGACGCCGTCGTACCACGCGAACTTCACGGGCGAGCCAAAATAACTCGTGGGGAAGTGGTAGGTCACGGTCGACCAGAGTGGGGCGGCGATCGCCGTTCCGCCTTCCTGTTTCGTCTCGACCCAGTCCGGCGCGGTCAGTCCCAGCGCCCAATACGGCATGTCCATGATGTGGCAGCCCATGTCGCCCAGCGCGCCGGCGCCAAAGTCCCAGTAGCCACGCCAATTAAATGGCGCGATCTTGGGGCTGTAGTCATGAAATGGCGCCGGCCCGATCCAGAGATCCCAGTTTAAGCCCTTCGGAACCTTCGTCGGCTCGGGCCAGGCGGACATTCCTTGCGGCCAGATCGGCCGATTCGTCCATGCATGCACCTCGGTCACCTTGCCAATTACACCGGCCCGGAGGAGTTCCACGCCGCGCCGAATCGGCTCGCCGGCGTGAGCCTGATTACCCATCTGCGTTTGCACTTTGAACTGCGTCGCGGTCTCCGCCATCCGCCGCGCTTCCCAGATCGAATGGGAGATCGGTTTCTGACAGTAGACGTGTTTTCCTTTGCGCATCGCGGTCATCGACGCGTGGAAGTGATGATGGTCCGGCGTCGAGACGGTTACGGCGTCGATCCCCGGCATCGCGTTTAGCATTTCGCGATAGTCGGTGTAGTATTTCGCGTCCTTGAATTTATCGAGGATCGTCTCGCCGTCCTTCGCCTTCTTTTTCCGTCCGAGTTCCGGATTGCGCGGATTGGCCACGTCGCAAAGCCCGACGATCACCCCGCCGGCGGCGGCGACGGCGTTAGTGTCGACCAGGCCCTTGCCGGCGACGCCGATGCAACCGACCTGGATGCGGTCATTGGCTCCCCGCGCGGAGGCCGGGAGGATGCGGAAGCCGAAGGCGGCGACGGCGGAGGCGCGAAGGAAATCGCGGCGATTGAAGCGGGAGGAGTTCATGGGGTGAAAGTTCGACGCCTGTGCTGACAGGCGTTGCCGGTCATGTCACCCGCGAATTGCAGATCGTGCGGCGGAATTTTTCCGCGTCGTCTGTCGTAAGTTCGAGGCTACTTCTGCGCCCGGATGGGCCCCAGCAGCGCCGCGAGTTCCCGAACGGTCTTGGCGTGCGCCGGATCCTTCGCCAGGTTTTTTGTTTCGGCAGGATCGGATTCCTCGTTGAAGAGTTGCGCGCCGAGGAGCTCGCCCTTGGACCCGGTCCACTCTGTATAACGCCATTTGCCGGAGCGGACGGAATAGCCGTCGCCGTTGGCACCGCGGCGGACCTGGCTGAACGCGGCCTGTTTCACGCTGGCTCCGGGATCGTTGAGAATGGGCTGGAGATTTTTCCCGTCGAGATAGTCGGGTGCAGGCAGACCAGTGAGGGCGGCGAGCGTTGGGTAGAGATCGACCATTTCCGCGATGGCGGTGGTGGATCGACCATTGGCCTTGTTGCCGGGAACGGAGATGATCAAGGGCACCCGGGTGCTCCGTTCGAAGAGGCTCTGTTTCTGCCACAGGCCGTGATCGCCGAGGTGATAGCCGTGATCGCTCGTGAAAACGATGATGGTCGTCTGCGCGAGGCCAAAGCGATCGAGCGCATTGACGACCCTCCCGACCTGCGCGTCCATGAACGAGGTGGAGGCGTGATAGGCTTGAATCGCCTGGCGCCGGACATCGTCGCTCAGATTGTCCTGCGCGACATGAAAGCTCGCCCAAGCGGGCGGAATCGGGCGGGCGCGGTCGTCGTCGCTCAGCGTCGGCAGCGCGATCCGATTGGTCGGATACAGGTCGAACCATTTTTTCGGGGCGACGTAGGGTGTGTGCGGCCGGTAAAAGCCGACGGCGAGGAAGAAAGGCCGTGATTCCTTCTGGAAACGTTCGAGGAACTTGATCGCCTCGGTGGCGCCGATCCCGTCCGTGTGATCAATGTCCTCGCCCTCGTCGTCGGCGAGCCAGCTGAGCGTGCCGCCGAACTGGCTGCTCGCCCCCGGCGCCGTGACGTTGGGTTGGATGGAAAAAATCTTGCTGTGGATTTCGCGATCCCGGCCCCGGGGATTCACCACCTGATCCCACGAATGGAAATCGTCGAGCGACGACGTGCCGATGTCGGCGGGTACGCCGTAATGATAGAGTTTGCCGACGCGCGCAGTGAAGATCTCGTTGCGCTTGAAAAGCTGCGGCAGCGTGACCGTCCCCGGAATTTTTTCCCGGAAATGAGGGGAGACCGGCGTGGTGGCGAGGTTGGGGTTGGTGAGGACGCCGGTAACGTTGGGCCGGCGGCCGGTGAGGAAGGACGAGCGGCTGGGCGAGCAGAGCGGGAACTGGCAGTATGCGCGTTCGAAGCGCACGCCCTGGGCGGCGAGTTTGTCGATGTTCGGCGTCTTCATCTCCCGGACGCCGTAGCAGCCGAGGTCGCAGTTGAGGTCGTCGGCGATGAGGAAAAGGACGTTGTACTTGGGTTTGACCGGCGCGGTGGGCGCGGGGGATTGCGCCGCGGCGAAGGAGAGGGTGCAGCCGAGCAAAAAACCAACGCGACCGAGACATGCGGCGGCACGGGGAGACCAGTGCGAGATGGACATGGCGCGAGTTAGGTGAATCGGAGCAGCACGCGCAACCGTTTAGCTTTCGTCATGACGCGGCGTCGATGCGTCATTGGTTTCGGATGCCGTCCCGATTTGCAATGGTTGACGCGCAGGCGGGATTCCACGAAGAAGCGGACCGATTGCAGCACCATCGACCGGATCTTGTTTTTTCCGTCTCCGCCATCGGCGGGGCTCCGTCGGCCCTTGGAATTATTTGCGGTCGGATTTTGATGGCACCCCTGCGGTTTGTCGTGGTCACTGACCGGCCGCTCCTCGCGTGAGATTTATTCGACCTCTGCTGATTTGCCTGGGCCTGGTGGCCGTGCTTGCCGTTGTCCTTGTGGCTGCTGCGTTCAATCCGTACGTGCAGGCGTGGCTCGTGGAGCGCGCCCTGGCGACCCAACCCGGTCTGCGGGCATCAGTGGGTTATGTTGAGGCCAGACCGTCGACCGTCCGCCTCTCGGAGGTGCGTCTGCAAAGCGGCGACGCCGTCCTCACCTTGCCAAGACTTGACGCGAAACTACCCGTCAAAACCGCGTTGTGGGAGCGGAACCTGGTGTTTCAAACACTGGTGGCCAAAGGCTGGACGCTTGATTTGAGTCGAAGCACGGCGGCGCGCGCGGGTGGCGAACGGGCACCGTCGGTCGGTCCGCAGCCGAAGGGAAATGAGTCGGGCGCTCCGTTGCCGCCGGAAGGTGCGCCGGTGTACGAAGCTTTACGGATCCTTCGTGGCGTCCTCCGTGGATGGGAATTGCCGTATGACACTTCGCTGGAGGGAGTCGACCTCGACGGTGACGTGCTCCTGGCGGCGGCGGCGGGAGCCGAGCCGACGCGAGTCCACGTGATCGTCAGCGGCGGCGGCCTGGTAACTGGCCACACGGGGGATTTCGCGTGCGACATTGTCGCGCCCTGGGTGATGGCAGGCAAGCGACCGGGCTTGATCACGGTGCACGGTCGGCTGGCGGCGGCAATGCGAACGCCGCGAACGATTGACCGCGTTGAGTTCAAGGGCGTGCTTTCGACCGTGGGTGGAGCGTTGCCCGCGGAACTCGGGTTGATCGCGACCGCGGCAGCGGCCGATGCCACGGGAGGGGAACGCTATCGTCTCGAACTAAGCCGCTCCGGGCGTCCCTTCACCGCGCTTACGGCGAATTTTTCGAAGGAACCGGGCCGGATTTCCGGAGATTGGAAAGTCGATTGGCGGGATTCTGAGATTGCGGACTTCCTGTCCGGACATCCGCTTCCGGCCTTCACGGTAGCGGCTGAGGGTACCTATTCCTCGGATACCGCGTTCACGCACGTCCAGGCGACGGGCCGTCTGACCGGTACCGTCGGCCGGCTGGGGGTTCTTGCGCCCGGCTTGAACGCACTCGGTGCGGTTTCGCTTTCCGCTGGGTTCGACCTGACCCGCGGCGGGCGAACGATTCGCATCCAGCGCCTCGAAGTTGCCGTGGCCGGTGACCAGCCCGCGGCAGTGGCCCGACTAGTGCAGCCCTGCGATTACGACGAAAAGACGGGAGGATTGACGGTTCCGGATCCGGCCGCCGACTGGCTGGAAGGTTCGTTGCAAGCGTTGCCCATTGCCTGGCTCTCCGGACTCAACGACGGTCTCACGTTCACTGGTGGTGCGGTGACGGGAGATTTCACCGGGAGGTCCGTGGAGGGGCGCATCGCGATGCGATCGAAGGCACCGCTCCAGGCCCGCGACGTCTCAGTGGCAAACGCCGGCCGAATGCTCGGAAAGGGGCTTGATCTCTCGGTCGCGCTCTCGGCTGAAAACACGGCACAGGGGTGGTCGGTGATCGGGGCTCCGCTGACGATTGATAGCGCCGGTCGCCGGCTGGCGACGATTGAGGCCAGGGTGGTGCCCCAGAGGGAGGAGCGCCGCGGAGTTTCCCTAGCCGGAACGTGGAGTGCCGATCTCGAGGCGTTGGCCATCGACCCGACGATCACCGCACTTCGGATGCTCAAAGGTCACACGGCGTCGGGAAATTTTTCCGCGACGTGGGGCTCGGCGCTGGAGGTGACGGGAAAGATGAATGTGGTCGGGCATTACCCAAGTCACACGGCAACCGCCAACGTCCGGGCGTATTTCGACGTGGCTGGAGGAGTCTCGTTTAATGCGCCAGTGACGATTTCCTTTGGGACGAACGCTTCGGAATTCCTGGTCGATTTGACCTGGACCAACGACAATGCGAAGCCGCGGCTGGAATTCGATTTGAGTGGCGTCAATGTCGCGCTGGAGCATCTCACGCCGCTGGCCACGGGCTTGTTGGCGGCCGGTGGTCCGGCTTTGCCCGGTTTGCTGACAGCGGTAATCGGAGGCGGTGCGCTGCCCGGTGGACCCCGGGACGGGCGTCCTTTCTGGGGTGACTGGAGTGGGCGCGTGAAATTTGGCTTCTATCGAATTCAAACCGGCGGTTTTGAGCTTCATCAGATGGGAGGAACCATTCAGGTCGAACGTGATTCGATTCGGCTTGAGGGCGGAAAAGTGACGATTGCTCCGGTGATCGTGCCGCCTCCGCCACCGGCGGTCGCTGCGCCGGCGAACCGACCTCGTCCGGCGCCAAAGGCGGAACCACCCAGCAGCGTCGTAACGATGGATGGAACCCTTTCGTTCACCACGGCGGCTGAATTTCCCTACCAGCTCAAAGCCGCCGCGGCGGTCGACACGGTCGAGTCCGCGCGGTTGTTCACCGCCGCGCAGGCGGAGTCGGATCGGGTGGTGGAGGGCCGGTTCGCGGTTACGCAGTCGGTCGCGTCGGATGGCATCAATCTGGCCGATCTCGTCGAGCGCCGGCGCGAGGAGTTCCGCTTGACCGGGAAGAATGGAATTTTGCGTCTCCTGAAGGCAAACGTGGCCGAAGCCCTTCCCGATGCCAAGGCGCCGGTGACTGATACACTGGCCAGCGTGGGGAGCGCACTCGGTTCACTGCTGGGGATGCGGGGCGACTCATTGGCTTCGGGCAAGGTTCGGCTCAGCAAGGAGACCGAGGCGGTGCTCAATTTCAGTTATCTGATTCCGGAATTTCGCTATGACACGTTCAAGATGACGGCGGTCCGTGAGCCCGATCGGACGATCCGCCTCACGGAAATCGAAGTGAACGCGCCAAACACCCGACTGACAGGATCGGGCCGGGTCATGTTCGTCAAGGACCTGCCCCTCCGGTCGCAATCACTGGCGCTTGATGTGCGGCTTGGGGTGAAGGGCAACCTCGCGACCTTGTTGACAACCGCCGGTTTGGTGGCGGCCGAAAAGGATGAGCAGGGTTACCTGCTACTGCCTCAAATGCTCCATTTTGGGGGCTCGTTGGAGCAAATCGACAAGAGCCAGTGGCGCGACCTGCTCGTCAAGGCAGCAACCCCGAAGCCCGAACGAGGGAAGAAGTAAAATGGACGGCAGCGCTTGGTTGCTCACGTCGTCGCCGTGACATAAAAAAACAAGCAGATGATTTCAGCGGAAAGTAGGCCCACTACCCCCAACACTGCGGCGACCCGCCGTGCGACCGGCCAGTGGCATGTTAGCAAAAAAAACACGGGCACGGCGAGCGCGAGCGCCAGGGAACCGAATGCTACGAACGGAATCAGCGCCTTGAAAGTCGCGTCATGGCGGTAGGCCGAGTGATCAAACCGCTTGCCGGCCAATGCGACGAGCACTGGCAGGAAGAATGACACGCACCCGAGGCTCCATTTCCCCATGGTAGAAATCGAGTGGACGCGGTTCTTTGTCGGCATTGGGTGTGAGACCGGAAAGTAACCTTTGGATTCAAGCGGCGGTTTTCTCGCCCAGGTAGCCGGATTGAAAAACGAGATCCCAGCACAAGTCCCAGTGCTGACTCATGAGGATACACCGCAAGTCCAGGACGCTCTGCGCCCCGGCCT
>CANJIU010000207.1 GCA_947474365.1 Opitutia bacterium | reverse complement strand
TCACTCAGTTGCGGACATTGCACAACCGGCCTCCGCGTTTCTCATCTAGGCGGAGGCATAGAACTACACCGTTTGTCTTCCGATTACTTCCGCCTAATTGTAATCTTCACGCTCCGTAGCACGAAGTTATTTTTGCACGTACCCTTAGTTCCGCATGTAAGGTTAAGCGTGTAGACTGAGGCATTGGCGTGCCCAAAAGTGTTACTGAAACCAACTGTTTGTTCTTGGCAGAGTCGATGAGCAAGGCCGGCGCGGAACCGGCCTGCGATTGAAATCGGGATTAGACCTTGTGTCAAAAATGTTATTGAGGGCGATCTCGAAAACGCGTCACTGCATCGGCTTCAAAATCATCAGCATGACCGCCCGGACCCGCTGCTGAATCCCCGGCGCCTTGCTCTCGCGCGAGCCGGCCACGTTCAGCACGGGGTTCGGGTGCGCCGATGGCACGCCCGCCGGCTCGCTCCGAATTGACCCGCGCCGCGCGCCCGCCACGTTTGCAGACGTGCCCCCTCCTGACAATTTCGACGACTTCCTCGATGACATCGGGCCGATGACGCCGGAGGAGCAGTACGAGACGTTGCTGCGATACGTTTCCGGGGCGGTCGAAAAACACACGACCGGCGAGTTACAGATGCTGCACGATTATCTCGCGTACACCCTGTCGTCAGACGACCACCGGCGCACACTGCTCGAAATCATCGAAGGCAAGATCGCGCTGCGTGGGATTGCCAAGGGTTGAGGGTGCCGGTTTCGGGGCGCGATCTGACCGCGGCGGTGCAAGCGTGCCCGACGTTCGCGGCGTAGTCCGTAGGTGAACAGCTCGTGATCGAGCGCGTGATCTTCAACGTGCGGCCCGCGGCGTTCGGTTGAAGCGGTTAACATTTCGAGAGCACATCATCCAGTCTTGTCGCTTTGACAAACCGGGCGGCAGGGGAGTTGTGAGTAGCGAGTTCGGCGAAATGGGCCTCGCCGCAATTGATCTTGGCACTTTCTTTGTCGCGGAGGTCGTCGGTGAAGAGGCTGCTTTTGGTCTCGACGACAAAATAGAGGCGCTCGGTGCCGTCTTTGTCCACGAGCACGGCCCAGTCGGGGTTGTAGGGGCCGAGGGGCGTGGGGACTTTGAACCAGCCGGGGAGCTTGGCGTAAACTTTGATGGCTTCGTTTTTCTCCAGTTGCTCGGCGAAAGTGCGCTCGGTGTCCATCTGGTAGATGACCTGCTCGTGGACAGACTTCCTGGCGTCGAGCATGTTCTTGAGGTAGCCCGTCAACTCTTCCGTCTCGAAGAGTTGCTGGGCGTAGTATTCTTCGGATCCGACGCGCTGGTATTTGATGCCGTCCACGAGGGCCATGCGCTTGCTCCGGTTGATGATCTCGGCAGCGAGTTCGATGAACTGCTGCGGGTTGCGTTTGAAATCATCAAGCCGTCCGCTGTCCACGAGGATGCGGTGGATGCTGCGGCGGGTGAGCGAGGTCTTGTCCTGGAGGTCGGTGAGGATGTCGGGCAGTTCGATGTCTCCTTCGTCGAGGGTCACGGGGGCGGAGGTCGCCGTTTCCGTTGCTTCCACGCCAGCGCGTCCGATGGCGAGGTCGGCCATGCGCCATTGCAGGCGGGTCGCTATCCTGAACGGTAATTTCTTTGCGGACTACGCCCGTCGCCGCCTGCGTATCGAGTTCCACTTTGGCGGTGATGATGCCCTTCTTGTTGCTGACGGAAATCAACCGCACATACGGCTTGTTGTGCCCGCCTTCCACTGAGGCTGCGGCCACTTCGATCTGCTTCACTAGCTTGTGCTCGTAGGCGTCCACCGCGTCGAGCTTGAAGACCATGTGGTGCGCTTCTTTCGGCGTCGCGGAGTAGCGCAGGTTGCAGAGCGGGTTCATCCGCTCCATGGCCTTCTTGCCTTTGCCATCCAGGCCGCCTTCCACGCTCTGTGGTTCGTCTACGATCAGGATGGGGCGCGTAGCTCGAATTAGGTCGATGGGCTTCTCTCCGCCCGTCTTCTCGCTAGGGCGATACATCACGTTTTTGGACTTCTCACGGCGGGCGGCTTCGTCTGCTTCCTCGGTTTGTGCCGCCTGCTCGTCGCCGAACTTATTGATGGCACCGACCGTCATCACCATGATCTGAATTTGCGGGCTGGTGGCGAAGTTGCGCACTTGGCCGAGCTTCGCCGCCTAAACCGAAACCACTTCCGAACCCGGCACTCTCAAGTTCCGTTTGGTGTAACGTAAAAACATCCTGGACCACGATTTTATCGGAAAAATCGCCGTCCGGAAGGGGGTAAGTCTTCACTACAGGCACCCCTCGCCCGGAGGGCCCAAACACCGGATCGCTGAATCAAGCACTTGCACCACGAAAAACTTTTCCGGACGGTCGAATCCGCGAAGTCGGGTTAAAACCTGACCCTTTCGGATCGCTTCGCTTGATGGACGAGCAGTGAGTTCACCTCGGTTTCGACCCCGGTCCGTCGAGGCTCGACCCCGTTGACTTGCGTTTCAGCGAATGATCTTCAGCTACTGCAATTCGCAATGCACTTTTCGCCTCCTCCCCGCGCCGCGGTGGCCGCGTCGTCAGAGCTCAATTTGCTCCGTGTTCTCGCGCTCCTCGTGACAGGTCTTGGGTGGGCAGGGACGTGGTCCGCCACCCTTGCGGCGCAGACTTCGAGTGCAGGTATTCCAGCTGACGCCCAGACCATCTCGGTCGCATTGACCGGCGACACGATTATCACCCGTTCACTGTCGGTGGAACCGGCTCCGGCGTTCCAGAAACTCATTATCCTCCTCCGCGCTCAGGACGCCGCGTTCACCAACCTCGAGATCAGTCTGCACGACTATGAGCCGTATCCGCTGGTTGAATCCGGCGGTCTCCATACGCGGGCGGCACCCGCGATCGCGAAGGAGTTGGTGTGGGCCGGATTCAAACTGGCATCGTTCGCCAACAATCACACGACCGATTGGGGCACGCTGGGCATGCGTCTCACGCTTCGCCATGCCCGCGACGCCGGCTTGGTTACAGCCGGGGCCGGCGAGAGCCTCCGGGAGGCGCGGGCCGCGCAATTTCTCGAAACCACGAAGGGACGGGTGGCGCTGGTAGCGACCGCGTCGACCTTCACCACCGAGGCCCGCGCGGGAAACTCGCTGGGTGACATCCCGGCTCGCCCGGGGCTGAGTGCGCTCCGAGTCAACACGACCAACGTGCTGTCCCCAACGGCGTGGTCGGCGCTGGTTGGGGTCGCCGGCGAACTCGGCCAGCGGGTCACCGCCGCGGAACGCATGAGCTGGCTCGGTCAGTCTTTCGCCCGAGGTGATCGCACTGAGGTCCTGACGACACCGCACCCCGGCGACCTCGCGGAGATTGCTGCGTCCGTGCGCAGCGGACGCGGCCTGTCCGATCTGTTGATCGTCAGCATTCACGCGCACGAGGCCGGCTCAACGCTGGATGTGCCGGCCCAGTTTCTGACGACGTTTGCGCGAGCGATGATCGACGCCGGCGCCGATGCGGTGGTCGGACACGGCCCCCATGTCCTGCGTGGGATCGAGATCTACCAAGGCAAGCCCATCTTCTACAGCCTGGGTGACTTCGTGCTCGAAAACGACATGATGGAGCGTCTGCCGCTAGATGACTACGAATCAGTCGGAGCGGATCCCGCCAAGGGCGTGGCCGGCCTCGTCGACGTTCGCTGGAACCACGACAAGCGGGGCGCCCCCGCAACGCGCAAGAACTGGGAAAGCGTGGTCGCGATTCCCCGCTGGCACAACCGTGTGCTCACCGCGATCGAACTCCATCCCATCACGCTCGGCTTTGGCCAACCGCGGACGCGGCGCGGTCGACCGGCTCTGGCGGACGACGTGCTGGGTCGCCAGATCGTCGACGACCTAAAGCGGTTGTCGGCACCGTTTGGGACGCAGATCGAGTACCGGGATGGGGTGGGCCGGGTGATGCTGGACGCGGCGGCGCGCAAGTAGGGCGGTTCAGGTTTTTCTGTGGCGGTAGGAGACGGGTCGATCCGGCGCGAACCTGAAGCGATCGCCACGGGGTCAGGGCGAAACATGCAACCAGGAGCGGTCAACCGCGCAGGGCCGAGGGGGTCAGGTTTTAAGGGGGGGCCGAGGGGGTCAGGCTTTAAGTATTTCAGGGGTTGGGCTGAGAAGCTGACGGACCCGGCTATCCAGGCAATCGAGCGCGACGACGCGCTTGCATGCGTCAAACCTCCCTCGCTGCGCTTGCCGAGAGCAGGTCGACTGAAAGAGTTAAAACCTGACCCTTTCGGAACGCTCTGCCTGACCCTTTCGGATCGTCGAGGGCAGCGTGCAGCGCTCTGGCACGAAAGTGCGGATTCGGGTCTCGCTCACCCGAGTGGCCGACAATGCGAGCGAAGACCTCGGCGCCTTCACCGAGGAATTCGGCGACATCTTCGCGTTGCAGGAGAAGGTTGCGCGCGCGGTCGTCGAGAAGCTCACGCATCGGCAAGTCGCGAGCAGCGTTGAGGTGCTCACAACGAATTCCGAGGCCTACGATCTCTACTTGCGTGGTCGTTCGCTTCAGACCCGCGCCGGCAGCTACTCTCGCGAAGCGGCCAAGCTCTATGAACAGGCCGTGGCACTGGATCCAAAATTTGCCCTGGCCTGGGCTCGGCTGGCGGAAGCGCGGTTTCGCAACTATAACTCAGGTTCCGACCATAGCCCTGCCGTCGTAACCGGCGCGCGCGAGGCCATCGACCGCGCACTGGCCTTGCGTCCGGATCTACCGGAGGCACTCATCGCGCGCGCGAACTTGGTCCAAAGGGTGGAATGCGATTTCTCATTAGCACGCCGCGACCTTGATCGGGCCGAGTCACTGCACACATCTCCGGCAGAATTGCGTTGGGCGCAGGCTGTTTTGGCGCGCGATGTCGGCAACTGGCCGGACGCGGTTCGATTGGCCCGGGGGAGTCTCGAACTCGATCCGCAAAACGGCGACAACGCCAATGTCTGCGGCTACTCATTCTATTTTTATCGCGGGGACTTTGGCGAGGCCGACCGGCTCCTCGCACGGGCCGCGGCAATCCAAGGACTGACGGCTGAGACTCCACTGGGTAGTCGAGTGCTGGCGCGGCTGGCTTGGCGCGGACCTGAAGCGGCGAGGCGGCTTGTCGACCGGCAGCCCGCAGCTCAGTCGGGGATTGCGTGGTTGAGGGCGTGGGTTTTAGTGCAACTCGGCCGCAATGAAGAGGCGCGGGGCGAGGTCGAAGCAGCGGCCACAACGGGGCCTGCCTCAGCGCAGCCCAGCACGTTTTGGTTCGTCCGGATGCTCTCGGTTGCCGAGGCCGTTGGCATGAATGATCTGGCCCGGGGGTGGGCGGAAGGGATTCGCGCCAACGTCGATAAGGAATTTGAACGGGGCAATCGCGCTCCGGATATCCACGAACTCAAAGTGCACGCCGAGATCAGCCTTGGTCATCGTGACGCAGCGCTCGCGGCTTTGGCAGACTGGCGGGGAGAAGTGCAGCGCGTGCCGAGCACCTACCGGCGGATGACCGAGTTTCAACGGAGAGCGGCCCTGGCCTACGGTCGCCTTGGCAAAGCCGACGAAGCTGTGGCACTGCTGCGTGAACTGGAAGCAAACGGATTCACGCTCAGTGGCTACAGCCTGCGCTATGATCTCGCCTACGCACCAATCCGCGACGACCCCCGCTTTCAGCAACTGATTCAGCAAGCTGAAGCGTGGGCCAAGGCGCAGCCTGATCCGGTCGACCCATGAAGCGACGCGAACAAAGCGTCATCTTCGGTTGAACAGTTCTCTGCGTCGAATTGTCCCGTCCCAATAAGGACCGGTTCTTGCACGAGACGACGATCAGCGAGTTGCGGCGGCGTCGCGGTCGCGCAACTCGATAAAAGCCTCACCGTGCAATTCGCCCGTGCCGGATAGGTTGGATTGTGGAACGGCTGAAATTCGTAACCAATTATTGGAAGGAAACTCGATTTTCAGGTGAATCGGATCCGGGAGGGGTTTATCAAACCCCGCGCGCGCACTTTCGCGACCAACAACTCGGCGAGACGCTCCACGGCGTCCATGCGCTGGCAGACTTGAGCGCACTGAAAGTAGTGGCCGCTGTGCAGCCCCGAGCGGAGCACGAAATGGCCCGTGAGCAGCGCCCGCGTGCGCGTGAAGATGTCGAGGATTTCCTGCTGCCTTGCGTCCATGCGCTGACGTTGCGCGGCTGCGTGCGAAAAAAAATAAAATCAAATTTCACGCCTGACCGGACTTCGCTCTTTTCAAATTGGCGCCCACCGGCAAGCTGCGCCGCCATGCGTGTGAAGATTCTCCTCTTGGGTGCGTGCATCGCTTTTGCCGCTCGCAGTGCCGAAACCCCGCGCCGCCACTTCGACGGCAAATCGTGGTGGTCGCACGTGAAGGTGCTCGCCGACGACAACATGGAGGGCCGCCAGACCGGCAGCGAGGGTCTGCGCCGTGCGCAGGCCTACGTGGTCGAGCAACTCAAGCGCGCGGGCCTGGAGCCCGCCGGCACCGACGGGTTTTATCAGCCCGTCCGCTTCATCCAGCGGCAAATCGACGAGACGCAATCGTCCGCGTCACTCGTGCGGGACGGCGTGGCCGTGCCGCTCGAACTTGGGCCCGATGCGTATTTTGGCACGAAGGTCGATGGGCACGGCGACGAAATTTCCGCGCCGCTGGTCTTCGTCGGTAACGGGCTCCGCGTCCCCGAAGCCGGCGTCGACGATCTCGCTGGGATCGATGTGAAGGGCAAAGTGGTCGTGCTGCTTTCGGGTTCGCCCTCATCGGTCTCGGCGGCGCTGGCCGGGCACTATGGTTCGATTGACGAGCGCTGGAAAATGCTCCGCGCCGCCGGCGCGATCGGGATGATCACGATTCCGAATCCCGCATCGATGGATGTGCCGTGGATTCGCACGTCGGCCAACCGCACCGCGCCCACGATGGATCTCGACGACCCGGCGTTCAACGAAGTCGCCGGGCTCAAGGTCGCGATGTCTTTCAACCCTGCGCAGGCTGAGAAACTCTTCGCCGGCTCCGGCCACACCTTCCGCGAAATCGCCGTGCTCGGCAAAGATCGCGCGGTGATGCCGCGCTTCCTGCTCGCCGTATCGCTCAAAGCGCGCGCGACCATCCGCGAAACGAAACTCGAATCCGCCAACGTCATCGCGCGCCTGCCCGGCACCGATCCGAAGTTGAAGGACGAGTTTGTCGTGCTCTCCGCGCACATCGATCACCTTGGCATCGGTGCGGCGATCGGCGGCGACAAACTTTACAACGGGGCGGTCGATAACGCTTCGGGTTGCGCGCTGTTGCTCGATCTGGCGCAAGAGCTGAAGTCCGGAGCGACCAAGCTGCGGCGCTCGGTGCTGTTCGCGTTTGTCGTCGCGGAGGAGAAGGGGATGCTCGGTTCGAAACACTTCGCCGCGCATCCGACCGTGCCGGCCCGCTCGATGATCGCCGCAATCAACACCGACATGTTCCTCCCGATCGCGCCGGCGAAAACGCTCATCGTGAAAGGTCTCGCCGAGTCCGAACTGGGCGAGCGGGCGGCGGCCGTGGTGCGCGCGTTCGGCGTCAATCCGATCGCCGATCCTGAGCCATTGCGGAATTCGTTCGTGCGCTCCGATCAATACAGCTTCATCCGCTGCGGCATTCCTGCGGTGAAGCTGGACTATGGCGCCGTGCCCGGCACGCCGGAGCATGCGATCTACAAGGACTGGCTGACGAACCGCTATCATGCCCCCTCCGACGATCTCAGCCAACCGATCGATCACGCGGCGGCGGCGCTCTACGAAGACATGATGCGCGCCCTGCTCATCGAAACGGCGAACCACGACGCGCAGCCACAGTGGAAGTCGGATTCGGTTTTCCGCCGCTACTCCACGAACTAACCGGCCAGGAACTTGCTTCGGGCGTGATTGGCGATGTAACGTCGTCACGCGATGGCGAACCAACCCACAACGACGGTGCCGCTCGAGGATGAACTCGGCGACGTGCTCGACAAGGCGATGCGCCGCGCGGGCCTCACCGACGAATCGCTCGCCGCGCGCACGGGGGTGCGCGCCGGACGCATCCTCGACGCGATCGATTATCGCTCGGAGTTGACGACGGACGAGGTGCGCAAGCTCGCTGCCGCGCTGGGGCTAAATGAAGTTGGCCTCTGCGCGCTCGCCGCCGGCAGTTACCCGCAGCCCGAGATCGGCGCGCTGCCGTTTTGTGTGTGGCCGCTGCGGATGCCGCACGGCATCGGCGTCGTGAACGCTTAATCTCATCGGGGAGTGCGGCGGATCGAGGGCGGTGCTGTTCGATACGGGCGCGGGCTTGATGGCGCTCGATGCGGTGTGGCCGCGAGCGATCACCGAAGTCGAGGCAGTGTTTCTAACCCATATCGAAGCGGAGCACGCGGGCGGGTTATTGGAAGGAAACTGGATCTTGCGGGCGTCGGGCCGGGAGGAGTTAATCGACAAGATGCGCCCGGCGGAAATCGGCCAAAACGGTGGGCGCAACGGGCGCGGGGAGCGGTTTGCTCGCGATTCTCACGATGCGCCAAGCGAAGGACTCCGCCCGGCTCGCGTTCAACGCGCGATGGGGCCACGGTCGGTCCGAATGGTGAAGAACCCGCTCGCGAACTGCGCCAATCTGGCGCGTCCCAATACCCACTGTTATTGGGACGGTCCAGCAGCTACCCTCCGTAGCGGTAATGGCCCTCCTTTGGAGCACCCTCCGTTTTGGGAACACGCGGAGTTCTTCCGCGATTACTTATCCGCGCTCAGGGTGATGATCGTGACTTCCCCCGGAATCGTTGGCGAAAATCATTTCGGCAAGGCCTGTGCCTCGTGTTCGACCGGTCGCGGCCGGCGACGGCGGAAGCGTGATGACGGGCGGAGTCATGTCGTCAGTGCGTGGTGCGCCGTTGCCTGGCGTTCGGCGCGGAGGCCGCGTGCCGGGCGGTGGCGTGCGTCACCGTCACTTTGCGCGCGAGTTGGCCCACCAGTTCCAGCATCGTGCGCAGCGCGGGGGTCTCCGTCTGCCACACGGCGCCGACCGTCACGTTGCGGAATCCCGGCAGGGGCAGGGCGCGCACTCCCTCGCGGTGGAGCAGGCTGCTGGCGCCGACGCAGAGGCCGACCCCCTGGCCGGCCGCCACCAGCCACGGCACCAGGGCGGTTGAACTCGCCTGGACGGCCACCGGCCAGGCGACGTGGCGATCGCGCAGGCCCGTGCTGAAGCGTCGGCACGCGCCTTCGGATTCAGGCGGGGTGACGAGGCGCTCCGTGACGGGCGCCTTCGCCCACACCTCTGTTGCCTCCTTCCGCGGGTCCGCCGCGGGCACCAGCAGCACGAGTGGCAACGTGAGGAGGGGCTGCCATGCCAGGGTTTCCGGCGGCTCGTCGGTGGCGAGGATGGCGAGGTCAACTTGGTGGGTGCGGAGCGCGCGATCGATTTCATGTCGCTGCCCGGCCTGAAACTGCAGGCGCAGGTGTGGATGGCGACGGCGCAGGAGATCGAGGAGCGGGATGATGTATTCCTGCAGCACGAATTCCGACGCCCCGATCCGCAGCAAGGCGCCGCTGAGCCCGCTGGTTTCCCGCACGTGGGCGATCAGACGTTCATAGAGCGGCTTGATGTCGTCGAACAGCCGCTGGCCGGTGGGCAGCCACTCGAACGGCTCGCGGATGAAGAGCTTCGTGCCGATCTCATGTTCCATCGCGGCGATTTGCTTGCTGATGGCCGATTTGCTGACGCTCCAGGGAATGCCGCGCGCCGCGGGGCCAATTCCTCGGTAGGTGCCGACATAATACAGTGCCTCGTAACGGTGCAGGTTGATCATGGGGGTAGGTGGTTCGAAAGGGGCAAACCGCCAAGGAGCGGGCAGGGGTGGCCGGCGAAAACCTCGGCAGCGATGTAAACCAGATAGTCATCCGGGTACTCCGTGCGATCCTTGGGTGGGAAACGGATCGATTTGCACGAGGGTCGTCGTCCGCTTTCGCCGCCCCCCCCGTTTCCTGGGAGGAAACGATCGTTGCCGCGAATTCAACCCCACCCCCGCCGGAATTGCGCTAATCTGGGTGCGCACCCAACGGGAACGGCCGGCGACCTTCGGTCACCGATATTCCGGACCCGGGATGGGGGCAAAAAAACCAACGAAAGGAACAAGATGAAAAGCAACAGTCAGACACCGGGCAGCCCACCGCTGCTCATCAACGCCGCGGCGCAAGCCGCTGGCCGGGGTTCGGGTCTCCCGAGCCTCCTCAACGGAAACCGCCCAATTCTGGGTGGGTTTATCAACCTCGCCCTCCGTGTGCTCCGGTCCGTTTTGCCGGACAAGGTCGACCGAGGGCTGACCGAAGGACGACCGAAGGCTGACCGAAGCGCCGTTCGCCGGCTTCACCGCCGGTCCAGCGTGGCGGCCCCGGCTCAATCCTCAACCGCGCTGCGCGCCTCCCACCATGGCCAAAATTAACTTCAATCCCTGGTTGGAAGACGTGCGCGGTGCCTATGGGCGTCTGGTCTTCCGTCAGCAATACGGCCAGATGGTGGTGGCCCGCAAACCGCGGGTGAACCTGTTGCCGCCGACGGAACTGCAAGCGCGTCAGCGTGAGCAATTCGCGGCGGCCAACCGCTACGCCCAGGGTGTCTTCACCGACGCCGCGCGGCGCCAGCCGTATGTCGACGCCGGCAAGGCCCGGAACACGAACCCGTTCACCCTCGCGATGGGCGATTTCCTCAACCTCCCCGAGGTGAAGGAAGTCGACCTGAGCGACTATCACGGGCGCGTGGGCGACCCGATCCGCGTGACCGCCACCGACGACTTCGGTCTGGTGTCGGTGAAGGTCACGATTCGGAGCGAGGCGGGCGCGGAGCTCGAACAGGGGCTCGCGGCCAATGTCGACGGCACCTGGGTGTACCACGCGACGACGGTCGCGCCGGTCGACCAGACGCTGACGATCGAGGCCGAGGCGAAGGACCGTCCGGGACATGAACGGACGCG
>CANJIU010000206.1 GCA_947474365.1 Opitutia bacterium | reverse complement strand
TTCACTCAGTTGCGGACATTGCACAACCGGCCTCCGCGTTTCTCATCTAGGCGGAGGCATAGAACTACACCGTTTGTCTTCCGATTACTTCCGCCTAATTGTAATCTTCACGCTCCGTAGCACGAAGTTATTTTTGCACGTACCCTAAGCTTCCGTAAGGATCCGCCGCCGTCTGCGTCACGGAGCTCTCGATACAGACTGGAAGGGGCGGTGATCAGGTCCCCGACCGCCTATTCGTCCTGTTGCTTTTTCTTGCCCTTCCCGCGGTTTTTTCCGGCCTTCGCGGCGGCTTCGGCGGGACCCGAATAGTCGGTGCTGGATGACGCCGCCCACGCCAGATCCGCTTTCACCCGTGGGGCGGCGAAGAGGGGATCATTGCAGCGCGTGGCGTAGGCGGACAACTCCGCCGCGAGCCGCCGGACGGTCTCACGGTGGGCGGGGTCGGTGAAGAGGTTGGTCAGTTCGTCCGGATCGTTTTCCAGATCGAACAAGCTGGGTCCCGCCTCCGGGGCGATGACGAATTTGAAGCGCCGGCTAAACACGCCGATCCACCCCGCGCCGCCGGAGTATTCGCCGTCCTCGCTCACCGGAGCGCCCTTTGGCCCCCCGCCGATGCGCACGAAGGAGATGTCCTTCCACTCCGCGGGTGCGCGGCCCTGGCGAAAGAGCGCCGAGGCATCGCGTCCCTCGTCGGTCGTCGGGTTGGCGATGCCCATGAGGGCGAGAATCGTCGGCTTAAAATCCACCGTGCCGAGCGCCTCGCGCACCACCGTGCCGGGAGCCACGACGCCCGGGGCGTGCAGCAGGAACGGGATGCGGGCCGAGCCCTCCATCGGCACGCCCTTGTTGTCGCGGCCGTGCTCTCCGCAGAGATCGCCGTGATCGGAAGTCATGACAATAAACGTGCGCTCCAGCACCCCGGTTTCACGCAGGGTGGCGAGAACGCGGCCGACGTTGTCGTCGATGCATTTCACCATCCCAAAATAGCGCGCCATCTGCACGCGGTTGAACACCCCGGCGAGCGTGCTCGCGTAACCGGGCAGATTCTTACCTGGCGACTGCGCTGACTTCGGTTGCTGAAACTTCAGCTCGAGGAATTGCGTGTCGTAGGGCGCGCGCACCGTGTTCGGCCCGTGGGGGTCGGGGATGCTTACCATCCAGCAAAATGGCTTCTCCCGGTTGCGCCGGATGAACTCGATCGTGCGGTCCGCGAGGAAGTCCGTGGTGAACGACTTCGCATCAGCGCCGTCGACCGCGTAATTGGGTTCGCCGTTGGCGTTGACCGTACCGACACGCGGGCCGCTGTCGTCCTCGACGATCTTTTTCCAATGGCCGCGGTTGAACATGTAACGATTGTCCTCCCAGCCGAATTTCCGCGCGGGCCCGAATTGCGGCTTGCCGGCGCCGTCGAGGTGCCACTTGCCGGCGTAGCCGGTCGCGTAGCCGTTGCGCCGGAGCACCTCGGCAAACGTCACCATCTCGTCGCGCATCGGCAGATCGTTCTGAATCGCGCCGGTGTTCTGGGGATAGCGGCCGGTCATCAGCGACGCGCGCGAAGGCGTGCAGACGGGTGAGGTGGCATAGTACCGGTCGGCGATCGCCCCATGCTGCGCGATCCAGTCGAGGTTCGGCGTCTCAACTTTCACCCCATCTCCCCAGACGTACGCCTGCTCCGCCGGCAAGAGTGCCCGATAGCAGCCGAGCGTGCGGAAGTTATGCTCGTCGGTCTGGATCACGAGCAGATTGGGCTTCGTCGCTCCTGCGGCGAAGGGGGGCGAGACGAGCGCGAGCAGGGAAAGGAGTCGGGCGAGGTTCATGGCGGGAGGGGAGAGCGCCGATCGTTCGACTGAACGCGGCAAAAGGAAACTACGAATGAACACCAATGAAAACGGATTGGGCGGACCGACACTCCTCCCGCCCACTCGTAGATCGGCCGCCCTTCCCGCCTTGGCTCTGACAATGCCGTTGAGCGTAGAGGGTTGAGCGTCGACCTTCGGAACCAAATCGTGCCATCGCGCCTGGAAGCGAGATTCACCGTTTGGTTCTGCTCTCAACTCTCAGCACTCAACTCTCAACTGGATTTCAACGCCTCAGTAGTCCGCCCCGCTCAGGCTGCGTTCCACCGAGCGCTGCCAGGTTTCGAGCGCGGTCTGCATGCGTTTCACGACGTCGGGATTTTCCGCGGCGATGTCCTTCGTTTCCTTCGGATCCGCGACGAGATCGAAGAGCTCGGTGCGCTTCGCCCCGCGGCGCGACTCACCCGTCACCAGTTTGAAGCGATTTTCGGTCCAGGCGGCGTCACCGCCGAAATTGGACGTCTTCGCGACGGGATGCTTGAAGTTGCTGAAGAGAATATTCGCCTGCTTTGTCGTCGGCGTGGTGCCACGGGCGAGATCTTCGGCGACCCATCGGCCGTTCTTGTTTTCGCCCTGGGAACCGTAGCGCCAGAAGCCGATCGGCGAGGGCCGCTCCTTCATCGTGCCGTCAACCAAAAGGGTGCGCAGGCTGATGCCGTCGATGGGGCGCTGCGGCGCCGGATGCTTCAGCCCGAGGACGTCGAGGACGGTGGGCAGGATGTCCGACGTGACGCACGGCACGTTGGACATGCGTGACGCCCTGATGACCGCCGGCCACTCGATGATCGCGGGCACCCGCAGGCCGCCTTCGTAGACCTCTCCTTTTCTTCCGCGCCAGCCGCCGTTGAACGAATCCGACTCGTCGGCGATTGGGATGCCGTTGTCGGAATTGAACCAAAGCAGCGTGTTGTCGGCGACGCCGAGCCGGCGCAGCTCAGCGCGAAAGGTTCCGATCGCACGATCCATCGCGGTGATTTCGGCAAAGCGCGCCTGCATTTCCTCCTTGGCCACGTTGTTCCGGTAGAGCGCGAGATCCTTCTCCAAACCGGAGTAGGGGCCGTGCGGCGAGCCGAACCAGACGACGACAAAGAATGGTTTCGTCTCCCCTTGCACGCGGCGCACGAACTTCAGTGCTTCGTCGACAACAATCTCCGAGCTTTCGCCGCGGATGATCTGGGGCGGCGCCCCGTTGCGGCTCAGCGGGGGATTCATTTCGAAGAAATTGTCGTGTGAGAGGTACTCGTCGAAGCCCATGCGATTTGGATTCAGCGGTGAATCCTTCTTCACCGCGCCCAGATGCCATTTGCCAAAATGCCCCGTGCGATAACCCGCCGATTTCAGGATCTGAGCGATCGTGATTTCCTCCGGGCGCGTCGACCAATTGGGCGCAAACGCCCCCGAGCGGTTCGCGTGGCGTCCCGTCATGACGCTGGCGCGCGTCGGAGAACACACCGGCGACGCCGCGTAGAAGCGATCGAGCCGCAGTGCCGTGCGCGCCATCTCGTCGAGCACGGGCGTCTTCACCTGGGGGTGCCCGTTGTATCCGGTTTCTCCCCAGCCCTGGTCGTCGGCCATCATCAGGACGATGTTGGGTCGCGTCGGTGCAGCTGCGTGGAGCGCGCCCAGGCTTCCGAGCAGGAGGGCGGCGAGGGGGATCAGACAGTGTCTCATTTGTTTTTTGGCTTTTTCGAGGGTGGGCTCACGATGGCCTTTTCCGGCTCCTTCGAGCCTGCCGGCTTTTCGGTGTCGATCTTCGCCCGTAGTTCGGGCGGAAGTTTTGCGGGATCGATTGCGGTGCCGGTGATGTCGATCGTGGCGCGCATGGTCGCAAAGCCCGAGGGTAGGGTGGTGAGCGGGTTGTTGCGGACGCGGAGCTGATTCACGATCGACACGCGGCCAAAGCTTTCCGGCAGCACGCGGATGCGGTTGTCGGACAGATCGCAGACCCGCAGTCGCGCCAGGTTGGAAATGGATTCCGGAATCTCGGAGATCGCGTTGCCGGCGATGTTGAAGTGGCGCAGTTCCGTCAGCCGGCCAATCTCGGGCGGCAGCACCGTGAGGTGGTTCTTCGAGAACTGCAGCTTCTTCAACCGGGTCAGGTTAAACACAAACGCGGGGATCGCGGTGAATTCATTGGCGGTGAAATACAGTCCCACCAGGCGGTCCATCTGCTGCAGGGCTGGAGGGAGGTCGCGCAGTTGGTTGTACTCGAAGTAAAGGAAGATGACGTTTTTGAGGGCACCGATCTCCTCGGGAATCGCGGTGATTCGATTGCTGTTGAGAAACACGTGCAGATTCTTCACCGCGCCGATGGGGACGGACCGACCGTTGTCTTCGACCGTCAGGGCGCTGATCCCCGTAATGTCGGTCAGGTCGTGATCCGAGAGGAGGAGCGCCCGGTCGTCCTCCTGCAGGTTGTTCGTCTGGTCGATCGAGTTCGGCATCACTGTGCCCTTCGTCGCGATGAACAGCTTGGGTGGCCGCTGCGCCGTAAGTTCTTTCAGCGTGGCACCGGGGGCGTAGGCTGGGAACGCGAGCGCGAAGACCAAGGCCAGCCGGGGGAGGACTGGGCGCTTCACGGCCGCGCCTTACGTTTTGTCCGCTTGTTTGGCTCCGCCGAGTCGGTGCCGGTGCGTGGGGAGAGAAAACGATCGAACACGTCGCCGTTGCCCAGCGCGCGCGGGTCTTCCTGGCGCCGGAGTTCGGCCATCAGTTCGGCGCGGAGCGCGGCCGCCTTCGCGGCGAAGGTGGGGTTGTCGACGAGGTTGGTCACGCAATCGGGATCGCGGGCGAGGTCGAACAATTGCTCGCCGGGACGTTTGCCATACGCGTGCTGCCAGAAGGGATTTCCTTCGCCGAGTTCGGTCACGAAGGTCTTGGATGGGCTGGCGTCGGTGTCTTTCAGCCCGAGTTCCGGATTGCCGCACGGCCAGCGGTCGGGCGCGAAATTCCGCACGTAGAAGAACGTGCCCTCCCGAATCGCCCGCGTCGGATAACCGAGCCCGGCGGGCGAGCCGGGGCGCGCGAGGACGTCGTTGCGTTCGCGCCCGACGATGACGAACGTCCGTTCGCCCCGCGGTTCGTTGCGCAGCAGGTCATGGAAACTTCGTCCGGTGATCGGCGACATGCCCTGGGTGGCGCCGTTCACGCCGAAGAGCTCGAGAAACGTCGGCGCGAGGTCGATGAAGCTGACCAAGTCAGCGACGCGGCTGCCCGGCTTGGCGATCCCCGCGGGCCAGGTCGCAACGAATGGGATGTGGTGCGCGTCGTCGTAGGTGTGGCCCTTCACGCGGGGAAAGGGCATGCCGTGGTCCGAGGTGACGATGATCAGGGTGTTCTTGGTCTCCCCGGAGGCCTCAAGGGCCGCGAGCAGCGACCCGACCTGCTTGTCGTACGCCTCGACCTCAAACGCGTAGTCCAGCATGTCGCGGCGGATGAGGTCATTGTCCGGCCAATACGCGGGGACACGGTCGACATCCGAGGGCTTCTTGCCCGACTTGATGCCGGAGTCGCGCACGTAGCCGCGGTGCGGATAGTGGCTGCCGAACCAGTAGAAGAACGGCTGCCCCGGCTTGCGGCGCTTTAGAAAGCCCGACAGCGCCTCCCCGGGATTGCGATCGTCGTTGGCGCTTTCGTTTTTCAGCTCAAAGGTGCGCCGGTTGCCGTCGGCCAATTTGGCCTCGCCGGGTCCCCACGTTTTGCCCGCTCCACCGCACGCGATGCCGGCCTGCGCGAGCGCCTCGCTGAACGCCATGAACTTTGCGGGGAAGAATGGCTGGTGATTCGCCGCGTCCTCGAGCTGCCAGGGATTGCGCCCTGTGAGGACGGCCGCGCGGGAGGGCGCGCATTTGGACGTGGGGGTGTAGGCGTTGTCGAACACCAGCCCCTGTCGGGCGAGGCGATCGATGTTGGGCGTCTTCACCCAGTCACAGCCGTAGGCTGCGCCGAAATGCCGTGAGGCGTCATCGGCGATGATGAAGAGTACGTTGGGCTTCGCCGTTGGCGTGTCGGCCCCTCGCAGACAAAGCACGGGCAACGACAGCAGCGCGAGGAGCGCCGCGAGCGGAATGGTTCGTTTCATGGAGTGAAGATTTTTTGATACAACGGCTCGCCGGCCATGGAAAAGAAGTCGAACGCCAGCGCGCGCGTTTCCGGCCGGTAGCGGATCGACATGAACCCGCCGCGGCTCGCCGAGTACGGTCGGTCCACGCCGGGGTAAAGCGGCGGCACGGCCTGGATGTGTTCGTCACTGGTCGGCCCGCAGCTGAATTCGTGCGTTTCGCGGCCGTTGCGCCGATCGACTGAGTGATACTGCCAGTGCCGGTCGCCGCACATGAGCACCACGTTGTTCAGCTTCTTCTCCTTCAGCCAGTCGAGGAACTCCTGACCTTCGTGCCAGAATCCGTTCAGGTTGGCGTGATTGTCGCCCTTCATCAATCGGTCCGGTCCGACGATTGGATTCGGGGAGATGATGACGCGGTGGTCGGCGTCGCTCGCGAGCAACGTCGCCATCAGCCAGGCCTTTTGCTCCGCGCCCCAGATGGACTTGGCCGGGCCGTCCTCCATCGTGTTTGACGAACGGAATTCGCGGCTCTCGGTCATCCAGATCTGCACGCCCTTGCCCCAGCGAAACGTGCGGTACGGCTTCTCGCTCATCGGAAACACCTGCCGGAAAACCCGCGCGCCCTCCTCGTGAGTCAGCCAGGCGACATCGAGCCGCTGGTTGCCTTTCTTCTCCGTGAACTTTGCGCCCGCGTCGGCCTTGTTCGGGTTCACCCACTTCCCGACCATGTGCGGATCGGAATCGTTGAAGCGATAATCATGGTCGTCCTTCATGAAGTAGCCGCCGACGTGGCGGTAATAATCCTTCATCGCGGGCAGCCCGAACATCTTTTGATACGCCTGCCACGCCTGCGGCACCGTGCGCGCCAACCCCTGACCGTCGTAATAGACCGTGTCTCCGGCCGAGATGCAGAAATCCGGCCGCTGCGCCGTCATCGGCACGTAGGTGCGTTCGCCGCGGAGGTCCTGGCATGTCGTGAGATGAAACATCACCGCCGCCCTCTCGCCGGGCGCCGGCGCGGTGACAAACGAGAATACATCCGACAGTACCACCGGATCCTTTTCGTGCTCGCGGTAGTCGACCCGATAATAGTGACGCCGTCCCGGCTGTAGCTTCTCGAGTTTGAAGTGAATGGAATGATCGTCTGCCGCCCGGGCCGTTTCCCAGGGCGTCATGATGAACTGGCTCAGGCTGGGCTCCGTTCCGTAGCGCAGTCTCGCCTGGCCGGTATGGCCGGGAATCAGATGCTGCGCGTCCTGTCCCGGCGTCGCCGTCAGCCGCACGAGCACGATGGCGGTGGTGTCGGTAATCTCGCCGGCCTTCACGCCGCTTCCGAGATGAACGGCGGATTGCGCTGCTAACGGAGTGGCCGCGAGAAGCAGACTGAAAGCGGCTGCGAGACCGGCGTAACGAAATTTTGTCAGCTTGAAACGATTCATGGGACGGGGGAAGTCGCTGGGTTGAAGAGATGTTTTTTCAGAAAGGTGATTTCGGCGCCGGCGGGCGCGGGTTTGGCGCCGTGAAACAAGTCGCAGGCGAGCCCCAGTTCGTCGTAGCGGCGCTTCAGCGGTGCCCCGAGGCAAACGTGATGGATCCAGTCTTTCTGCGCCGAGCCGGCGGCAAACGGAGCCTCAGCGGGGTCGCCTGCGTAGGTGAGGAAGAGCGGCGGATCGTCCGCGCTCGCGTGCGACAGAGGCGAGGCCTCGTGCACCGCGGGACGTTGCGCCGGCGATTCGAATTCCGCCTGGGACATGGCGCCAAAGAGCTGCCAAAGGGCCGCCCCGAGTTTGGTCACGCCGGCATTTCGCTGGAAATACGCGGGCTCCAGTCCCGCCGTGCCGCTGTGCGGGCTGGCGCAGGTGACGCGCGTGGAAAGCCGCGCGACCGGGTCGTTGCTCGTCGGTACGGCGAGATCGTCGTGCAACGTGATCCAGAGCGCGAGGGTCGCGCCGGCCGAGCTTCCGCTGAGGGCGATGCGCGCGGGATCGAGGTTCCACGCTGTGGCCATCGAACGCACGAATTGCACGGCGCGCGCGCCGTCGTGCATCGGCGCGGGAAACGGCGCATCGGAGCTGAAGCGGTAATTAACGGAAACTACCGCAATTCCCGCCGCGAGGCATTCGTCGAAGATCGGCCGCGACTGAACCATGGCCTTGTCGCCCGCTTTGAAGGAGCCGCCGTGAAAGAAGATCAACACCGGGGTCGGTCGGCCCGTGGCGGGCCGCCAGCAATCAAGGACGTTGCGCGCGTGCGGGCCGTACGCGACGTTGGCGTGGGTGGGAGCGGTTTTGGCACTGGCGTCCGTGGTGGCGGCATTCTTTCCGTTCTTGCCGCCTTGCTTGTACGCGCGCGCCTCGGCCTCCGTCAGCACGCCGTCGCCGTTTGCATCGGCGGCGGGATATTTCTTCAGCCATTGCTGGAGCCTGGCCTCGTTCGTTGCCGCCGCTGACTGGGCGCGGGCGAGGTGTGGGACGAGAACGCTGAGCCAGAGCGCAAACAAACACGGCGCAGCTCCACGGGATCGAAGCGGTCGGCGGTGGTGCGTCGTTGAATTCACTTGGTGGCGACGCGCAGCAGCGGGCTGGAGAACGACAGCGGGAGGTTTTTCGTCGTGTGCGTGTGGTTGGTCACGACCTCCACCGTCTGTGCACCTGCTTCGACCGTGATCGTGCCACTGTAAGTCGCCGCCCCGGTGCGGGAGAGTTCCGCCGTCTGCCAACGGTCATATTCGAACGCGAGCGTGTAGGGCCGATGCCGGTTGGCGGACCACGACACGGAATTCTTCTGCGGCTCGGTCCCGTCGGCAAACGTCACGGTCACCCTCACGGTGCGGCCCTTTGCGTCCCAGGTGGTTTGCACTTTTGGCGGCGCCACCAGGGGGCGGGCGCCGAAGAAATGATGCTGGGCGAAGGCGTACAGGTTGTCCTCCACCTCTGGCAGGGTTGGCACCTGGCGGGTGAACCCGGAGTCCTTGGGCCCGCCGTGCTGCCCGCCGGGCACGATGAAGATCGGAAAATCCGGGAAACGCTTCCCGAGATCGACCAACCCGGGGCTCACGCTGTCGTTGGTCCCGACATTGTAGAAAATTTCCAGGCCGCGTTTTTTCAACGCCGGCAAATACTTCGTCGTCCAGCAGGCCTCCCAGGCGTGTTCGTTCAGCGCGGAAATTTCCTCCGCGCTCCAGCCGGCTGTGCGCGCGGCGTCCGCCGTGATGCGCTCGTTGCCCCGGCGTTCGTCGCGATCGATCAGCGCGGCGCGGGCGGTGGAGGGGAGCGAGGGATGTTTTCCCGCGGCGAGTTCGGCGAGGAAGGCCGCGTTGGCCGCCGTGATTTCCGCGGGGTCCGTTCCGCCGACATACGCGCCGCCGGGATTGCCGAGCGGTGGGGCGACGACCGGCATGATGGCCGTGAAGCGATCGTCCCAGATTCCCGCGACTGCCGCGCCCACGCCGCGTTTGGAGCCGCCGGTGGCGAGCACCTTGGCCGGTTGAAAGACTCCGCTTTCCGCGATCGCCGCGGTCAGCGCCCGCATGTCGCTCAGGCCCCAAATCCACGCCGGCGTGTAACGGGTATCCTTGGTTTGGAGCAGGTGAGCCTTCATCCCGACATGGAGTTTTCCGGCGGGCGCCATCGCGTCGATCGTGCTCATGCCGACGAGGACGACGCCGACACCGTCTTCCTTCAGCAACCGCAGCATGGCCCCGGTGGGCAGGGTGGGGCGGAGGGCGAGCCCCATGTTGCCGATAATGACGTGGCGGCAAACGGCGCCGGAGGCGGGGGCGTTGAACGTGACGGGCAGGCGGACCTTTTGGCCGGACCACCACTCGCAAATCGTGATCTCCACGAGTTTCTGGCGAATCGCCTTGTCCTTCGGAGCGGGCTGCCAGTCCTGCACAACGCGGGTCTCAAGTGTCGCCGGGTTGCGAATCGCGGCGAGGTCGAACGCCGCCGGTGTGACCTCGGCCCGGGCGGTCGTGGCGGTTGCCCCGAGCGCAAGGACGGAAAAAAGGGAAACGAGGATACGGAGGGTATTCATGGCAGCAGGGAGGAGAGAACGGTCCGGCCGAACTGGGTGGGGTGCGCAACGAGGTGGGTCCTTGCGCGCGGACGAGTGTTGCGTCCGGTTGGGCCGCGCGGCGAGCCGTTTCGGATCGGGTGGGTGGCATGGGCGCATCCCACTTTCTGGACAGGCGGAACCTGCATCGATCACCATCGTGCAGTTCCTGGAGCCGCGACGAGGGCGTCACGTCCCCAGTGTCCAGAAATTGGGATTCGCCCGGCGGCATGGGTGCGCATCTGCCAATTACCGGTGAGAATGTCGTCAGCAGCCCATCGTCTGGTAGCAGCGAGCGCCAGCGAGTGGAGGCTTCGAGGCCAGCAAAGGCTAGCCGCCCGCGAGTGGAAGCTCGGTCGCGTTATCCCAGTCCACTCGCTGGTGCTCGTGGCTACGGTTGGTTTCTACTCTTCCTCCCGGCATAAGCGGAGGCCGCCGCGTGAAGGATCGAACAAGGAACAAACAAGGAACAAACAAGGAACAAACAAGGATCAAAGAAGGAGCAAACAAGGATCAGTATCGATCCCAAGAAGGATCAATCTAGGTCCGAAGAAGGATCAAAGAAGGATCATGGGGGATTCACCCGACTCGCGCCGGCCGAACCGTCTGCCGTCTGCAGACCAGAGGCGTTGCCCCTCGCCGATCTGCATTCACGGGAGACGGTCCGGTCGTAGAAAGGTTTCAATTGTTGACGGCGATCCGACACTGCGCGGCGATCCTGCGGACGGGTCGATGTCGTTCAGGAGACGGAGCATCAATCCGCGCCCCACGGGCGGCCGATTGTACGACACGAGCGGCCCGAACGCGGGTGCGCGACTTGGCTAGGCGGAATGCCCGGCCGATGAGATGAGAGTTTCAACCCGCGCGCGCCCGCGAGGGCGCGCGACGGCGATAATAGCGCAAGGCATTTCCATACGTTGGTTTCAATCCGCGCGCGCCCGCGAGGGCGCGCGACGCGGTCGCAAGCGCAAGCTCGATGGCGTTGACGTGTTTCAATCCGCGCGCGCCCGCGAGGGCGCGCGACGGTCGCCCAGGCCGATGCCGGGGCCGGTGTAGTCGTTTCAATCCGCGCGCGCCCGCGAGGGCGCGCGACGCGATGACCAGTTCGTGCCGGTCGCGCTG
>CANJIU010000205.1 GCA_947474365.1 Opitutia bacterium | reverse complement strand
CCGTGCTCCGCACGGCGCTCAGCAGCCCGTCAGAGTTGGGCCTCCCGTCGCCGGAAAAATTTTGGAAAATCACCCCCAAGCCTGATTTTCCAAGTCCGACGGGCTGCTAGGCCGGTTCAACTACGGCGCAGAAACCACCGAATCAGCGGTGCGCCAGCGCCGGCTCACCAAAGAAAAAACAGCCGGTGTCGCGCACGACACCGGCTGTTTTGAGAACCCGTAAAAGGTGGCAGATCAGATGGCGGTCTCGCCGCGCTCGTCGGTGCGGATCCGCACCACCCCGTCGAGCGGGAGAACGAAAACCTTGCCGTCGCCGATCTTGCCCGTCTTCGCCGAGGCGACGATGGCGTCGATCGCCTTCGCCACCACCGCGTCGGTGACGGCGATCTCGATTTTCACCTTGGGCAGGAAATCCACCGTGTATTCGCTCCCGCGGTAGATTTCGGTGTGCCCCTTCTGGCGGCCGAAGCCCTTCACTTCAGTGACGGTCATTCCTTCGACTCCGACCTCCGCGAGGGCGGTCTTCACTTCCTCGAGCTTGAACGGCTTGATGATGGCGATGATGAGTTTCATGTAATTCTAGATTTCGGATTGGGTGCGTCGCGGGATCAGGATTTCGACTCGTAGATGTAGCCTTCCTCACCGTGGTCACTGAGATCCAGACCTTCCTGTTCCGCCTCTACCGTGGGACGGAGACCGATGAGTGATTTGACCAGGAATCCGATGACCAGTGTGGCTGCAATCGACAGCACGACCGTGACTCCCATCGCCTTGAGCTGCTCCATCCAGAGCGATTTGCCAACGACGTCCTTGAGATTGGTGCTGAGGTTCGAATTCACCGACACTGTGGCGAAAACACCTGTGAGAAACGCTCCGAGGGTGCCACCGACCGCGTGCACGCCGAAGGTGTCGAGCGCGTCATCGTACTTGAGCCAACCCTTGAGCTTCGTGCAGGCGAAGAACGGAACCGCTCCAGCCAACACACCGACCCACATCGCCGAAGTGCTCGTAATGAAGCCGCAGGAGGGCGTCACGACCACGAGGCCGGCGACCGCTCCCGAGCAGAAGCCGAGCACGCTGGCCTTCTTGCGGGTGATGTATTCGAGGGCGGCCCAGGTGAAGGAAGCGACTCCGGTCGCCAGCGTCGTCGTGGTGAAGGCGTTCGCCGCCACACCGTCGGCCGCGACCGCGGAACCCGCGTTGAACCCGTACCAGCCGACCCAGAGCATGCCGGTGCCGACCATGCAAAGCACCAGGCTGTGCGGAGGCATCGGCGTCTTGCCGAAGCCGAGACGGGGGCCGACCATCAGACAGAGGATGAGCGCCGACCAACCGGAAGACATGTGCACCACGGTGCCGCCGGCAAAGTCGATGGCCTTGATCGAGGCGGTCGCGTTCCAGACGCCGTTCATGTAGCCCGTCGAACCCCACACCATGTGCGCCAGCGGGAAGTAAACCAGGAACATCCAGGCCGTCATGAAGGCGATCACCGCTGAAAACTTCATGCGCTCGGCAATCGCACCGACGATCAACGCCGGGGTGATGATGGCGAACATCAGCTGGTACATCGAAAAGACGTTTTGCGAGACCCAGAACGCGTAATCCGTATTGGGCGCGCTATCGATGCCTCGCATGAAGAAATACTCCGAACCACCCAGGAAGGCGCTGTTGAAGCTCTTGCCGAAAACGAGGCTGTAGCCGAACGCCCACCAGAGGATCGTGACGAGGCCGGCGAGGCCGAGACATTGCGCCATGACGGAAAGAACGTTCTTTGTGCGCACCAGGCCGCCGTAGAACAGCGCGAGACCGGGCAACGTCATGAACAGCACGAGCGCCGTGCAGATCATCATAAATCCATTGTGGCCCGGGCCGGCGGTCCCAACCGACGGCGTTGTGAGACCCGCCGGAATCGTCGCGTTGCCATCCTTGTCCTTCGGACCCGTCTTGAGGGCAACCGTGGGATCACCGTTGCCGAGGTAGGCCTCAAGGCCCGCCACGCGTTGTTCCAGCGAAGGCGCAGGAGGGGGCGGAGTTGCGGCGGCAGGCGCCGCGGCTTGGGCCAACACAGCCGCACTGGCAGCCAGCGTCAGACAGACCGCAAGAAGCGGACGAACGAGGGGGTTGAGTCGGAGGATTTTCATACGGAAGTGCCCCGCATGAGCAAAATCGATGCCGAGCAGTCATCTCATGCACTATTTGATGAAAATACTTCAAAAAAGTCACGGTGTGACCGAACAGCCGCGATTCCGCCGCCGCGGAACGGCAAAAAAACAGCCGGGCCCGCAGGGGAGCCCGGCTGTGCGTCTGAGGGAAACGTTGATTCTGGGCGTGCTTAGACGGCCGACTCGCCCCGTTCGTCGGTGCGGATCCGGACGACTTCGTCGAGCGGGAGGACGAACACTTTTCCGTCGCCGATCTTTCCAGTCTTCGCGGACTTCACGATGGTGTCGACCGCCTTGCCCGCGGTGTCATCGGACACGGCGACCTCGATTTTCACCTTGGGGAGAAAATCCACGGTGTATTCGCTGCCGCGATAGATTTCCGTATGCCCCTTCTGGCGACCGAAGCCTTTGACCTCGGTGACCGTCATGCCCTCGATGCCGGCGGCCGCGAGCGCCTCCTTCACTTCCTCGAGCTTGAACGGTTTGATGATGGCGATGATGAGTTTCATGGAAGTATCGTTTTAAGGGTTGGCGTGGATTAGGATTTCGCCTCGTAGATGTAGCCTTCTTCGCCGTGGTCCGTGAGGTCCAGGCCCTCTTGCTCGGCGTCCGTCGAGGGACGAAGACCGATGACCGCCTTGACGATGTAGGCGATGATGACCGTCGCAATGACCGACATCACGAGGGTGATGGCGATGGCCTTGATTTGCTCCATCCAGAGCGATTTGCCGACGACGTCCTTGAGATTGGTGCTCAGGTTGGAGTTGACCGACGCCGTGGCGAAAATGCCGGTGATGAACGCCCCGAGGGTGCCACCGACCGCGTGCACGCCGAACGTGTCGAGCGCGTCGTCGTACTTGAGCCAGCCCTTGAGCTTCGTGCAGGCGAAGAACGGAACCGCTCCGGCCAGCACGCCGACCCACATCGCGGAGGTGCTGTTGATAAAGCCACAGGACGGCGTCACGACCACGAGGCCGGCGACCGCTCCCGAGCAGAAGCCGAGCACGCTGGCCTTCTTGCGGGTGATGTATTCGAGGGCGGCCCAGGTGAAGGAAGCGACTCCAGTCGCCAGCGTCGTCGTGGTGAAGGCGTTCGCCGCCACGCCGTCGGCCGCGACCGCGGAACCCGCGTTGAACCCGTACCAGCCGACCCAGAGCATGCCGGTGCCGACCATGCAAAGCACCAGGCTGTGCGGAGGCATCGGCGTTTTGCCGAACCCGAGACGGGGTCCGATGATCAAGCAGAGGATGAGCGCCGACCAACCAGAAGACATGTGCACCACGGTGCCGCCCGCGAAATCGATCGCCTTGATGGAGGCCGTCGCATTCCAGACGCCGTTCATGAATCCGGAGGAACCCCAGACCATGTGCGCCAGCGGGAAGTAAACGAAGAACATCCACAGGGTCACAAAGAGGATCAGCGCGGAGAATTTCATGCGCTCCGCGATGGCGCCGACGATCAGCGCCGGGGTGATGATGGCGAACATCAGCTGATACATGGAGAACACATTCTGGGAGACCCAGAAGGCATAGTCGGTGTTCGGCGCGCTATCCACGCCGGCCATGAAGAAATATTCGGTGCCGCCAAGGAAGGGGCTGCCGAAACTCTTCCCGAAAACGAGGCTGTAACCGACCGCCCACCACAGAATCGTGACGAGGCCGGCGATGCCGAGACATTGCGCCATGACGGAGAGGACGTTCTTGGTGCGCACCAGGCCGCCGTAGAAGAGCGCCAAACCGGGCAGGGTCATGAAGAGCACGAGCGCCGTGCAGATCATCATGAAACCATTGTGGCCCGGGCCAGCCGTCCCGACCGACGGCGTGGTGAGACCCGCCGGAATCGTGGGATTGCCATCCTTGTCCTTCGGGCCGGTCTTGAGGACCACCGTCGGATCACCGTTGCCGAGGTAAGCTTCAAGTCCTGCAATCCGCTGTTCCAAACTTGGAGGAGGAGGCGGCGGCGGCGTGGCAGCAGCAGCGGCGGCGGGAGGAGTTTGGGCGACGAGTGATCCCAGCCCCAAGCCGATGGAAAGGGCGAGGAACGCGAGGAGCTTCGGACGACGAGAGCGTGAACTGGTCATGCGCTTAGGTGTTTGGTGGTTGAATAATCTCCCGCCGCACGACGCCTGGCGGTGAGACCACCAGTCGCCGATGAGCATCGACGGAACAATCCGAGCCAAATAGCACTGGCCGTGCCAACCCCCGGGCTAACACTGCGCGCGCGAGCAACCACGCCCGTTGACGGGGATGTCCCGCTCTGAAACAGAGCCGGTTCTTGCCTAAAAGATTTTCGGCGGGCGGCCTGCCCGCGCGCCCCAATTGATCAGACGGCCGACTCGCCTCGTTCGTCCGTGCGGATGCGCACGACCTCCTCGAGCGGAACCACAAAGATCTTCCCGTCGCCGATCTTTCCCGTCCTGGCGCCGCGCGTGATCGCCTCGATCACCTTGCCCACGAGTTCATCGCCGACCGCGATTTCAATCTTCACCTTGGGCAGAAAATCCACGGTGTATTCACTGCCGCGGTAAATTTCGGTGTGGCCCTTTTGCCGGCCGAAGCCCTTCACGTCAGTGACGGTCATTCCTTCGACGCCGGCGGCGGCGAGCGCTTCCTTTACCTCTTCGAGTTTGAACGGCTTGACGATGGCGATGATGAGTTTCATGGAAAATTTTTGTGGAGGTCGGGAGGTTAATCGGAGCAACTCGGCTGAGGGTCTAGTGCCAAAATCTGAGTGCAAAACCAAACGGTGAACTTCGTTTTCAGCTTGGGCGGCGGGCGAATTCGCTCTGAGGATTGGGCTCTCAGCTCTTCGCTCTCAGCTCTCGACTGCATCTTTGGGTTATGATTTCGCGTCGAAGATATACGCCTCTTCGCCGTGTTCGTCGAGGTCGAGGCCTTCGGTTTCAGCCTCAATCGTCGGCCGCAGACCAAACACCCGCTTCACCACCAGGGCAATCAGCGCTGTACCGATAACCGCCATCAGGAGCGTGACAGCGATGCCCTTCACCTGCTCCACCCACAGGGATTTTCCGAGCAACGCGGCGAGGTTCGTGCTGAGATTCGGATTCACGCTCGCCGTGGCGAAAAATCCCGTGATCAACAGCCCGACGGTCCCGCCGACCCCGTGCACGCCCAGCACATCCAGGGCATCGTCGTATCCAAACCAGCCCTTCACCTTGGTGCAGGCAAAGAACGGGATCCCCCCGCCCAGCACGCCGGTGACCATTGCGCCCGTGGCGTCCACGAATCCACACGCCGGGGTAATCGTCACCAACCCCGCCACCGCACCCGAGCAAAAGCCCAGCACGCTCGCCTTGCCGCGCACCAGATATTCGAACACCGCCCAGGTGCCAGCCGCGACCCCGGCCGCGAGCGTCGTTGTCATGAAGGCATTGGCGGCGACACCGTCCGCGGCCACCGCCGAGCCCGCGTTAAACCCATACCAGCCGATCCAGAGCATGCCGGTGCCCACCACCGAAAGCACGAGGCTGTGCGGCGGCATCGGGGTCTTGCCGTGGCCCAGGCGCGGTCCGACGAACAGGCAGAGAATCAACGCCGAGAAACCCGAGGCCATCTCGACGACCATGCCGCCGGCAAAGTCGATCGCCTTGATCGACGCCCCGGCGTTCCACACGCCGTTCATGTAGCCGTTCACGCCCCAGACCATGTGGGCCAGCGGACAGTAGACGAACAACAGCCACAGCGTCGCGACCACCAGCACCGAGGAGAACTTCATCCGTTCCACCACCGATCCGATCAGCACCGCCGGCGTGATGATCGCAAACGCGAGCTGGTACGTCGCAAACACGTTGTGCGACACCCAGAACGAATAGTCCGGGTTCGGGGTGCTGCCCACCCCGCGCAGAAAGAAGTACTCCGTGCCACCGAGGAACGGACTGCCGAAGTTCTTGCCGAAAACGAGGCTGTATCCCACCGCCCACCAGAGGACCGTGACCAGGCTCGTGATACCGAAACACCAGGCCATCACGGACAACGCATTCTTGGTCCGGACGAGTCCGCCATAAAAAAGCCCGAGGCCGGGCAGCGTCATGAACAGCACCAGGGCCGCGCTCACCATCATCCAGGTGTTATGCCCCGGACCGGGAACGCCCACCGACGGCGTGGTCAGCCCGGCCGGGATTCGGCCGCCACTGTCCTTCAATGCTGCGCTCGGATCGCCGTTGCTCAGATACGCCTCCAAACTCGCAAGTCGTTGCTCGACGCTCGGCGCCGCAGCGGCCGGAGCGGCCGTTTGCGCCGACAGCCACACCGGGCAAAGGCAAGCGAGGCAAAGGATTAAGCTGACAACACGGGCCGGGACGAGGAGCGGATTCATGCAGGGGTTTTCCAAGATGAGCACAATTCATCCGGAAGACTCAATGCATGAAACAATCAAACTGCTCGTATGACAGGGAGCGCACGTGAGCTGGAAAGAAGGGCAACGGCCCTTCCCCTGAATCCAGCACCAACCACGGCTCCTGACGAATCAGACCGCTGACTCGCCGCGCTCGTCGGTCCGAATGCGCACCACCTCTTCGAGTGGTACGACAAAGATCTTCCCGTCACCGATTTTGCCCGTCTTGGCCGCTTTCGCGATCGCATCGATCGCCTTGCCGGCCATCTCGTCGGCGACTGCGACCTCGATCTTCACCTTCGGCAAAAAGTCCACGGTGTATTCACTGCCGCGGTAAATCTCGGTGTGGCCCTTCTGGCGGCCAAACCCCTTCACCTCCGTTACGGTCATGCCCTCGATGCCGGCGGCGGCGAGGGCCTCTTTCACATCCTCGAGTTTGAACGGTTTGATGACGGCAATGATAAGTTTCATGGTGAGATTGGAACTGCTGGGTTCTGTTCTGGGGTCGGAAGGCAAGCGGCGCAAGCCATCGTTCGCAGTGATCACCGGGGTCGCGGGTGGTTTCCCCGCCCACGCGGCAAGCAGCGATGCCCGGGCGGCAAACAAAGTCACGTCACGCCGGCCGAATCCATTCCCGTCAACCACAGATCGCTGGATGCACCTGAAACGTGGATACGAGTCCTCCCACCGGGAAGCCCCCCCCTTTTTTCGTCGTCCGACCGGGAGATCTCTTCCCCACCCGCGCGCTCCGATCTCCGCCTGGAGCGGCGACGCCCCCGTCGCCGAGATTTGAGCCGATAAGGCCCGACGCAAAAACGTCCACGCGTCCCTTCCTCGACCTTTTCCTCTTGCTGGGATGGGATTCGTGGCTGGATAACGGCTGCATCTCCGCGGGACCCTGTTTGCCCACGTAACCCTCGCTCTCTCTTCGGGTTCGACTCGGGCACGATTCGGAACCGATTCGAGCTTTATAATACGAAGGTAATACGAACCTAATACCAACCTAATACGGGATCGGCGCTCAGCCGTGCCCCCACGCACCGCTCCGGCTAGTGGTTCTGGTCGGCGAGTTGCGCATGGAAGCGGTCTCCATTCCAATACTTTACGCCAATCGACGAATTCGCACAAGTCCGGCGCGACGGGCGCTTTCGAAGTCGTTGAAGGGATCGAAGCGTAGGAGGAGAAATATTCCCAAAAAAGGCCCCCGCGGACACTCCGAAAATGCCTTCCGAGCCATCACACGTGACACGGCGCGGGACGCGAAATCAGCCGCTCGGGCGACGACGCGTTTCGCGTTTTGGACCTATCCCAGCCCTGGGCCGCCACAGCCTAACACGGCCATCGCGCCCATTTCCGCCTTTCCGCACGCCTCGAATTGTGAGAACAGGGCACGTGGGTCGCGCGGCGACCGCTGTACGCCATGCCTTCCCCCGCTCCCTTCCTCCTCCGCTGGTTCGCCTACCTGGCCTTTGCCGGATCCGTCGCCGCAGCCGACGTCTTTTTCAAACCGGGCGACGTGGTGGCTTTCGCCGGCGGCGAGGACCTCACCGCACTCGCGGAGCAAGGTCACCTCGAGTGCCTCCTGCTCCGGGCGTTTCCGGAACTGCGGCTGACCTTTCGCAACCTCGCGCACGAAGGTGACACCGTCTTCCAACAACAGCGTGACCTGAACTATCCGCCGGTCGAGCAGCAACTCGACCAGGTCGGCGCCACCGTCGTGATCGCCCAGTTCGGGCTGATGGAAAGCCTCGCGGGCAACTCCAAGCTGACTGAATTTTCCAGCGCCCTCGAAGGCCTCCTCGACCGCTTGAGCGCCAATGGCAAACGTCGCGTGGTGCTGCTCGGCCCCGGCCCCATCAGCCCAACGTCCCCGGCCCAGACTCGTTTTCAGGCGCTGGAGTTGTATGTCACGGCGGTGCGTCGCGCCGCCCAGCGTCGGGAACTGCGGTGCCTTTTCCCGGGCGATTCCGGTGGCGCACTCGCCGCACATTACCGCGACGGCGTGCATTTGAACGAATTCGGCCTCACCCTCCTGGCCCGACAGACCGCCCAAATGCTGGGAGGCAGCCGCGTCACCGCCATCATCACCGGGCGTGATGACGTCCGGCTCACCGAGCTCGTCCGCCAAAAAAACCAGCTCTGGGTTCACTATGATCGCCCCCAGAATTGGGCGTTCCTCAACGGCGATCGAACGGTGCAGCCGAGCAGTCGCGATCACCGGGATCCCTCGATCCGTTGGTTCCCGGAAGAGATGAAACAATGGCTGCCATTGATCGAGGCCCAGGAGCGCGAAATCTGGCAACTCGCCGCCCGGCAGGGAACAAAATGATCCGCGTCACCCCACCCCGTTGGCAGAAAATTGCCGCCCTGGCGGCGTGCATGATTGCGCTGCCAGTGTCGGCTCAAATCGGGAGCACGCCGGCAGAGGAAATCGCCACCTTCAAGGTCGCGCCCGGGTTCGAGGTCAACCTGTTCGCCAGCGAAGCGGAGGGAGTCGTGAAACCCATCCAGATGCGCTGGGATGAACGCGGGCGGCTCTGGGTCATCGGTTCGAAGACCTACCCCCAGCTGAAGCCCGGCGAGGAACCGAACGATCAGGTCCTCATTCTCGAGGACACGAACCACGACGGACGCGCGGACAAGACGACGGTGTTTGCGGACGGGGTGATGATTCCGACCGGACTCGAGATCGCGCCCGGTCCTGGCAACGCCTGCTATGTCGGAGAGGGCACGCGGCTGTGGCTGATGACCGACACGGACGGCGACGGCCGCGCGGACCGCCGCGAGGTCGTGCTGCGGGGATTTGGCACGGGCGACAATCACCAGAACATCAATTCGTTTCGCTGGACGCCCGCGGGCGAACTCGTGTTTTGCCAGGGCCTCCACGGTTTCGCGCGCGTCGAAACGCCGTGGGGCATCACGACGTTGAATCAAGCGGGCCTCTGGCGGTACGGTCCGCGCGAGCAGCGGCTCGATGCGTTCTACGGCGGCGCGGCCGATCCGCAAAACCCGTGGGGCTGGGTGTTCACCCGCTGGGGCCAACCCATCGTCGTCGCCGGCAACAGCGGTACCATGTACTATCCGGCGCCCGAAATGATCCGCGGCTGGGAGTCCGGGCGCCGAGCGGCGATTTGGAGCGAGGGCCGCGGACGAAAGACCAGCAATCCCGAGATCGTGGAGAGCGCACACTTTCCACCCAAATGGCAGGGGGTACTACTGGCCGGCGGCTACATCAACAACTCCGTCTGGACGCTCGCCGTCGAGCGCGACGGGGCTGGACTCAAGGTCGGCGATCATCCCGCGCTCCCGCCCTTGATCCAAAGCGCGCACGGCAGCTTCCGCCCCATCGACGTGAAGCTCGGGCCCGACGGGGCGTTGTATGTGGCAGACTGGTACAACCCGATCATCGGGCACTACCAGGTGAGCTTCCGCCATCCCGACCGCGACAAGGGGCACGGCCGAATCTGGCGGGTCACCGCGAAAGGGCGACCGCTGCTGACGCCGCCCAAAATCGCCGGAGCGACCCGGCCGGAACTCTTTGAACTCCTGCGCGCGCCCGACCGCTGGCCGCGCGAACAGGCGAAGCGCGTGCTGTTCGGTGGCGATACCGCGGCGGTCACGCGGGAATTGCGCCACTGGTACGGGCGACTCGACCCGGCCAGCCCGGATTTCGAATTCGCCCTCATGCAGGCGCTCGGCGTGTTCGAGGCGCACGAAGTGATCGAGGCGCCCTTGCTGCGCCGTGTCCTCGCGGCCGCGGCCCCAGAAGCCCGGGCCTACGCCGCAGGAACACTCGCGCGCTGGGCCGATCGACTGCCGGACGGATTCCCGGTTTGGGACTACCTTACCCGTTTCGCCCAAGACCCCGATTCCCGCGTGCGACTGGCCGCCATTGTGGCAGCCGGCAACCTGCCCGCCGCCGCCTCGATCGAGGTGGTCCTGGGCGCCGCTGAGCAACCGCGCGATGTTTTTCTGGATACGGCGCTTCGCGCCGCGGTGGCGGTGCTCAAGCCGTGGTGGTCTCCGGTCCTGGCCGCCGGAGCCACCGAGTGGAAGCCGGCCTGGCGCGAGTCGGTGCTCGCACTCGACCGCGCGAAGCCACCCCTTCCCGCACCGGCGGCCCGCCGCGTGGCGCAAAAGAACGGCGTGCCCATCGTCCCAATTTACGGGCGCTTGCGCGCCTCGCCCTACGTCACCGGCAGCATCGCGGCGGAGGTCCTCACCCGCGGCGACGCCAAGCACGGGGCGGAGGTGTTCCGCCGGCCCGATCTCGCGTGCGTGTCCTGCCACCGCATCGGACGCGAAGGCGGCGAAATCGGCCCGCCCCTCGATGCCATCGGAAGCGCGCAGCCGCTCGAACTCATCATCGGCATGGTCATCGAGCCCCAACGGGAAATCAAAGAGGGCTTTGAGACCCTGAAGGTCACCACGAAGAAGGGCGAGGCGATCGTCGGGCGCATCGTCGCCAGCAACGCCGCCGAACTCACCCTGCTCGATCCCGCCGGTGCGGAGCATACCGTTGCCGAGGCCGACATCGCTGGTCGCGAGATGATCGGTTCCCTGATGCCGGCCGGACTCACCGACGGACTCAGTCCTGAGGATTTGCGCGATCTCTTCGCCTATCTCACCCAACTCGGTAAAGTGCGCTGAGCCGGATCGATAGGGCGGATTTCTTCACCCCCGTAATTTTCACTCGCGGAGGGCATTGCTATTTTTCGCGGGACTTTCTTCCCGGCTTTTGTTTGGGTGGTGCCGATGGCAAAATCCAAAGCTCAATTTCGCCGACCCAGCGCGAGCGAGCAACTTG
>CANJIU010000204.1 GCA_947474365.1 Opitutia bacterium | reverse complement strand
TTTGCGGCATCCCTCTTCAGTGCCACGTCCGGTCCCGGCCTTCAATCCCGGCCATACCAAACTCACGTTCCGGTCTCTTTTTCGTTCCACTCTCCACCACTCCACTTCACGTGCAGGTCAGGAGGTCTGAGCCTGCGGTGTGCCACCCGTCAGATCACCCAAGGAACGAGAGGCGACGATGGCATTGATCGTGGACTGACCGGCGGTGGAGCCGAGGAGGCCGGTCTCATAGTCATAGGCTTTGGCGGCCAGATAGGTATAGCGGGCCGCAAGATCGTAGAGCGAACGATACTGTTCCAGCGACTCATTGCGGAAGGTGCGGAACGTGAGATCTTTCGTGCGATAGCCCTGGATGATGGCGGCCGCGCGTTGGCGAAACGTCTCCCGGTCGGCCTGCAATTTGTCGCCCGCCGCGATGAGATTTCGGGTGCCCTCGGCCGCGCGTTGCACGGCGCCGGCGAGTTGGGCCAGTTCGAAGTGGGCTGCGACGAGTTCGCGATACTGCATCTCGTATTCGACGGCGAACTGCTTCTCTTCGAAACTGAAGCCGATCGCGTCGAGGTTTTTGGCGAGCAATTGCTCTTGTTCGAGAATGTTGAGGTCCTGGCGATCGGCTTGGGTGAGCGTAATCCCTCCGCCAATGGAGAGGAGGTCGGCGATTACGCCGGCCGTCGTGAGAATTCCGCCCGTGACGGTGGAAGAGGGATCGTTTGCAAGCCCGATCACTTTGGGCAGGAAACTGGCCACATTTGCCGCGGTGTTACGGATCGCGTCGGCAGCAATCATCAGACCACTCCCTTTTTCAATGAGCGATTGCTTCACCTTAGCGAGACGGAGGATCTCGGCGTCGGAGGTCGCTTGCTTTGCGAGTGTATCTGTATGGGCTTTGAGCATCTCCTGATAAAGCGCATAGGACCGACTAAAGGTCTGCTGCTGGGCGAGCACCGCATTGGTGGCCGACCGGAACGCGACAAACTCAGATTGAAAATCCGAGAGCGATTGCTGCAGCGTGCCGGTTACACGGCGCGTGCCGAGGGCGCCGCCGGTCAGGCTCCAAATATCGGCAAATTGCACAATCTGATCGGGCTGGACGGTAAGGGTTTTCTTCGTCGTCTCAGTCGTGGAATTGTAGGAGGCGAGCACGCTGGCCGCCGTGAATCCAGGGAAGCTCTTAACGTTGACCGGCACGTTGACGGTGATGGAAACCGGCTTGGTGGTGTCGATGACGTCGGTGGCCCGGTCCACGATGAACCAGTGCAAGGTATCGGGACCACTGTAGTCTTGGGCGTACGTCTTGCCCGCGCCGATGTCGCCGGGATAAGGCCTCCCATAGAGCTCGATCATCGCATCCTCGAAGGCGCCCTCCTGATCGTCGATGGCGGCGGAGGAACCATCGATCTGATTCTCCTGGTTGCGCAGGAGGCGCGTCATGCGCGCCGCCTGGTCAAAGGCACCCTTGGCATTGAGCACGGCACGGAGCGAGCGCTCGTAGATCTGGTCGAAGTGCGACTTGCCGGACTTGAGTTCCGCCGGTGAGATGTCGAAGGCAATCGCGCTGGGGCTGAGGCCGAGCGGGTTGAGGCGGGCATTGACGTTGTCGATCCGGGTCTGGAAGTCGGCCCCGAGGGCGGGCAACTCTTTGAGCTCAGGCACCGTGGTGCGGTCGATCACCTGCACTCCGGTGTGCTGGGGATTGATATCCTTTTCCGGCAGGAGGGTGTTGCCGAGAATCCAGTTGAGGTACGCACCCTGAGTGGCACGCGACGTCCATTCATCCACTCCCCAGTAACGAGTGACCCCGGTCGCGCTGTTGGTCGTACCGTCGCGATAGTGGGTCCAGCCCGAGGCGGGATCATCCTTGTAACTTTGGCGATGCGTGAGCGTGAGTACCTGCTGCGCCGTCCGGGCTACGTTGGCCGCGGCTCCGGCGAACTTGCGCTCGTCGAAGTAGTCGATTTGCACGGCTTGGCCGAGGACCGTCACGGCCTCGCTCCGGGGCGTCCAGGAGAACTTCGGGTTTTGCAGCAAGCGGGTGTAGCCGGTGAGCGCGGTCAGGTAATGACCATAAGCGTCGCCATGGCCCTGAGGAAACATCCGTTGGGCATCGGCGGCATCGAGTTTTCCGTCGGCCGTGGAGCTGCCGATTTTCTCCCGAATGTTGTAGTTCACGGCGTAGAGGGCTTCCCCGGAGTTGATCCCGCGAGTATAGTTCCAATAGAGCCGGTTGTAGGCAGGCGAGACCGTGACGCCGGGCGCGAGGAAATCGTCGCGACCGCGGAGGAGCGCCAATTCCTCTTCGAGCACGCTCTTGACCTGGCCCTCGAAGGCAAAGCGCGAGGTGTTCACCTCGGTGGCGGAGCCGCTGTCATCCACCGAGATGGTGGGATTGGCGGCGTCGGCGTAGGCTTCGTTGCCGAGGAGTGTATAGAGATCGCTGAGATAGCCAGCGGCGAGGAGCAGGGCGTCGTTCGCCGGGGCGTAATTATACCCGGAATCGATGCTGATGTTTTTGCCACGGTTGAGGACCGTCTCGTAAATTTCGATCAACCCGAAGCTGTCGATGTTCGCCAGGTTGAGCGCGATGTTGCCCTCCCACCGCTTGCCGGCCTGCGTGATCAGGCTGACGTCCGTGTTGACCGCGTTGTTATAGAGATCAGCGATGCGTTGGTTGAACGGATTGATGCCGGCAAGCACCCGCTTGATCCAGCCTTCGACGAGTTTGGGCGGCATCCACTGGGAATACGCGGTGCCCGCGACGCTGTTGGCCGAAGCCTTCGGGCGGTAGCGCATCGTGAAGTAGTTGTCGGTGAGGACGAGCAGCGGGCTGCCGAGCGGCGCCGTGGGTGAGCCACCGACCACCACCTGGTTGGTGAGCGTGCCGTTGGGCGTCTGCCAGGGGGAACCGGCGGCGATGACGCGGTCGGTCGCCACCGCCGTGTAGAATCGAAAATTGACCGAGCCACTCACGCCGGCGTTCGAGGAGGTGAACAGTGCGACCTCGATCTTGTTGGGGCCATTTTGGAAATAATTCGTATCCACTTCGAATTGACGCGTGAGCCCGCCGCTCACGAGGTCAGGTGCCGCCAGCACATTCGAAAACGGTACCGGAGCCTGGAAGGCCAGCGCGGCGACGTGGTCCACATAGAGGACAAAGCCGGCGTTGGCGTCGGAAAGCTCCACCGTGAATACCACGCGCTCCGGGATGCCGGCGGTGAAGTCCAACGCCGACGTGGAACTGAGGACCTGGGCCGGGCGCGTGACGTCCCGCGATGCGTTGGTGCGGATTGGGAGCGAAAACGGCAGGGAGCGCAGGGAGGAGGAGGCATATTCGGCGGTCGTGGGCAACGCGCCCACCGGATTGGCGACGAATTTCCAAGTGGAAGCAGCGACCGGCGACATCGCATACGTGTAGACCGGCGGGGCGACCCCGTCCTGCGGCGGAGCATAGCGCCATTCGAATTCGTAGTCCTCCGGTTTGGCGGCGAAGTCGCCACTGTGGCGCAGGGAAACCTGCTCGTCGAGCGGGTTGCTGGACGCCTGTACCTTGAGTTCGCCCGTGTAGAGGTGGGGCGTGACCTTGAGCACCTGCACCGTCACCGGCTCACCCTCCGCGGTGAAGGCCCGACCATTGCCGAAGATCATCGAAACCCACCCACTTCCCTGCCCTGTGGCGGTGAGCGCGTAATCCACGACCGCCGTGTCGGAACTCGGGACCACGGCGAGCTGGGTCGGCCCCCGAAGCAGGCCGCGACCGTCCGACTTGTACGTGCCGGGCCGGAGCTCATCCTCGACGAAGGTCTCGACGCGGGTGGTCAAATTGTCGATGGCCTGGTCCCACTTCGCCTTGTTCGCATCTGTTGCGGACGCCAACGACTTCACGGAGGCAACGTCGTCCGCCGTGAGGACGTTCAATTCAACATAGTCATGACCGGCCACCTCGTCGACCAGGTGACCGACAAAGACGAGCGCGCCCTTCGTCCCGCGACTCGCGTCGAAATAGAGGCGGCTTTGGAGGTGGGGCGGGAGACCTTGGAAATACGTCTTTCCCTGGGAGACCGCGACCAAGACCGAAGAGGGAAGCGCCGCGAGTTGATTGACCGCGCCGAACGCGAACGTCTTCTCCCGGACGGGATCGTGCAGCGTAACGCTGGTCTTCGACTCACCGCCGATGGCCACGGACTGCTGGTAAAGCAGCTCGACGCTCGACTGCGCATGGATAGCGGGCAGGCCAAATTTCGGCAGCGCCAACGTCTCAGCCACGCTCATCTCAACGTCGTCCGTCGGCCAGACGGGACGGTAAATAATGGTGAGCGGAGTGCCAGTGACCGCATGGCCCGACGGAGCCCCGTTCATGATGGGCCGCAGGTACGGCAGAATCGTCCCTACCTCTGGCTGGACCTTCTCGCTGGGAAAGTAAAAGCCCTCGCGCATCGTATAGTAGAACTGCATGCCGAGTGAGGGCGCGGCGTTGGCATGCGGTCCGCGATAGACCCAGGTGTCACCCTTGCGGTCGACAAACGTGAATTTGGTGTAGGTTTTCGGCGCGGTGGAATGAACCGCGGAATCGGCCGTGCCCGGCACCTCAAGATTGCGCACCGTCTCGGTCACCGGATCGATCGGCAGCGGGAGCACAGGTAACGGCATCGGGCCCTGGATCCGGGTGCCCGCCGTGACCGCGTAATTAAAGAGCACATCGTTGGTCGTACCTGTGATCTCACGCACGACCTTGAACGCATGCACGGCCGGCCGGCCGTCGAAAGGCGAGGTGTACTTCAACAGCACGAACGGATCGGAGGTATAACCCGTGCCCGCAGTCACATTGAGATCGTCGCGTAACGCGTAAACCCGGCCCGCCAGCGCCAGCGCATGCTCCTCGTTCGGATTGTAGCCCGGCAACGTGGGATCGTTCTGCACATAGATGCTGCCCGCGATTTCCGCCGCGCTGAGGTCGCCGCTGCCCGAGTTGGACGCCAGCACGATCGTGCTGTTGGGCTTCACGTCGACCGCCACCACTACGCCATTGAGCACGGTGGCGACCGCCACCGCTCCCGTGCCACCGCCTCCACTGAGCGTGACCGCCGGTGCACTGGTAAAGCTGGCCCCACGGGCGTCGACTTTGAATCCAGTCACCTTTCCGGTATTGGGGTCGATAAACGCCGTGGCGGCGGCGGCGACACCGCCACCGCCCGAAAACACCACCGTCGGCGCCGAGGTGTAACCGGTGCCGGCATACGCGTCGGCCGTGGTCACCGTCGCGCTCGGATAGGAGACCGAATAGGTGCCAATCTTGGCTGGCGAATAGAACGGCTGAAACGTCGCAGAGGGCGACGGAATTTTCTTAAACCACCAGACCTTGAGCGTGGAATTTCCCGGTGCCGCGTTGACCGGAATGATCGCTCCCCGGGAGGCGTCGGGAACACCGACGGCGAACGGATCGGGATAGGCCTCGGGGAGATAGTTGGTGCCACTCGCGATGTATCCACCGATCTCGTAGCCAGCGGGCGGGTTGATGCGATCGCCCACGACGGCGGCCGCCGAAACCGCCGGCACCGCATCACCTTCCTGGTAGCCCAAATCACCCATCACTACCGTCGCACCCGTGCCGCCCCCACCCGTCACTACGACCCGGGTGCTGGCCGTGAAATTCCGGCCGGGGCTGGTGAAGCTGACCGAGGCCACCTTGCCGCCGGCGATGTTCGCCACCGCGACCGCGCCATCCCCGCCATCGGTGAACGACACCGTGGGCGACGACGTGTATCCGGATCCGCCATTCGTCACGACGATCGTACGCGGTCTGACCTCCGTCTGCGTAAAGAGTCGGAAATACCAAACTTCATTGGCAGAGGCGAACTTCAGCAGGGAGCGGTTCATTCCATCGGTGCTGTTCGCCAGCGACACGACCACCCGCTGGGTCGCCGTGTCGACTGACGTTTCGGCCTGCGCTGGATCGTCTTGATAGACTAATTGGGGCAGCTGCCCGCCGGCAAATTGCAGGCCCGCCGCCGCACTGCTGCCGTTCGGCCCGACGGTGTTGTGGACATACGCTCCCAGGTCACTGGGCCAGATCTGCTGATAGTGGTTTTTGATCTTGGGCCAATAGAGGCCGAGGCCGGGCGTAGCCGGGCTCGCGAGGAAATGAATCGCGGCGTCGTTTTTCTCCAACCAATAGAATGCGACCCGGTCCGGCGTGAGGTTTTCACGCTCGGCGTAGTACACCTTCCGACCGTCTTTCCGGGTGATGTTGCCGTAGAAGGTCTGGCCCTCCACCTCAACTGAAACTGCCGGTGAAGGCACCCATTCGGAGCTGCCGTCCACCGGCAGCAGGCGGCCGGCCTCGTCTCGCGGCGTGATTTGATCACCGAGATAGACCGTGACGTCGATCGGGTCGGGCACGCGCACGACATCGACCACATCCGCGCCGAGGAATTCATGGATTCCCGAAGCGCCCGATTTGAGCGCGCCGAGATATTCGATAAGGATCCGGCCCTCCAGATTATAGGCCTTCAACGTCCCGAAACCCGTGGTCTTGTCGAACCAGAGCGTGCGAAGTTCCGACGACGGGGCCGTGAGGGGATCGGCTGGCGGGACGTAACCAACGGGAACATATTCGTCGACCACCTTGGACGGGAAATTTCCGCTGAAAATCGGGTTTACGGTCTCAATCCGACCGCCGGGCACATCAACCGGCGGCCCTCGAAAGCTACCGACGTTCCAATAAATCGTGCGTGGCGAATTTCGGGTGGCAGTCGAAACGGAGAAACTCTCTTCCCGAAAACGATACTTCAGCGTCGGATCCGTCGCCGTGGCAACCGGCACCCGCGTGACCCAAACAATCACGACCCGACCCGCCTGGGAGGCGAAGACCTTTCCGGCATGTGGGCTGTAATAGTAAGGCAGCGTCGACACCACCGCTTCGGCTTCCGCGCCGGAACCGCCGCCACCGCTCAGTACCACGGCCGGCAACGCGGTATAGCCCGTGCCAGGGCTGGTCAGAGTGATTCCAATGACTTTCCCCTGGGCAAGTCTTGCCACCGCCGTTGCGCCGGAGCCGCCCCCGCCCGAAAACGTCACCGTCGGTGGTGAAGAGTAGTTGTTCCCCTCCGTCTTGACGTTTACTGCGGCAATCTGGAGCGGCAGGTACGTTTCAGCCGGCAAGGGCGACGGCTGTGAGATGACCTCACCGATCCCGACCGGTTGGTCCCGCCAATAGGAGTCGTCCGCCGGGATCAAATCACCTATCTGCATCGCCGGCCGGGTAATGACATCACCCAGATTGTAGCGTGGCACGCCCGGGGCAAACGTGCTGCCAATCGTCGAACGGTGCACGACGATCGCAACGCCACTGGGCGTGGTCGTCTGCGCCACACGATAAATCTGCGAGGGATATCGCACCGTAAGGGTGGTGCTTGGATCCTTGGCACCGGAACCGCCGGTGTTGCCAAACTCGCCGGCGTACTGGGGCGTGGTGGTCGGCGGCGTGCCACCGTTCGGCAGCGAGTTCCCCAGATAAATCCGGGTGAATCCGCCGCCGCGAACTTCGAATTGTCCTCGGGCCACGACTGCAGAGGCAAGCCCGAGGCCAAGGAGGACGAGCGACCGGAAGAGAGGAAGGAAACGCGGGATCATGGCGTCAGGTCGTTCAGTTCGTCGTGATGCTGCCGAGTTCGCTGACCCGGCGAAGTTCAAAGGTCCCCGTGACTGTCACTGGCGCCTGGTGAAGGCCGGTGACCGTCTCGGAATACGTGCCGCCCAGCACGCTGCTCCCCCATCCCAAAGGACTCGTGCCGGCGGGCGCGGTGGCAGCGAAGACAAAATTGCAGACGCGCGAAATGGTCGGGCTCTCCACCCCCGCAGGCAGGTTGGCCGTGAAGCGCGCATTGCGGTTGTCATGGTCGGGGTGATACGTGTGCACGTACGGATTGGTGGGCGCGTTGTAGGGCAACGGCACCGTGCGCACGAGCGTCTGGCCGAGGGCGACGCTGCCCGAGCCGGTCGCCACGATGGTGTCGAGCGGCAAATGGGCGGCCGTAAAGCGACGGGCCGTCGCCTTCTCGTCCGCCTTCAAACCTGCTTCGAACGTGCAAAGGCCGACCGGGTTGGTCGCCGCAGCGAGTTTCCCGAGGAACACCTGCGAGAGAAGGCGCGCCGTGCCCGTATCGTCCACATGCAGCAACACGCGCAGCGGGAACGCGCGCGACGCAGCGGTACCGGGTGAGCCGGGCACGTTGCTTTGCACGTTGGTCACGGCCACGTCACCGATCCACAGCCCTGCGAGCGAGGTAACCTGGGCGCTCACCGGCAGGTAAACGTCCATCAAATTGCCGCCTTCCGTGAAACGCAGCAGCGAGGCGTAAAGGGCATCGCCCGCGCCCGTAATCCGGCTGCGGTCGACCCCAAAATTGAGTTCGACCGAGGATTGCGCGCCGATCACCACGCCGATCGCCGTTGTGACCGGAGTATACTCATAGGCAGCGGTCGTCGCATTGAACGTCCGATAAGTCAGCGGGACTGGCGCTGTAATCTGGTTTTGGCCCGTGGGCGCCGGAGCCGAATCCACCGGTTGAACGGTCAGATTGACATTGGCGGCCGTCCGGTTGCGCACGCGCACCGTGATGAGCGACCCGGCGCGACCGTAGATCAAACCGTCGAGGTTGGACGAATTGACCTCCAAGGGTGCGTAGAAGTCACTCACCACGGCCGCTTCGAACCAATACGCCTTGGTGCGATCAAGCGCTTCGACAGCGGGAGAGAATATCTGGATGGGATTCGCGGCGCTGAGCGGTCCCCCTTCGTATTTGTAGATCCTGGTATTGGTCGCGATCGCGACCGGGAAGGTCGCGAAATAGGCTGAGAGCGTGGGATAGCTGGTGCCAAGGCGTGTCGGAAAACCCAGCAGGTTGGCGCCATTGCGCACCCAGGTGGTACTCGGCGGCTGCACTTTATGGACAATCGCGATTGAATACGTGTTGGTCACAGCACCGGTGCATTCCACGAGGTAGGCGGACGGTCCGGAGAGCTTCGAAAGGGTGTTGGCCGTGCCGTTGCGCGTCCACACGCTCCACTCGGGCGTGCCGTTGGCCGGGGCCAGCGAAGAAGCACTGAATTGGATCGGATTGGGGTTGGGATTCCAGCGCCAGATCGACACAATTTCACTGTGGCCCGTGAGCAGGGTTTCGATGGACGCGTGGGAGGCGTCGCCGTGCAGGTAGATCGCGTTCCAGCCACCGTGCAGTGTATAGGTGACCGACTGCCATTGGGCCCGCGCGGCAGGGGCGAGGCCCAGGAAGAGGGTGAATGCCGCATACGCCACCACACCGCCGAGGAACGGGTGACCCGAGGCGACGCGAAGGGTTGTAGCCGGCCTCGCTGAGGCCGGACCGGGGTCACCGCCCCCGGCTACATTTCCACCGCGCACGTGGGAATGCATGTCGATGGCCGCCCGCGCCAATTGGAAATAAGCAAGAAGCGTTTTCATCGCACGGTAAGTCGGTAGAATCGCGAGGTGCCCGGGACCGCCAGCACGTACGCCGGCAGGATTCCGACCGCCGTCGCCTTGTAATAATTGGTGGCCGCCCCGTCTGGCGCGGTCGCCATCGGCACAACCTGCCACGTTTGCAAATTCGTGCTCTCCTCGATCCCGTAGACCTTGCCGGTGATCGCGTAGAACTCAAAACTCACCACGGTTGCCGTCCTTGCGGTCATCTTCAGCTCAAAACGTTCCGTCGCGTCCCCCGCGAAAGTGCCGGCGAGGTACTCCAGCCAATTGCTCGTGCCGTCGCCATCGAAGTCCCCCTCTTTCGTAATCAGGTCGATATCCCATTCCGGCGTTCCTGGTCGGCGGCCGGCTTGGTAGAGCTGCCACTCCTGCCACGCATCGGGCAGGCCATCGTGGTTCGCATCGGCCCCGAGGTTGAGATCAAGCCGGACCCGTTCGCCGCCGTTGCCAGCTCGCAAAGTGCCGCTCGCCTCAATCGGATAGAAGTTCTGACCGTTCATCACCACGACCAGAAAATAGACGCCCTGCGGCGCCACGGCTTTGGGCGAATACACTCGCGTCGCGGCCCGCCCTTGGTCGATCCGCATTGATAGCTCGTAGTTATAGTCCGCCAGGAGGCCATTGGTGATCGCCGCGCGCCCGATCTCCACCCCGTCACGGAGGAGGAGGATTTGGGCGCCATCGACTTGGAGCGTTGTGCCCACCTGGTCTCGGACCAATCCGTAGATCGTGTAGGACGGCGACGGCGGAAAGGCCACGAGCGGCGGAACACCAACAAGGGCCGTGGCGAGAATCGCGAGGCCGGCGACAAACGCCCGGCGGCGCAGGAAATGAACGATGAGCGGGGCCGCAGCGCCCAGCGCCAATCGAAGGATTACAGTGAAATTCACGGAAGGTGGGGCCACGGGTGGTCAGAGCAGACTCGACCGGAGTTCACTCCTGCCCACCGGCCGTCGTCAGCGACGCCGGGCGGGCGACCACCGTCTGGCCGGATAGCAGCCGCTTCTCAATCGCAGCCAGTTTCGCGTCCCGCGCTCGGTCCCGGGCCTCAAGCTGGGAGATCTGTTGTTGTTGACCGGCGAGACGCTGTTCCTGGCCCGTGAGCCGTTCGCGGAGTGCCGCGTTCTCTTCGCGGAGCGCAGTCACCTCCGCATCCTTCTCGCGCTTGATTTCCTGCGTCGCGGAGACATTGAGCATCGCGATCGCCTCGTAGTCGACAGAGCGGAAATCCTTCACTTCGCGCCCATAGACAAAAAGGTGATCGCTGGTCGGCTTGAACGCAGTGCGGAAGCGGTCCCCCTCAACCTCGAGCACTTCGTGCACCCCGTCCGCCTGGTCCGCCATGAGGCGGACCCGCTCGCCGACCTTGAGATCGGTGGCCAATTTCACCCAACCCTCCGAAACCGTCGCCTTCTGGAATATGTCCGGCACTACACCGGTGGATTTGCTCACAACCTGCGGAAAGACCTCTTCCACCTGTTGCGCGATGACCTTCTTTTCGGGCCGGCTGCCCTTCGCGACCGTATCCTTAAAGGTGAAATCAGTGATCTTGATTTTGAGCAGCGTGGCGAGGTCGGAGCGACCGTCCGATTCCCGAACGACGGTCTTGATTCGGCGATCGGAATCTACGTCGTAGGCCGCCGCCTTGACCCGGTACGAGCCAATGATTGAGTAAGGCGAAGACCAATTCGTGTCGTGGGAGTCTCTTGCTCCATTGCCGTCCACAAAGGCTTCCAGCACATAGGCGACGAAGGGTCCACTGCCTGACACTTCGAGCGGTGCACGGGGGGAGGTTGTTCCGATGCCGACATAGCCGCTGGAAGCGATTCGCATCCGTTCAGTGACTACATCGGCACTGTCCACCTCGCCAAAAATAATCCCACCTAGCAGCCCGTCGGACTTGGAAAATCAGGCTTGGGGGTGATTTTCCAAAATTTTTCCGGCGACGGGAGGCCCAACTCTGACGGGCTGCTGAGCGCCGTGCGGAGCACGGCGGGAGGGACGGGTTTTTGTCGTATATTTGCGTTG
>CANJIU010000203.1 GCA_947474365.1 Opitutia bacterium | reverse complement strand
TCACGCGCGACTATCTGCCCAACATGGTCCAGGGCCGCGGCATCCTCGCCAACGACCGCTTCAATGTCGATCGGGCCGACGTCAGTCGCGGCCCCAACTCCATCCTCTACGGCGCCAGCCGGCCCGGTGGTGCGTTCAACCTCAACTCCAAGCGCGCCGTGCTCAACGGCCAGCAGAAAAGCGCGCAGTTCACCGTCGGCCGCTTTGCCAAGAAACGCAGCGAGGCCGACTTCGCGTTTCCGCTCATCAAAGACAAGCTCGCCCTCCGCACCAACGCCATGTGGGAGGACCGCGCCGGCTGGTTCGAGTTCGAGAAGCTCAAGGCCAAGGGCGTCGCGGTGGCGACGACGTGGCAGCCGTTCAAGGCCACGCAGGTGCGCGCCGGCGTGGAGCGCATGGTGCGGGAACAGGTGACGCCGGGCAATTTTCCGCACTCCGACTTCGGCTATTCGCGCTGGGTGTTAAACGGTGCGCCACGCGCCCCCGATCCGCTCCAGCCTGCGACCAATCCCGCCCCTTCGCTGCTGCGCGTCATCAACACGCTGCAGGCCGTCTACGCGCCACAAATCCGCGCGCAGCCGTTCCGCCTCTCGACGACGGGCGCCGACATGCGCCCCGATCTCGCGGGCACCCAGGCCCCGGGTTTCTTCGAGACGATCAGCGCCGGCGCTGCGCCCTCCGGCGGCACGATCGATGATCCGTTCTGGGGCCGGGCGTTCCCCGCCAACGCCTACCTCCCGGGTCCCGGCCGCAGCACGAACAACGACTACACGCTCGCCTCCGTTTTCATCGATCAGCGTGTCGGCCCTGTGAGCGTCGAGCTGGGCTACGCGCGGACGAATTATATCCGCGGCTTCACGCAGGCCAACCTCAACGCCGTCGGGGATCCCAACCCCGTCCAGCCTGGCGCATATTTCGCCGACGGCGACTCGGTCATCGCCGCCGGCCGCCTGCCTGGCACGCTGCTGCCCGACATCGCGCGCACCAACGCCTTCGTCGGCCTGCCCTACGTGCAGGGGCAGGCGCAGCGCCAGCTCTTTGACCAGCGCTCCGAGACGTGGCGCGCCACCGTCGGCTACGAACTCGATCTCTCGCGCCGCCGCGCGTGGCTCGGGCGACACAGCCTCGCCGCGGCGTGGCAGAAGGAGCGCAGCTATTTCGGCAATGGCGTCATCGCCGAATACAACCTCGCGCCCGGCAACACGCAGCCCATCGACTCGGCGACCAATATCATTTTCCGTCGCACCTACCTTGAGTTTGACAAACCCGGTGGTGTCCGCGGTGGCCTCGATCCGTGGGCCAACCCGATCCCCGAGTCGCCGGGCATGAAGGCCGGTTTCGTCTTCAACTCCATTTCCCCGTGGGTTGCGCAGGACAACACCAGCGGCATGCTCGCGCTGCAAAGCCGCTGGGCCGGCGACCGCGTCGTGCTCACCGGCGGCTACCGTCGCGACCGCGCCGAGGTGATGGACGCCAACGCCGGCGGCGTGCGCGTGCCCAACTCCACCAACGCGTGGAGCGTGCGCCCCTATCGCTTCGACCATGCGTTCCGCACCGTCAGCAACGGCGCGACTAAGACGCTGGGCGCCGTCGTCACCGCGCTGCCGTGGCTCGGTTTTTCCTATAACCAGTCGCAGAGCGTGTTCCCGCAGGGGAGCACCAAGACCATCTTCGCGTCCGTCATCCCGCCCATCGTGGGCGACGGCCGCGACTACGGTGTGCGCTTCAACCTCCTCGGCGGCCGCCTCTCCGCCAACGTAAATCTCTACCGCGCCAACGGCGCCAACCAGTTCCAGCCCGCGCTCAACGCTCCGATGAACAGCATCGTCACCGCCGCGAACGCCGCGCTCGCGACCCTCCGCGCCCACGGGCAACCGCTCCCCGCGTCGGTGACTGCCGCCGGCATCACGCTCCTCAGTGCCTCCGGGGACGCCGCGCGCGATTCTTCCGAACTCGAGGGCCACGGCAGCGAAATCGAGATCACCGGCCGCCTCGCGCCGGGCTGGAGCGTCTCCCTCAACGTTGCGCGCAACCAGCTCAAGCAGGCCAACATCCTCTCCAACTCGATGGCCTTTCTCCGCGGGGTGAAGGCGGATTGGGAAAAAAGCACCGCACGCCTCGACGACACGCCCGCCGCCGTCGCGACGTTTGTGCGTGGCCGCGACGGCACGCCGCAGCGCGACTTCGTCACGAACCCGGCGACATTCGCCGACGTTTACGCCTACAGCCTCTCGGCCGCCGATCCGTTTTTGCGCGGCACAGGCAAGACGCCCTTCGCGCACGTCGAGCAGACCTACAACGCCTTCACGAGTTATCGCTTCACCAACGACGCCCCGCGTCTCGCCCGTGGCGCGCGCGCCGGCTTTGGCGCCAACTACCGCGGCCCCGCGGTGATCGGCTACGACTCCGCCAATGGCGACGCCCCCATCCTTGGCCGCAGCGCCGTCATCTGGAACGGCATGCTCGGCAAACGCCTCGCGCTACCCCGCGGTCAGTCGCTCGACCTCCAGCTTAACGTCGAAAATATCTTCGGCCAGGAAGCCCGCCTTCCGTACTCCGCCACCGCCCCCGGCGCCATCGTCCGCTACTTGCTGCCCCGGGTGCGGCATTCGTGGACGCTGCGCGCGACCTACGGCCTCTGATCCGGATCGATGCAGTTGAGAGTGGAGGAATGAGAGTTGAGCGTTCGATCTTCAGCGCTGAACCGTGCGTTATCAGGCTGGAAAATGTGATTCACCTCTTGGTTTTGCGCTCAACTCCCCGCTGAATTTCCACAGCTAACCCGGCGTCGGAAGTGCCGGCCGGAAACTAAAACCGGGTCGCGACGCTGAGTCGGTAATTCCGGGACGGTTGATCGCGCGTCACCAGGAATGGATCGTTGTCCAGATTGTTCACCATGAAATCAAAATCGTAGCGGCGCCACCGATACGCGACCCCGAGGTCGATGCTCGTTTGCCGATGGGGTAGCCTTTGGACTCGGCGCCCTTGACTTCGATGACCCGGCTGAAATCAGTGGCCTTGGAATCGGTCAGGTGGGTCAGCGTCTGCGTGCCGCCTTCGCGCTATTTCCCAAACGCGAACAACCGCGTCGCCGTGCGCAGGTAAAGTTTGTCGCCGACCAGCGCTGGCGTCGCGAGGATGCGCTCGCCGAAATCCACCTGGTGCAGAATCTCGGGTTTCGCGCCGCCTGCCTTCACGACGGTGAGTTTGCCCGGCAGTGACGCGACGTAGATGCGTCCGTCCGCCGCCACGGGCGACGCGTAATAATTGCCGGTCGTGCCAATCCGCTCCTGGGCGTAGAACGGCTCGCCAGTTTTCGGATCGAGCGACGACATCAGGCCCCCATCCTTCACAAAATAGAGGCGCCCCTGATAATAGAGCGGCGAGGGCACGTAGGGGAGGGCCTTGCGGTATTTCCACGCCACGTGCGTTTCCGAAATGTCGCCCCGCCCGCCGGGCTTCACCGCGATCAGCACGTTGTCGGCCTTGGCATCGCCTGCCTTCAGCAGATCCCAATCTTCCTTCGTGAATTTCCCGTCGCGGTTTCGGTCGAGCCCGCGCAGATAGTCGCGTCGCGCCGGATCGATTTCATCGAGCGAAACCACGCCGTCACCGTTCTTGTCGTTTTTCTTGAGGAATTCATCCCAGGGTTGCCGCGGCGAGTCCGCCTGCCCGGGTGACCACGCCGCGAAATACAACAGGCCGTCGCCCGTGACGGGCGTCGTGCAGACCATGCCCGTGACGCCGTCGATCGCCCAGCGCTCGACGCCCGTCTTCAGATCGTAGCCCTTCAGGCGCGCCGATCCGGCGAGCACGATTTCGTCGGTTCCGTTGTTCTGCCACACTGCGGGCGTGCCGAAACTGCCGGCGGCGTCGGGCCGATCCGTTTCCCACACTTTCTTCCCGCTCTTCAAATCGACCGCGAGCAACGTGGAATACTGGAACTGATCGCGGTTCAACAGCACGCGCTGGCCGACAATGACCGGCGAGGTGCCTGAACCGAATTTTCCCGCGGTCTGGGCCACCGCCAGCGGATGCCGCCAGAGTTCCTTGCCGTCGACGTCGTGGCAGATGAGTCCAAACGATCCGAAATAACTGACAACGTGGCGGCCGTCGGTCGCCGGTGTTGCGGCTGCCGGGCTGCCGTCCTGCCGGTGGAACTCCTCAAGATCAGTCGGCTTGACCCCTCGCGCCCAGAGCAAGCGGCCCGTCGTGCGGTCGTGACAACGTGTCTCGAGCTGCGCGTCATGGTAGGTGGTCAGAAAAATCCGGTCACCCCACACGCAGGGCGAGGAAGGAGACCACGGCACCTCGACGCTCCACAGCACGCCTTCCTTCGGACCGAATTTCACTGGGGGAGTAGCATCGGCTGCCACGCCGGCGCTGTTGGGGCCGCGGAACTGTGGCCAGTTTGGGGCAGACGACTCGGCCGCAGTCAGGACGGCGGCCACGGAAAGCAGCGCTGGGGTGAGGAAGGGGAGACGTCGCATGGGAGGGGAAAAGGGAGGAAAACGAAATGTAACGTGAGGCGCTCAGAATTCCGGAAACAGCCCGCGCAATCCCGTCGCGGTTGCCGAGCAAATTCCGCGTTCCGTGATCAATCCTGTCACGAGCCGCGCCGGAGTCACGTCGAAGGCGGGGTTCGCCGCCGGACTTCCTTCCGGCAGCAGCGCGATGGTCGCGACAGTACCGTCACCCAATCGGCCCGTGAGATGCGTGACCTCGCGCGCGGCGCGTTCTTCGATGGGAATTTCGCGGAGGCCGTCGCGCAACGTCCAGTCGATGCTGGGCGAGGGAGCGGCAACGTAAAAAGGGACGCCGTTGTCGTGGGCGGCGAGGGCTTTCAGGTAGGTGCCGATTTTGTTGCAGACGTCGCCGGTCGCGGTCGTGCGGTCGGTGCCGACAATCACGATGTCCACCTGACCGTGCTGCATCAGGTGCCCGCCGGCGTTGTCCGCAATGACGGTGTGCGGTACACTGTGGTTGAGCAATTCCCACGCGGTGAGGCTCGCGCCCTGATTGCGCGGGCGCGTCTCATCCACCCACACGTGGACTGGAATTCCGGCGTCGTGCGCGGCATAAATCGGAGCGGTGGCGGTGCCGATATCGACGGTGGCGAGCCAGCCGGCGTTGCAGTGTGTGAGCACATTCACCCGTGCGCCGGGCGGCTTGCGTGCCGCGATTGCCTGGAGGAGGGGAAGTCCCGCGGCGGCGATGCCCCGATTCAGCGCGACATCTTCGTTGCAAATCGTGACCGCGAGCTGGCGCGCGGCGTCTGCCCGGGCCGGTACCGGTAACAGTTGTACCTCTGCGCGCACCCGATCGAGTGCCCACCGCAGATTCACCGCCGTGGGGCGCGTGGCGAGGAGCGTGGCGTGTGCATGGGCGAGGCCCGCATCCGTGGCGTCGGCACGGAGCGCAAGCCACAGGCCCCACGCCGCGGTGGCGCCGATCAACGGGGCGCCGCGGACCAGCATGGCGCGAATCGCGTGCGCCGCGTCGTCGAGTGAGGTGAGACGCACCGTGGCGAACGCATGCGGCAGACGGGTTTGGTCGATGATTTCCACGGCGCCGCCATCGGCGGAAAGCCAGAGAGTGCGAGTGGGGCGGCCGGCGACGTTCACGCGATGAGCAAAGGTGGGCGCTGGTGGGATGCAACGTGGCAATCGGCGTTCGCTCCACGATTTTTCTCCTTCCAACCTTTTGCGCCCTGCTGCCGAATCGGAGAACGTTGCAACCTGCCGTGGGTCCCGTCCTTCACATTTCCCCGTCCGTCGCCCGCCGCTTTCACCGTCGCGCCGTCCTCCTTGATGCCCCGGCGCCCAATGTCGCCGCGGTCCTTGCCCACCACGGTTACGTGCAGATCGATCCCATCAACGTCTGCGGCCGGATGCATGATCTCATCGCCCGCAACCGCGTCGCCGGTTATCACGAAGGCGACCTCATGCGACACCTGCATGGTGACGACGTACCCCTGATGCCCCATCAGCGCGTCGCTTTCGAACATCACCTGCCCTCGACGGGGATTCTGGTCGCGTTTGGACTCGAAGCTTGGCCCCACCTCCAAGCCGAAATGCGGGCCCGAACGAAGCGCAGCAGTGCGTGGTCGGGCCGATTGTCGAAGCGCGAAACAGCGCTGGCCGAAGGCATCCTTGCTGAAATGCGGGAGCGCGGCCCGCTCAATTCCGATGCGTTCAACGACGGGCGACGTGCAAAGTCGGTTTGGGGAAAGGCCACACTCGCAAAGTCCACGTTGCAGAAGATGTTTTTCCACGGTCGCGTCCTCATTTCACGAAGGGAGGGCAATCGCCGCTTTTACGATCTACCGGAGCGGGTGCTGCCTTCGTCGGTTCTTGCCTCACCAGAGCCCAGCAAGAAGGAGACCGCCCGTTGGAGTGTGCTGCTAAAGTTGCGCCAGCGCCGGCTCGTGCCACTGAAGCGAGCCGAGTTGCCCTTAGTCGAAGACCAGGTGCAGCCCGTGCAGATTCCCGACTGCCCGTTGCTCTACTGCCTGCGCGACGACCTTCCTCTCTTGGACGCCGCGGCGTCCAATCCGGCGACCTCGTCGGCTTCAATGCATCTCCTCGCCCCGCTCGACCCGTTGATTTACGACCGAGTCGTCACCTCTCGCCTCTGGGGCTTCGACTATACCTGGGAAGTTTACACGCCGCCTCAGAAACGGGTGCGCGGATACTACGCGCTCCCGCTGCTCGCGGGTCATGAAATTGTCGGGCACGTGGATCCGAAGGCTGAGCGATCGCTGCGCAAGCTCACCGTGATCTCCCGCCGCATCCGGCGGGGCCACTCCGCAAAGGGCGAGCTGGCACGGTTAGCGATTTTCTTGGGGCTTCGCGACTGCTGAGTCGATAATGGATATACGAGCGCGAGATTCTTGAAGCCGGACCGACACCAGACGGAATTTTCCTGGCACGAGACCGCCAGGTCCTACTTCTCCATTACGCTGCTCGTTCCCTCACCGACCATTCCGCAAAACTTCGAAAACGAATAATCGAAACCATCGGGCCGGACCCGGGCAGCTCCCGCGGTTCGGGAAATGGCCCGCGGTTCCGCATCATCGTCGCGCCTCCTTGGCATCGGCTTTTGAACCTTTCCGGCTCTTTCCGTTCTTCGGCGTTTTCGACGTCTTCGCGCCCTGTCCATCCGTTCTTCTCCAGGCGCCTCGGCGCCCGCCCTTCCTTTTCCCGCGCTGCTTCGCCCCTGCCGCAGTCACGATTGGGAGACGTCAACGGCTTCTCCCGATCTATTTCTGGTAGATTCGGATTAGGGGATTGGCTCCACTCTCATCCACCGCAAGGGTTCAGCGATAAGCAGTTATCCCACCTGAAGTGCGGGTTCATTCGCCTCCACTTCGGTTTGCCCGTCGGAATCCGTCACCGCCCTCGAGACACTCGCCCGTTCAGACCTCGTCCCCGCCGCATGAACAAGAAAGAACTCACCGAGGCGGACATCCGCTCGAAGTTCATCACGCCCGCGATTGTCGGCCTGGGATGCGCAAAATGGGACCTCATGACCCAGATCCGCGAGGAGGCGTATTTCACCCGGGGCCGCGTCATCGTCCGCGGTAAGGCCGTCAAACGCGGTGAGGCGAAGAAAGCCGACTACCTCCTCTCCTACAAACCCAACCTCCCTCTCGCCATCGTCGAGGCCAAGGACAACACCCACACCGTCGGCGCCGGGATGCAGCAGGCGCTCGACTACGCCGAGACGCTCGACGTCCCGTTTGCCTACAGCTCCAACGGCGACGCCTTTCTCGAACACGATCGCACCGTCACGAGTGGACCCGTCACGCGCGAAATCCCCCTCGATCAATTTCCCTCTCCCGCTGAACTCTGGGCCCGCTACTGCGCCTCCAAGGGCTACAATCCCCGCCAGACAATCGTCGCCACCCAGGACTACTACGACGACGGCACCCGCAAGTCGCCCCGCTATTACCAGCTCATCGCCATCAACCGCACCGTCGACGCCATCGCCCGCGGCGTGAACCGGATCCTGCTCGTGATGGCCACCGGCACGGGCAAGACCTACACCGCCTTTCAGATCATCTGGCGCCTCTGGAAATCCGGCGCCAAGAGACGCATCCTCTTCCTTGTCGACCGCAACATCCTCGCCGACCAGACCAAGACCAACGACTTCAAGCCGTTCGGCCAGGCGATGACCAAGATCACCAACCGCACTGTCGACAAGGCATTCGAGATCTACCTCTGCCTCTACCAGGCCGTCACCGGCACCGAAGAGGAACAGAACATCTACACCCAGTTCTCCCCCGACTTCTTCGACCTGATCGTCGTCGACGAGTGTCACCGCGGCAGCGCCGCCGACGATGCCGCCTGGCGCAAGGTCCTCGAATACTTTTCCTCCGCCACCCAGATCGGCCTCACCGCCACCCCGAAGGAGACCAAGGATGTCTCCAACATCGAATACTTCGGCGACCCGATCTACACCTACTCGCTCCGGCAGGGCATCTCCGACGGTTTCCTCGCCCCGTACAAAGTCGTCCGCATCGGTTTCGACCGCGACCTCGACGGCTGGCGCCCCGAGACCGGCCAGACCGACAAGCACGGCCAACTCATCGAGGACCGCGAATACAACTCCAGCGACTACGACCGGAACCTTATCCTCGAAAAGCGCACCACGCTCGTCGCCGCCAAGGTCACGGAGTTTCTGAAGGCCACCAACCGTTTCGCCAAGACGATCATCTTCTGCGAAAACATCGATCACGCCGAACGCATGCGCCAGGCCATGGTCAACGCCAACCCCGACCTCGCCGCCGCCAACGCCAAATACGTCATGCGCATCACCGGCGACAACGACGAGGGCAAGGCCCAGCTCGACAATTTCATCGACCCCGAGTCGACCTATCCCGTCATCGCCTGCACGTCCCGCTTGATGAGCACGGGCGTCGACGCCCAGACCTGCCACCTCATCGTGCTCGACCGCCGCATCGCCTCGATGACGGAGTTCAAGCAAATCATCGGCCGCGGCACGCGGATCAACGAGGACTACGGCAAATTCTATTTCACGATCATGGATTTCCGGCAGGCCACGGCCCTCTTTGCCGACCCTGATTTCGACGGCGACCCCGTGCAGATTTACGAACCGGGCCCGACCGAGACGACCGTCCCGCCCGACGACTATCCGGAAGGCGGCGAGGTCGAGCCACCCGGCGGCGTCATCAACGATCCTCCCGGCGACTACGAGGGACCCGGCACTCGCCCGACCAAATACATCGTCGACAACGTCGAGGTCCGCGTAGCCACCGAGCGCGTCCAGTACCTCGACGCCAACGGCAAGCTCATCACCGAGTCGCTCAAGGACTACTCCCGCAAGACCGTCCGCAAGGCCTACGCGTCCCTCGACGATTTCCTCACTGCGTGGCACGACGCCGAGAAGAAGCAGGCCATCTTGGAGGAACTCGCCACCCAAGGCGTCTTCCTCGACGAGCTCGCCGAACAGGTCGGCCGCGACTACGACGCCTTCGATCTCATCTGCCACATCGCCTTCGATGCGCCGCCGCTCACCCGCCGGGAGCGCGCCGAGCGGGTGAAGAAGCGCAACGTCTTCGCCAAGTACGGCGCCAAGTCCCGCGCCGTGCTCGACGCTCTGCTCCAAAAATACGCCGACAGCGGATTGAAAAGCGTGGAGTCACTGGAGACCCTCAAGGTCGATCCGCTCACCGCCTTCGGCACGCCGGTCGAGATCATCGGTGCCTTCGGCGGCAAGGTCGCGTACCTCTCCGCCATCCGCGAGCTTCAGGCTGCGCTCTATCAGCCCGCCGCTTGACCGCACGGCCCCCGCCCGCATGCTTTCACCCGATGACACTCAGCAGCTACTCCAAGCAGGCTCGGCACGCGCGCTCGCGGATGCCTCGGCTTTCATCCGCCGCCGCCTATCTGCAAATGGACCGTCTGATGGGCCGGACGGAGACTGGTCCGCACCCGAGCGCCACTGGGCCGCGCTCATCGACTGGGCGCGCGACAGCAAAAAAATCCTCCCGCTAGACTTCCCCTCGCCCGAGCGCGAGGGCGGACGTGAGCACGACGTCACACTTCACGAGCTTTCCGGCCGCTGGATCAAATACACGAAGCCCTCCGCCAGCGGCTACACCGTAAGCTGGCGGGAGGATGGCACGCCCTTCCTGCACAACGCGCTGCCGCTCGATTACCTCCAGCGCCTCATCTGGCAGAACGAGATTTTCGGTGACGATATTCAGTTGATTGGGCTTTGGCAGCCGTCGCCGCATCAGCCGTGCATCGTCACCAGCCAGTCAGGACTTCAGGGCACCCGCGCCTCGCTCGACGACCTTTCGTCCGCGTTCATCGCCGCCGGCTTTCAAATCTTGCCGTGGCGAAGCATCGGCTACGAAGGTTCCCTCTCCCTTCGGTTCGAGGGTTTCGATATCTGGGATGTCCATCCCGCCAATGTCCTGCTCTCGCCCGAAGGTCTGCCGCTCCCCTTTGACGTGATCGTCACCCGCACGCCCTGACGCTTCCTTTCCGGCTCTCAACCCTCAGCGCTCAGCTCTCAACTCCGACCGATGCCCAACGTCTCCAACCTCGTCAAAACCATCCAGGACATCATGCGCAAGGACGCCGGCACCTACGGCGACGCGCAGCGCCTCGAACAACTCGGCTGGATGTTTTTCCTGAAAATCTTCGACGACCGGGAAAAGGAGATGGAACTCGTCCGCGACGCCTACAAATCCCCGCTGCCGAAATCTCTCCGCTGGTCCACCTAGGCGACCGACGCCGAGGGCATCACCGGCGACGCGCTCCTCGACTTCGTCAACAACACCCTGTTGCCCAAGCTCAAGGCTCTCACCACCGGCGGTGACAAGATCGCCACGCTCATCCGCTCCGCCTTCGAGGACGCCAACAATTACATGAAGAACGGCACGTTGATGCGCCAGGTGATCAACAAGATCAACGCCATCGACTTCAATGCCAGCGATGATCGCCACATGTTCGGCGACATCTACGAAAAGCTCCTCAAGGATCTTCAGTCCGCCGGCAACGCCGGCGAGTTCTACACTCCGCGCGCTGTCACCCAGTTCATCGTCGAGCAGGTCAATCCCCGCCTCGGCGAGGCCATTCTCGACCCTGCCTGCGGCACCGGCGGCTTCCTCGTCTGCGCGATCGAGCACCTGCGCAAACAGGCGAAGACGGCGGCGCACGAGAGCACGATCCAGGAGTGTTTTTCCGGCATCGAGAAAAAGCATCTCCCGCACGTCCTGTGCATGACCAATCTCCTCCTGCACGGGATCGACGTGCCGTCCAATATCCGGCACGACAATACGCTCGCCCGCCCGCTGCGCGACTGGGGACCGAAGGAGCGCGTGGACGTCATCGTCACCAACCCGCCCTTCGGCGGCATGGAGGAGGACGGCATCGAGTCCAACTACCCGGCCGAATTCCGCACCCGGGAAACGGCCGACCTGTTCCTCGTGCTCCTGATGAAGATCATCAAGCCCGGCGGCCGTGCGGGCCTCGTGCTGCCCGACGGCACCCTCTTCGGCGAAGGCGTCAAGACCCGC
>CANJIU010000202.1 GCA_947474365.1 Opitutia bacterium | reverse complement strand
TCGTTGTTCTGAGTGTCGTCGCGATTACCGTGGGGTCGCCCATCACCGCTTGCTGAAACGTCACGCTTTGCACGGCCCGCCGTGAACAGCGTGACGAAGCGCCGACTTCGTCACGATGAAAAGTCCCTGGAATAGCGTGACGCGGAACAGTCTTAGGGAAAGATCTCGTCGCCGACATCCTGCCTCCGCCCGCCTACATCATTGAGGCGTACCTTCTGACCTACCAGATTGCCAACTCGATCGAACAAAAGGAACGCGAGGGACTGCTTACGAGGCTGAGTGAGACCGAGAAGGAATTTCATGACCGGCAGAAGGTCTGGCATGACAACCTGCCCAACTCGCGGATGAAAGATGCGCTGGTGGTGGATTCAGCCAAATTCGCCGAGGATTTCTTCCAATTGGTGCACGTGCGCTTTTTGCCAGCTGTGCAAAAGGGAGACTTGGAAGCTGCGCGCAACCTCGCCAATCAGGAATTGCGTCTGGCGTATACCTCCCATCGCAAGTTCATCGACGAAGTGGTGACCCTCGCCAACAAGTTCGGCGAGGAGCAGGAAAAGCAGGCTGCCCAGGAGGTGAACCGCAGTGCCGCTGCGGAAACCGTCCTCGGCGTGGCCGGCTTGGCCTTGGGAGTCGGCATGGCGGTTTGGATCGTCCGGCGCTTGGCGAGGGAGCTGCGTGGTGTCGCAGAAACATTGGATGCCGGTTCCGCGCAGACGGTGGCCGCTGCCGCCCAGATCTCCAGTTCCAGTCACGTCCTTGCCGAGGGAGCCAGCGAACAGGCCGCCGCACTGGAACAGTCCAGCGCCTCACTCGAGGAAATCAATGGGATGACTGAACGCACTAATGAGAACGCGCGAAAAGTTCAGGATTCCGTGAGCCAAACTCGCCATTCCGCCGATACTGGTGCTGGCCAGATGCAGGTCATGCAGGACTCCGTACGGGGCATTCACGCGGCCAGCGAGGACATCACCAAGATCCTGCGCACCATCGACGAGATTGCCTTTCAGACGAACATCCTGGCGCTCAACGCGGCGGTTGAGGCCGCCCGGGCCGGCGAAGCTGGGGCGGGCTTTGCCGTGGTTGCCGATGAGGTTCGGGCACTGGCCCAACGTTGCGCCAATGCCGCCAAAGAGACTGCGGAGAAGGTTGACGCCTCGGTGGCGAAGAGTCGGCAGGGAGTGGACGCTAGCACTGCCGTGGCCCGGCATTTCGAGACGATTCAAGCGCGGGTCAGGCAACTCGAGGGCCTGGTAAACGAAATTGCCGCTGCCACCCAGGAGCAAACCCAAGGCATCGGGCAAGTCACCAAGGCGGTCGCACAGATGGATCAAGTCACCCTGCGCAATACGGCGACGGCGGAGGAAACTTCGGCTGCGGCAGAGGAACTCAACAGCCAATCCCTCGTGCTCAAGGAAACCGTCCTGCTGTTGCGGCAACTCACGGATGGGATCGGCGCGTCAGCGGCTAATTCAACCGCAGTGCTCCCCGCAAGCAACCAGAGGATGGTTCACTCGGTGCCTCGCGCCCGAACTTCACGCCGTAAGGTTGAGCAACCAGTTGGCGTCTAACGAAAAATCTGGGCACAGGAAATCGGCGGTCCCGAAAAAGAAGGTCGTGAAACACCCGGCCGAATGCCTCTCCTGCGAGCGTCAGGAATCGCCGGTCTTTGCAACTGCTGTTTTCGGCTTGGATTACTCGCTGCGTGGCCATTCGATGCAACCCGACGAGCTTGGCGGAAGCCGACGCGCAGATTGCGTCGAATGAAAACCCGCCGCTTGACCGCCGAGCGGATGGAGGTCTGGTTGTCTGCATCTTGACTGCCTGGACGGACGTCCGCACGGCCGCCTACGCGGGGCCCATATCCGACGTTTTTTGGCGCCGCTGCCTTCGTCGGTTCAGTTCTCGCGTACCGGATCGCACCGCGCCAAAAGTCTTGTCAGCTCCTTTTGACGATGGACTCCAGCCCGCCCCCTGAGCCTCCGCCTCTCCCGACGAATGCCCCGGAGCCGTTGCCGCCCCAGGACGAGGGCTTGTCGTTGCGGAAGGTGATTTGGGTTGTCCTCGCTGTGGCAGTGGTCGTGCCGCTGGTTTGGGGGCCGAGTTTGATCGCCCTGGCCTTTGTTCGCCAACTATTCGGCATAAAGGTGCTCAATGAAGGCTTCTTCGTAATGGTGCTCCCAGTTCCCGTGGATCTCGCGATTGCAATTGGCGTGGCAGGTTGGGGCCTGCGACGGAATTGGCATCTCCGCCCGGGAGTCCTCTTGGGCTGGAGCATCGGAGCGGTTTGTATCATCGCGCTGATTGCTGTCGCCGTTCCGGCGTTTAACCGGGTGCGCTACTCCGGAGAGGAGAAAACCGTCATCAGCAATATCCGAGGATTGGCCGCGGCTGCCGACCAATACTATCTGGAAAACGGCGCGACGAACGTCGCTTTGCACCATCTGGTCGGCCCGACAAGCTACATCAAGGCGCTCAATTTGGTGGCCGGAGAGAAGTATCCCACTCATTACACGCAAGGTGTCACGATCACGGTGACCGGAATTGCTGGAGCACGAACCGTGACCTACGCCCCGTAAGGCGATGGAAGAATTCCCCGACAGTTTCGATTTCATCGCCGACGCCAGGAGCGATTCCGTTTCGTTTACGCGCAGGCGACACTGAAGGATGTAGGGTTAATGGATGGCCTCGGCTTTCGTGTGGACCGGCCACGATATCACCCCTCAAAACGGGCATCCCCCAATCTTTGGTGTAGACCCTGTTTGGCACCCTGATTTTCCCTCTGATTTACCTCTGAAACGAGGTGGTGCGAGCGGCGGGAATCGAACCCACATCAATGGCTTCGGAGGCCACTACACTATCCATTGTGCTACGCTCGCAAAATAAGACTGAAACGGATGAAGCGGTCGAGTGGCGCCACCGTCAAGCCTGTGTGCAAATCTGTTCGAAGCGACTCACGCGTTCGGCGTCCGCCGGCTGAAGCGGTGCACGAACAGATAATAGATTACGCCCAGCACCGCGAGGGCGGCGACGAGCCAGAGACCAATGCGGTGCAGTTCACCGCGCATCAGCGCCTCATCTGCGCCGGCTTTGAGCCCCACCCAGCAAAGGACGGCGCACCAAATTCCTGAGCCAATCAGGGTGTAGATCGAGAAGCTGACGTAATTCATGCGGACGATTCCCGCCGGAATACCAATCAGGTGCCGGACGACCGGCAGCAGGCGAGAGGCAAAAATGCCGAAGCTGCCAAATTGTGCTGCCCAGCGCTCCGCCTGTTCTACCTTGGCCGGAGGAATGAAAACGTACTTGCCGAATCTCATTACCAAGGGCCGACCCGCCCAGCGGGACGCCCAATACATCGCGGTGGCACCCACCCAGGAACCGATCGCTCCCGCGATGACGATCCCGAACATGGTCATGTTGCCTGTCCGTTGAGCGATGATCGCCGCGGGCGGAATCACCAATTCACTCGGGAGGGGGATGATGGAACTTTCCACTGCCATAAGCAGCGCCACCAGCCAGTAGCCGCCGCTGTCGAGCGACCGGCCATACCATTCGAATAATTCCTTGAAGAGATCGTGCATGTGGAATCAGAACCGAGCAAAAAAAAGGCAGGCAGCGGAAACTGCCTGCCAAAGGGAAGAGAAACCCGGATCAGACGTCGGGCTTAGTCTTGCGGAGGCCCTGGACGCGGTCGCCTGGCTTCCATTGGTTCCGCTTGCGGAGAAGCTCGACGCGCTCGAAGCGCTTGAGGACGTTGCGTTTGACGACGAGGCCGGAGGTGCCTTGGAGGCTTTTGTGCTGTGACATGGCTGTAAAAGGGTGGATGGCGACTGCTTAAAGGGGCGGAGTGCTAGAGTTCGCCCGGGCCCATGACAAGTACTTTTCTCCCACGTGTTCGGCGCGCACTACCAACCACTCGGGCGTATCATAGGGATGGAGCGAAAGGATGAGTGTCTCGAGTCGGTCGATCGTGGAGGGGAGGCACTTGAACGTGAGGCGAAACTCGTCACTCCGCTCCAGCTTTCCCTGCCACAGGTATTGCGAGGTGATCGGTCCGTCGATTTGCACACAAATCGCCAGATCAGGCATCACCGCCGCCGCGGCCAGGCGATCGGCATCGGCGCGATTTGCGACGGTGGTCCATGCAATCAACATTTCCTACGGTGCTGACCGAAACGCGATCGCGGCAAGCTGGGAATTCGCTATTGACGACTCTGGCGGCGGCCGATGCTCTTGCCGGTTTTCAACTGCATCTCCCACTCAACAATGAGAGACGATTACATCAAAGACGCCCAAAAGGCGATTAGCGACCCGAACATCCTGATCAACGTGGTCTCGCGCCGCGTTAAACAGCTCCGACGCGGCAACCGCCCGCTCGTTGAGTCACTGGAGAAATTGTCGCCCGAGGACACCGCGCTGCGCGAGATCATCGAGGGCAAGATCAGCCACGAGCTCGCGGGCTGACGTCACGAGGCGTTTGCAACTTTTGGGCGGCCCTGTTCTGCTAGGCGGAACCGGGCCGCCTTTTTTGTCCCGTTCCTCCAAGCCAACCTGCATCTGTCATGGCAGCGAAAAAAAACGCCTCTGAGCGCTTCACCGAGATTCGCAACTCGAAGGCGCTGCGCGACTACTCGGTGGACGAGCGATTCGAGGCCGGAATTCAGCTCCGCGGCACCGAGGTGAAATCGATTCGCGCCGGCAAGGCCCAGATCAACGATGCGTTCGCCCGCGTGGAAAAAGGGGAAATCTGGCTCTATAACGCGCACATCGAGCAATACGCGTTCGGAAATATCAATAACCACGATGCAAAGCGGATTCGGAAGTTGCTCCTCCACCGCCGCCACATCGAAAAAATCCGCATGGCCCTCGACGCCGGCGGCCGGGCCCTAGTGCCGTTGCGGATGTATTTCAAGGAGGCGCTGGTGAAGGTCGAGGTGGCGCTCGCCACCGGAAAGAAACTCCACGACCGCCGCGACGACTTGAAGAAGCGGGTGGAGATGCGCGAAGTTGACCAGGCGATGAAACAGCAGCGGCGCTGAACCGGGAGCGAAAGCCGGATTCAGATCGTCGGGTCGTCCGCGCGGTATGATGGCGCATGGGAGCCGCCCGGCCAGACGCGCAGGATTTCATCGGCCAGTTTCCGCCAGCCGAACGGTTTGGAAAGAAACCCCTTCAACGAGCCAAGTGTCGCCAGCTGGCTCTCCTCCTCGGACAGGTTGTGACCCGTGATCATGACGAACGATGCCTCCGGCGCGAGGAGGGTGGCCTGTCGGACAAATTCGATGCCGTTCAGTTGCGGCATAAAATAGTCAGTGACGATTACCCCGGGATTGAGATTCGGAATGGCCTTCAGCGCCTCTACCGGGCGCGTAAACCCGTGCACCTGGCAGTCGAGATTGTCGGCGAGCAACTGCGACATGAGCTCCGTGTAGGATTTCTCATCGTCTACCAGGATGATCGATTTTACCGGAGTAGTATTCAAACAGGCGGTGGCTCTGCCCGGACGTTGATAGGCACTGGGGTGAAAGGCAATGCGCGAGCCGGCGCTTGATTTGGAGCGGCGTCACGAAAATATCTCGGCATGTTGCACGTCGTCCTGTTTCAGCCGGAAATCGCGCCCAATACGGGAAACATCGGCCGGATGTGCGCCGTCACGCGGTCGCGCCTGCACCTCATTCATCCGCTCGGCTACGTGATTAACGACCGGAATCTGCGGCGCGCCGGAATGGATTATTGGAAATCGCTCGATGTGCATGAGCACGCGGACTGGCCGTCTTTTCGGGCCAGTCCGCACGCGCCCCGCCGGCTCTGGCTGTTTACCACCAAGACGGAACGTTCGTTTTGGGATGTCCGCTACGCGGACGGGGACGGTCTCGTTTTTGGAAATGAAAGCTCCGGAGTGCCTGCTTGGCTGCACGATGAACTCGCGGCGACGCGCGTGACCATTCCCCAGGCCAACGAGGCGTTGCGCTCGCTGAACCTCAGCACGGCCGCGGGCGTCGCCTGTTATGAGGGGCAGCGCCAGCTGCGTTCCGGATCGCTTCTTGCCTCGCCGGGAACCGTTGATAATCCCCCCCCATGACCTCGCCCCGCTTTCGCCTCATTGTCTTGGGAGTCGCCACACTTTTTGCCGCCGTCGCGTCGACGTGCGCTGCGCCGGCTGCCGCGCCGCGACCGAACGTCCTGTTTATTCTCGCTGACGATTTGGGTTGGGGTGACGTCGGTTTTCATGGCAGCGAAATCAAGACGCCGCACATCGACAAACTCGCGGCGGCCGGCGCACGGTTGGAGCAGTTCTATGTGCAGCCGGTCTGCTCGCCGACCCGCGCCGCGTTTATGACCGGCCGATATCCGATTCGTTACGGTCTGCACGTCGGAGTCGTGCGGCCGTGGGCGCAATACGGTTTGCCGTTGGACGAGCGCATTCTGCCGCAGGCCCTGAAGGAGGCGGGTTACGAGACCGCGATCACCGGCAAGTGGCATCTCGGTCATTTCCAACCGGCGTACCTTCCGACGCATCGCGGTTTCGATCATCAATATGGCCACTACAACGGTGCGCTCGATTACAATACCCACTTCCGAGACGGCGGTTTCGACTGGCATCGCGACGACAAGGTCAATCGTGACGAGGGGTATTCGACGCACCTCGTTGCCCGCGAGGCCTCCCGGCTCATCACCGAGCACGATTCCGCGAAACCGCTGTTCCTCTACGTGCCGTTCAACGCCGTGCACTCGCCGCATCAGGTGCCCGAAAACTACACCGCACCGTACTCCGCAATCAAAGGCATCCGCCGCACGTACGCCGGTATGCTCGCGGCAATGGACGAGGCCATCGGCCAGATCATTGGCGCGTTGGAAAAGAAAGGTCTACGCGACAACACCCTGATTTTTTTCTGTTCGGACAACGGCGGACCTTCGCCTGGCGTCGTCACAAGCAATGGTCCGCTGCGCGCCGGCAAGGGAACCCTTTATGAGGGCGGTGTGCGCGTCCCCGCCGTGGCGGCGTGGACGGGAAAGATCAAGGCGGGTTCAATCGTCGACGCCCCGCTCCACATGGTCGACTGGTATCCGACCCTCTTGAAGCTCGCAGGTGTTTCACTGGCACAAAAACATCCGCTGGACGGACGCGATGCGTGGCCGGCGATCACCCAAGGCGCCCCGACGCCGCACGAAGACATTCTCCACAACATCACGGCGATTGGCGGCGCGGTGCGCGTGGGAAATTGGAAACTGGTCGTCAACGGCCAGTATTCCGAAGTGGAGGGAGGCGAAGGCGAGGGGACGCCCAAAGCCGGTAAGAAGAACGGAAAGAAGGCGGCGAATGGCGCCGCGGATACGACTCGAATCGAGCTGTTCGACTTGAAGAACGATCCCTACGAAAAGACGAATCTCGCCGAGAAGAACCCGGAAAAGGTACGGGAACTGCGTGCCCGCATCGACGCCTATGCGAAGGCGGCTGTTCCGACGAAGCAGGCGCCGGCGCCCGCCGGGTTCAAGTCGCCCTCCGTGTGGGGCGAGCAGTGAGTGGGTGAGGCGAATCTCGCCCGGCGTCACGACGGGTGTCAGGCGCGGGCGCGACAACCTCGGTACGAGTGCGGCTGACCGCACTCGCTGCCGTACGTGACTTTACAGCCCGGCGATCTCCCAACCCTTCCGGTAGGTGCGCCGCAGATACTGGTTGGCCGCCTTTTCGTTTCCGAACTGGAGCTTCGCTGAATTCCATTCCAGCGTCGTCTGCGGGAAACGCACCGCGACACTGCCGAGCAGCACCGATTCGGTGAGCGGGCCGGAGTAGTCGAAATCCGCTCCCGGTTTGCCGCCGTTGATGCAGGCTTCCGCCCAGATGGTCCAGTGGTGGCCCTGTTCGGGTTGCGGCATCGTATAGTCCTTGAACTTCTCCACCGGGAAAAGCTTTGGGGCGGCGACATGCGGTATGTGGAGCACTCCGGCCGTGCCGATGATGATCGAGCCTTGGTTGTCGTTGTCGGCCTTCGCCTTCCTGGCGTCGGCCGACTTGCTTTTGGCCGTGGGCGCCTCGGATCCGGCGGCGGGTTTGACGAGCGCCATGATGTCCGCGGGCGGACGGGCGTCGCCGTCGTACCAGGTCACAGGCACGGTTTTCCCCTCGGTGAATTTCGTGCCGGGGAAAATGTAACGGATGTTCGCGTTGATCGCCCAATTCCATTTGTCCGGCGCGGGACCTTCGGCGCGGAGCGATATCGGCGCGGTGAGCGCGAGCGCTTCGAACACCGGATCGAAGATATGGCAACCCATGTCGCCAAAGGTGCCGGTGCCAAAATCGAGCCGCTTCCGCCAATTGCTCGGGTGAAAATAGCCCTTCACGTATGGCCGGGTGGCCGCGGTTCCCAGCCATAGATCCCAATTCAGTTCTGACGGGACGGGGTCATTGGTCGCCGGGGGAGCGCCGAGGTCGCCCCACTTCTTGCTGCTCCAGGTGTGGACTTCCTTCACCTTGCCGATCGCGCCGCTCTGCACGAGGGCGACGGCCTGCCGGTAGACTTTGTAGGAATGGATCTGGATGCCCATCTGGGTCACGAGCTTTTTTTCCCGTGCGATTTTGGTCAGGGCACGCGTCTCGAAGAGATCGTGCGCGAGTGGTTTCTGGCAGTAGCAGTGCTTGCCGAGTTGCATCGCCGAATACGCGATCGGCCCGTGCATGTGGTCGGGCGTCGAGACGTTCACCGAGTCGATGTTGCCCTGCTCTTTGTCGAGCAGCTGCCGCCAGTCCTGATAAATCCGGATGTCGGGGAACGTCTCCTTGAGTTTCGCGGCGCGGCTAAGATCGACGTCGGCGACGGCGACGAGCTTCACGAACGGGTTGCTCGTGAGGGCCTCAATGTCCGAACGCGCCATGCCGGCCGAACCGAAACTGGCGTGACGCAACACACGGCTGGGCTGGGCGGCGTGAAGGTTGCGGGCGAAAAACGGCGCGGCCACGCTGGCGGCACCGATGGTTTTCAGAAACGTGCGGCGATTTGTCATCGAGGGGTGGTTCATGTAGGAGAGGGGACTTAAATCGTGGTGCGACCGGTGACCCGGACGCAATCCCGGGAACGAAGCATTTTTTGCTGCCCGCTTCCTGACGGAAGTGGACTTGCACCTTGTCCCAGGACGGGCAGCCTCGATGCCAATGAACCGAAGTCATCGTCACGCGCCGGATGAGACCGACCGGCGTCGCTTTCTTCAACGTTCCGCGCTGCTGGCAGGCGGGGCCCTGCTGGGCGGTCCGCTCGCCCGGCTGATGGCCGCGGAAAAGCAGGTGACGCTGCCCTTCGAAAACGGCGGGCGGGATTTGGTGGCGTATCCGCAGAAGCGTCCACTGATTCGCCTCACCGCGCGTCCCCCGCAGCTCGAGACGCCGTTCCCGGTCTTTAACGAGGGGCTCCTCACGCCCAACGATGCGTTTTTCGTCCGCTATCACTTGAGTGACATTCCCACGAAGATCGACCCGGCGGCGTTTCGTCTGCGGGTGCACGGCCGGGTTTCAACGCCGCTGGAACTGTCGCTCGCCGACCTGAAGCGAATCGGCACGCCGCAGGAAATCGTCGCGGTCAACCAGTGCTCGGGCAACAGCCGCGGGTATTTCGTGCCGCGGGTCAACGGCGGCCAGCTCTCACACGGCGCGATGGGCAACGCGAGATGGACCGGGGTGCCCTTGCGTGCCGTGTTGGAGAAGGCCGGGTTGGGCAAGGACGCGCGGCAGGTGACGTTTGACGGCCTCGACCGCCCGCCGCTCGAGGGTACGCCTGATTACGTCAAAGCGCTCGACGTTGACCACGCGCTCGATGGCGAAGTGATGCTGGCGTGGGCCATGAACGGCGAGGACCTGCCGATGTTGAACGGGTACCCGCTGCGTCTCGTCGTGCCGGGGTACTATGGGACGTATTGGGTAAAGCACGTCAGCACCATCGAGGTGCTTGATAGTGTCTTTTCGGGGTTTTGGATGGCGACGGCCTATCGCACGCCGGACACTCCGGGCCGGGCCGTCGAGCCGGGCACGGCCCCGAAGAAGACGGACCCGATTCGCCGCCTGACGATTCGGTCGTTCATCACGAGCCTGGTTGACAAGGCAACGGTGCCCGTGGGCCGTGAAACCGTGGTGCGGGGTATCGCCTTCGACAGCGGGCAGGGCATTCGCGAAGTGGCGTTCTCGAGCGATGGCGGTCGTTCCTGGCGGACGGCGGAGCTCGGCGCCGAATTGGGACGGTATTCGTTTCGCGAGTGGAAGATTGCGTTCAAGCCAACGCAGCGCGGCGGGCACACGCTGATGGCGCGGGCGCTCAATCGTATCGGTGAATCGCAACCGCTGGAACCGCTCTGGAACCCCGCGGGCTATCTGCGCAATGTCGTCGAAACCGTAAATGTGGAGGCCGTATGAACGTTCGCACTTCTCTTTCCGTGGTTGCCGGTCTGTTTGCGGCAGCTGCAATCAATCTCGTCGCAGTGGAGATCAAGCTTCCAGACGAGACGGCCCGCCTCGCTGAATCGTCGCTCCCCGGTTATGCGCTCACAACCGCCCTTTGTTACACCTGTCATTCAACTGAGTACGTCCTTTACCAGCCGACATCGGCCCGGACGTATTGGAAGGCGACGGTGGTGAAAATGCAGAAGACCTTTGGCGCACCGATTCCCGACGACGCGGTGGAGCCCATTACCGATTACCTTGTGAAAACCTACGGCGCAGAGCGGACCTCCACGCCTGCAAAACAGCCCGTTTCCGCCGGAAAGTAGCCAAGGTTGGGGTTGGCGGGCTCGCCACGCGGTACCTGTGAATGAACGCGAAGTGATTTTTGCAGCTGCTATGCCGCGTTCTTTTTTTGATCGGGTGGGATGCGGATTTTTTCGCTGCAGAAGGTAGAAATGAGCGACGGTTTCCCGCCGTTATACCGAAGTCGTGGTGTTCGTCATCGCAGGTGTTTTTCACGGGCGATAAAATTGGTGTTTACTTGCGTTCGGCGATTTCCCAATACCTCTCCTTCCTCACGGGCCAGTAGCTCAGTTGATAGAGCGCGTCGTTCGCAACGACGAGGTCGTCGGTTTGATCCCGATCTGGTCCACCACTTTTTCTTTAGCGCAAATGCACCGTTAAACCGACGGTCTGCAGCTGCCTGTCAGAGGAGAAATCCGGTTATTCGGATTTCTAGCCAAGTTGTCACGGTTCAGTTGGGGAGGGGACTGGTGTGTGGAAATTCACACAAAATCGACTTCCCTTAGGTAATCGTTAAACTAGTTTTGCAGGAGCATTTAACGCAAGTGAGCGCGCCACTACCATTGTTCCTCAGAGTCGAACTCGACCCAAAATTGCAGAAAACGGGCCGGCGCTTGCCGATGGCGGTAGTAGCATTGGGACGCAAGTATCCCTTGCCGATGTTCTGGACGCTTCGACACCTCGGCTTGTCTCCGGGGCAGGCGTCCGCCCTGCTATTTCATTCGATGGTTGCCGCGGATGACGGCGGCGATGGTGGCCCACGCAAAGAAGTAGGACCTACGGCTGAGGGGACTTGCAGTCCGGTTGCGCAGATTTCATTCGAGACAATTTTGGGCCTCCTAGCAGCCCGTCGGACTTGGAAAATCAGGCTTGGGGGTGATTTTCCAAAATTTTTCCGGCGACGGGAGGCCCAACTCTGACGGGCTGCTGAGCGCCGTGCGGAGCACGGCGGGAGGGACGGGTTTTTGTCGTATATTTGCGTTGG
>CANJIU010000201.1 GCA_947474365.1 Opitutia bacterium | reverse complement strand
GGGGCTCTGCGCTCAGGACACCACGCGGGACGCCCCCGAGCGAGCGAGGACGCGGGTACGACAGTTGCCAAACCCGCCCCTTCCACAGCCGGTCTGAGCCGTCCCCGTTTCGATCCCGAGAAAATGACTAAACTTTCCGGAAGAACCCGTTTTTTTGATATCACCGACAGTAACCTTGTAAGTAACCTTACACTGGAATCCCAAATCCATTTTGGCCGAACCGGTGTAACCATTGAACGACAGATTCGCGTCGCCCGTGGATGTAGAGGCGAGTTTACCGGTGCCTTCCATGTTGATTTGCGTCAACGTTCCTCCAATTCCGGCCGTAACCTGCACATAGGCGGAGACGCCTCCTAAAACTGCTGGTGTAGTCGCAGTAACAGCTGGTATAGTATAAGCCGGTGTATTAACACCTGCTATATTAACAGCTGGGGTGATTTCAATAGCTGGAATATTAACAGCTGGAAACCAGACCTGACCAAACACTATAACAGCAGGAGTGTGAACGGCAGGGGAGTAAACAGCAGGAGTGTGAACAGCAGGAATGTAAACAGCAGGAACATAAATCTCAGGAGTAATCGTCACAGTGACGGCGGGAATAGCTTCATAGGATGTGCTAAACCCTAACGGTCCGGAATCATAAGAAACGCCGGGATATCCATCTATTACATTGAGTGAGGAATGCGGAGCAGAAACTTCTGCGGCCCACGCTGCAACACCTCCTGCGACCAGAACACACGCAATACCATAACGTAAAAATCTGGATTTCAAAAGATGAGTCATCGTGAAAACTTTAGGATCGTGATCAGGGCGTTGAATGATTTCCTGCTACATAGTCAGCGAAAATGTGTGTTAAGACCGATCCATCAGATGGATAAGTTGTGGTCATTTTGGCCGACATCCAATATCCGGCGACTCGCTTGTATTCTACAGCCACCTCAGCAAACCGGCGGCCTGCAAAGTCCACCGTAGCATGGGAAATGAACCAGTTCTCCGGATCAACCAACAGGACGAAGCCCACCTGCTCCTGGTTCCCTGCTACTCTATAGTATGCCTTCCCGCTTGCTTGCACGGACGTCACACTAACATCTTGCGTGCCGGCCAAACTCCCCAGGAAACTGGTCAAGTTAATCGCGATCCGGACATCAGGAGGATTTGAAGCGGATGCGGCTGGAGTGCCGCCGGCACCAGGTTGCGTCGCTGGGCTGTTTTGGGAAATAAATTTCCCGGAGACCGGATCATATCTCATTTCGAATGTCCCGGTTCCCAACGGTACCGTAGTGGTCGCCGTTTGGTTGGCGATGGTCGTCTGAGTTACAACCACCTTATAGGGGATGCTCGGGGCGGTCGCCTGTTTTACCCGCATCACAATGTCGTCCAAAGCCGGCACCGTTGATCCGCCCGCCGGCGGAACGGGAACAGGCGGCGCCGGGATTGCCGCGGTTGATTTTGGCAGTGGCGCTGCTGCCGGTGGCGACTTTGCGCCGACCGATGTTACCGTTTGACTCCGTCCCTGCGTTGCGGAATCGGAAAATCCCTGCCGCTTCCAAAGGATGAAACAAACGATCGCGACCAAAGCGACAATCGCCAAGGCCAGCACAACACGTTTGCGCTGTTTGCTCACGATGACTCCTCCGTCAGTTGCCACTTGATTCGCCCATCCGATGTCACGGACCGCGTTGACGCATTCAACCCGCCGTATCTCCCCGCCGCGACACTCAGGGCGATCTTCTCCGAGGTCCAAAGTGTTGTCCCGTTTTCTCCGACGAGGGCGAACTTGAAGTTCCCCAGACCATTGAAGGGCGTGCCGTCAACCGCGAGTTTGCCTTCGTAAGTGACGATGTCAGCCGAGGCACCAGATGCAAACAGGAGCAAAAGGATGAGTCGGGCCGCAAGGACCGGGAACAGTTTGAGCACGGGGGGGTGGGGTGAAACAGCTTTGTGGGATGGGCGGTAACGTCCGCCCCTGCGGGAGCGGCACTACCCATCAATGCGATATCGCCGGTCCAAAAATGTCATCGGGATGGAAGATAGTTTTAATCCGGGGTGATTGGCTCGTATTGCCACTCGCGCGATAAACAGATCCATCTGCGGTCAAGAAATCAGCGCTGGGGAAATCGTCGCACACGCGCCGCCGCGTTCCCTCGGCTATGGAGTTCGTTCGAGGGCTGCCCATCGCCGTCCGGAAAGTTCGCGATGAGCGAACCCCAATGATTTGCGGCGAAAGCGATCAGCCGAAGCGCAGCGTCGGGTCAACTCACTTTGCCCCAAAAGGCTCAGGATTCGATCGCGCCGCCCGCTCCTTGTCGATTTCTGCCAGGCTCGGGATTCGCTCTACGCGCACCCGGTCGCCGGCTTCGGATTGCCCCCACACCAGAAGTTCGTCGGTGGGCGAAAGGAAGGGAATGCGCGATAATTTGTTTGGGGTCCGTTCAAACCGTAACATTTCCCGGCCGGTGGGGAGATGCCAGAAGCGGACCGTGTTGTCACCGCCGCCGGTCACGAGTGTCTTCCCGTCGGCGGAGAAACTGAGGCTGTAAACTCCCGAACCGTGTCCATAAAGCGGCCCCGCAATCGCTTTCCCGGATCCGACCTCGAATACGCGGGCATCCCCTTCCCAACTGGAACTCGCCAGATGCCTCCCGTCCGCCGAGAAACGGATGGCGTAAACCCGCCAGCCGTGTGATCCGAAGGTTCGCACGAATCGCCGCGTCTCCATCTCCCAGAGTTTGACCTGATACGTTTGAGTGGCCACAGCCAGAAATCGGTTGTCGGGAGAAAAGACCGCCAGATCGTAGCTGTTCGCCCCCATGAACTCGTCGAGCAAGGCCACCCTTTCCCCTGTATCCGCATCCCAGACGCAAAGTCCGGCATTACCCTTGGCCAATCCCACCAGCCAGCGACCGTTGGACGAGGCCGAAAACAATTGGGAGATCTGTTCGGCCACTCTGAAGCTGCGAGTCGACTCGCCGGTACCGGCGCTATGGAATTGGATTTCGTTATCGGCACTACCGGTGGTCGTGACTCGCCCGTCCCCGTCTTTAGAGCCGCTGCCGCTTACCGAAAGCACCGTACGGTTCGGGAGCAATGCCCCTGCAACCGGCAGGGTTTTGATCACTCGCGGTCCGTTCCAATGACGGATCACTTTAGGGCGATCCGGTCCGGTGCCTCCCTCGCGATCGGCAATGGTGATCACTCCCTGTCCGCCTGCCGCGAATCCCGCCGGCCATTCTCTGTCATCCAGCATCCATCCATTGGCCCTTGGTTCGGATTGCAAATCCCAGACCTTAACGGTGCGATCCTTGCCCGAGGTAATCAGGTACCGGTCGTCCGGCGAGAACTGCACTGACCACACCTCGTTCAGGTGTCCTTTCAGGGTCATTACCTTTTGGTGGGTGGACGCATTCCACACATGGATTTGCTGGTCAGCTCCTCCGCTGGCGAATCGTTTGCCATCATGCGAGAAGGCCACCTCAAAAATCCGGGTGCGGTGGGCCCGCTCCATTCGCACCAATCCACCCGACTTCCGGTCCCAGATGGCGAGCCTCCCCAAACCATATCCCAAACCATTGACGCCAACGCCTGCATCGCCGGAAGGAGAGAAGGCAAAGGCGAAGGGGAATTCTTTTGCGACCGAAAGGTCTGCTTCAGTTTTGGCCCCGAAGTCCCACAAACGAGCACCGACAAACAACGTTTTGCCATCGGGCGCAAAGGCAACTCGTCCCGTGGAACTGACCGGCAAGGTAAACGTCTCCCAATTTACCGTGTTCCAAATTCTCGTGCCCTGCGCGGTTCCCGCCGCCAGCCAGCGCCCGTCCGGCGAGTAGGCCAACGACACGTTATCGAGTAGACGTTGTTCTTCTGGTGACAGGACGAGCGTACGCACCACGCGACCGTTTCCGGTATCAATCAGCACGATTCCCTCTCGGGCCGCCGACGCAATCACCCGGCCGTCCGGCGCGTAGCAAAAGGAAATTCTAACGGTGTCGTCCGGGACGCGCCTTTCGTACTGGGCGATGAGCTTGCGGGACGAAAAATCCCAGAGGCGGAGGACGCCGTCCGTGCAAGCGGTCGCGATCTGCCGGCCGTCCGGCGAGAAACGGCCGCCCAGCACCATGCCCGGATGGACCCACGTATGCACCTCGTCACCCTGAGCCGCCTGCCACAGATACCGCCATTCAACGCCGCGCATGTCCTCCTCACCCGGTTGCGGCCAGTATTGATCCAGCAAAGTGACTGCTTGCTGGCGACTGTTCTGCTTCAGCGCCACCTGCGCGGCCTTCATGTCGGCGGCGTAGGCGTGCAACTGTGCCATCCTGCGGACTTGAGTTTCATTTACCCGCGCCGATTCCGCCTCCTTCCGATGCTGAATCTGCTCTTGCTCCGCCCGAGTGGCGCGCACCGCCAGCGAAGTGCTCACGACCGCCCCGATCAGCAACAAACTGAAGATGGTGACCGCCGCGGAGACGGCCAGTTTGTTCCGGCGAAAGAGTTTTTGGAGCCGGTAAACGGTGCTCGGGGGACGGGCGACGACTGGCTCGTGGTTCAGGTGACGCCGTAAATCGGAGGCCAGCCCATTGGCCGTTTCGTAGCGGCGGGCGCGGTCTTTCTCCAGGCACTTCATGACGATCCAGTCCAGGTCCCCGCGCAAACGTGCGATCGTTTCTTTTGTTCGCAGCAGCCGACGTGAGGCGGCCCTGATTTCCGTTTCGGATTGCGAAGTGGGGCTCACCCCTCCGCGCCCGCCGCCAGGAGCGGTGGGTTCACTCGATGACGGTACGGACGGAGGGACGAGCCCGACTTCGCCCACCGTGGCGAGCGTTTTGCCCAGTTTCGTCGAAGGGCGAACAGGTTCCTGCTCACGGATCGTTTTCCGCATGGCGTCGATCCCGGAATCCAGGAGCTCCTTGGGATCGAATGGCGGCTGACCAGCGAGCAGTTCGTAAAGGAGCACCCCCAGGCTGTAGATGTCGCTGCGGGTGTCGATGTCCACGCCGCCCATCTGGGTCTGCTCGGGACTCATGTAGGCGGGCGTGCCGATGAATTGATGGAGTTCGGTATGGATCGTCTGGTCGGTCAGGCGTCCTTCAATCGCCTTCGCCACCCCAAAGTCGATCACCTTGGGGATCGCCACGCCATCATGCTGCGTGACGAGAATGTTGGAGGGTTTGATGTCGCGATGGACGATCCCCTTTTGGTGCGCGTGCTGAATCGCGAGGCAGACATCGATGAAAAGATTCAGTCGCGCGGTCGTAGGCAGATCATGCTCGCCGCAGTAGCGCGTGATCGGCACCCCGTGCACCAGTTCCATCACGAAAAACGGGCGACCGGATTCGGTGCCCCCCCCCATCGAGGACTTTCGCGATGTTGGGATGGTCCATCAAGGCCAGCGCCTGGCGCTCAGCCTCGAAGCGGGCGATGACGGCCTTCGTATCCATCCCTACTTTGATGACCTTGAGCGCCACGCGGCGGCGCACGGGCGACTCCTGTTCCGCCATCCAGACGGAGCCGAAGCCACCTTCGCCGATTCGTTCGATCAAAATGTAGCGTCCGATCCGGTCGCGGGGCTTCTCCTCCGACGCCGGATTCCCCCGAGCGACCAATGCCACGGGCAGGACGCGTTCCGCCTCGGCGTAGCCCGCGAGGAGGTCCTCCACCCGCGCGCGCAACGCCCGGTCACCGTTGCACTCCCGGTCGAGGATCGCCGCGTGATCCGCGGTTGGGCGATCACAGGCGGAGTCAAAGATGTCCGTTTCGCGACTCAAGTGGGGGTGGGAATCCAGCTTTCAATCTACCTCAATGCGAATTTCTAACCGGAAAAATGTCACCCCGGAGGCATTTTCTGCGAAAAAAACCAATCCCGTATTCAGCGCGGCGCAGTACTCCGCCGCAGCCGGAGTATTTCCTGGCCCAACCAAGCCCGGGCTTGGCGCATGTCCCGGTTGGCCGTGCTCAGGGAAATATCCAGGAGCGCAGCGATTTCATCCAGGGTCAACCCGACGAAGTACCATTGCTTGATCATCTCGGCCCGCCGCGGCTCGCGCACCGCGAGGGCGTCGAGCGCCTCATGGACGAGCAGCAAATCCTCATCGCCGATTTCAGGGGCGGCAACGTCGAAGCCGGTGGAGTTGACACTCATTTTTTGCAAACCGCCGCCGTGGCGCGCAGTCAGGCGGCGGCGGGCGCTCTCGATGAGGATGCGTCGCATTGATTCGGCCGCGGCGGAAAAAAAATGCCCACGGCTTGTCCACGGAGGTTGGGCGTCGCCGCCGAGCCGGAGCCATGCCTCGTGGACGAGGGCGGTCGGCTGCAGGGTGTGGCCGGGTGTCTCGCGCGCCATTTTGGCCGCGGCCAATTTGCGCAATTCGTCGTAGACGAGCGGAAGGATCTGATCCGCGGCCTGCGCATCCCCCGCATCGGCGCGTTGGAGGAGAAGGGTAAGATCGCCGGGAGAGGATACCGGGTGCGGCGAAGGAGCGGCGCTCATGGTTCGGAGAAAAACCACAAAACGCGCCGGAGGCGAGGCCGCGTTTTGTGCTTTGCCCCTTAAACGCCCTTATAAGGGCGTCGCCGAGCTCAGCGCGCTTATAGGCTAAAACGGCGTCGCGTGTTTCTCCAGGGGCCAGAAACGACAAAAACAATTACCTCCGGTCAAGTTCACCTGGCGGGGAGCTGAAAAGCGCTTTTTGCGCTTCGGTGATCGATTGCGGAGGGGATGGCCCTGGTATCGTTAAAAGTGCTGTGCGGCTGGCCTGCTCCTGACGCGGCAATCGCGAACCGCCCTCGAATCCAGCGGCCATCGTCCAATAATCGTGACCGAGATATCACCGGGAAATGACCGGGAGATGACCGAGAGATGAAATCCGCCTTTCTGCACTATCTCTCACTGCCGCCGTACCCAAATTGCAGACGCAATGGCGGGGGGGCTTACGTCAGCGCCCGGATGACAGAGACGTTGCCCTGCTGGTTCCCAAAGAAGTGCCGACGGCAAAAATCTCCGTCGTTCCGAGACCAGGGCGCCCGGGGGCGTTCTCCTTCGCGTCCCCTACCCCTTCAGCCCAAGAAACGCCGCAAGTTCTTTGACGGCCGGCGCAACCCGGCACCCCCGGCGTACGCGACGCGAGACGACCCGGAGCCGACCCGCTTCCCGGTCGGCCTTGGGATCGACATGCCCCACGAGTTCCGTGTCCTCGGCGGAAAGCGGGCCGCGCACTGCGATCTCGGCCAGGATGCGTGTCGAGAGTTCGCGTTCGCGCGGTGTGAGGCGTCCCGACCACGCCCCGGCCTGTTTGGTGCGGGCATGCATGGCGCCGAGCAGATGCGGCCACGCCTCGACGGGAAAAGCCACGAGCACCGCCGAATCCGGCAGGTGATGCTCAAACGCCGGGCGTTGTTCCGCGGGCAACGCCGCTCCGTCCCCATACAGATGGCGCAACAAATCCCCCACACGGTAAACCATTTCTTCACTACGGTGAGACGCGTGAGGCTGGCGGAGCCGTGAGCGTCGATGTCTTCGACGATACTCAGTAGTTTTCCGGAACTTGGGTGCGCATCAGCGTGCCGATTCGCAATCGGGGTCAGCGCTGGACACGCTTCAGCTGGGGCAGGGATGCTGGTGGGATCTTCAACGTGATGCTGCGCGCTTGACCGGGCACGCGCTGGATGAACCCTCGGCGTTCCAGGGTGAGCACCATCGAGTGGACACTCGGCGCCGTGATTTGAAAAAATCGCTGCATGTCCGCTTCCGCCGGGGCGCAGCCGTTGACCATGTCGTAGTGGTGGATGTAGGCGAGGAACTGAGCCTGCCGTGCCGTGGGAATCGCGTTCATTGGTCAAAAGGCCAGGGCGGAGGAGGAAGGCCTCAGGGTGATTTGGGTGGTCGGCCACGGCGGCCGATGCCGGAGGCGGAGGGGACGGAGACTTTGCCGTTGTTCGGGGTGCCGGTGAGTTCGGCGACGAGGGCGGAGAGGAGGTTCGCGGCGGTGGCGCGGGAGGCGGCGAGTTGTTGCTCCAACGCGTCCACCAAGGCCATCAGTTGCTCCACTTTGGCCACGATCCGGCGTTGTTCGGCGAGGGGTGGGAGTGCGAGAACTGTCGGGTAGACTTTGCCGCCTGAAATGACTGGCTGTGCGGTTGCGTTGTCCCGTTCACGGAGGTCGGTGGCTTTGAGAAGCCAACTCAGGAAATCCATATCAAAGTGTTCCTCATCGAATGTCGTGATAAACGCGTTGTCCGTGACCCACGCCCTTTCCGGCGTCACGTGAATGCTCCCGCAATAGAAACCCACTCGACCAATGACGAGAGTTCGCTTCGCCACATTGTACGCGTCGTGATAGCCGTTCACACCGTTGCCGCCATAGACAGGAATTGGGCCAGCGTTCATATCCTTGGCAACTAAACCATCGCCCGAAGATATTCGCATGATTTGCCCGAAACGGCACCAAGCCCAGCCGATTGGTAGCGAAAACGGCACCTCATCATCACTGACGGGTGGGAGCGGTTTGGGAGCGGAGAGTTTCTTGACCGCCACCAATCGAACAAACAAGGAACACGTGTCCCGAAGTATCGTCTCCGCCGGTTCGTCGTTGGGGTCTTGGGGGACGAGTTTGCCTTGGACGGCGAGGGTGAGGATGGACTTCCGGAGGTCGGCGGGCGGGATCGTGTAGGATTTGTGGAAGAGGAAATGGAGGTTGGCCGGGGTGGGCGCGTCGGCGAAGCGGGCCAGCGACGCGCGGGCGAGCGCGGCGTGCCGCGTCTCCCGTTCCTGCTGCTGCAAGGCCAGCCGATCACACAACGCCATCAACTCATCCACCTTCGCCACGATCCGCTTCTGCTCGGCGAGGGGTGGGACTGATACAGGAAGCGCCTTGGCGTTTGCCAAGTTGATCCTCTCGCGAGTCATGCCGTGATTCTCCTCAGCGGCGAATGCTCTAGCGACTCGCGAGTTCAAATAATGCCGCACGTAAGAACGATCCATGTGCTTACTGAGTCGGACCCGAAAGCAATCGGACTTGTTAACCGCCGGACCGATGTCCGGCGGAATCTCGCAGCAACGCACAAGCGGCACTGCAAGGCCGGCGACAAGGAGATCGCCCGGCGCGGCGTGGTTGCTCGGTAAGGACTCAAAGTGCTCACGAGAAATGTGTCCTTCTTTCCCGTGAATGAAGTAGCCCACGCCGATGTTTCCAAGGCGAAGAACAGAATAGCCCTTCGTCGGGATGTAGTGCTCAGTCTTTAGCTTGCTGCCAAAAGGGCCGTCGCACATTGCGCCGTCCTCCGCCGCAGTGAGGTTTCCGAGCGGTGCCCAAGCCCAACCGACAGGAAGGTCGAACGGAAATTCATCCTCGTATGCCGGAATCGGTCGCGAGTTTCTCATCCGTTTCGCTCGGACGGCGTTTGCAATATCTTCAGCGATGCGCGCAAGCATTTCTTCCGCCGGTTCGTCATCGGGGTCTTGTGGGACGAGCTCGCCGCTTACCGCAAGGTTCCGCACCAGCTCGCGCATCTTCGCCACCGCATCGGGCGCGTCGGCGAACTGGTCGAACTTTTTGAAAAACGTTGCGAGCGTCATGCGCTGGGTCGCCCTTTCAGGGCTGGCGTGAAATGGTTGGCCGTTGTCCCAGAGCGTTGCCCTGGGCTGGCGTGGGCCGCGCCGTTGGCGCTGGACGAATCCCGAGCGTGGGTCGCGCCGTTGGCGCTGGACGAATCCCGAGCGTGGGTCGCGCCGTTGGCGCTGGACGAATCCCGAGCGTGGGCCGCGCCGTTGGCGCTGGACGAATCCCGAGCGTGGGCCGCGCCGTTGGCGCTGGACAAAACCGGGTCGTAGGCCGCGCCGTTGGCGCTGGACGAATCCCGAGCGTGGGCCGCGCCGTTGGCGCTGGACGAATCCCGAGCGTGGGTCGCGCCGTTGGCGCTGGACGAAACCGGGTCGTAGGCCGCGCCGTTGGCGGTCAAGTCCGACGCCCCGAAGGGGCATCCCACGGTAGCCCAGGGCAACGCCCTGGGAACTGGGACGAACAAAAACCACCAGCCCTGAAAGGGCGACCCAACATGCCGGTCAATCCCAAACATACCGTTCGTCAAACGCGATGCGGTGCCGTTTGAGGAATTGCCGGTATTCATCTTGAAACGATTTCTTACGGTGGTGTTCCCGTTGATTGGCGATGTAATTGCGGACGGCCTCGACGTTGGATTCTGAAACGGCGAACGCGCCATAGCCGGATTGCCAGGAGAAACCATCGAATGTCCCCGCCTGGGTTTTGATCCATTTCGACGACGATTTTTTGACATCCTCGACGGCCTGACTGACAGAGACGGTCCGGGAAAGATCGAAAAGCAGATGGGCGTGATCTTCGACGGAATTGATGAGCACGGGAGCGCAGCCGAGGTTTTGCAGCACGGTGGCCATGTAGGCGTGCAACGACTCGCGCACGGCGTCGGTGATGATCGGGTTGCGGTTCTTGGTGCTGAAGACGAGGTGGACGCAAAGGCGGGCGAGGGATTGCGGCATGGGTTAGGCCGCCCTTTCAGGGCTTGGGTTTGTGGTTGGGTTGAAAACCCAGGGCGTTGCCCTGGGCTGGGTTGGCGCGCGCCGTCGGCGCTTTGGCTGAAGGCTAGGCGTTCGTATGGGGAGGTGGCTTTCTGGCGGCGAAGCTCGCGGACCGACCAGTTGCCGCGGATGCACTCAATCTCGTAGAAGCGGCGCTGGGTGTCGTCGGGGAGTTGGATCAGCTCGGACAGGTGCGTGAAAGAGAGGCGGTGGATCAATTTGGGAGACACTGTCTCCCCATTTTGAGATTCGGCAGTCACTGACTCCCGAATTGAGGATGGCAGGAGATGAGCCAGTGGGCGCATGGCGGTCAACTCGGAGGCTTCGGGGGATTTGGCAGTCACTGACTGCCAAATCTGGGGATACACTTGGTAAAGCTGCAGATAGCGACGAAGTTCACGGGGTGTGACCTGCGGCAAGCCGTGAGCCGCGAGACGCTGAGAAAGGGTGGTCACGAGGTTCTCTCCGTAGCCAGCGCGATCTGCACCGTTCTGCTCAAACTCGACGATGCGGTGTCCGATAAACCAGTTCCGCAGTGTGAGCCCGACATTGACGGCCTTGGTGGCGAACTCCTGAGCTTGCTGGTGGATCTGGACAATCGAGACGACCAGCGACTCAAAATTGCTGTCTGCTGCCGGCTTTGGAGAGGCCTTCTTTTTCATCGGTTCAACGCCTCCATCAATTGCGCCTTCAACTGGCCGCGCGTCGCGGCGATCTGGGCGAGGAGCTTTTCGTACTCGGGCAGGAGGTGGTCCACGTCGCCGGGGCCGGTGTCGGGGTTGTGTGGGTTCTTGAGGTCGAGGTTGAAGTTGCCAGCCTTGATCGTGTCGATGGAGACGCGCCACGCCTGCTCGTTTTCCACCCGAGCCTTGAACCCGTCCTTTTCCTCGCCCCACCACGCGCGCTCGCCCTCGAATTCCTCGATCCGGATGGGTTTGCCTTTGTTGTAGCTCTTGGCGCCGGGCGGATAAGGGTGCTCGTAATACCAGACACGGGTCGTGGGCGCGCCCTTGGTGAAGAAGAGGAGGTTGGTGCGGATGCCGGTGTAGGGATTGAATACGCCGTTGGGCAGCCGGACGATCGTGTGGAGGTTGCACTCGGTGAGGAGGGCTTCCTTGATGCGGGTCTTGACGCCTTCGCCGAAGAGGGTGCCGTCGGGCAGCACGAG
>CANJIU010000200.1 GCA_947474365.1 Opitutia bacterium | reverse complement strand
CCAGCTGCGCCGCCTGCACCTCCCATGGCGCCTCAAGGCCCAATAGCTTTCCATAATGTGCGACCACCGTCTCGTCCTTGCTTGGTTTCATCCTCCCAGCCTGCCTGCTCTCCCCGAATCCTTGCCACTAAGAAACCGGGAGAACCAAAAAAATGTATTCGGGCGCATCAAATGGGTCGTAAAACAGGAAAGGAACACCTTTCGCATCGAGCGTTTGCAAGTGCTTGTGCCAACCCGATTGCGGTTCAGCGAAAGTCAAAGTCGAGACGCATCCTTTCGCATCAAAAATAACTAGAAATGTTTTCCCTGCTTCATGTAATTCGTGAGGCGAAAATCGTGTCGCGATCGTCCCGGCAAATTCCAGCATTTTTGACTCAAAGGAATATCCGAATGTGGAGTGTGGCATGGCTTTCCAGCGGAGTATTTGGAGGATTCGGCTGTGCTACAGGTACGCAAGTCCACAATTGAGTTGGTCTGAACGGGCAATGTGTTGAAGGTGGCGAGTTTCTTGCTGCGCTTGGGGCGTTCCAGACGAACGCCCCGCCGAAGCCATCCGCTGGTGGTGGGTGATCGGACCGCCAGCCCCCCGCCCGATCAAATCCAGATCATCCCGGCCTCCGCCGCCGTATTGCCCTTCGCGGGATCCCCGAACGTCGGAAATCGAAGGGAAATGATCCTCCCGGGGGTGCTGGCGGGTTCGGGGTGATCCTCTTGCGCGATGAAGCCCCGAAAAGTCGTGCCGGCAAACCGCGATGACAAGAATGACGGCCGCCCCCATAACTTTCAAAACACACGCGCGTGGACAGAGTTTAGGAAAACCCGTCATTCCTGTCATGGGGCGATGCGAAGCGCGACGGTTGCCTGGATGGAAACCGCTGTCCGTTGATCACTTACGCCGGTGACCGCAACGCGGGCCCCGTCGTATGGCCGGAGGCCGAATGATTCACTGAGGCGGGTGTACGGACCATTTCATTGTCGGCGCCGGGTTGCGGTGCCGTAGGAGGGTTGTTTTGTGTAACTGGCGACGCGGCGCGCGCCGTGGATTCAGACGCGGAGGATTCGCTGACGACCGGGAGATTTACTTGGCCTCGTATATTTGTTTGGCCAACTCTCGGTAGTGGACACGGTAGGTATGCCCTCCCCAGAAACCGACTAATCCTAATATCCAAAGACTAACAACTCGAACAGGAGTAACATCGAGGAAGAGTAGCCCTGGAAGCAAGATGATCACATAAATAAACCCCGTCTGAAGCCGTCGATACATTGTCATCCGTTCAACGCATTGTTCGTACGTTAAATTGGTGGGACGGGTTTCCATATTCGGATACAATTCTGCGATGAGAGCTTCCGGTTCCCCAGAATTTACGAACGAATGAAACTTCTTAGAGAGCAACAGCATCCCGAGCGGGAATTCCGGATCGGTATCGAGGCGATACGTGCCGCCAAGTAGTTTTGCCTTCACCAAGTCCGGGTCCAGCAGCATGTAAGTGCGAATTGCGTTCACGGGCGAGGTGATCCGAATGTTCAGAATGTCGCCGTGCGCAACCGCCCGCGGTGCTCCCTTGAATTCTCCGCGGTGCAGCATCACATAGACGTCGTAGGGCCGCTTGAGCTCCTTGATGGGCACCGGCGCGCCGACGAGCTCGTAGTCAGCTGGCACGAGCTCTCTCAGCTCACGGAAGGCTTTCTGATTCCTGCGAAACAGGACTTCAACCCAACCGTCGTTCGTAGCCGAGCGTTTTGCGTTCGTGATGGGTTGTTCAGGCGACACCACCGTATTTTCAACGGGCTTCACTTCTGTGGTGTTGGGTTCCGATGTTACAGTCCCTTGCCGGGATTCAAGCGACGCCCGAGGGCTCGCGGGAGTATCTAACTTTTGTGTTTTCATCACCAGTCTATCGCAGCCCGGCCGGAAATCTCTCGCTCTCTTTTCAGCGCGTTCCGCCGGCGCTTTCCGCGACCGCAACGTCCTCTTAATACCTTGCGGGCAACGGATGTGGACTGAGTGCCGACCAGGTGGCCGCCAGCATTGCGAAGCGACCTCGACGCCGATTGGCGCGGGTGCTTCTAGCGCCGGTGTAGTTATCGCAATAATGCGACGAACCGACTCGCGGTATAGTGTTTTTTGCACGAGCGAAGCGGCTGGGGAGCCTCGTTCTCCCCAGCCGCCCGATCACTCGCCTATCAGTTCCGTGCGGCGCTTCGGAACTCGGCCGGGAACTCCCGAACTCTCAGGTCCCGGGGCCATTCCGACCACTCACCACCGTGGCTGTCCTGCGTGGCATAGGGCTTCCCCTTCTCTGTCGCCACCGCCCCCAGCTGCTTCATGAAGAACGGGGTGCCGGTCGCGGCACATTGATCCCGTATCCCACGAGCCCACTCGATCTCGAAGGGGTGAGCACGGGCACCGTTGCCGCTCTCACCGCCCAAGATCACCCAGCTGTTCGGCCCCAGGATTTCCTGGGGGAGCGTCAGCGGGGCGTCCAACGGCTCCACCGAAAACCCCCGCGCCACCGAGGGGATTCGCAGGAGCTCCACCGCCTGGCGGGCATAGCCGTGATTCAGGATCGATGCCATCGGGATCAGGTTCACGGGCCACCCGGTTCCCGACGCCTGAAGCCAATCGCTGAACTCCGCCATCCGTGGCGCCCGTTTTGTCAGCCACAACCACACGTGCCGTGCACCGGCCTCGCTCGTGACCACATCAACGATCTCCTTTTTCAAGTAGGAGAAGTCGATGTTCTCGGACAGCGCATCGCCCATGTCCGACACGAACAGCAGCCGGCGCAGGCCCTGTAGCCAGGGCTTGTCATGGATCTCTCGCTCCGACGGAAGCCCGTAGGCCGCTGCCGCCTGCATCCGCCCCGGGAACCGCTGGGCAACATCGAAGTTCTCCGGGTAGGCCTTGGGGCTCTTTCCTTGGAACCGATGCGTTAGAACGCCGGCGTAGCACCGGAATCCTTGCTTCAGTTCCTTCCACGCGAGCGTGTGATCGAGGTCCGAGAGACTTGGGACGTATCGTGTGAGGACACTCCCCAGCGCAACCCGGGCCTGCTCCATTCTCTTGTCCGAGCACTGCAGGGCTTCCCGCACGTGCGTCTTAACAGCCACACGGTCCGCGTTCGGAACGTGCTGCATCGCTGCGTTCGTGATCCGAACTTCCAGATCCGCCTCGCTCGGCCACAACGGGCACCCATCGCAACCTGCGACCGGGTTCACGGTGGAGTGACACCATTGGATGGACGTAACTTTACTCATGCTGTTTGCTTTCCACTTAAAGCGGCCCGTGAATTTCACGGACCGCGTGTTACTGATCTTCTCTTTCGTTTCCGCCGGGTGATGCCAAACATCTGTCCGGCGGGAAAAGTGTTGAGGAGCCCGATCGCATGTAACTTCTGGCGAGACTGGGGAGAGGTTCATCACCAGTCTATCGCAGCCCGGCCGGAAATCTCTCGCGCCCCGCGAAACAGCCCGAACCGCCGGCGTTTTCAGCGACCGCAACCGTCCTCCTGGAGCCTCCAGTTGGCTTACGGGCATCTGGGCCGCAGGCACCTGGGCCGGACTGCGTGACAACTACGCGCCGCCAACCAATTCGAGGTGGCCTCGACACCGATGGGCTGAGAGATTTCCACGCTGGGTGCGATAACAGCATAACCGATCTCACCATGGAATTTCCGACTACACGCAAAACCCTCATCGGCCGCCTTCGTGAAGAAGGGGACACGCTACGCTGGGAACAGAGCTGGCAGGAGTTCTTCGAGCTCTACCACGGCGTGATCCGGACCTGTGTGCACACCGCGTTTGTGCGCAAGGGATGGACCCAGCCTAGTGCTGCGGACGTCGCGGATGTGGTCACCCGGGTGATGGAAGCGCTTTATCATCCCGGTCCGGAAGCGGCTGCTATCGATGTGGAGCGCTACCGGTTTCGCCAACTCGTGCGCATGTTGGCGCAGCGCAAAGTCGTGGACTTCATCCGCCGGCGGCAACGTCACCGCCGTGAAGTCGCCAACGACGTCGCCCTTGAGCTGGCGGCGCAGGAGGTCGCAAGCGACGACTCGGGCCCGCTCCGTGAATCCGCCGAAGAATCCGACGCCTTTCAGCAAGCCGCGCTCGTGACGTTGATTGATACCCTGCGCCGCGAAGTGTCGTTCCAGGTCTTCATGATCTTCGACCTGGTAAAGCTCAAGGACACCCCGCCCGATCAAGTGTCGCGGGATCTCGGCGTGAAACGCGGCGTGGTCGACAACAGCGTCTACAAGGCCATGCAGAAACTACGGGAGATCGCGCAGCGGCCGGAACTGCAAAAGGAATTTTCCCATGAATAAGCCCACGCCTCTCAATGATCGCCCATTGCCTACGTTAGCCGAACTGGTTGCCGACGATTCGCTGACCGCGCTGCGGAAGGCTTATCATGCCGCCGAGGCTTTCCAGTTGAGCGACGAGCACCGAGCGACCAAACACACGGTTCAGACCACTTTGTCGTCGCCCGCTAAGCGAAGGTCACCTGAGCCGTCGTGATCGGATCTGCCAAAGAATCACTGACCACCGCTGGGGCGAGTAACGGCACCACGGATGTGCAGATCTTGCTCCGGGTAGTTTGACTGCGAATAGGCAACGGGCGGCCCTGCTCCCAGCTTGCGATATCATGCCCCAACCAGTTTATAGCCGGTCCCATGCAGACCTTGCATCCGGGCGCCGTGGTGGATCAATACCGGCTGATTCGCCCGATTGGACAAGGAGGGTTCGGCACCGTCTGGCTCGCGCACTCCAGGATCCTCAACGCCCATGTTGCGCTCAAGGTACTGAACCCGGCAAATCCTGAGGCCGTGGCCATCGAACTCAATGCGGTGCGCACCTACAAGGCGATGGCCGTCGCCGGTGGCTCCGCCGGATTGATGCCCATCGAGCACGTGGGTGTCATCGACAACCAGGTGTTCTATGTGCTGCCGCTGGCGGACGGACTCGATGACGTCCCGCCCGAAGATCCGGACTGGCAACCTCGCACGTTGGCGGCATGCATCGATCAACAACGCCAAGCGTCTACCTGGTTTACTCCTGACGAGATCACCGCCTGGCTCACTCCCATCTGCTCCGCCGCCCAGGTCCTCTCCGACGCCGGGTTGGTGCATCGCGACATCAAGCCCGACAATATCCTCTTCTTGCGCGGCCTTCCGGTGCTATCCGACATTTCGCTCCTGCGGACGGATACGCTGACCGCAACCCGTATCGGCACGCCCGGTTACTCCGCTCCCAGTTGGTATGCGGACTCCGGCGGGAGGTTGGACATGTTCTCGCTGGCGGCGACCCTGTTTGCGCTGCTCACCGGTAATTCGCCGGACAAACTTGGACGCCCGGCCTTCCGCTGGCCGCCCCAAGGCGAAGGATCTTTGTCGCCCTCGGCTCACGAAGCCTGGCTGCACTTTCATCGGGTGGTGCTCCGCGCGACTCACGAGGAAGCGTCCGAGCGGTATGTAACCTTTGCGGCCTTTGCCGCGGATCTTCGCCGCGAAGTCGCGCCTGCGGTTACACCGTCAGGAGAAGTGCAGTCTCCAAAGCCAAGGTATCCACTTTACGCCACACTTGCTGTTGGCGCACTTGCAATCGCAGGACTGGGTAATTGGTTTTTCAGCCGTCACGCGCCAGAGCCGCAGCCGTCGCAAACAGATTCAAAATCGTTCCCTGTGCTCGGCCAACCATGGGAAAATACGCTCGGCATGAAATTCGTGCCGGTCCCGGGGGTGATAGGACTATTTGCGATTTGGGATGTACGCACGCAGGATTACGAAGAATTCGCGTCAGTAACACGGCGCAATTGGTCAAAGGATCCAGGAAAACAGCGGCCGAATTATCCGGCTGTAAATGTCAGCTGGAACGATGCGCAGGCATTCTGTGCGTGGCTGACAAAGACGGAGCAGGCCGCGGGACGGCTTGGACCTCGCCAAAAATACCGGTTACCAACCGACGAAGAATGGAGCTTGGCCGTGGGGCTCAATGAACCCAGCGCCGGTACACCGAAGAGCAAAGATAAGCGCGTGAAGAGTGTCTACCCGTGGGGTACACAGTGGCCGCCGCCGTCTGGCGTCGGGAACTACTCTTCGAATCTGAAGGTGGATAACTTTTCCGGAAGTTCGCCGGTCGGGGCCTTCGCCGCGAATCAGTTCGGGCTCTACGACATGGGCGGCAACGTGAGGCAATGGTGTGAGGATTTCCTCAACGGAAGCAGTGGGCTACGCGTGATGAGGGGAGCTTCATTCTCTACCGACGAACCCGACTCATTGCTATTGTCCTTTCGCAACGGCGGGGCGCCCGACAGTAAGCTAGATAACCTCGGGTTTCGGTGTGTAATTGCCGTGGGCAATTGACTGGCTCCAAGCGCCCGCAACCCACCCACGGATCCACGCACGATCGATTTCTTCTGCGGCAGGCCATCGAGTGGCGGGGTTGCGATCAGAAGGCCGGTATTCGATCGCGATGATCGTTTGCGGCGGCGTGGCCACCCATGAAAATGCCAACTGCAAAAAACCAGCCGTTAATTTTTGATCCGGCGGCATCAGGGGTCCGCCGTCGGATCCCCTGACGTGCTCGTTTTGAACCAAGTGATCGCGCACCGGCACCCAGTAGCCCGGTACGCGTTCCGGCAGCCGCTTCAACAGGATCTACCACGTGGTGGGTTGAATCCGGGCGAAGTTATCGAGGAAGAGCTGCTCACCGTGATCAGGGGTGCCCGGATACGAGTATTCATGGGCTCTGGCATTCGCGGGACTGACCCAAATATCGCTGCTCTCCGGTCGAAGCGACTCGTTGTGGCTGCATCGGGATCAAGTCGCCTTGGTGATGCAACGTCGGTCCTTCTGTACGGTTATCGGCCGGCGGCCGCATTTGAGGCTGCTGAGGCTGACGCAGGATCATGTTCCGGCATACGCCGCAAAAGTACTTGAAGCGTCCCTGATATCCTCCGGTGATCCCTTGTTTGCGAAATGCGATGGCCATCGCGTCTTTCACCCGATTGACATCGAGTTTTTCCACGAAAAGCATCAGGGACGACATAGTTTCCGGGAGATCGTTCTCGTAATTTGCGCGCTCCATCCACTCTAAGCGAACCCGAAGGGCCTTCGCTTCTAGACTGTCAAACGTGAAGGAAATGCACTGTCCTTCCCAGCGTCTGAACGCGTCATTCAGTTCCGGCAGAGCTCCGATAATGGCGTTAAGGCAAAATGAATGCTCCCAAAATTGCAATACAGGGGTCCCGTCTTTGAGGATAAACGCGATATCGGCGCACTTAAGTTTTCCGACAAATTCCAAGAAGGACGAAGAGGTTTGCAGCGCGTATTTAAACGCCTGGATGACCTCCGCTTTAGCATCGGCCTGCGGAGATGCCAGCGTGTCATGATTTACGGCGAACATACGTGACGGGAATAGAGTGTTGGAGTACATGCGGGTAGATAAGGCAGTGGACATAGTTGTTGGCTTTGTGGGTGTGAGGGGGGGATGGGGGCTTTGGGGGGCTTTTATCCGGCAGCCTATGGGAGATCATATTTTTCGATTTTAAATATTTTCGTTTCCCTACGCGGGGAGTGAGATCAGCCCCCCATCCTCCCCACCTCCCCCCATCTCCGTGGCAAAGAACCGGTATTTGGACCGTTCCGATTTCTTGTTTGGCACGAACTCGAGCCGGATGCCGCCAAGCACCCGCTTGTCGTAGCGCCGCAGCATCTGCCCGAACTTCGCGCGCTCCCCGGGCTTAGTTAGGTCGAACTGCGGGAACAAGTTCTCGTCCGGGGCCGCCTTCACGATGCCCATGATATCCGCGCTGGTGGCTGGCTGATCGCCACGCAAGTTCCGCATGGTCGCGAAGACGGTTTTCATGTCCTCGGTTTCCCGATCCATTGGCAGGAGGCCATCAACGTGCGGCAGGCAGGGGTCACCAAGATTGTTCACCGCCATGATGCCCCCGACCACCCTAGCCCAGTCCGGGAAGCTGGCGAAGCTTGTCGGGCCAGCGGGACATCCTTGCTCGACCCAGGTCATCACAAACGTGTAAACCGCCGATAGAATCTCACCCCGGCACCTCCGGAGTTCATCATGAAGGTTCGGCACCGGAAAGGTGCGGGCGTTGATGTTCTCCTGGTGCCAAGTCTGGGAGATGATGCGCGACCGGAGTGCGAGATCCGGAGAAACCGTGAGGCCGGTACGTCCCGAGATCGACACCACAGTTTCATTGGCCACCGTGATGTCATCCGAAACCCCGAGTAGGCGCCCGGTGAAAAGCGCATTCGTGAGGAATGCTTCGAAGGCCGGACTTTCCAGGGCACCCGCGCAATTCGAAAAATGCAGACGGCGACGACCCTTCCGCATAGCCGTGACCAAGCGCTTCGTGGTTTCTGGTTCATCGTCGGTCAAAGGCGACTCTTCGATGGCGTGTCCTTCAAACAGAACTCCGATCGTTCCGGCGAGGTAGTCTTTGCCGACGCGTGGACGATTGGCCAGGTAGACGTAGAGCGGGGTGCGGGTGCTCCAACTCGGGAAGAAACCCGCCGCCATGTGAGTGAGCAGATGCGCAATGTAGTGGGTTCGGTCTTGCGGTCCGACGAACGCGAAGCCCTGCAGGACCCAGTCCAGCCGTTGATACGCCTCGACGACAGGAATCATCGCAATTGCCGGGGCGGACGGCGAAACCCAGATCTTCAGGTCAGGGTTATACCCACGGGACGGCAGAACGACGGTGCGTCCCGGCGTCATGATCGGCAGTGGCACCTCGAGGATGCGGTCGACGCGTGGCAGGGCGTTACGCAACTGGTCGGACTTTATCAACAACGTCGCCGCATCGATCCGCATCGACAACGGCTCAAACCAAGGATCTCCGCCGTCCGGGTCGCGTTTTATTACTCCGGTTTGCGCGACTTGCTCCAGCGATGACACCGAGCGTGCAGGATCCAGATTCTCGAAGGTCGCCGCCCCGGTCACCGCATCTGTCGCGACAACGCATGGAGTGTTTACCCGGGAAAACCAGTGCGGCTTAAGGGCCATCACGCGACCTACATCCCCGGCGAAGGCACTTACCTCGCGGTCAGGGCCGGGAAGCAGGACGCGGGGACGTCCATCCGGCGACGGCATGCCTTCAAGCCAAGGAGTGCGGTCGTTAAGGATACGAGCGGTCTCCTTGCGCTCCACCTTTACCGCGGCGCCAAAAGTACGAGTCTTGATGCCAAACGCCTGCAGCATAAACGCCTGGAGCTTCTGGATGGCAACTGGAGCATGGACCGTCGCGGCGAGCTTGATTATCCGGCGCTCGGCTTCAGCACGGGCAGCTGCATCCAATTTTGCCACGGCATCGATTTCCCGGAGCACGAGTTGGACCTTCAAAGCATCGCAGTCGGTGCGGGGATTCACCGGCACTGCGGAACGAACGATTTCGTCCCAGAAGGAGATGAACCTGTCGCGAAGTAGTCCACGGCAGTCGTCGATCCCCTTCAACTGGTCGACCGGAATCCGCGGAAGAAGAATCGTGCGGTTAAACGCCTCAGCCAGGCGGCACGCGCTGTCAGCGAACTGGGGGTTGAACGCAGTATCACCATCGCCGAGGAAGTAGACGTAATCGAGCGTGCCTTTTTGAAGGGCGGTCGCCAGTTCCGGCAAAAGCTTGAATGCATCACCAGCTTTCTCCGTGTGGCCGTAGAAACCGCTGATCCCAATGGCCGCAATCCCGGCTTCAACTAAGCTCAGGGCCTTGAACTCCCCCTCCACAATGACCACATAGCGGGAGTTCAACAACGGGCGGAGGCCAGGTGGAAAATACACGTGTGATACGCTCCCGGAGCGCTGGTGATATTTCCGGTCACCGCGGGGATGGTCCAGACGGAGGCGACCGTACGGAGCGCTCTCATCCATGATAGGTGCACCGTCGAGATCTCGGTACGGGATCCACAGTCCTGGTTGGGAAATTCCACAACGCTGTTGGGCGGTGGCTGCGTCGATGTGCTCAATCCCGGCCGCGAAAAGCATTCCGGCCGAAATCCCAGGACGTGTCACGGGACCGCCGACGCCAGGTTCATACGGTTGACGAGCGACGACGACAGCCGTAGGATTCGCAGTGTTGCAGAGGTTTTCGATAACCCCCTCCGGCGCGGAAACGCCAGAGGGGATTCTTAGTGTTTTGTGTAGCATAGGATAAAATAGTTTTGGCAGATGGGCTGTTTCGATTTGGCTGAAACCGCTTTGATTGAGAGGTATATTGGATCCGGTGGTGTTCATCGTGATTCGCCCCCCAAATCTTCAGGTAATGAGCCGACGATCGGCGTGGCATGCTTCCCGACGGCTCGGCGACGAAGCCACGCCTCCAGGGCCGCGCCGTGAAACATAATGCGTCGGCCATTGAGCTGCACGAAAGGTATCCCCGACGCATGGACGAAGACCCAGAATGCGCTGGTGCTACGATACCGGAGGAGTTCCATGACTTCCCGCGAGGACCATAGTCGATTTACTGATATAGTGAGTGTGTTCATTCAACAAACGGCGTGATACCCATTATATTTTGATATTCGATCTTTCGCGTTAGATGAATCACCACAGATTTCATCCTTCCCGCAGATTCTTTCATTCCTCGTCCGGACCATAGTCGCTTGTCTGATATTTTTATAGTGCTCATAGTACGAACGCCATGATACTCACTAAGGTCTCCGTTTCTATTTTTCGCGTTAGGGGAATCACTGAAGATTTCATCCACCTGGTCACTTGAAGTGCTGCGAGGAGGGAGAATCGGGCGCCATCCGCAGTCAAAGGCTTGAAGAGGTGCGTCGTTTGCCCAGCTCCTGAACTCACGATGGATCTGCGCTCGTAACGGAAGGACGTCACTTGGATTCGTTCTCACGTAACCAAGCTTCCAGCGAAGCAGCGTGGAAAATGATTCTCCGCCCGGTTAGCCGGATATGGGGCATTCCTGAGCTATAGACATACGCCCAAAATCCACAGGTGCTACGATTGCAGAGCCGTCGCCTGACTTCCCCTGAGGTCAGGAACGGACTTTGGATTGATGTATTTAAGGTTCTCATAGCGAGAACCCAGTTCATATAATCAGAAAAGACCCCAAGGCACGCTCTCGAGTTAGGGGAATCGATTCAGGTTTGGGACCATGCAGTCGTTCCAGATGACATTTATCCAGAGGCGACCTGCCATACCGCCGGGCGACCAAGCACGGTTGTCGAGCACAGGGGTTTCGCTATCGAGTCGGCACAGAAGCCCCAAGTCGACCCGACAGCCTTCAGACTGGACGCTACGCCAGCGTGGCAAGGGCTTGCAGCTTTCGTCGCATCGGCAGGTGCTGCTGGCTCGTACGATCCCCGGGCAAGTGACCCGGCACGGCCTCGTCGACCGCCGGCGTGGCGAGATACGCGCGTACCCCATCGCGCACATAGGCGTATCCCCGCAACCGTTGGCATCGCGGCGAGGGTTCCCTGCCCGGTCGGCAGACCAAGGGTTGCGATCAACAATTGGCCGGCTTCCCCTGCCCCAAGACTGAAGACGATGATCGGCCGCCCACCTCCGTAGTCGTCGATCCGAAGACTTGGGCGTCCACTAGATTCGATTCGGATCTCATTTAAGCGTCGTTGGCTGCTCCGTAACTTCCCCCATTTTTGCCGCCACGGCTGGGGTCAGGTTGAACCACGACTCGCCTTCCACCTTGGTCACCAATTCCCGGTAGTTGCTGAAAATCACGTTGGGAGAATTACCTGCCTGAAGGGCGGTCGCCGCCACATCTCCGGTCTTCGCCACCCGGTACGAGATGAAGGAATGACGGAACCCGTTTTCGGGACAAGTGATCTCGGCTTCCCGGGCAAATTGACGAACCCGATCGATTCCCATGCTGGGCGAAACCAACCCACCCTCTTCACGTTTGCACAGCTTCAACCACTCGACGGCGGCGGGAGCCAACTCCACCAAACGCATCGCCGGGGTGTTCCGCTTGGCGTTAGTGACGCGCAGCTGCCCGCGATCGATCATCACGTCGGACCATTGCTGGGTGTGCACTTCGCAGCGGCGCAGCCCGCAGAATCCTGCCAGCACTCCGACGGCGAGATGGGCGGGATGCTCTTTGCGCAAAAGAAGAAGCAGGCCGCTGAACTGCGCCACCGTCAGTATGCCGATCTGTTCACGGGGCTCCCGGGCGCGCT
>CANJIU010000199.1 GCA_947474365.1 Opitutia bacterium | reverse complement strand
GCGCCGGGGGTTGTTGATCGTCAGCCCGCGCATGGTCATGCTCTTTGGGTCCTGCCGGTCTCCGTCCAGATCGCCGCGCACCTCCTCGTTGCCGCCAGCGATAATGGCGGAGCCGAGACCGCCGAGCTGCGAGAGCATCTGGGTCATGTCGACCACCCCCATCTCGTCCATGAGCTGCCGGTTAAACACCTTGGCATCGAGGGCAGTCTTGCCGAGTGCGACATTGGTGCCGGTGATGGAATTGGTGTTCATCGCCTGGTAGGTGTCGGCGGCGTCGGCCACGACCTCGAAGGGTGTGAGTGTGACGATCTCCTTCACTGCGCCCGAGGCTTCGGCGGCGGCCTTGGCGGCCAACTCGTCCGGGTCAAGGCGACCGTTCTTGTTCTTGTCCCAGCGGGCGAGGGTCGTCGGATCGACCGGGCTCGGCGCAGATTGAGCTGATCCGGTTTGCGCGAGAACCAGGCAAGCGGTGGTGAGAGCAAGGAGGCGAAACAGGGCAGGGGCTTTCATCTTGGGGTTTGGGTTGGAGATCGGGCGCGGATGGACTCAGCCGCGCGGAACACCCTAGCAAAATGCCGCCCCCATCGGGTAGGCTGCTTTGCGTTTTTATTTTACGGTTTCGCGCCACCTGACCAAGCCGCCAATCTCGCACCGACGACAGACGAGGGATTCTGACCCTCAACACCTCGGCGGCGCTGCGCGAACCAAGTCACCCGGTCTCAGAAATCAACTGTGCTCGAGAAGCGGAAATTCTGCGGCGGGCCCCACCGGCCAATATTGGCGGAGCCTGAGACGTAGTACTCCCTGTTTAACGCGTTGTCCACGTTCAGCGCAAACGTGATGGGATGTTCCATCAGCTTGGTCCGGTAGCCAGCGAGCAGGTTGACTACGGTGTAGGAGGGCGACCACAGCGCTTGGGCGGTGCCACCCTGCACCAGGATGGCGTTACCGCGGAAGGTGGGCTGACGCCAGTTCACGCCGCCTCCGAGATAGAACCCCTTGAGGGTGCCTTGGCGAAAATCATACCGCGTCAGCAGGTTGGCGCGCGTCTTCGTATAGCCGCCGTTGGGCACGCCTTCGGGAAACGTGAGGAGAAACGCGTCCAGCAGCGGGGTGGCCTTGCTCTGGCCCTTGGCCGCCGCCTGAAAGCCCTTGAGCTGCGGAAGTCGCTCGGTGAGGGCTAACTTGTTGGTCGCCGCGTTGACCATGAGACGCCAGTTGCGGGTGAAGTTGGCGACCAGTTCGAGTTCGTAGCCTTTGGTTTTCAGCGTCTGGTAGTCCGTTCCAGCTCGATTAAACCCGGCGCCGAAGATCGCGGTGAGTTCGTCCTGGATGGCTACGTTGGGAGCCGGCGAGATGCGGGCGTTGGGCTGGAAGTTGTCGTAGTAGGTGGTGTTAACTTCCAGCCGGCCGCCCAGGAAGGTGAGGCGGATCGACGCATCCTGCCCCTGCCCCCGAGGGATGGTCTGCACCTGGCCGGGCGTAAAAAGCCCCGAGCCGTCGCCGACAGACATTTGGAACGACTTTCCCCGGTTCCAGGAGAATGCGACCATGGAATTGATGCGCAACACGGCGCCGTAGTTGGAGCCGTCCGCCTTCACGTTGTAGAATTGTGGAGATGGCTGGGACTGTCCCGGGATGTAGTTGTTGTTCCAAGTGTAGCCGGGCAAAGCCTGCACCACTCCCCACTCGGTCCGCATGTTGAAGTGGTCCTGGCGGAAGCCGACGAGCGTGAACAAGTGGTCGTTGAAGTAGCTGCCCGAGGCGCCGACGCCGACTGAGGGTGTATAGAAACGGCGAAACGTGGCGTTGCTCGCGCCGACCGCGCCACCCAGGTCCGGATACCAGGTTGACACTCCCGGCCGACCGGTCATTTCGCCCGCCAACTGCCCGGAATCGCCGTCGCTGAGGTAGTAGCGGCGGAAGAAGCGATTGTTCGTGAAGGTGGCGCGACTCGTCGTATTCGCCGCCAGGGAGACCGCGGAATCGACTGTCCCGACGAAGTTCGGATTGGCCGGGTCGATGTATTCGCCGAACTTTGCCCCGCTTTGCGCCTTGGGCGTGTCCTGATGCTGCTGCAGGTTCGCCACGATCTGCTGCTTCGTCCACGAGGTCGTGAAATCGTAGACGGCAGACAGACGCATGTCCCGCACGATGTTGCCGCTGAAGACATCGGTGCGCTGGTATTCCGTGTAGAGCCTGTTGAAGTTCGGGTTAGTCGCGCCGCTGGGGAGAAGGGGCGAAAGGTCGCGGTACACCGCCGCGCCGACCGCCTGACCGTAAAGGTCCGTTTTGCGCTGATAGGCGTTGCCCGAGAACAGCAGGTTCAGGTTCCGGCCGATCTTTTGGGATACTTCGATGGAGAACGAGTTGAAGTTATCCCGGTGGGTATTGTTGGGACCGGTGACCTGGAAACCGCGGGGCACGATAGTCGGATCAACGATGGTAAGTCCGGAGCCGGCGCTGCGGACCTGGCCGGTCGCGCGATAGATTTGCCCGGTCGCGGGGACATAGACCAGGCCGTTGGCGTTGGTGAGGGTCGTCCTCGTGGTGTAGGAAAACTGATCGGTGAAAAGCCCCTGGGCCCGGACGTTGGTGGTCAGGGTGCGCTCCACCATCACGTCCACCTGGGTCGAGCGGAACGGGCGATAGGTGACGGCGCCGTAGAGGCCGCGGGTCCGGCTACTCGCATTGTCGTCCCAGCCGGCCCCATTGCTCGCGACACTGGCAAGCCGGACGGCGAGGTTGTCGCGCTTGATCACGCGGTTAAAGTCGAGTTCGACCCGGCGCAGGTTGTAGTTGGAAAGCGACGTTTCCGATGAAGGTCCGCCCCCTCCACCCGTCACCTTCACCCGGCTGAAGTCGCGGGTGAAGAGGCCGCGTTTCGTGATGTTGTTGCTCCCCCCACCCAGGGCGGCCTCACCGTAGAGGAAAGCGTTCGGCCCGCGCAAGAGTTCCACGCGCTCCATCACATAGGTGTCCTGGGGCGAATACCAAATCCAGCCGTTCCGCAGGGAACCGGATCCAGTCGAGATGCCGCGGTGAACCGTGACCTGGAAACCGGCTGGACTCTGGCTCTCCTCACCGCTCACGAAGTATTTCGACACCTCGTTGATATTGGTGGCACCGATGTCCGCGATCAGCTCCGCGTTCACGATCGAGATCGAGTTGGCGACGTTTTTCAGCTCCTGCACGGTGCGCGTCCCCGAGGTGGTCTGCATCGAAGCGTAGCCCAAATTCGTTTCTTCGTTCACGGTGAAGACGGAAAGCAGGGTCGGTTCTTCGGCCGTCTTCGCGGTCGCGGTGCCGGTAGTCGGGGGTGTTTGCGCGACGATGTTGGTCGCCGCCGCTATCCAAGCGGCGAGGACAGCAAACAGGGTACAGGGGGATTTCATGGGGCTTGTCTGTGGTTTGGGAACTGGCGCGGAGGGACTCCGCCGCGGTCCACCATAGCAGAGCGCCCCCCCAGCGGGTAGGCTGCTTTGCGTTTTTATTTTACGGTTTCGCGCCACCTTCTCCGGCTGACTCCGGTTCTGCCGTCGCAGCACACTGCTTCAGTCCTGGGCACTGTTCAGCCTTGGGCACTGATCGCAGCCGGCTGGTTCGTTTCCAGAACCTTCGTATTGGAACACGCGCTTGGTGGACCGGTAAGTAATCCGCCGTCGTCCACGACGGCGGGGACTCAAAATTCCCCGCGCATGCCGATCACCCAATTGCCGCCGTAGTTATCGGCCCACGCTAGGCTGCCGTTGCCCTCGGTGATTACATACGGCTTGTTGAAGATGTTCCGCGCCTGCACAAAGAGCGTCAATTTGCGGCTGAGCCGTAGGTCGAAGTTGCCGTCATACTTGATGACTTCGGGACGGAAGCGCGTGGCGTTGCTCCACGGGGCCTTGGATTCCCAGCGCGTCTTCAGTCCAAGCGAGAGTTGTTTGAAACGGTAGTCGACACCCCCGGTGATAACATGGGGGGTGAGGCCGACTCGCCGTTCGCTGGCGTAGGTGCGCGTGTAGGAGGCAAAAACCGTCGTATTGCCGAGGACGGCGGGCAGGAAGGGCAAGAGCTGCCGGTATTCGAGTTCCATGCTGCGGAAGCGGCGCGAGCCTTGGCCCTGCGTGTTGGTGATAACCGTGTAACCGTCGAAGGTCGGATCGGTGAGGCCATACTCCGCGGGCGTAAGCTCGGTCAGCGTCTTGAGGTTTTCGATCTTCGTCTCGGTGAACGTGGCCCGCAAGCTGCCAGCGCTGGACAGATAATAGGCGATGCTCGTAGCGAGCCGATCGGAGGTCTCGGGCTTGAGGTTCGGATTGGAGACCGTGACGAGCTGTGCGGTCTCGTTGATCGACATGAGACCGCTGAGGTCGAGCACGTTCGGGCGGTTGATCGCCTTGCCGTAACCGACGTCGGCGATAAGCGCATCGGAAAACCGATACTTGGCGGTTACGCTCGGGAAGTAATTGTCGTATTGCCCCTCACGCTTGATTTTGGGCTTGCTGCCATACTGGTAGTTCAAACCCGGGACGGTGGTCGCGCGGCCCGTGGCTCGATTGACCGGGAAACCGGCTGCCGCTACCTGCGAGACCGTAAGCGGATTGAATTCATCCGAGATCGTTTGAGTCTGCTCCCAGCGCAGGCCGGCTTGAAACTGCCACGGGCCGACGCGGGTGTTGCCGAGCACGTAGGCGGAGGGAATCAGCTCGGTGAAACGTTTCCGTTGCGCGAAAGCGGCAGTGTAATAGTTGTCCGGTGTCGTGGTGCTCGCGAAGTATTCGGGATTGGACTTAAACAGCTGACCGACGGCGTCGCGGTTGGCATAGGCCGGGCCGCCGCCGCCGTTGATCGAGCGAAACGTGACGCCCAGGCCGTCGGGAACGAAAACGAAGGGCGTGGGGAACGCCGCATAGCTGCCGGTGTTCCCGCCGCCAGGGCCGACATAGTTGTAGTTGTACAGGGTGCCCTTGTTGTCGGCGTTGGTGATGCGCTCCTGGCGTTTGGCGCCGAACTTGAAGAAGGTGGGCCAGCGGAACGGGACGTTCCATTTGGCGTTCAACGCGGCGTTGGTGACCTCGTTGTAGACGTAACGGACGTCGTCCGTGACGCGCGGAAAGGTGTAGGCTGCGAGGTTGGTCCAGTCCTGTCCCCCCGTTTGCACCACCTGCCAGGCGCTGGAGAGCGCGCTCGGCCGTGTCGCCACGACGGTAAGGCTGCCGAGGGCGTTGACCTGTGCATTGCCGGCCATGCTGTTGCGCAGGGCGCCGTAAGTGTTGCGCGAAACGGAGGCCGAGTAGGCGCCGTCGAAGGTGAAGCTGCGCCAGCGGTATTCGAACTTCGGAGTGATCGTGTAGCCCATGGTGCGCTTGTTGATGTTGCCATTGCCGTTGTTCATGTTGGCGGCACCGACCGCAGTCCGAATGTTGAGCAAATCGGCGCCAGCAATTTGATTGGCGCCGGTCGTCAGAGTGCTGAGTCGGTTGTAGGCGAACATCTCGTAGCCGTTGTAGCTGAGATTCAGCGAGAGGATCAACGTGGGCGTCGCCTTGAAGTCGACAGTCAGGGTGGCGGTCTGGCGTTCGGTCCATTTGGGGCCGTCCTTGAGAATCACGGACGTCACGACCTGCTGCCCGGCGGAGGCCCCGCTGCCGGCACCATAGGCATTTTGCACCCGCTGCTGTTCATTGTAGAGGTTGGATTCGCTGAGGCCGAGGAGGATGCCCAGGCGTCCGCCCAGAAAACTCTCCGAGTAATTGAAGCTGGCCGTCGGTCGGACCTTGCGGCCATGGCTGTCGTCCGGACCGGGCGTGCGCTTCAGGGTGAATTCCGCCGAGTTGAATCCGCCGCTCAGCGCCCAGGTGGCCCGCCGGCCCTTGGTGTCGAAGGCGCGCTTCATTTTCATGTTGATCGTCCCCGAGATTGCATCGCCATCGAGGTCGGCTGGAGTAACCCGGGAGATTTCGATTGATTCGATGCTGTTGATGGAAACCTGCTCGAAGCTGAAGCTCCGGGTGGAACTGCCGGTTGATCCGTTCGTAGTGGCGCCATAGACGCCGAAACCATCCGCGCTGGCGGACTTCATGCCGTCGACGGAGACCCCGGCATACTCCGGGTTCATGCCACCGAGGCGCGGGCCGCGGGTGTCGGCCTCCACGGTTTCCATTTCAATTCCCGGGAGATATTTCAGGAACTCGCCGACATTGCCCTCGGTGACATCGCCGAAGAGGTCGGAGGAGACCGAGGTGCCCAAGCTCATGGAATTGCGCTGGTTCATGATCTGCTTGGCGTTGCCCTCAGCCCCGGCGGAGACGACGAAGGCGCCAAGGGTCACGACTCCCTCGCCCGGCTTGGCGGTGTCCGGTGACGAAGTGAGTACAAAATCCCGCACGACGGTTTGGCCGACGACGACCGCGACCGCCTGAGTGGTCTTGGGGTGGCCGGTGTAGGCGACCGAGAGATTGGCCGGGCCGGCCGGGACGTTGAGGAAGGTGTAGTAGCCGCCGTCACCGCTGGTCGTGAGCAAGCTGGTGCCCTCGAGGCGAACTTCAGCGTCGCGAACGAATTCCTTGGTGGCGGGATTGTAGATGCGGCCGGTGATCGAGCCGGTGCCGGCGCTTTGGGCGGAAACGGCAAGCGCAGAGAGGGCCCAGATGAGGGAGGTAAACGCGAGTCGCAGAAAGCGGCCAGCGGGATGGAGGTGTTGAAAAGTCATAGGAGTGGGCAACTTCGGTGGGGGCGGCTCTTCGCGATGGGTAATCGGCTAACATCATACCTGCCGCGGGAGCCAAGTAGCCATGGACAAGTGCGGAATCTCTTGTTGTTTTTCATTCCGTGGTTCGCGCGCGACTCCGAAAATCAAAGCGCAAGGCAGTGACGGACTATAAAGAGGGTTATGTGTTAGGGGGCCACGCTTACGTTCCTCATGGTGCAGCACACTAACACTTCGCCTGATTTTTGCGTAGGCTGCTTTGCGTTTTTGTTTTACGGGTTTGCGCCACTTGACCGCGTGAACAATTTCGGCGATCAACGACGACGCGCTTGACCGGCCGCGGCGCCCGACACCTCACCTCACCCCCCCTCGAATCCGAGATCAGATGGCAAAACTTCCCCGGAAACTGCGCGTGGCGCTGTTGGTCGCTGGCTGGAACCAATATGGGCGCGGCATCATCGAAGGCGTCTGGCAGCACGCGGAGAACAATCATTGGATGCTCGAAATGCAGCCCTCGGCGGCCGACGGCTCGACCCAGATTCCGGAGGGATGGAAGGGTGATGGCATTATAGCGACGGTTCATTCGCGCGAACTCGCCTCGCGCCTGGCCGAGTATTGTGTGCCGGTCGTGAACGTCTCTGGAGCGCGGCTGCGGGGCGTGGAATTTCCCCGCGTCACCTCGGATGCTCACGCCGTCGTTGAAATTGCCGTTCGCCACCTGCTGGAAAAGCAACTGCCCCGCGTGGCGTTCTGTGGCGAACCGCACAAGCCGTTCCTCGATTTCTGGACTCAAGCCTACGTCAAGGTCGCGGCCAAGCATGGGCTGACGCCGCTGATCTACGCCCCTTCGAAGCACTTGTCCGCTGGCGCCGGTCTGGAAGCCCAAAGCAAAGACCGGGCAACCTGGCTTTCCGGATTGCCGAAACCCATCGGCATCATCGGATGGGACACGATCACGTGTCGACACGTCGCGAACTCCTGTGAACTGGCAGGAATCGAGATCCCCGAACAAGTGGCGCTGATCAGTCTTTCAACCGAGGATCTGTTGGGCCGAACCGTGCATCCTCCGATCAGCGGTGTCGACATTCCCGTGCAGAGAATCGGCTACGAGGCCGCCAACCTGTTGGGCAATCTGATGCGCGGCAAAGGTCGCAAGACCAAGGAACTCCTCCTCAAGCCCCTCGGGATAACCACCCGGCAGTCCACCGATATCTTCGCCTGCGACGACCCCAAGGTCCGTCAGGTGATGCGTTTCATCAAAGACAACGCCGTGCGCGGCATTCAGGTCGATGATGTGATGCGAGCCGTGCCCATCGCGCGGCGAACGCTGGAGCGTCGTTTCAAGACGATGCTGGGTCACAGCCTGGCCGAGGAAATCAGGCGGACGAAAATCGCAAAGGTCCGGCAACTCCTGACCGACACGGATATGGCGGTGCCGGAAATCGCCGACGCGTGCGGCTTCGCCTATGCGGAGCACATGATTCCGCTGTTCGCCAAATATCACCAAGACACGCCGGCGGCCTTTCGCCGGAATCTCCGCGCTCGCACCAGCTTGCGATCGGCAAAACCTGCGCCGGCTTGACGATCATCGCGGGGCGTTGGCGGGTCGGCGGGCGCATCTGAGTTTCTTGCAGCTACTCGGTCCGACGGGGCGCGGACGTGGCGCCGCAGGCGCTCGTCCGCGCCTGGCAGACGAGGCTTCGCGTACGTCTGCACTCCGCCGTGCAATATTGTGGGATGCGCCCGGGCCGGCCGTGCGATGACCGTCGGTGCAGCGACGAGAAGTATTTGGAAAATTGGGGCCGGCCGATGGGGTCAACCCGCTGGTTGCTGGTGGTACCCGCGAGGGCAAGCCTCTTTGAACCCCAATTTTGGGGCCGGCCGATGGGGTCAACCCGCTGGTTGCTGGTGGTACCCGCGAGGGCAAGCCTCTTTGAACCCCAATTTTGGGTCGATCAAGGTTTGGTGCCAGCCGATAGGGTCAACCCGCTGATCGCTGCTGCAGCCCAAGCCGCAGTCTATACGACCCGAACCTGAAGGGGCACGCGTCTTCGGCGCGCCAGACCGCGCAAATCGCTCGTTCCGCAAAGGAAGCTCACAGAAACGCCGACGAGTCTCTATTCTTAGCTGCGTCACTTGGAACTGATCGCCCATTCGTCACTTACTCCCGCCGCAGGAAGGCGCAGGGCGTTATGGAAGCACCGGACGAACCTTGACCACGCGCTTCGTTCGGGTCTCAGCCACGTAGATCGACCCATCGCGCCCCAGTGCGATATCATGAACGGCGTTGAAGACCGGGTCGCCCGGCCTGCCAAAACCAATTGACGCCACGATATTCCAGTTTCGGTCCAGCTTCAATACACCCGTGTGCTCGTTGTCGTAATCAGCACGCCGGATCCCAAGGAAAATCGAACCGTCGGCAGCGATGGCCACACAAAAGATGCGGCCCGTGGTCTTGGCGTCCTTCGCGCCGCTCCATTGCCGTCGGAATGTGCCGACGTGGTCAAAGAGTTGCAGCCGCGAGTTCTCACGATCGGCAACGAGCACGTCGATGCCATTGGGTCCGAACGACAATCCATGAGGAGTGCTGAACTCCTCTTGGCCGCTTCCTTTCTTGCCCCATTCCTGAAGCCACTTTCCGCTTTTGTCGAAGAGCGCGACTCGGCTGTTGATGTAGCCGTCCGAGACATAAAACGATCCATCGGGTCGAATGGCGATATCGGTGGGCTGATTGAAATGCGTTGCGTCCCACCTGCCGACGCCAGGCTCGCCCAGTACCAACAGCGGCCTTCCATCGTGAGTAAACTTGAACACCTGCTGCAGACCCACGTCGGTGAGGAACACGTTGTTAGCCTGGTCGATCGTGATCCCGTGAGGCACGAGAAATGTGTTCGCACCCCACGAGTTGATCAGCTTCCCCGACTCGGCGTCGATCTCGAGCACCGGCGGATTAGACAGCTTCGTTGTGGCCAAGGGTTCGAAGCCTCTACCCGGCCGATGGAATACAAACACATGGCCGTTCGTATCAACGGCGACCCCGGCAGCTTCCCCCATCCGCACGTTCGCAGGGAGAGCAGGCCAACCTTTGACTTCCTCGTAGCGAACTGCCGACGGCGCTGCGAGCGCAGGTTGTGAAAAGACTATCGCAGGTGCAAAGCAAACAGCGCCTGCAAAAAGGCAGGCCAGTCGAGCGGACTTCATGGGCAATTAGGGGAGCAGAACGAGTGCCGTGCCAACTTCGTCGTGACCAGCCCAAAGGGGAAAGACCCCAGATCGCCTCAATCATGGCTCGGAGCGAATCTGCCGCGTTCGCGGCTGGCATCATCCAGTGATATTTCGCGACGCGGCATCCGGCGCGTCTTCCAGTCGCCGAGGGCTTGAGCAAATGCTGGCGCAAGTCAGGGCCGGCGGCATCCATCAGGTTGCAACCTACAAACTCGATCGGCTGGGCCGCAGATTAACGCATCTCGCGATTATTGTCGGAACTCCAGATGCGAAACGTCGCGTTGGGCGTTGCGCAATTCGTTGATCGTCGCGCCGTGCAAAAACCGGTCCCATTAGAAACGCGTCCGCTCACCGATTGTTTCAACTCGGGGGATTGAAACTCTCTCCACTAGTCGATCCTTTTGCCCGTGACTCGACCGTTTGTGCGGCCGTAGGTCACGGTGAGGTCGATGGCGCCTGCGTTCCCCGCTGTAAATTCATACCAGTCTCCCTCGGCTACAGAGAAGAACTTGTTCTGGTTGCTCGCATACAGCGCTACCGCAATGTTACCGGCAGCCAGGAAGAGCCGATTTTCGCGAACACGAAAGGAAATCTTTCTTGTTCCGAGCTGGTAAGAACCCGCATAGCTCACGAGCAATTCGGGCGCAACCGCAACGACGCTGCGCTCCTCCTGCTGGAAATCAGACCAGCCGTATTCGCGTGCGATGGCGCGCATCAGTCGCCGGGCGAGTTCCTGTGCGCCATTGGCGTTGCACATGATGGCGGCACCATCGCCAGTTTTCGCATACGCAAACAAGAAGGCGTCGAACCCCTCATCTACGCCATCATGGGAGAAGGTCGTCTTGTCGCCTATGCCGTCTACTCGGAAGCCTAAACCCCAGTTCTCGAACTGCCGGGTCACCATCTCCTGCAAAGTGGACTGGGAGAGCACGGGATTCTTTGTCCCCGTCAGCCCTTGTTGCACCGCAACCGCGAAAAGGGCCAAGTCGCCCGCCGTAGACCAAAGGCCGGCGGCCGCCATCTCCGGATAGGTGTGAGCCCCGCCCGATACCGCCTTCAGGTCTCTCAAGTAGGGCGTGGCCGCCTGCTTGGCCTTGGCCGCAGGCAGGGGCTGTTGGTAGGTGCTGTGAGTCATGCCCAGGGGATTGAGCACGAGTTCACTCATCAGTTCCGGGAAAGGCTTGTGCGTCACATCCAGCATCATTTGTTGCATCACCGTGAAACCGCCGCCGGAGTAACGCCACTTGGTCCCGGGCGGGATGTCCACGCGGATCGCCGCGGAGTTGGCGGGCTTGGCGCCGTCCAATACCTGCGACAGCGTGGGCACCGACTCTCCGGCCGCATAACCATCGAAACCATGCACGGTGAGCCCGGCACTGTGGGTCACCAAGCCCCGCAGCGTGACGCTCTTGTCGCGCGTCAGCTCACTTGCCGGCAACCTCCACGAGGTGAGGTTGAGGTTCACATCCTTGTCCAGATTCAGCTGGCCCTCCTCGACCAGTTTGAGTGCCCCCATAGCCGCCACAGGCTTACTAATTGATCCTGCCTGAAACAGGGTTTCGGTGGTAACGGGCGCACCTCCGAGACGGGTGACGCCAAAGCCGCGGGCCCACTCGACTTTGCCGCCATGAATAACTGCAATGCTCATCCCTGGCACGTTCAAACGTTTCATCCACTCAACGAGCGTCAAGTGCTCAGACGGTGTATCCTTCACCCGAACGCGCGGAAGCAAGCCGTTGATGATGCGCTGCACTCGCGCTTCGACTTCGCCAGACATGGCGTGCCGAGCCTCACTTTGCGCCCAGCCAGTGGCTTGAAGGCCGAGCAGCACGGGGAGAACACGGAGGAGAGTGCGTTTGTTCATGATGATTTTAGCACCTGCGATTGATGAACAAGAATTGGATTCCAGCTGGGGCCTGCAGAGAGGAACGAGCATCCCCCGAAGATGCGCTTCGCTGCATCCGCATCTTGCGACGCATAGCTGAGGAAGACGGCTTTGGCAGATTCGGACATTGACGGGCGGAGTGGGTGGGACCGGGAACGTCGTGACACTGGAAAATCGCGCCCCTCGATGGCGAGTGCATACTTCCCGGGGTGGCTGGCGGAAAGAGTGGGCTCCTCTTCGTGTGTGCCCGACACCGTGCCTTTCTGAAACACCCTCTCGGCTGAAAAAATCGAACAACGACTTGTAGGGCCGGCCGAATTACGCAAATCCCTGGTCTTCGATCCGTGCCGGATACGGT
>CANJIU010000198.1 GCA_947474365.1 Opitutia bacterium | reverse complement strand
GAACTCTCGGCGGCGCAGCAGAAAGCCGTGCGACTCTTCGAGCTGGACCGCTGGATGCCTTCACTTTCTTCAACTATGAATATGCCCTCATCAGCTCAGAGGAGAACTGCACCTGTAAATGGTCAAAAGATGCGAAAGTAGGGCTAGCGTAGAGCAGTGAAACGCTGAAGGGCAGCTTGGGCACCAGCTTTTCCGCGTGCAGGGCGCCGCTCCAACTCGATGCCTGACCGATTTTTTCCCGCGGCGCGAACTCGAACCGTGCGAGGTTCGGTTTGAAGTCGGGCAGGTTAACGAGTTGTTCGTCCCACGTGTAGGTCCACGTGCGATACCTGTCCTCGCGCCAACCATAGGTGCCGACCAGAGCGCCCTTGAGCACGCTGCCCTGCCAGGCCACGGCCTTGGAATCCACCTGCTCCTTGAAAAAGTCGCGGACGCGGGTGAGGTAGTCGCGCGAGGCTTGATCGGTCGGCGCGCCATAGAGCTTGATCGGCCCCGTGGTCCACCCGCGATAGTTGTTGGGATTCTGCGCTGCCCGACCATAAACCGGATCGGTCGCCGTAGGATCAACACCCGGTTTGAAGGTCGTGTAACTCCCGTCGAAATAGCGGTAGTTGTAGGTGCCGGTGACCGGCGGAGCACCAAGGCCAATATTGCTCAATCCGAGATTTTGCCCGAGCTGTTTGCCGACCAGGCTGTCGGAAAGATAGAAGTAATTCGCCGTTAGCGCCGGCGTGGAGAATTGGTCCTGCCGGGCCGGATCGTTGATGACGAGTCGCGTCTGGACCCAGTCCTGGCCCAGACCGTTGGAGAGGTAGTCAGACCGCTTTTTCTCCACGCCCTGACGGGACAGCGTTCCCGTGACGAAATGCCGCCCCAGCCAGCGCAACAGGCTGCCGTCATTACTTTTCGCGAAATCGTGCTCAAGGAACAGAACACCGCGGAGTGCATCGCGCTCGGTGGCCTCTGCCCGCGATCCCGTGTAGGGTGTGGCGCGGGTGTAGGCCTTGCCGGCGTTGGGGTTGGGCTGGCCGTCGGGGAGCAGCTTACCGGCGTCAATCTGGAGGTTCGAGCTTGTGCCGAGTGCGGCGTAACGGTCGAAGTCAGACGACTCCTTAAAATACTGCAGATTGTAGCTGAGTTGATTGTTGAAGAACGAGTGCGTGATTTCGGCCCGGCCGTTCGTCCACTCGCGCCGTTCCCGTTTCGAATTTCCATCGAGCAGGTTGTGGTAAAAGTCATAAACATTGGTGTCGGTCAGCACCCGATCCTGGTAGCGATCGGCAAAAGGCAGACCCTGCAGCGCGGCGGCCGATCGGTAGCCATTGAGGAAGACGGGTTGCACCGTGCCCTGAATGGAGGCGTTGCTGGAACCGCTCGCGTAGGGGGTGTTGATCACCGCAGCGTTCCCCGCGATCCGATAACTTGAGGCCGAGTTGATGATATTCTCAAAAATGCTCACCGGCTGGGCCGAGCGATCCCATACCTGCACAACCGTGCCATTGCCCCAGGCCGTCGAGATCAGCGGATTGAGGCGCTGCGTCGGTGTGCCGAAGCCGACATTGAGCCAGCGCTGGTCCGCCGGATCAGTTCGGCTGACGGTGTGACCCTCAAGACCGCCCTGCGCATTCGGCAGGAAGAAATAGCTCAGCTGATCGATGGGAGGTTGGGCGCGGCGGGTGTTGGACTTTACGTCTCCCTTCTCGACCGAGAGCTCAAGTTTGAAGTTGGAGTTCTGCGTTTGGAGAAAGCGCGGCGCAATTTTCGTCGTGAGGTAGATACGGTCATCTTTTTTGAACGAAGGCTTCTGCTTGAATTTCTGATCGTTCGAGAGCAGGGCCACCCGCGCGCTGAGCACGCCCTTGGACAGAACGTGGTTGTAGTCGAGGCTGCCGCGCTGGCTGCCGAACTCGTCGGTGCGAAACTGGATCTGCCCCTTGTTGCGGTCGATGGCGTGCAGGTTTGAGGCGTTGATGATCCCCGCCGGGCTGCCGAGGCCGAACAGAATGGAATTGGCGCCTCGGATCACGTCGATGCGATCGGTGTTGTAGGCGTCCCAGGGCGCGTCACTCTTGAAATAGTTCAACGTGTTGTCGGCGGCGGCGAGACCGCGGATGCGGGTGTTGCTGTTACCCGAACCGAAGTTTTCGTTCTCCTCCCCCTGGGAGTTGGTGTTGACGAACGTGCCCTGCACGCCGCCGACATCGGTGTTCACCGTGAACGCGAGCAGCGTCTCGTTGTCGAAGGCGCCGAGGTCATCGAGAAAATCTTTCGTGTAGACCGAAATCGCTGAGCCGACATCGGACAGGTTCGTGCGAATGAGCGTGCCACCGAGAGTGCTGGTGGCAACGTAGCCGGTCGAAGAATCCGAGCTCACTTCAAACGGCGCGAGCTTGTGCACCGAGTCAGCCGGCGCGGGCGTGGGCACAGTCGTCTGTGCAACGGCGAAACCAGCAAAGGCGAACGGCAATAGCAACCGGGCGCGAAGGTGTGCGCGTGTCGGCGCCGACGGCGGGGGTGCGACGGGCGTGCGAACGTATTGAGGCGTGGAGGGCATGGGTTGAGGTAGAATAGGATATGACGCGAACCACGGCGTTCGCCTGGGAAATACGGCGGGATAGACGCGGCTGGAGGTGCGCCGTCCGGTCAGTCCGGACGGTGGTGGGAACGGATCGCCAAAGAATAACACGGCGGGCGGATGCCGGATAGCTATCCGTTAGTATAACGTCCCGGGGAACGCGCCCTGCACCGATCCCTTCGCGTTTCCTGGCCGCAGCCCGCAACCTGCCCGCGAGGCACACCCGGACCGCGCGCCTCGGGGCTCAAAAACTCAGCGTGTTGCTCACGGACCAGGACGCGCCCTCCCGGATCATCCCGCGGGCCATGGACCCGTCGGGCTGCGTGCTGGTGGCGAGGACCTTGTTGCCTTGAAACGCATTGATCAGATTCGCCTGCACCGACCAGTGGACCTTGTCGCTGAGACGGAAGCCGTAGCGCGCGGAGAGGCCCCACGTTTGCACGGCTTCGTTGTAGTAGAGGGTTTTGATGTCCGTCACCACCCGGGTGCCCTCGGTCTTGAGTCCGTAGCCGATCACTTTCGGATCTTCGTAGCGATAGTTGAGGCCAACGGACAGGCCCTTCAGACGGCCGCTGCTGAACGAGTAGTTCGTCACGAAACTGTAGCGCCACTTGCTGAGTTCCTTCACGGCCTGACCGTTATTCTGGAGCTGCGTCTGATAGGAATCGTAGAAACCGGAAAAGCGCCGGAGGCTGTTGTCGGTCGGTGCACCGCTGGTGATGGCAAACGGCACCTGACCAGCCGGGCCGTTGAGTTTTTCCCACACGTAGTCCATCAGCGCACTGAATTCCGGGCCGGGAATGTTGTCGCGAATCGCCTCCAGGCGTGAGGCGTTGGCCGCGACGCGCCAGTTCCGGGTGGGATTGGCCGTCAACTCGAACTCGTAGCCGCGCGCGATGCTGTCCTCCAGCAGCACGGCGTTTTCCGGGTAGGAGAACGTGGCGCTCGGATCGCGGGTGGAGGGATTGAACCCGCCCGTGGCCCACGCCTTGACGGCCTGCGGGAAACGCTGGGCAAAGCCGGCCTCCAGCGCCAGCCAGGCATTGGCGGCGGCGACGTTTAACGGCACGTTGGTGACCTGATTGTTATAGGTCGTGCGGTCTGCCGCGGTGGCGGTGCCGGCATTGATGCGGGACTCGAGGGCCGGATCAATCACGCCCCACCCCGCCTCCTTGTCGATTAGGATCCGGTAGACATTGTCGAAGGCCGTGTTGAAGGTCTGCTCCAAAAGGAATTTCTGGCTCTGCAGCGTCGAGGACGACGACGCGTTTGTCACGTTGGTCTCAAACTTCGTGACGCGAAGATTGATCCGGTTCTGCCGGTCGGCCAGCACCACGCTGGTGTCCGTCGTATCGCCCTTGGCGCTGAGCACCCCATTGCGGAACACCCCGACCCGTGCCGGATCCGGATTCGTGTTCTGGCCCCGGTTGTATTGCAGCGACGCCTTCAACGGCGCGGCTTTCCACAGCTCGTGGAGATGAAGCACGGCACTCCAGTTCTTGGTGTCGCCGGTCCGCTCGATCGGCGTAAACTTGAACGCCGCCCGGTCGGCGCTGAAATCGGCCGGGAACTGGAGCGCCTGGTCCCACGTGTATTGCCAGGACCGATATTCATCCTGCCTCCAGCCGTACGTGCCCACCACGGCGCCATCGACAAATTTCCCCTGCCAGACAAAGGACTTCGTAGCGGTCTTCTCTTTGAAATAGTCCCGGGTCCGGGTGAGATAGTCGCGGCTGGCGCGATCGGTCGCCGCCCCCACGATATCGATCGGCCCGGTGGTCCACCCGCGATAGTTGGCAGGATTTTGCGCCGCCCGCCCAAACGTCGGATCGACCGCGGCCGGGTCGACCCGCGGATTGAAGAACGCGGTGCCGGCCTCGAAATAGCGATAATCATAGGTGCCGCTCCGGACGACGGTGGCCGGTCCGATGTTGGCCACGCCGAGATTGTCGCCCGCCTTCTTTCCGCTGAGATCACCCGAGATGTAGAACTGATTGATGACGCGTGCCCGGGCTGGAAACGGATCGCGATTGACGGGCAGCGGATCGACCAGACGGTTGTTGACCCAGCTCTGTCCCACTCCGATCGCCATGTAGTCGAATCGCGACTGGATGACTTCCTGACTCGCCAGCGATCCGGTGACGTAATGCTTGCCGAGCAGTTTCCCCAGCCAGCCGTCTCCGGTGTGTTTGCGGAAATCGTGCTCCAAATAAACGGTGCCGCGAACCGCGTCGCGGTCCGCGGTGGCGGCCCGCGAACCCATGAAGGGCGAGGCGATGAGGTAGGCGCGCCCCGCGCGGGGGTTGGGCGATCCGTCGGGCAACAGGCGGCCAGCGTCCACGGTCAAAGTGGAGGTCGCGCCGAGGGCGGCATAGCGGTCACTCTCAAACTCCTGGTGGAAATACTGCAGGTTGTAACTCGCCTGGTTGTTGAAGAATGTCTGCGTCAGATCCAGATTCAGCGTCTTCCACTTCGCGGCCTCACGCTTCGAATCGCCGTCGATGAGTTTGTTGTAGAAATCATAATACGTCGTGTCGGTCAGCACCTGGTCGCCCCAGCGGCCGCTCGTCGCAAAGGGTTTGCCGACGATCTGGGCCCACGTGCCGGCGCCGTTGAGGAAGACCGGGAGCACGGTGCCGTTGATCGAGGTGGCGCTGGCGTTGGACGACGCCGGTTGGTTCACGACGACTTGATTGTTCAGGAAGCGGTAGCCGTTCACCGAATTGATCTCCTTTTCGAAGATGTTCACCGGCTGCGGCGTGCGATCGTAGACCATCACCGTCGTGCCGTTGCCCCATCCCGTGTTGATGAGGGGATTGGCCCGCTGCGCGGGCAGACCGTAGTCGAGGAACAGGAAGCGCTGGTCGGCCGGGTCATTGCGATTCACGGTGTTGCCGGCGAGTCCACCCTGGGACTGGGGCAGGAAAAAATAGGAGATGCGATCAATGGGCGGCGAGCCCCGCCGCGTGTTTTGGGCGATCTCCGCCGTCTCGGCCGAGGCCTCGAGTTTGAAGGTCGAGCTCTTGGTTTGAAGAAATTTGGGCGTGTATTTGGCGGTGACGAACGCCCGCCGGTCGTGCTTGAAGGCCGACTCCTGGCGGAATTTCTGAGCGTTATCCAGCAGGTCGATCCGCGCCGCCAGCACGTCTTTGATCAGCACCCGGTTGTAATCGAACGCCATGCGCTGCGTGCCATATTGATCGGTCCGCAGTTCGATCTTCCCGGAATTGCGGTTCAGCGCCCGATTGGTGCTGGCGTTGATGATGCCGGCGGGACTGCCGAGGCCAAAGAGAATGGAGTTGGCCCCGCGCACGATTTCCACGCGACCGGTGTTGTAGCCGTCCCAGCTCGCCTCGGTCTTGAAGTAATTGACCGTGTTGTCCGCCGCAGCGAGACCGCGGATGCGGGTGTTGCTGTTCCCCGCCCCGAAATTGTCGTTCTCCTCGCCCTGGGAGTTCGCATTGAGAAAAGTGCCCTGCGCTCCGCCCACGTCGGCGCTGACCGCGAAGGCGAGGAAGGTCTCGTTGTCGAAGGCCCCGAGGTCTTGCAGAAACTCCTGGGTGTAGACGGAGATGGCGGAACCGACATCGATCAGTTCCGTGCGGATGCGGGTGCCACCCAGCGTATTGGTGGCGACATAGCCCTTGGAGTCCTCGGCATTGACCTCGAACGGAGCGAGCTTGACCACCGAGCTGTCAGGCATTGCCGCAGGCGTGGTCGTTTGCGCCAAGGCCGCAGCCGAGACGGCAAGCGGCCAAAGCGACCAAGCACCAACTCGGGCAAACGGCATTCGGATGGCTTTGAACACGGTTCGAGTCGGAACGTCCGCAGGCGTTGAGGGCATGGTTTCTTGGGTTTGAAAGGCGGAATATGCGCCGAGAAGACGCGCATCTTCGGGTAGTCGAGGGGCGGGACCGGACGGCCGCGAGAGAGGCCGAACAGGGGAAAGGCCCGGAACCGTAACAGGCCGCCGGAATCCCGCCTAGCTATCCATTGGTATAATACCGGGGCAGACCCGATTGAATCCCCAGCGCACAATGGCACCCGCCCCAAGCGCTCCACCGACGACGATCGCGAGGGTGCCGAGCGGGACAAGGCCGGCCGCTTCCTGCAGCGACAAGCCCAGGCCGCCCGCCGCGGTGGGATCGAGCAGGAAAGGCAGGCGCATCCGGTCGAAGAATCCCTCCCCCACGCGGTAACTGATCAGAAACCCCAACACCGCGAAGGCGTGTGGTTGCCGAAAGTAGCCACGGAGGAGGACGCGATACGCGACGGGCTCGCGCGCGACGGCCTGCGCGATTGCCGGAGCGGGCAGGAACACGCGGAAGTAGCCGTAAAAAGCGAGTGCCGCGACCGCGAAGCCGACGAACAGCCAGGCCCAGGCGTGATGGACGCCGTGGTGCTGGGTCACGATTCCTGCGGCGAACAACAGCGCCGTGCCGGCCAGGAGCGTGCCCAGCCGAATGAACGACGTGGTGATACCGGAGAAAAAATCGAGCTGCTGGCGCGTGAGAGCCGTCACGGTGAAGCCGTAACTGGAAATTTCGATGACCGAAACCGCGAGGGCGAGGACCACGAATGCCGCCAACAAGGCCGGAAGATTCCCGGGAAGAAAAAACAGGGTCGCCGCGACGAGCAGGAAACCGAAGGCCATCGCCAGACTGCCGCGCAGAACCCACGTGCGTTGTGAGGCGCCCGCCTCGATCCACGGTGCCCACAGCCAGCGCAAAGCCGAAGGCAGGGTGAACAGAGAGCAGCCCCAGGTACATCTGTCGCCTTGTCGCGGCCGGTGCCCCACACCATTTGCAAGCTCCAGAAGTCGGGCAAACCCACGGAACTCTTGATGTCGCGGCGCCGTTTCCATCTTCTCGCACGGATCTTCCGCGCAACGCGGCTTCACAGGCTGCTGAACTCCGCAAGGACCCAACATGACTCGATTGCCCCAGCGTCAAACGCTCGTTGTCCAGCTAAGTGACATTATCCAGGAAAACATCCGCGCTGGACGATGGACCGAATGGCTGCCCGAGGAGCGCGAACTTGCGCGATTGCTGCAGGTAGGCCGCAGCACACTGCGCGCGGCGTTGGCGGCCTTGCGAAAGGAAGGCGTATTGAAAACACGACACGGTCTGGGCACCCGCGTGGCGAGGAAGCTCGCTGGCCATTCGTCCCCTGCTCGTAATAAGTCGGTCGGCATCCTAATGCCACGCACGCTCGATCGCTTTAAGCACTTTGTAGCGCTGGTAGTTGATGACCTTCACGCACTACTTTTCGACAACGGCTACAGCCTAACCGTGCACGCTCACCCTCAGGTCGAAGCCCAGCGCCCGTTCGGGTTTCTCCGGAAGCTCGTCGATCAGCACCGTTATGCGTGCTGGCTCTTGATCGGCTGCGGACCGGCGACTCGTCGCTGGTTTAGCGAAAACTCAATTCCGACCGTTGTCTCTGGAACCTGCGAGGAATCACTGAACCTGCCGTTTGTGTGCCTCGACAATTTCGCGCTTGGCCGACACGCGGCGCTAAAACTACTGCGCCAGGGACATCGCCGTATCGGAGGACTTCTGACGCGCTCCAACTCAGGACTTCGCGACGGGCTACTCGACGTGCTAGATCGGGAGAAGGCGGCCGGTGTCACACTCCAAGCTTTTGAAACGGACGACACGGTGGAATCGATTGCCAAGGCGGTCGATCGAATGATGCAAGCCAAGCACCCGCCTACCGCGATCTTCGTCGCCGAGTCGAATTTCTATCTCACGCTCTCTGCGCGGCTGGCCCAACGATCGCTCCGAGTTCCCGAGGATGTGTCGCTGTTGTGCAGGGACGATGAACCCTACCTGGCTTCCTTACTGCCGACCCCTGCGCGTTATTCGAAGAATCCGCATTCGTATGCCAAGAAGCTCGCTGCGCATATTCTTCCGGTGTCTAGAGGAGAACCCATTCAACGGTTAGCCACCCGCATCATGCCGGAATTTGTGCCGGGTAATTCGTTGGGCTCAGCAGCCAACCGAGAAAGGGCTGCGCCAAGCTGATGCCTTTTGGCCTCAAAATGTAGTGCCAAAGGTAAAACGGAATTCCCGCGGACGTCCGGCGGCGACAAACTGATCGTTCACGGCGCCACCGGAGTAGATTTTATCCGTGAGATTGGTGATGTTCACCTGCGCGCTCCATCTCTTCTGGCGATACCCGACCACCGCGTCGAACAATCCATAGGACGGGAGGTAAAACGTCGCCAGCCCATCACCGGCAGCGCGGTTGTTAAAGACATATCCCGCACCAAAGATCAGGCCCTTCCATGAGCCTTTGGTAAACGAATATTTCGAGAAAACCTTGTAGTTTACCCCCTGCGAGACGCCGCGGTTGCCGATCCCCTTTTCGTCGGTCGTTGTAGTGTCGCCAAAAGATACGATCAACGCGACTTGATCGTTCGGTTGGTAACTCAAGTCGACCTCGACCCCTTTAGAGGTGAGAGTGCCCGCCTGAACGTTGGCGACAATGCCGTTGGCCACATCGACGAGGATCTGCCGGGAGAAATTGTTCAGCGTGAGGTCGAACACTGCAAGTGTTCCCACCAGTCGGTTGTCGAAGGCTTCGAGCTTGATGCCAGCTTCGCGCGTCTCCCCCGTTTGGTTCTCGTTCGGCACGCCAAAGTAATTGATTCCCGAGACCGGAATGAACGTCTGGGAAAAGTTTCCATAGACAGAAAATCCCGAACGAGGTTTGAAGAGGAGCCCGGCGCGATACGACGTGTCTTTCTCCCGTTCATCGGTGCGGGCCTGGTTGAGACGATTGAACGAGGTGTTGTGAATGCGATCGTGCCGCGCCCCCACCACGGCGTGCAGCCGGCCTTCGAGCAGCGATATGTTGTCCTGGATGCTGAAGGCGCTGCCGCGGCTGTCACCGACGTTGTTGATCGTTTCGCGAAACACCGTGCTCACGCTCAGCGGATTGCTGACGTAGGTCGGCGTGATGACGCTGGTCGAGGGGTAGTTCCAAAGCTGCTGCTTATTGTCCAAGTTCGACTTCACCCATTGCGCCGAGGTGATGAGCTTGTGTTTGGTTTTCCAAAACTCGATGTCGCCGACGAGATCGACGTATCCGCCGAAACGTTCGGCTTCAATGAGGTCGCGACGCCGCACCCGATCAACGATGATGTCGCGGTAGTCGGGATTGGCGAACGCCTGCGCGAAAGTGTAGTTCCGAAAGGTCGCCGCCGCCCCGGCGGGCGTGCGCAGTGGCGCTCCGCCAGGCCCGACAAACCGGTAGGTCACTTTGTTGTAATTGAATTTGTCCTCGTCCGCTCCAGTGTGCCGCCCAACTACGCGCAGCCGCCAGCCGTGGCTCAATGCTTGTTCAATTGAGAGATCGGAGGAATTTACCCAATGCTGCCGTTGCTCGTCGTCCTCATCGAAGTATCCGCGGCGGGGAAGAAACGTGGAGGCGCGGCCGGCGAAATCGACGAACCACGAGTTGCGACTGGTGGCGATGGTCGGGTTGTAGTAAAGATACTGCGCTGAAACCGTGGTGCCTAGCGACGGCCGCCACGTGAGCGAGGGAGCGACCAGCATCTTATCCTGCGGCCCATGGTTGAGCGTTTCGCCCTCCTGCTTCATCACGATAAGCCGATAAGCCAACTTTTCCTTAACCAAGGGCCCGGTGGCATCAATCTCGCCGCGATATAAATTCCATGAACCGGCGGTGAACTTGACTCCATAACCGGTGGTGAAGCGTGGCTTCTTGGAGACTTGATTGACGACGCCTCCAGGTGCGTGGGAACCGTAGAGGACGCCGTTCGGGCCTTTCATCACTTCCACGCGCTCGATCACCGCGAAATCGTTCATCGGACCTCCGCCAACTTCGATATTGTCGGGCAGCCCGTCGCGAAAGGCGATGCCGTTGCCGGCTTGGAAGCCGCGCACGATCACCTGACCGTTGTAGGGCAGGCTGTTCTCGCTCATACCGCTCACATAGCGGAAAGCGTCCTGATTATCGATGACCGCAAAATCCTTGAGGAACTCCTCGTTGATGACCACGACCGTGGCCGATGTGTCGATGAGCGGGATGTTCACGCGCGAGGCGCCAAGCGCATTGGCGCTGCCGTAGCCGCGGTCTTGCTTTGTCTCGACGGTGAAAGGCGAGAGCACGAGCGGCTCGTCGGCCTTGACAGCGGGCACGGAGGGGGCGGTTTGCGCGCGAGCAAAACCCGCCGCAAGAGACACGAGGGTCGTCACGAGCGCGTGGCGGATGACGAAGGTCGATTTGGCATTCATGATGGGTTCAAGTCCGCAGCGACGAAGCAAAGCGAGCGTCGACCGCGGGCAATTGGGAGGGTGATGCCGTGAAAATGAGGCCAGCGTGGCGACTGCCAAATTACATCGGGTGGTTTGCCCGCCAAACCTCTCGCATGAATTTCCTTCCCGGATCTGAATCCACCTTCCTCCTCGTCCGGTCGATCACCACTTTAGCCCTCCTTTAATCCTCTTGCACTATGGATAACCCAGTCCTCCCCGTTGCCTTCGGAATTGTCTCCCCTGCCGAGTGGGGGCGACGCTATCTCGACGCACTGCGTGGCTCAAGCAAGATGCGCTTGGCCGGCGTGTGGGGACGCTCGGCCGAAAATGCATCCGCTGTGGCCGCGAAATACGGCGGCATCACGTATGCGACGTTCGATGCACTCGTCAACGCGCCGGAGATTGACGCGATCCTCTTGCCCACGCCGCATTTCCTGCACTACGCGCAGACGAAGGCAGCCCTTCTCGCTGGCAAGCATGTGTTTGTCGAGAAGCCGCTCGCGAACCGACTCGACGAGGCGATGGAACTGAAAACGTTGAGCGAGCAGCGCGGACGTGTGCTCGGTGTCGGGCTACAGGGGCGTCGCACGGCCGGCATCCGGAAAGCGAAGGCAATGATCGAGTCGGGCGAAGTCGGTAAGATTGGCATGGTGGTGGTGATGCATGGGTCGCCCCACGTTCATCTCACTTACAAACCGGGCGATTGGGAGACATCGGAAGCTACGATGCCCGGCGGCATTCTCGATCAACTCGGTGTCCATTACGCCGAGGTGCTCCACTATTTATTCGGAAGTGTCGCGCGCGTCTCGGGTTTCGTGAACCGGCACATCAGCGATTACTCGACCATCGATTGCGCCACTGGAAGCTACGAGTTCACGAGCGGAGTCGTCGCGGTGCACGCCGTGCATCAAGTTTCGGCCTACATAAGCGAACTCCGCATCTTCACCGACCGCGGCATTCTTCAGATCAATCGCATGGGTCGTGAAGTGAACTGGGAGGCCTTCGGGGATCTGGCGACGGCGAAGGCCGGTGCGGCGGGACGGCAAAACATTCCGATCGCCGGACCGGAAATGAATACGTCCGCGATTCGCGAGGAGTTAGAGGAATTTGCCGAGTGTATTCGCACCGGGAGACGACCTGAAGTCGGGGCCGCCGAAGGCATCGCCGCGCTCAGAGGGCGTCGAAAAAGGGTCATCGAGCCAGTCGGCGGAGCATGATATGAATCATCGCAATATAGACGAAGGATTCGGACGACGACACGGAATGCTCATAGTCTTTACTGAGTCGGCGAAAACGGCCGAGCCAGGCGAAGGTCCGTTCG
>CANJIU010000197.1 GCA_947474365.1 Opitutia bacterium | reverse complement strand
CTACGAAAAAGCGGACCGCGAACGCCAACAGCACCGGCTCGAAAAACGGGCCGCCGAAATGGGCTTCGCCCTCACTCCCATCCATGCCCAAACAGTATAAGTTCATTGGCAGCGTAGCGAAGAATCCAATTTGATCTTCGCGGCGTTTTCAGAGGAGCAAACGTCTTGATGGATTCTTCGCTGCGCTCAGAATGACAAACAGGAAGAACCTTTTTCGACGCCCTCTGAGACCGCCGATCTTGCAGGTCCTCATTCCCCGTCTGCGTTCTTTCTGACCGTAAGGATTCAGTCCGATGCAGTTCTTGAACAGGAAGGCTGGGAAGGACGGAAAGTCGGAGACGGCTCTTCCCGGTCTTCCCGTTCAAGGTATTCTGCTCATTGGTTGCGGCCGCACGTCGCGTTGGGAAATTTCCGTGGTAGTGGTGCCGGCGGTTAGGATCCGATCTCACGTGGCCGCGCCGATTTGGCCAAAAACAGCGCCGGCCGCGATGCACCCACATGCACCACGGCCGGCTTATTGTTGGGGTAACTAAATTTGCGTCCTTACAATCCGTAGTCGAACGAGACGTAGGCCATCGGGCCGTGATAATTGGTCCGGCCGCCGGTGGTGTCGTTGGCACTGTCGAAGTAGCCGACCTTCGCGTGGCACATCCACTTGTCGGAGAACCGGTGCTTCATTCCCACCGTGATGCTCTCGTCCTTCACTGCGACGCCGAAGGGTAGCGTCATCGCCGCGAGCACGGGGTTGCCGTTGTTCGCTCGGTAGTGATTCCATTGAATCTGGGCATCCGTGTCTTTGTCGACGGTCCAGCCGGTGAGGAACCCGGCGGTCACGTAGTTGTTGTTGGAGTTTTGGAGAACCCGGTTCGAATCAAAGGCGTTGGCCGTTGCAGTTGCGGGGGTGAGGCCGGCGCGCGGGTAAACCGTGCTGATCACGTGATAGACAAAATTGCCGTTGAGCTGGGCGTAGAAGGACTTGTTTGGCGTCCAGTCGATGCTCTCGCAGATCATGTGGTTCTTCGAGTGGAGCGAATCGTAGGCCGGATAGGTCGGGAGGAATCCCGTGACCTTCATCTTGCCGACCTGATTTACGTAACGGGTGGTGAATCCGACGAATGGTGAGGGCCGGGCAACGGCTGACAGCTTGAACCCAGTGTAACGGGAATCGAGCAGGTAGTAGTCGCCGACCCGGGCGTCGAAGCCCGAGGTGTTGTCTTTGTGGCCTTTTTCGAAGACTTCACCCCGCAGGGTCAGGATTGACGAACTCTTCCAATTTGCGCCGAGGGTGTAGTTGCCGTGGTCCTCGGAAACATTCTGCAGGGCCGGAGTTCCCAGGGCCGCCGTCAGCGGGTTATAGGCCGAGGTGTTCTTTTCCACGCCGCTCAGGTCGCGCTGGCTGCCACTGAAGTAGAGCGAGAGATCCTTGATGCCGGTGTAGCGCACCTCCAGCACCGGTGTCTTGACGTCCTGCTCCAGTTTCGCCCAGCCGACGCGGGGCGTCGAGGTGAGGGTCGTGGCCGGGGTGCCGGATGCCGCGATGACGTTGTAGGTGCTCGAGCCGCGGACGTATTCCTCCTGGGCCCGGTAGGCGAATTTGACAAACACCGCCTTGGAAGGCTTCCAGTCGAGGGCGATATTTCCGACCAGGTTCTTCAGTCGCGTGCCGCCGGCCAGATCGGAATAGTTGTTCGTCGTCACCGGAACAACGCTGGTGGGCGTTGCGGTCGTCGTGATCAGCGGACGGCTGCCGACGACAGCGGTGTGGATCAGCTCGTAGTTGGCGTTGACCTTGAGGGTGAACGTGCTGCTCAACGGCGTGTCAGCCTCGAAGGTGACGCCTGTCGTCTTGGATTTCATCCCCTCGGTTTCGGCGATGATGACCTGATTGTTCCAAGTGAGGGGAGACGCCGCGGCCTTCGCGATATTCTGCGGGTTTGCCAGCTGGCCGGCAGGTACCGTCGTCGACAGACTGGCGATGGACCATGGGATTACTTCACCGGGATAATTGGTGACGTTGCGGGTATCGACGTTGTTGAACTGATCCCCGAGCAGCTCGAGCCGCAGATTCGTTTTCCCGATCTTGTGCTTCACGGCGAGTTCCAACTCTTCATGCCGTTCGCCGAGTTGGATATAGCCGGGAATCATCTTGCGGGCGGGGTTAATGGGATTGGGCGCCAAGTTGAAGGGCAGCCCGGTTAGGTCGGTGGAACCCCAGATGGTGGAATCCTTGCGGCCGGTGCGCAGTTCGTTGACGTATTTCAGGGTCACCACCGGAGCGCCCGGCTGGGCGAGCGTGGCCTCGACCCAGAACTTGCTGCGGTCAACGTGGAGATCCTGTTCTGCGAGCGGCATCCACTGGCTGTTCGTGGGGAAGAAGCCGCCGACGCCGTCGTAGAACGTGCGGAAGCGCTTGTAGCCGACGTCGATTGAGCCGACCTCGTTCTTGGTGATCTTGAAGCTGCCGAGGTAATCTTCGGAGCCGGTCAGGGCCTTCCCGTCGATGACGAGGGTGCTTTTCTTGGAGAGTTCCCTCACGATGTGAAGGTCCTCGATGCCGGCGCCGCCGTTGGCCGGTTGCTTGGTGCGGCTTTGGAAGGAGGAATCACTGCCACTGACGGCGGCGGCCTGGCCGGTGATTTTGACGTAGCTTTCGTTGAGCGGGAAGGCGTCGGATTGCGCCTTGTCCGCGGCGTGGGCGGTGAAGCCCGTGACAAGGAAGAGGCCGCTGGAGAGAACGCCGGCGCGACGGCAGAGTGCGAGAATATTGGTATTCATTGCGTGCGTTGTTGGGTGCGTTCAGTTGCGGAAGTGGTAGCTGGCGTTGGAACCGTGTGGTTGCTCGTGGCAGCTTGCGCTCCAGCAGGTGCCCTGCATCAGGCGGGAATTGTGGTTTTCCGAGGTGCGGCGGATCGCGTTGGCATTGATCTGGCCCGAGGAACCGGCGTCCGGTGTTTCCAAGTGGCAGCGGAGGCAGAGGTTGGCGTCGCGGGCGACGAGCATCTTCGCGTTCACCGTGCCGTGCGGATTGTGGCAGGCGACGCAGCCCTCGCGCATGGCGGCGTGTTCGTAGACAAACGGCCCTTTCTGCTGGGTGTGGCACTTCGTGCAGGTGGCGTTCATGCCTTCGAGGTCGACGCCAGTCCCGACGATCGCGTTGCCCTTGTGTGGATCGTGACAATCAGCGCAGCTCATCTTGCCGTTCAGCACCTGGTGGCTGTTCGGGAGGCTGAATTGCGCGCGCTTGTCGAGATGGCACTGGAAGCAGGTCTCGGGCGACTTGCGAGGATTGACGATCGTGCCTCGGCTGCCGCCGGACTTGACGTGGACGCTGCCGGGGCCGTGGCAGGATTCGCAGCCGGTGTCGCCGACCTTGCCTTCGGAGAGGTTGAGACGCGCATGCGTTGCTCCGTCAAAATCTGCGGTATGGTCTTCGTGGCATTCCGTACACGCCTTCGTGCCGACGAACTCCGCGCCCGCGATCTGGGGCGGCACCATCATGGTTCGGTTTACGGCCACGCAGGAAATAAGAAGCAGGCCCCATATGGCCGTGCCTCCGAAGATCACGGTATTGATAGTCAGGCGCGGTCGAAGGTTCATGTCGGTAGAGTTGTTTGGGTTTGGCCGCGGGTCGCGGGGTTGGCTGATTCGGCAAAGTTCTTTATGCCTGAACATCGGTGGAACCGCTGCGCATGCGTTGGCCACCACTACGCAGAGTTTGATGTAAGTTCATGCGTTACCCGCAAGAAATGCGCTTTGACGGCCAAAATGCGGCGAGCGAGCAGCGCAAGAAATAGCCATATTGCAGCGAAGCCCGCGGGAAAGCGGGTGTTAATCCTCCATCCCAGACCTGACCACCCATCATGAAAATCGTTCATCAAATCCTCGCGGGCGCCGCACTCTGCGCCGCCCTGGCCGCCTTCGGTGCCGACGCTGCCGCCAACTGGAAAGAACACTGCTCGAAATGCCACGGCGACACCGGCAAGGGCGACACCAAGATGGGCAAGAAATTGTCCATCGCCGATCTCACCGATCCCGCCGTGCAGGCGAAGTTCACTGACGAAGCCGCGATGAAGGCCATGAAAGAGGGCATCAAGGACAAGAGCGACAAGGTCGCGATGAAACCGATCGAGAACGTGAGCGAGGCCGACATGAAGGCCCTTGTCGCTTATGTGCGCACGTTGAAGAAGTGATCGGGATGACCGCGTCGCACCCGCCATGGACCCCTTCAAGCAACCGCCCCCGGCCCGGTCCGGCGCGAGAACGAACACCCTGCTGGCGGGTCTGACCGTCGGTTTCGCCTGTCTGGCGGCGCTGCTCGTCGCCAATCTTTGGGGGCGCGCTCCCGCTCGGCCGAAGATTCCGCTCGTCGCGCCGTCCTTCCTTGAAACCACCCCGTGGCGGCGCAGCTACGCCGACATGGTGGCGGCGAAGGAGGACATGTCCGACTTCGATTGTTATGCCTGCCACGAGAAAGGGAAGCCGCCGCCCATCCGTTTCGACGCCAACCTGAAGATCGTGATCCCCAAGGAGCACGCGAACATCGAAACCAAGCACGGGACGCACGACCGGAACAACCTCTGCTACAACTGCCACAACGAGGCCAATCTCCTCACTCTGCAGGTGCGTGATGGCCGCGAGCTGAAGTTCGACAACAGCCCGCCGTTGTGCGGTTCCTGCCACGGTCCGACGTATCGCGACTGGGAGTCTGGTGCGCACGGCCGCACCTCGGGCTTCTGGGACACCAAGCAGGGCGGCATCCAACGCCTCGCCTGTGTCAATTGTCATAACCCGCACGCGCCGCAAATCCCGACGCGTGAGCCGGCCCCGGGACCAAACAGCCTGCGCGAAACCTTTGCCCCGCCCGCGCACGCCGCGGCCAAACCCACCCAACCTTCCCACTAACATGGTCGCCACCCCGACACCCACCCCGCCGGATCGGACTTCCGACCAGGCGATGAGCCGCCGGAGCTTCCTGCGCGGTTCCGCCGCAGTCTCCGGAATCGCCGCCCTCGCGGCCAGCCTTTCGCCCCTGCGCGAGCTCAGCGATCTCACCTCGCCCGAGGAGTTCCTGCAGAAATATTACAAGGAGCTCACGCCGGATGACATGAAGAAGGTCATCACGCGGATCGAGAAAGACGTGGAGCGCCAGTACGGCATGCGCCCGCACGTGCGCGATCTGAAGCCGATGGACGGCGTCGAGTTCGTCTACTGCCTCAACCTCACCCGCTGCATCGGCTGCCGCAAATGCGTCCACGCCTGCGTCGCCGAGAACAACCAGTCACGCAGCCCCGAGATCCAGTATATCCGCGTGCTCCGGCTGCCGCACGGCTCGCTCGACCTTGAAAAGGCAGAGCACAATTACGATGCGAAGCAGGTGCCGGAAAAAGGATTTTTCTACATGCCGGTGCAATGCCAGCAGTGCAAGAATCCGCCCTGTGTGAAGGTTTGCCCGGTCAACGCCACGTGGCAGGAGAAGGACGGGATCACAGTCATTGACTACGACTGGTGCATCGGCTGCCGCTACTGCGAGGCCGCCTGTCCCTATTGGGCCCGGCGCTTCAACTTCACCAAGCCGCAGATTCCGAAGGAGCGGCTCAACCCCAACATGGCTTATCTCGGCAACCGCCCGCGCAAGCAGGGCGTGATGGAGAAATGCCACTTTTGCATCCAGCGCACCCGTGCTGGAAAATACCCCGCCTGCCTTGAGGTTTGTCCCGTGGGCGCGCGCAAGTTTGGCAACATCCTCGATCCCAACAGCGAGGTCTCGCACATCCTGCGGGAAAAACGCGTCTTCATCCAGCTCAAGGAAGAGATGGGGACGTCACCACGATTCTTCTACTACTTCGACAAATGATCACCGCCGCCCGCAATTACGGCAAATTTCTCTGGCGTTGCGCCCGGGTCACGACGGAGGGCGACTGGCGCTACTACGCGTGGATCGGCCTGCTCTTCGCTGTCACGCTCGTCGGCGTCAACGCCTACTGCAAACAGCTCGTCCACGGACTGCTCGTGACGGGCATGAGCGACGAGGTGTCGTGGGGTGTCTACATCGCCAACTTCACCTTCCTCGTCGGCGTCGCCGCCGCCGCGGTGATGATGGTGATCCCCGTCTATATCTACAACAACGAGGAGATGCATGATCTCGTGATTTTCGGCGAGTTGCTCGCCGTCGCCGCGATCATCATGTGTCTCGCGTTCGTCACCGTGGACCTCGGCCGGCCGGATCGTTTCTGGCACCTCATCCCGTTCCTTGGGCAGATGAACTTCCCCAACTCGATGCTCAGCTGGGACGTGATCGTGCTCAACGGCTACCTCCTCCTCAATGTCCACATCTGCGGCTACCTCATCTACACCCGTTACAAGGGACACAAGCCGTCGAAGTGGTTCTACATTCCGTTTGTCTTCATCGCGATCGTCTGGGCCGTCTCGATTCACACTGTGACTGCGTTCCTTTATGTCGGCCTGGGTGGTCGTCCATTCTGGAATTCCGCCATCGTCGGTCCGCGTTTTCTCGCCTCGGCGTTCTCCGCCGGACCCGCGCTGATCATCCTCGCTCTGCAGGTGGTGCGCCGGGTGACTGCCTCGGGGTCTGCTTCCGATTTGACCAAGGCCGTTGATGTCGGTTCGGAGCCGGGTCGCCCGGCCACGCCGGAAGACATCGAGGAACTCGCCCGTGTGCTGCCCGAACTCGCCGGAGTCTCGGCGGCGGATCGGGCGCGGGCGCTGGCGGGAGCGGAGGTGCTGAATGTCGCGGCGGGCGACCTGCTCTTGCGCCAGGGCTCGGTCTCGCCGAACGCCTTCTTCGTCCTGAGCGGCCGCGTCGTGGTGAAACGCGAGGAGAGTGGACGCGCCCGTATCACGCGCACTGCCGGTCCGGGCGATCAGTTCGGCGAAGTCTCCGCGTTGCAGGGCACCAAGCGGATGGCCAACGCCGTGGCTGAGGTGCAATCGCGGGTCCTCCGGATACCGGCCGACTCCCTGCGGGTCTTGATGGAAACGCACGCGTTCGATGTGGTCGTCCGTTCGCGGATGAGTGAGCGGCTCATGATCACCGACCACGCGCTCCTCACGCTGCGCGGCATCGTGCAGGTTTCGATGATCATCAATGTCTTCCTGCTGGCGAACGAGGTGTTCAAGGAATTCTACTCGGGCAACCTTCACGTCGCGTCGTCGAAATACCTCTTCCTTGGCCTGCATGGCCACCATGCGCTGGTGCCGTGGATTTGGACCGCCGTTGCGCTCAACCTGATTGGCATGACGCTGCTCATTTTGCCGATCAGCCGCAGCCTCAAGTGGCTCGATCTCGCCTGTGTGTGCTGCATCACCGGCATCTGGATCGAGAAAGGCATGGGCCTCGTGATTCCCGGCTTCATCCCGACCCCGCTCGGTGCCATCGTCGAATACACGCCGTCGCTCAACGAGACGCTCGTGTGTCTCGGCATCTGGGCGTTTGGACTGCTGTGTTACACGCTCTTCCTGCGGATGGCGGTGCCGATTCTGCAAGGGCGGATGACCAAGGCCAACGAGGACGCGCCCGCGGCCGAGTTGGCGACTTCGTAGGCATCATCGCCCACTCCTTCCCACATCCCCATGGCCACCAAACTCACCGCCGACGATGCGCGGCAATCCCTCACGTCCCACGTCGAGTCCAAGGGGCTCGAGGTCTATCTGAAATTCGGCCCGCAGATCGGCTGGGACGCCCTGCAACGGCTGCTCGCCGAACGGGCCTATGTGCGCTACCCGTGCGAAATCGAGTTCAACGCCGTGCCATTGATGGCCGGCGAATTTGCCCACCCGGTCCAGAAGGGTGAGCGGCCCGAGGAAGGCTTTACGATGTTCGTGCATCCGAGTTTCGAAGCCGATCGCGACCGCGTACCGCTCGCCGTGCTCTATCAGCTCGTCGCGGTGAATTACGGCGAGTTTGCCTCGGCGGAAGATGCCGAAACCTTCGGTGCCGCCGCGCTCGGGCTCACCCGCGACGAATATTATGCCGCGCTCTGCAGCATCTCGGAGCAGCTCGGCGGCGATCCGGTCGAAGTCGAAGGCGAACCCGAGGCCGATTTCGATGCCGCAGTGTCCACCGGCTGCGGTGGCGGTGGTTGCGGCTGTCATTGATCTCCGGTTGGCCGGGCGCCTCGCGTCGCGCGACTGGTCGGGATGCACGTCGCCTTGGGTGCGCCGCGGGCTGGCGCGGAGCGTTCAGCCCGCGGCTGGACGCTTCGCTACCGGTACCTCTTTGGCCGCTTCCGCCCGCCGGGCCTCGCCCGCCCGTTTCCTGATTCGCGTGAACACCAGGGATACCGTCAGCAGCACGGTGCCGAGCACAAGAAACGACAGCACGCGGTAGACCGGTTCAAAGCGGCTCGTGCCGACGATCACGACATAGACCGTCGTGAGCAGCAGGGTGCCGTGGCCCATCCAGCGGTATTTTTGGTTCTGCACGACGAAATTCAGGACGTAGTAGCCTGACGCCAGTCCGACCCACGCCACGGCGACGAGTTTGCCCGGCAAAAGATGGGCGAGTGCGTACGGAAACACCAGGAAGGCGCTTACGAGATAGGCGTTGCGCATCAGTTCCGTTTTCAGCTCCAGGCGATCCTTCTTCCAGTTGAGGATGCGCGCGCTTACCAGCGCGACGACGCCGAAGCCCAGGCTGATACCCGTCTCGCGCTCCGCCACGATCACATAGCCGAGCACGATGCACACATAGATGAGAAAATTGGCGACGACGATGAATCGCGACCGGAACCAAATCGCCGTCGCCACCACGACCACGCTCTGCATCGAAAGCCACACGAAAACCGCCGGCACGCTCGATGCCTTGAAGATCGCAGCGCTCAGCGCCGCATAGCCCGTCATCGCATAGAAAAATGTCGCCACGCGACTCTGCTGTCGCACCCAAAACGCCACCGCCAGGCCGAGGAACACGACAAAGGCCGCAACGTGCAGCGGCGCCACCGACTCGCGAAATGCGACGGCGGAGTGAATCAGGAAGACCCCGAATCCCAGACCGCAATTGAGCAGCGCGGAGATGCTCGGCTGCGGCCCCTCCCGCTCTTCCCTTGGGCGAAGCCACGGGCCCGCGGCCAGAATCACGGCGCAGAGGAGTACCACGACCGGGGCGGCGAGCGGGTCGGCCACAAAATGCACCGGACCCCCGCGCAGCGGATTGCCGAGAGCCCACAGCAGATACGTTACGAAACCAATCGGCACCGCCGCGACCTCGAGGACCGGCCAGTCGAAGCGTTGGCTCGCGACCAGCGTGATGGCCAGGAGCAGAACCAGCAACGGGAGGGAAAATCCCGCTGTCCCCGCCACGACGACCGCGGCGCACCCGGTTACCAGAGCGAGCCCTGTCAGCCATGGCGACTTTCGCCGCAGGGCGAGGACGAAGTTGAGCGCCACGACGCCGAGCAGCAGGATTCGCCCGGCGGGTGAAGCGAGGTCGAGGGCATGATGCGCCTCCGGGAAGAAAAGGCGCAGCGTCGAGATGAACAGCAGCGCCATGCCCGCGCCGCGCAGATGGCTGGCGACCAGGGCAAACGACTCCCGCCAGATGTGCGCGACCCCGAGCAGCACGATCACCACGGCGTATCCTGCGAGCGCGGGTGCGGCCGCCGGGAGGCGGGCGAACGGCAGCGAAATCAAAAATCCGCCGCCAATCGTGAGTGCGGCGATGCCGGCCACGGCAAACCAGCTTTGGCCCACTTGATATTCGAGTTCATCTTCCGTGCGCGGTTCCGGATCGGACGGTGCGGCGACGAGCGGCGCGGTTGCCGCCTCGACCGGCGCCGGTGACGCCTCCCGCGCCAGACCGAGATGCGCCTCGATCCGCGCAAGTCGTTCTTCCAGCTGCGCGATGCGCTCGGCATCGGCGGCGGTCGGCGGGCGCGCGTTGGTTTCGTCGGACATGTGGGTTGGAAAAGCTCCGGGTGAGGCAGCGTCGGGGTCGGCGGCATTATCTACGAACACTCGTTGCCGGGCTAACGTCGGCTTGGCCGATGCTCCGCGTTTTTTGCCATCGAGGTGAGCAAGGAATGAGGCGCTCGGGCGATGTCCCTGTCGCCGACGGCCGCCCGCGGCGGCATCGTCCGTAATAATTTATCCGATACAGAGAGCGGCTGCGCGAGAAATGATGGCGGGAGACGGAGTCGGCCGCCGGACAAGAAGTGCCTGTGGTTGGTCAAGCGATGCGAGGTGCGGGAGGCCGAACGGGTCTATGTTGCGCGCAAACGAAAACACTTCTTTCAATTCACGGAATCCTCACCCGATTCACGCGTCCGGACCAGCGCCGCGGAGCGGCAGCTCGGCGGGTCGGGTTGCTGCTGGGTCTGATCGCGCCGTCCTTCGCGGCGGATGCGCCGAAACCGGCGCCCCCCGCGCCTAATTCCAGCGCGTCCTGCCTGGAGTGCCATAGCGACGACAAGCTTACGATGAAGAAGGGCGGCAAGAAGGTGCTGCTCTTCATCGACGAGAAGATCGCCGCGAAGTCCGTGCACCGCTCACTCGAGTGCGTCGACTGCCACGAGAAGTTTGACGGAGACAGCACGCCGCATCTGAAGCCGATGGTCGCGGTCGACTGTGTCTCGTGTCACGAGAAGACGGCGAAGAAACATGCCTTTCATCCACGCCTCGGACGGGATCCGATGCCGGCCGGTGACGACACATCGTGCACCACGTGCCATGGCAAACACGACACGGTCGCAATCAAGAGTCCGGCGTTTACGTTCAACGGCCGGCTCCAGGTGGAGGCATGCGGGAAATGCCACGAGCAGGCGGGGACCCACTTTGCCGCTTCGGCGCACGGTCGGGCACTCGCAACCAAGGCGGCCAACGCCCCCGATTGCCTCAGCTGCCATCGCCACGCGGTGGTCGCGCTCGCGCCGGCCCAACCGACGCTCGCGCAGAAGATCGCGCAGACCCGGCAATGCGAGGCCTGTCACGTCGGGAAGGAGAGTGTCGCCGGTCAGGCGTTGCGCGGAGTGAAGTTCGTGGGTTCGTTCGATCGGAGCGTGCACGGTGCGGCGCTGCTGGGTGGCAAGGCCGAGGCCGCAAACTGCGTGGACTGCCATGGTGCGCATGAGATGAACCGCGCCATGACCGCCAGCGCCAAGATGAACAAGCTGCACGTTGCCGAAACCTGCGCGAAGTGCCACGAGCAGGCCGGCCGCGAATTTGCGGCCAGCGTCCACGCCGGTGCGCTGCAGAAGGGCAATGTCGAGTCCGCCACCTGCACCGACTGCCACGGCGAGCACGACATCCGCAAACACACCGATCCGCTCTCTCCCGTCAGCGCCAAGAATCTCGCGCAGCAGGTTTGTGCCAATTGCCACGCCTCCCTGCGCCTCACCCAAAAGTACGGCCTGCCCTCGCAGTCGTTCAAGACGTTTGCCGACAGCTACCATGGCCTCGCGGTGCGGGGCGGCGCCGTCGAGGTCGTCAACTGTGCGAGCTGCCACAATTCGCACGCGATCAAGTCCCAGAAGGACCCCACCTCGACGATCCACGCATCGAACCTGGTGGCGACCTGCGGCCAATGCCATGCCGGGGCGACCGCCCGTTTCGCCGTGGGCAAGGTTCACATCAGTCCGGAGGCCGCGGGCGGCAAGGATGGCAACAGCCCGATCCTTTACCTCATCTCCAGCGTCTACGTCATCATTATCGTCGTCGTGGTCGGCGGCATGTTCCTGCACAACGCCCTCGATTTCCTGAAGAAAATCCGCCGCAAGCTCGCGATCCAAAAGGGACTGATCGAACCGGAATACGTGGCGCACCGGCTCTACCTGCGCATGACGCTCCACGAGCGGGCGCAGCACGGCGTGCTCGTGCTGAGTTTCAGCGTGTTGGTCGTGACCGGCTTCATGCTCTGTTATCCGGAGGCGTGGTGGGTGGCCGGCATTCGCAACCTCAGTGTGCGGGCGTTTGAATGGCGCGGCTGGGCGCACCGGATCGCGGGGGTCGTGTTGATCGCCGCCGGCGTCTGGCATTTCGCGTATCTCGCCTTCACGGTGCCGGGCCGCTCGCTGTTCCGCGATCTGCTGCCCCGGTGGCGCGACCTGACCGATCCCTGGCAGGTTTTTAAGTATAACGTCGGCCTGGCGCCCACGAAACCGCGCTTCCCGCGTTTCAGTTACATCGAGAAAGCAGAGTATTGGGCGATGATGTGGGGCTCGGTTCTGATGGGCTTCACAGGCGCAATTCTCTGGTTCGACAACACGTCGCTCGGGCTGTTCTCGAAGCTGGGCTTCGACATTTCGCGCACGATTCATTTCTACGAGGCGGTGCTCGCGACGCTCGCGATCATCGTGTGGCACTTCTACTTCGTGATCTTCAATCCCGATGTCTATCCGATGAACCTCGCGTGGCTCACCGGCCGGATGTCGGAGGAAGAATTATTGGAGGAACACCCGCTGCAACTTGCGGAGCTCAAGGAGGCCGACGCAGCGAAACCGGCCTCGCCGCCCACTCCGCCGGCGCCGCCGAACGGCCTCTAGCCCTACTTTCGCATCTTTTGACCATTTACAGGTGCAGTTCTCCTCTGAGCTGATGAGGGCATATTCATAGTTGAAGAAAGTGAAGGCATCCAGCGGTCCAGCTCGAAGAGTCGCACGGCTTTCTGCTGCGCCGCCGAGAGTTCGG
>CANJIU010000196.1 GCA_947474365.1 Opitutia bacterium | reverse complement strand
CGCTCCGATCAATTTACGAACCATCGTCATGTTTTCGGGTTGGGCCAGCCGTTGCTTGATGGGAATTGTAAGCTTCATCCCTGTTGGCTTAGCCGAGCTCGCACCGAAAGTCCCGTCATTTCTTGTGGGCCATGCGCAGGGCTAGCGCAGGCCGGGATTCAGCCTCATCGCCTCTCGATAGTGAGTCTCGGCCTCCTCTGTCCGACCCAGTTGGCGCAGGGCGAGGGCGAGGTTGAGATGCGCTTCGGCGTCTGCCGGGTTTGAAAGGAGGACTTCCCTAAACTGGCCAATGGCCATCTCGGGCTGGTTCTCGTGCGCAAGCGCACGGCCATAGGTGTTTCGAATCACGGCCGATGAAGGATCGAGGGCAACGGCCTTTTCGAAGTGAGGCACGGCTTCGGGAAATCGTTTCGTCAGCATCAGACCGATGCCCCACTTAAGTTCGGCATCGGCGTCTTTGGGATTCAACCGCACCGCCTGCTCGAAATGCCTGAGCGCCTCCGCCGTCCTGCCGCTCGTGGCCAGGGCGAGACCGAGGTTGCGGTGGGCAGTGGCATAGTTCGGTTGAAGCTGGAGGGCGCGTTCGAGACGGGGAATCGCCGCCTCGGGTTTGCCGAGTTGAGTGAGATCGTCTCCCAAATTGTTGAGCGCCTCGGGAAAATCCGGCCTGAGCTGCAGGGCAACTTCCAGATGCGGCACCGCTTCCGCCACTCGACCTGAGGCGGTGAGTGCCATGGCGAGGTTGTTGTGGGCCATCCAGCAGGCCGGGTTGCGTGCGATGGTTGTCTCGTAAAGGGTGAAAACGTCGCGATACATCCCGCTCTGAGCTCGGCTCAAGCCACCAAGGAGGAACAGCAGCGCCGTGGCCCCGATGTAACGCCCCCACTGAGGCAAACGCGCAGTGGCCCGCGCCAGTGCGGCGCCGACCAGAGCGAAGATCGAAAGGCTGGCGAGATATTGGAAATGATCTGCGACGTAGGAAAAGAGGAATGGATAGACGTTCACGAAACCAAGTACTGGGAAAAGCGTTCCGCAGAAAAGCAGAGTGGCGGCCAGCGGGGCACGTGAGCGGCGGCTCCACCAAGCCACCAATCCCAGCAACCCCAGGCCGGCGAGTGGAAACAACCACTGCCACCAAATCGAGGTGTCGATCGTCCAGCGCGGGTAGATGAACGTGAGATTGGTGGGCCACACCAGTTTGGAGAGGTAGAACCAGACCACCCGGCCGGCCAACAGGAACCGCGAAACGGCGTCGAGTTCAAAGCTCGCGCCCTGGGCTCCGATGAGTTCCCGCTCGAAATGGGCGGTGAAAAGTCCGGATGCCGCCCCGCAGGCGAACCACGGAATCAGGGGCAACACATCCCGCCGCCAGTCGAGCCGACCGCGCTGCCACCAACCGACGACGAGCAAGGCCGCGGGAAGTGTGGCCGTCACCGTCTTGGTCAGTAACGCGAGCAGGAAAAGTCCGGTGGCAACAACGTATCGACCCGGCGAACGCTGCACCTCAAAGTTCAGATACGCCAAGGCGGCGGCCAGGTAGATTACCGCGGAGAGCGTGTTTTTTTGCTCAGATATCCATGCGACTGATTCGACTCCGACCGGATGCAGGGCAAAAAGCAGAGCCGCAATCGATGCACCCGGGACTGCCAGTCGTCGGAGCAGCGCACAGAAAAGGCAGGCGGCAGTCGCGTGCTGCAGGATGTTGGCCAAATGGTAGCCGTGAGTCGCGTCGCCCCAGAGCTGGTGTTCAACCCAGAAGACCGAATGCAGCAACGGGTAGTACTGCTGGGTGGCGCCGATCTCAAACCAGATTCGCCAAAGGCCGTCCACGGAGCGTAGGTCTGGCCTTGTTACATGGCCCGCATCGTCCCAGAGCAGGCTGCCTGACAGTGCCGGAAAATAGGCGATGAGCACGGCGAGGAAGACCACGAAGCAGGCCCAACCGGCCGGAAACGATCCGGCGCCGGAGGGCGGGGCGGGCGTCTGGCCGGGGCGACGTGACATGGAGAAAGCTAGAAACCGCCGGGAAAAGCCGGCGATCTTATTCGCACGAGCAGGCGGGTGAAAATAAATCACCGTCCGCTTTTCGGCGGACGGCGACAAACGAGGCGATTTGCGGCAAGTGCTCAGAGATCAAACGCCGCTGTAATCATGAACTGTTGAGGGTCGATGATGCGGAAGGTGTGGATCGAGCCATCAGGGAAAGCGCCGACGGGCTGCAGTCGGCCGTTCTCACCCAGATTGCGGACGTTGAGCTTGAACGTCGCACTGACCTTGTCGCGCCACATTTTCGTCCGATAACTCAGGAACGCGTCGACGTAATAGTGACGCTTGTCGTAGATCGGGCGGTTCGGATCGAGATCGGTGATGATCGCCGGCAGAGACTGCACGCCATAGTACCCGATGGCGCCCTTGTCTTCCCAGCGCAGGGCACCGCCAACGGTCGTGGCCTTGAGATACTTGTTTTCGGAGATGCCCGCGAGCTGGTAGGCGGTGCTCGTCCGGAACGCATAGCGACGAACCTGCGGGTTGGCCTTGCCCTCCTGCGCCTTGATAATTCCGTACGGCGCGGCCACGAAAGCCTGGAAATTCTCGGAAGGCGACTGACCGGTGGCGCTGTAGTGATGGAGCCACCACAGACGATTGGGGTTCAGGTTGACGCCGCCGACGGTGTCGAACGCGAATTCGGCGGGAGTGTCGATCGAAGGATCGACGATCTTCGTCCAGACCGGCATGCGGAGTGCGATCCAGTCGGCCAGGGTCTTGGAAACATTGAGGTTGGTCGACTGCGTGTCGGTGACCGATCCGGCGATGGTCCAATACCTGTTCGGGTTGACGTTGACTTCGACTTCCGTGCCGCGCGAGCGGATGTCATTGGTCGTGCCGATGGGGGGCGTGGGGAGATAAAGCAAATCAAGCTGCGCTTGAGAAAGTTTCATCTGATTCGCCACCTCCGTGTTGATCTGACTGGTCGTCCAGGTCGGATTTTGTTCCGTGACCCAGCGGATGACGTTCGGCTGGAGATTAATCGGGGGGCTCGCCGGAGTGGACGCGCTGATGGCGACGTCGGTCCGCGTGACACGCTGCGCCATTGTGCTGGCGTCGCCGTTCTGGGAGTTTTTTTGATAGTTGTCGTAGCGGGTGGCGCGGATGACGACTTTGCCGTTGAACAGGTTGAAGGCCATGCCCCAGCTCTTGTCCTTGCCGGTGGGATTCGGGAGCGAGTTTTGGAAAAGATCTTGCGCCGGGTTGAGAGGCAGGAAGCTGTCCGACCGGTTGTAATTCAGCGACAGTCCGTTCAGCACATCAGCGGCAAAGCGGCTGCTGGATTCCATCCGGCGCACGACGGCCGTGTCGCTGAACGGACGCACCACGAACTGGACGTTGGTGGTGCGCCCGCCGTTGGAATTGACCGTCGGGGACCAGGCGTCGACGGCGGCGTAGTTGAAGCTCGTGCCGTCGGTGTTGAGCAAGGCATTGGCCGGAACGCCGAGGTTGCCGAATTGGGTCCGAACCTGATCATAGCGGGCGCCGAGGGTCACGATCAGATGGTCGCTGAGCAGGTGATCCTGCATGACGCCACCGATGGTCTTCAGGGCGGTCTTGGTGTTGAAGGTCCCACCTGTCTTGTCCGCGGCGATGGGAGCGAGGTCCAGATTCTGATTATTGAAGACTCCGCTGGCGGAATTACCCCAGACAAACGGATAGCTGCCGTATTTGAAGTTACCCGGTGCGTAGTCCACATTGTTGCCCGTCGTGTCACCCACGTAGTAGCGGTAGAGACCCGAGGTCAGATTGATCACCGCCGGAGTCCCAGCGGGTCCAACTTGGACGCCACGGTAGGTGCCGGGTGGAATCCACGAGACCGACGGCGTCGCGATCGCATCGCGGTAGGAATACTGGCGGTTGACGCGGTATTTGTATTCACCGTAACCGGTGAACTGGAGCCAGCCGAGGTACTTCAAGAATTTGGCCTCCTTGGTCAGGTCGAGACGGTAGGCCAACTGCGCACGGGTGGTATCCCATTTCTGGGGCTGGGAGACGGTGCGAGGCTTGTCCACACTGAGATAGGGACGCAGGAAGAACGGATTGACGGTGCCGTCGAGGCGGCGCTCGTTGATGTCCACCATCAACTGCCCTGATTGGCCGTTGTCGTTGGCGATACCGAGGAGATTGCGGGCCCAGCGGGAGGAATCCTCGCGCATGAAGGTGATTTGGGCGTCGAGCCGCTGGGTCGGCGTGCTGAAGATCGACTGATCGAGTGTGACGGTCGAAGTAATCGTCCGATCCCAGAAGCTGTTTGGCGCCGACAGATTGATCGAGGACCAGTCATAAACGTTTCGGTCGCTTATCGTCGGGGTGGTGTTGAACAGAAACTGGTTGAAGGGGCGTGGGGCAGTACCGGAGAACACCGCGCCCGCGACGGAGGAGGTTTGGAGGTAACGGGCGGCGCCGAGGGTCGCGAGCGTGGGGCCCACCGTGCTGGACGTACTGCGCGGAGCGGCCCAGTAAGAGAGCCCAGTCCGGTCGATGAACATTTGATTGTGATCATTTCCCAGATACGTCGCGTTGAAGTAGTCTGGGCCGTTGTAGGTGGCGGCGGTGACAGTGGCGACTGTCGCCCCTTTAAGGTGAATCTCTTGGGTGACCGGATCCCAAGTAGGCTTGCCGCTGGCGAGCCAGTAGGAGATATTGTCCCGAGGCGGCAGAGCGTTCGGCCGGTTGCCGTACGAATGATAGTAATTCAAGCTGCCGCTGACGGTGGTGTTCTTGAATGGCTGGTATTTGATCATCGCGTTGTAGCGCTCGGTATCCACCCCCGAGGGCTTCCGCTCGAAAGCGTCGTGCTGGTAGACCGCGCTGCCCCGGACCGCCAGCCGGCCCTTGAGCAGAACCTGGTTGAGATCGAGTGTCGTACGGTAGCCGTCGAAACTGTCGGCCCGGAGTGACGTGCTGATCCGATTGCGTGAAAGGTTGGCCGAGGCGGGCACTTGGTTGACGGTACCAGACGGATTGCCCAAGCCGAAGACATTGGCGTTAGGCCCCCGGCTTACCTCGATCGAATCGATGGCGATTGGGTCGATGGGAACGCGGCCCATCGTCTCGATATTGCCGAGTGAGACGTTGGCCGGCGCAATACCACGTACTCGGTTGGCTCCGGTCGGGTTGATCTGCACATTGTCGGAGAGACTACCGTTGCGGTCCAACGTGTAGTCGGTAAAAGTGCCCGTCCCCTCGGTGCCGGCGACGTAGAGGAAGATGTCGTTGATATCGAGCATCCCAAAGTCAGCCATCTGTTCCTTGGTCATGACAGTGATGGACGATGCGAGGTCCTCGAGCTTCGTGTTGAAGCGCGTGCCTGACATCGTATTCGCGGAATAATAGCCCTTGGTATCCGCCACCACCTGAAAGGGCGAAAGCTCGACAACGTCCTTGTCGGCAGGCGGTGTCGTGGCTCCAGCCGTCTCCACTGGAATGGGCCGCTTCATCTGATCCGTGGTTGCAGAGCCGGGGTGCGGCGCAATTTGAGCCGAAGCAGGCTGAACGCACATCAGGAAGGCGAGTGGTGAGAGCAATAGGCTCTTGATTCGCAGGAAAGTACGATGATGGGACTTCATAGTGGCGGTGCAGTTTTCGACTGCCAGGGCGTGGTGTTTTAAGAGAAAACCCGACAGGGAACGAAACCGCCTGGAAATCCAAGAGATTGGGCTATCACTGCTGATTCCAGACGAACCAAGGGGTTTAAAATCGACTCGGTGACAGCGCTGTCATTCAGGGTCAATCGGCGTTTTCGACTTCCGCGTCGGACCGTCAGAAGCTGCGAATTCCGACAGGCTGAACCGGTTCGCGTGGCACCGCCAAAATCAAGGACGGCCCCTAAACGGCCGTGATCGCCGACAGAGTACTGTTTCGCTGCAGGCAATTTCCGGTCATTTCAAATATTTGTCGCCCCTCCAACTCTGGGTTGGCATTCGATCAGCAAATACCCAACGGTGATCCTTTCATGGCTTACGATTGGCTCAAAGGTGTCGCCGACGAGTATGATGTGATCGTGATCGGCAGCGGCTTGGGCGGCCTCACGGGGGCAAATGTGCTCGCGAAGGCCGGCCACCGCGTGCTGCTGCTTGAGCACCATTACCAGTTTGGCGGCCTCGCGACGTGGTTTACCCGGAAAGGGGGCCATATCTTCGACATTTCGCTGCATGGCTTCCCCGTTGGGATGGTCAAGTCGTGCCGGAAGTACTGGACCAAGGAGATCGCGGACGCGATCGTGCCGCTCAAGGACATCCGGTTTGTCAATCCGCAGATGGACGTTTGGACGACCTTTACCCGCGAAGATTACACCCGGGTGCTGGTGGAGAAGTTCGGTTTGGCGCGGGAGCATGTGGAGAAATTCTACGACCACCTGCGGTCGATGAATTTTTACGACAACAACCCGGAAACCACCGGCGAGATGCTGGAGCGGTTCTTTCTCGGACGGGATGACGTGAAGCGCCTTTTGATGGAGCCGATCGCCTATGCGAACGGCTCGACCCTGGATGATCCCGCGATTACCTACGGCATCGTTTTCTCCAATTTCATGGGGGCGGGGGTTTATACCTTTCAGGGCGGCTCCGACGTCCTGATCGAGAAGATGGTGACCGAACTGAGAAAGAACGGCGTCGAGGTCCGAAAAAAGGTCCTGGTGGAAAAGGTGCTGATCGAGGAACGCGACGGACGGAAAGGCGCCTGCGGCGTCGTGGCCGGCAACGGTCGGGTGATTCGCGCCAAGGCCGTGCTTTCGAACGCGAACATCAAGAACACGATCTTCCGATTGGCAGGCGAGGGGAGTTTCCCGGATTCTTACGTGGCAGCCGCGCGGGCGGTGAGGATTAACTCAAGTTCGTGCCAGGTTTATCTCGGCATCAGGAAGGGCGAGAGCATCCCGCACATCGGCGACCTGGTTTTCACCTCGGAGAATCCGCGATTCAGCAGCACGGAACTGACCGATTTTCACACGACGAGCCGGACGTTTTCGGTGTATTATCCCGAAACGCGTCCAGGGTCGGAGCGCTACACGGTGGTGGTCTCCCTCAACGGCCAATACGGGGACTGGGCGAAACTTTCCGAAGCCGATTACGACCGGGAAAAGCAGCGTTTGATCACTGAATCGGTGTTGGCGCTGGAGAAATATATCCCAGGCGTGAGGGCGAAGATCGATTGGACCGAGGCTGCGACCCCGCGAACGATCGAGCGCTACACCACGCATTTCAACGGCACCTCGTTTGGCACCAAGTTTGAAGGCCTGAAGGTCTCCATGGATCTGCCGGACGTGCTCCCCGGGCTTTATCACGCTGGGTCCGTCGGTATCATCATGTCAGGCTGGCTGGGGACCATCAACTATGGCGTGATTGTCGCGAACCGGATCGACAAAGCCCTCTTCACCCAAAAGCGTGCCGCCGTTTCTGCCGCCTAATCCATGAGCCAAGTCACCGATCTCATTCCCCACCGTCCCCCGTTTCTCTTCGTCGACGAAATCGTCAGCCATTCGGCCGAGGGCCTCATCGCCAGGCGTACGTGGCGGGCAGAAGAGGATTTCTACCAGGGGCATTATCCGGGAGCGCCGATCACGCCGGGTGTGCTCTTGTGCGAATCGGTGTTCCAGACCGCGGCGTGTTTCATGGCGTTGAAGGCCGCCGCCGCGGGCGCCAAGCCGGGCGAGGGGGTGCCTCTCATCGCCAAGATCAGCGAAGTTCGCTTTCGCAATCCGGTCTATCCAGGCGACACTACCGTGCTCGAAGTTAAACAGACGGACGCGATGGGCGGATTCACGATGTTGAGCGGGCAGATTAAAAAATCCGACGGCACCCGCGTGATGAACGTCGATTTCTCCGTCGCGTGGAAGACGCCGGAGGGGGCGAAGTAACAGGACCGCTCTGACGCGATTCGTCACGACCCATGGCAGATTTCCTCCAACTCAGCGGAAAGACTTTCCTCGTCTTTGGAGTCGCAAACCGGAAGAGCGTTGCCTGGTTTGTGGCCAAGACGCTGGAAGAGCAGGGGGCGACGGTCATTTACAGCGTGCGATCCGAAGCGCGAAAAAAAAACCTGGAAACGCTCCTGACGGGCCGGCCGGTGTTCTTGTGCGATGTCGAGAAGAGCGGCGACGTGGACCGCCTGGCCGGGAAAGTGGCCGCCACCGGGCACGCTCCGCTGCACGGGATCGTTCATTCCATCGCGTTTGCGAACTACAGCGAGGGCTTCAAACCGTTTCACGAAACGAAGCGGGCAGACTTCCTGCAGGCGACCGCGGTGTCGGCTTTTTCTCTGGTCGAGATTGCCCGCGCGTTTAAAGCGCACCTCGCGACGAATGCTTCGGTGGTGACCATTGGGATCTCATCGTTGCTCGTGACACCGGACAATTACGGCTACATGGGGCCAATCAAGGCCGCGCTTGAGTCGAGCGTCCGTTTCCTGGCGAAGTCATTCAGCGCGGACACGGCGATTCGTTTTAACGCGGTGGGCGCCGGACCACTCAAGACAAGCGCATCGGCCGGCATTCCCGGCTACATCGAGAGCTATCTCTACGCGGAAAAGCTGACTTTCCGCAAAAAGAACCTTGAGACCCAGGAAGTGGCGAACGTCGTTGGTTTCCTCCTGAGTGACCGCAGCAGCGGCGTCAACGGCACCACGCTCGTAGTCGACGCCGGGCTAGGTTCGAATTATTTCGATCAGGAAATCATCCGACTCGCGATGCGGGCGGGAAAGTGACCGCCGGATGAAATTCGAAAACGTCTGCATCGAGTCACTCGCGGTGGCGCTGCCCGACGAGGTGTGGAGCTCCGCCGAGATCGAGGAGCGATTGCGCCCGCTTTATGACCGACTCAAGCTCCCGGTCGGCCGGTTGGAACTGATGACCGGCATCCGGGAACGCCGCATGTGGCCGGCCGGAACCCGGCCGTCGGATGCCAGCGCCGCGGCGGGTCGCGCCGTCCTGGGAAAATCAGGGCTGCGATCGGAGCAGGTTGAGTTGTTCATCCATGCAGCCGTGAGTCGCGACATGCTGGAACCCGCCACGGCGTCGTTTGCTCATCGCAAGATCGGTCTGCCGGCCGCGGCGCAGGTCCTAGACGTTTCCAACGCTTGTCTCGGTTTTTTGAATTCGCTGACGCTGGCGGCCGGCTTGATTGAGTCGGGCCAAATCCGCTGTGCGATGGTGGTGTCGGGAGAAAACGGCCGCCCGCTGGTGGAGCAGACCTTGCGCACTCTCGTGGAGAGATCGCTGACGCGAAACGAAATCAAGCCCTACTTCGCCAACCTGACCATCGGTTCGGGCGCGGTGGCGGCGATCGTGTGCCACCGTTCGCTGATACGGGGACGAGCGCACCGGTTGCTGGGAGGAGTCGCACGGGCGGCGACGCAGCACAGCGAATTGTGCCAGGGCGACACCCATGGGGCCGAGGCGCTGGCGATGCAGACCGACTCCGAACAATTGCTCGTTGCCGGCGTAACACTGGCGCGCGACACGTGGTCCGAATTTACGACCGGGCAGGGCGCAAGTTTTGATCGCTACATCTGCCATCAGGTCGGCAGCGTGCATCGCCGCAAGCTTTACGAAACGCTGGGACTGGACGTCGCGAAAGATTTTTCGACGTTTGAGATCCTCGGCAACACCGGTTCAGTCGCATTGCCGGCAACGCTCGCGGCCGCCGTCGACGCCGGCGCCGTGCGAGAAGGCGACCGTGTGGGCCTGCTGGGGATCGGGAGCGGGCTGAATTGTCTCATGCTGGCCCTGGAATGGTGACGGAACCGCAGCTTCCCGCTTGGCTGACGCGCGAGTATCCGTTCGCGCCGAAGTCGTTTCGCACGCCGCGCGGCGCGCGCATGAGCTTCCTCGACGAGGGGCCCAGGAACGACGAGGCCGTGGTGATGGTGCACGGGAATCCAACCTGGTCGTACTATTACCGGCATTTGGTCCGGACCCTCGCGCCCGCGGTCCGCTGTGTGGTTCCTGACCACATCGGCATGGGAGGTTCCGAGAAGCCGGAGGACTACGACTACACGCTGGAGACGCGGATTGCCGATCTGGCGGCGCTGGTCGACTCGCTCGGCCTGAAACGGGTCCACCTCGTGGTGCACGATTGGGGAGGTGCGATCGGATTTGGCTTTGCCGCGCGCCACCCGGAGTTGATCGGGCGACTGGTGATCCTGAACACCGGTGCGTTCGCGATGGATCGGATTCCGTGGCGGATTGCGCTCTGCAAAATGCCGCTCATCGGCCCGTTTTTAGTGAGAGGGTTCAACGCATTTGCATGGCCCGCGACGTGGATGGCGATGAGCCGGCGCGCGCTCAGTGACGACGAAAAACGCGGCTACCTCTGGCCCTACGACTCTTGGTCGCGCCGCGTCGCCGTGAGTGCTTTCGTCCGGGACATCCCGATGGATGTGGCGCATGGCAGCCGGCCGACCTTGGATCAGGTGGAGGCGGGGCTTGCGCAGTTCCGGGAGCACCCGGCGCTCATTGTTTGGGGTGGCCGCGACTTTTGTTTCAACGACCTGTTTCTTGAACGCTGGAAAACGCTCTTTCCCGGGGCGGCCGTCCACCGATTGGCGGATGCGGGGCATTACGTGCTCGACGACGGGCGCGAAGAGGTGGTGCCGCTGATCAAAGCTTTTTTGCTGCGGCCTTGACCACCGGTTCGCGGCCATAAAGGGCGGCGAGTTCGCGCAGGTAGGGGCCGGAATTGTCGCGCAGGGACTGCAACTGCTCCTCATGATAGCGCCAGCTCCAGTTGCCCTGGCTTTTCCCCGGCGTGTTGAAACGAGCTTCAGACCCGAGACTGAGCATATCCTGGAAGGGAATCACCGCGAGATTCGCGACGGATTGGTAGGCGGAACGCAGGAAGTCCCAGCCGATTTCCGGCCCGCCAACCCGCAGGTAGCGACGCACGTGGTCGCGGGTTTTTTCGTCGGCGGTGGCGTACCAGCCCCGGGTGGTATCGTTGTCATGCGTGCCCGGATACACAACGCTGTTTGCCCTCTGGTTATGGGGGAGGTAGAGATTGTCGGAACCGCCGCCAAACGCGAATTGCAGCACCGCCATGCCAGGCAGGCCGGTCGCTTCGCGCAGCGCGATGGTCTCCGGCGTCAACAGCCCCAAATCCTCGGCGATGAGTTTGGCCCCGGGCATGGCCGCCCGCACCGTGCGAAAGAAATCAAGTCCCGGACCGGCGATCCAGCGACCGGTGCGGGCTGTGGTGGCGCCGGCGGGAACGGACCAATACGCCTCGAAACCGCGGAAGTGGTCGATCCTGACAATGTCGCAAAGTTGAAAATTGGCCCGCAGCCGCTCAATCCACCACGCGTAGCCCTCGGCGGCGTGTGCCGGCCAATCGTATAGCGGGTTGCCCCACAGCTGACCGTCGGCCGAAAAATAGTCGGGCGGCACCCCGGCGACGGCGGTGGGGCGAAGCGTCCGGCGATCGAGTTGAAAGAGGTGCGGACTGGCCCAGACGTCCGCGCTGTCGTACGCGGTGAAGATGGGTGTGTCGCCGATGATTTGGATGCCCAGTTTAGCCGCGGATGCCCGCAGGCGGTTCCATTGGCCGAAGAACAGGTATTGGATGAACTCGTAGGCTTCAGCGCGAGGGGCGAGCGGCGCACGCAGCGAAGATTTTAGCGCCGACGTGAGCGATCGAACATCCTCCGGCCATTCCCACCACGGACGTCCGGAAAAGTGGTCCTTTAGCGCGGAGAAATAGGAGTAGGCCGGGAGCCACGATTCGTTCTGACGCCGAAATTCGGCGAAGTCACCATAGGGCAGAGCGAGCTTTGAGTCGCGACGCCAAGCGGTATGGGCCGAGAACAGGAGCGGAAGTTTCCGTTCGTAAAGTGCGCCATAATCGACCCGGTCGCGATTCAAATAACGCAGAGGGGCGACGGCTGGCTCGGAGAGCAGCCCGGCGCGTTGCAGCGGCTCTGGGTCGATTAGATAGGGATTACCGGCAAACGACGAAAAACATTGATAAGGCGAATCACCGTATCCGGTCGGTCCGAGCGGGCAGAGTTGCCAATATTTCATCCCGACGTCCGCCAAGAAGCGCACGAACGACGTCGCGGAATCGTCAAATGCGCCGACTCCAAAGCGGCTGGGCAATGAGGTGGGATGGAGCAGGACCCCAGCTGCACGGTGGTCGAGCCAATTGAAAAGGCCAGGATTGGCCGAAGCGGAAGTCACTTCGTTTGGTTTGGATTCCGGCATTGGAGAAAGCGGTTTTCGGGAGAAGGGAACTTGGACTCGAGCAGGAAGATTCATATTCTGGAGTCAAAGCGCGGGATATGCAATTTGTGACTATCTTGTGATGCGAAAGTTTTCGTAAGGATTTCTGAACAGGAGTTGGTCACCTTGCCGCGTGCGTAAGTGTAGTTCATCACATTGGCGCTGGGTTCGTTAAAGTCCTCAATATCCGAAACCTAACCATGACATGAATGCCAACCTCGGACCACGTCAGCTGTTCGATCACCCGTTCCCGCACTTCGGGGTGATCAGCCTAGCAGCCTGTCGGACTTAGGAAGTCCGATCTGGGGCAAACGAATGTTGGCCGAACGGAACCGACAGGCTGCTAAATGAAAATGCCTGCGGCATTTTCGCGGATCGTGTGCCGGTCTGTTCG
>CANJIU010000195.1 GCA_947474365.1 Opitutia bacterium | reverse complement strand
GCTCAATCAAGGGAGCATCCTGGTCGATATCAGCGGAGGCACGATCTCGGTCACCGGGCAAAGCGTGACCAACAACGGCACGATGGGGGCCAGCAACGGAGGAAGTCTGACGGTGGACAATCTGGCGGATGCTGCCGGTTTGTCGATTTCCGGCGGTGGCACCCTGACGCTGAACGGCACGTGGGCTAACTCAGGGAGCCTCAGCGCGACCAACTCTGCCGTGGTGCTAGATGGTACGTGGGCGAATCTGGATAGTGTAACCACCACGGGTTCGACGGTGACGTTAAGGGGGATATGGAGCAACATCGGGCAATTGAGCGCGACAAACACGACGCTCAACTTAGGGGGCAGCGTGACGCTGGCTCAAATCGGCACGTTGGTGCGGAGCGGTGGGACGGTGAACGTGACAGGCAATTTGACGAACACGGGGACAACCGTGGTTTTGAATGCGACGACGGGTTCGTGGGTGATCGGTGGTGGCGGGATGATTAAGGGCGGGACGGTGACGACAAGCGGAGGCGCGCGGTTGATTGGCGGCGGCGGGACGCTGGACGGAGTGACGGTGAACGGGGAGGTGGAAGTGATCGGTTATCAGAGTCTGGAGGTGAAGAACGGGCTGGTGCTGAATGGGACGCTCACAGTTGGTCACGCGACGGACGGCTCGTGGGGGCGCGTCAACTTCGCGGGGACGCAGACGTTGGGTGGCAACGCGATAGTGATATTTGGAAATGACCCTTACCAAAATAATTTTCTGCGGCCGAGCGATTCAACAGAAACGTTGACATTGGGTGCGGGTGTAGCGGTGCGGGGAAGAACAGGAGCGATTGGCGGCGGTTCGACCAACGGGAGCGTGGTCAATCAAGGGAACATTCTGGCCGATGTCAGCGGAGGTTCTATCTCAATCTCCGGCCAGAGTGTGACGAATAGCGGCAACCTCAGCGCGTCCGCCGGGGCCACTCTCATATTATCAGGCTCCGCCACCTTCGACGGCACCAAGACCCTCTCCAGCTAGGTCGGCGGCACGATTAACCTCAGTGGCAATCTGCTCGGGAGCACGACCAACGTCACCGGTTACACTCCCGACGGCACGCTGCTCCTCAACGGTGCAGGCACCTCGACGGCACCGCAACTCCTCGAAGTCATGGGGCGGGATCTCGGCAACGATTCGGCGGCGTTCGAACACAATTTTACCTATGGCATTCTGTCGATTGGCGGCACGAGCAACTATGTGCGGCTCGTCGATCAGGCGGACAACGCGACGGGCACCGGCGCGGAGGCCTTGTATGTGGGGACCTTGATCGTGCCGGCGGGGAAGACGCTCGATTTGAACGGACTGCATGTCTACGCGCGGCAGACCCAGATCGCCGGCACAATTGTCGGCGGGCTCGTCTCGACGGCGGCGGAGCGGGTCTATGCTTTCAGCACCCTCGCCGGGCAGGTCGGCCAACCGGGGAGCAACGACGGCGCGGGCGAGGCGGCTCATTTTAACGGGGCCGCCGGTGTGGCGGTGGATGGCGCGGGCAATATCTATGTCTCGGATACGCTCAATCACACGATCCGCAAGATCACCCCGGCGGGCTTGGTGAGCACACTCGCCGGGCAGGCCGGCGTGCTCGGCAGCACGGATGCCACGGGCGCGGCCGCCCGGTTCAACGGTCCGCTCGGACTCGCAGCCGACGCCACGGGCAACGTGTATGTGGCGGATCAAAAAAATCACACGATTCGCAAGATCACGGCGGGTGGGGTGGTCACCACGTTTGCAGGGCTGGCGGGCGCACTCGGCAGCACCGACGGCACGGGCGGCGCGGCCCGTTTCTCGAGTCCGGCCGGCCTGGCCCTCGACGGCGCCGGCACGCTTTTTGTCGTCGACTACGCCAACAATACCATCCGCAAGATCACGTCGGCCGGCGTGGTGAGCACCCTCGCCGGGCAACCCGGCCAGTCCGGATCGCTCGATGGCACGGGCAACGCGGCGCGTTTCAACCGGCCGATCGCCGGTGCGGTGGACGTCGCCGGCAATCTGTACGTGGCGGATTATCTGAACCACAGCATTCGCAAGGTCACGCCCGCCGGCGTTGTGACCACTATCGCGGGTCAGGCGGGACAATCGGGCAGCACCGACGGCACGGGCGCGGCGGCGCGGTTTCTGTTTCCGCAGGGCGTGGCGGTGGATGGCACCGGCCGGGTCTATGTGGCGGATACGCTCAATCACACGGTGCGAAAAATCACGCCGACGGGCGAGGTGACCACCATGGCCGGGTTGGCCGGCCAGCCGGGCAGTGCGGATGGCTCTGGAACGGAAACGAGATTCAATTCACCCAAGGGACTGGCGGCCGACAGCCTGGGGAATATCTACATCGCGGATACAAATAACCATACGATCCGCCTCGGGGCTCCGTTGCTGGGACCGTCGATCACGACGCAGCCGCTGGCGCAGATCGTCACCGCGGGGACGAACGTCACCTTCAGCGTCGGCGTGACCGGGAGCCCGCCGCCCACCTACCAGTGGCGCAAGGGCACGACTGCCATTCCCGGTGCCACGGGGGTCACCTACAGCATCGCGAGCGCGCAGGCGACTGACGCCGGCAGCTACACCGTGGTCGTCACCAATAGCGGCGGCACGGTGACCTCCAGCGTCGCTACGCTGACTGTCAACACCCCGCCGGTGTTCACGACGACACCGGCCAGCCAGACAGTCGCGTACGGTGGCAACGTCACCCTCACGGTGGCGGCGAGCGGTGCGGGACCGCTCACGTATCAATGGAAGCGTAACGGTCTGCCCGTGGCCGGTGCGACGTCCGCCAGTCTCGCGATTGTGGGCGCGGCGGCGCGCGACAACGGTTACTATCAAGTGACGGTTACGGACGCCGCGGCCTTGACGACGAATGCGGTGGTGTTCGTCACCGTGGCGTTCAATCCGGCGCAGGTGATTGGGCTCGGCAGCAACAGCGGCGGCCAGACGACCATTCCCTCCGGCCTGACGAATGTGGTGGCGATTTCGGCGGGCGGCGCGCACAGCCTCGCGTTGAAGTCGGACGGTACGGTCGTGGGGTGGGGCAGTAACAACGCCGGCCAGACCACGGTACCCGCCGGTCTGACCGGCGTGGTGGCGATCGTCGCGGGCGATACCCACAGTCTCGCGCTCAAATCCGACGGCACCGTGGTCGGATGGGGAGCCAATTCCGATGGGCAGCGGACCATTCCCAGCGGGTTGAGCGGCGTAGTCGCGCTCGGGGCCGGCTATAATCACAGCCTCGCCTTGAAGTCCGACGGCACAGTGGTCGCGTGGGGAAAAAGTAATTTCGCCCAGACGACGCTCCCGACCGGCCTGAGTGGCGTGGTGGCGATTGCGGGCGGCGGTGATCACAGCATGGCGTTGAAGGCGGATGGCACGGTCGTGGCGTGGGGCGATAATTTTGCGGACGAAACGACCGTCCCCACCGGCCTCGCCGGCGTTGTCGCGATTGCCGGAGGCGGCAGTCACAACATGGCGTTGAAGTCGGACGGTACGGTGGCCGCCTGGGGCAATAATAATTTTGGCCAACGGACCGTGCCGGCGGGTCTGACTGGAGTGGTGGCGATCGCAGCGGGCGACACCCACACTCTGGCGCTGAAGTCCGATGGCACGGTGGTCGCGTGGGGAAACAACGGCGCGGGACAGACCGCGATCCCGGGAAGTTTGGGCGGCGTGGTGGCGCTCGGTGGTGGAAACGCGTTTGACCTGCTGCTGCGCAATGCCGCGGGCGGAACGGTCCCGGTGATCATCGCGCACCCACAATCGCAGACGGTCGCGCCGGGTGCGACCGCCCTGTTCAGTGTCGTGGCCACGGGCACGCCGGCGCCGGGTTACCAGTGGCGCAAGAGCGGCGTCAACGTCACCGGCGCGACCAACGCCAGCTACGGCATCACCAGCGTGCAGGCGTCCGATGCTGCCAACTACGACGTGATCGTGACGAATTCGGCGGGCAATGTCACGAGCGCTTCGGTCGCGCTGACGGTCGGCCCGGATGTCGCGTACGAAATCAAGTGGGTGAAGGCGGCGGGTGGGACGGGCTCGGATACGCCGACGTCGACGGCCGTCGACGCGCAGGGTAATGTGATTATTGCGGGGGTGTTTTCCGGAACCTCCGCATTTGGCGCGACCAATTTGGTGAGTGCCGGTGGCGATGACATGTTTGTCGCCAAATACGATGCGACGGGAACCTTGCTTTGGGCGCGGCAGGGTGGCGGCACGGGCAGCGATGTGGCGGGTGGAGTCCGAACCGATGCGAGTGGGAATATATTCGTCACGGGCCGATTCACCGGCGCCGCCACTTTCGGATCGCAGGTGCTCACGAGTGCCGGGGGCTCGGATATTTTTGTGATCAAGTATGATCCCGCGGGAAGCATTCTCTGGATCAAGCAGGCTGGCGGCACCCAGGACGACAATGTCAGTTCATTCGGGGCGGTCGCCGTCGACACCACGGGCGGTGTGTACATCACAGGAGCCTTCCGTGGAACGGCAGTATTTGGCACTGCGTCGCTGGTTTCATCGGGGGCCGATGATATCTTTGTCGCGAAGTACGACACTGCGGGAGCGCTGGTCTGGGCCAAACGATATGGTGGTACGGGTGCTGATTTTGGTGCGGCAATTGCCGTCGATAGTGTCGGCAACAGCTACGTCACCGGCGGGTTCAAGTCTACGGCCACGTTTGGATCGTCGACCTTTACGGCTGCGGGAAACGACTACGACATTATCACGCTCAAACAGGATGCCGCTGGAAATTTATTGTGGGCGCGCAATGCGTCCGGCGCAGCGGATTGGGCAAAATACGGAAGTGGCATCGGCGTCGACGCGGCGGGCAACGTCTACATCACGGGTGGATTCAGGTACGGAATCGCGACTTTTGGCGCGGTCACGCTAACCGGCCTTGGGAAGGAAGATATCTTTATCGCGAAGTACGATGCCTCCGGGACATTGCAATGGGCGAAGCAAGCTGGGGGAGCCAACGGTGACTGGGGCTATGGGATCGCCGTGGATGAAAATGGTAACCTCTACATTACCGGAAGCATTGAAGGAAATGGGGCGTTCGGGAGCGTTTCATTAAACGGGACTGGCCTGGATGCCTATTTGGCGAAATACGACACCAACGGAAACGCAATCTGGGCGACGCGCTTCGGCGGACCGAACGGATTCAGCTATGGCGGCATCGCGTTGGATCAGGCAGGGACAATCTACGTTTCCGGACCGTTCTCCGCGCCGGGCACATTTGGTGGCACCCAGCTGGCGGGCTTCGGCTCCAACGATATTTTCGTGGCCAAGCTCGCCGCTCCCAGCGCCACTGGCAGCGTCGCCCCAACGATCACCACCCAGCCGCTGTCGCAAACGGTGACGGCCGGCGCGAACGTCGCGTTTTCGGTCGCGGCCGCGGGCACGCCGACGCTGCGTTATCAGTGGAAGAAGAATGGCGGCGATGTCGCCGGCGCGACAACTTTGACCCTCAACCTCACTAACGTGCAGCCGGGCGATGCCGGCAATTACCATGCGGTCGTGACCAACGATACCGGAACCGTCAGCTCCAACGCGGCGGTGCTGGCAGTCAATGTTGCCCCCGGCATCACGACGCAGCCGGTCGCGCAGACGGTCAATGTCGGCCAGACCGCGACCTTCACGGTGGCGGCCACCGGCACGCCGGCCCCGACCTATCAGTGGCGCAAGGGAGGGACAAATATCGGCGGCGCCACCAATACTAGCTACACCATTGCGAGCGTGCAGCTCGCCGATGTCGGCAGCTACGATGTGGTCGTCGCCAATGCCGCGGGAAATCTGCCGTCAGATGCGGTGACCTTGACGGTCAATTCGGCGCCGATCATCATCGGGATCACGGCCCCCCGGCAGGTGACGACACCGGGCCAGAGCCTCACCCTCAGTGTCACGACCACGGGGGCGGGTTCATTTCAATGGAAACGAAACGGACTGCCCATCGCCGGGGCCACGGCGGGGAGTTACGCGATCGTCAGCGCGTCGTCGCGAGATCATGGATACTACCAGGTGATCGTCACCAACGCGACGGGTTCGACGACGAGTGCGGTAGTGTTTGTCAATGTCGCGACCAACCCGGCGCAGGTGATCGGATTTGGCGGTAACAGCGAAGGGCAAACCGCGATTCCCCCGGGCTTGACCGCGGTGGTTGCGGTGTCGGCGGGCCATAAACACAGCGCGGCGCTCAAAAGCGATGGGACGTTGGCGGCGTGGGGCGAGAATATCTTTGGTCAGGCGACCGTGCCGGCGGGATTGAGCGGGGTCGTCGCCATTTCAGGAGGCAACGGTCATACGCTCGCGCTCAAGAGTGATACGACGGTCGTGGCCTGGGGTGACAACGGCCAGGGACAATCGACCGTGCCGACCGGCTTGACCGGGGTGGTCGCAGTATCGGCCGGCATCTATCACAGTCTGGCGCTCAAGAGCGACGGGACGGTGGTCGCTTGGGGTTATAACCAGACCGGGCAAACGACCGTGCCGACCGGTTTGAATGCCGTCGTGGCGGTGGCGGCAGGCGGCTACCACAGTTTGGGGCTCAAGAGCGATGGGACGGTCGTGGCTTGGGGCGAGAATGTCTACGGTCAGATCACCGTGCCGGCCGGCCTGAGTGGGGTGGCGAGTGTCGCGGCGGGGAGTCATCACAGTCTGGCTCTTAAGACTGACGGAACAGTGGTGGCGTGGGGCGACAACGGAGCGGCTCAGTCCACCGTACCGGGTGGCTTGGGGGCGGTCGTGGCCATTGCCGGCGGACGCGATCATAGTCTCGCCCTCAAGAACGATGGGACGTTGGTGGCCTGGGGCGATAATGGTCTGGGCCAATCCGCCGTGCCGGTGGGTTTAACGGGCGTGGCAGGGATGGCTGGCGGTGGCTTCCATACGCTGCTGTTACGTGCCGCCGCGAGTGATATCGCTCCGGTCATCACCACGCAGCCGCAGTCGCAAACGGTGACAGCGGGCGTGAACGTCGCCTTAACGGTCGTGGCCACGGGCACGCCGGCGCCAACCTACCAGTGGTTAAAGACTGGGGTGAATATCGTGGGCGCGACCGGTGCGACACTCACGTTGAACAACGTCCAGCCCGCGGCCGCCGGCAACTACAGCGTCATCGTGGCAAACGGGGCCGGCACCGTCACATCCAGCATGGCCACATTGACTGTTAATCTCGCGCCGGTGATCACCACCCAGCCGGTGGCTCAGGCGGTCAACGTCGGCCAGCCCGCTGGGTTTACGGTGGTGGCGGCCGCCAGTCCGGTGCCGACCTATCAGTGGCGTAAAGGCAGTGCTAATATCTCTGGTGCGACGAACGCCAGCTACACCATCGCCAGTACTCAGGTGGCCGACGCCGGCAGCTACGATGTCGTGGTGACCAACTCGCAGGGCGCGGTCACGTCGAATCCGGCGACGCTTACTGTCAACGTGGCGCCGACGTTCACGAACCAGCCGGCGGGGACGACGATCGTCACCGGAGCAACCGCGACCCTGACGACGGTGGCCGCGGGCACTGGTCCGCTTACCTATCTATGGTACCGAGGAAATTCCGGCGACACTTCGCAACTCATCAACGGTGCGACAGGTGCGAGTTACACCACGCCGGCCCTCACCGCGACGACGAGCTATTGGGTGCGCGTGAGCGGGCCGGGAGGCGCGGTCAACAGCAACACGGCGATCGTCACAGTGGCGACCTACGCGCCGACGGTGGCGCTCGCGGTGGACGGCGCCGCGCAATATCTGACAACGGGCGGTACGGTGTCGCTGCGGGCGCGCGTGACCTACACGGGGCAGACGCCCGCGGCGATCGGAGTGACGGTGAATGTGCCGGCCGGCTGGTCGCTCGCTTCGACCGGCGGTCCCAACGTTCCGCAGGTGGCGCCGGTGGCGGGAACGACGAATGTGCTCGAGTGGAGCTACTCGAGCCTGCCAGCGAACGAGGCGGTGTTTACTTTTGTCGTGAACTCGCCGGCCGGTCAGAGCGGATCGAAATCGCTGACTGGATTCGCGATCTACCGGCCAGGCGATGTGAACGTGACGTTGCCCACGGTGACGCTCGCCGGGGTCACGGCAATCGCTCTCACCACGCAGCCACAGAACCTGCAGGTCGAGGTCGGCAAGTCGGCGACGTTGAGCGTGGTGGCCACCGGGGATCCGGCGCCGACGTATCAGTGGCGCCGTGACGGCGCCACTGTTCCCGGGGCCACGGCGTCGTCGCTCTACTTTGCGGCGGTGACCATTGCCGACGGCGGCAACTACGATGTGGTCGTTTCAAACGGACTGCTGACGCCGGTGACGAGCAACCGGGTGTTGCTCGGCGTCATTCCGATCGGGACGCTGGCGACGCATCTCGTCGTCGGAGGCGGGTACACCGGTCTGAGCAAGGTCACCATTTCCAACACTATCACGTATCCCGGGGTTGCCACGGGCCTGGGCTGGCAGGTGGTGTTGCCGGTGGGCTGGAGCTACGAAGTCGACGGCGGCACCGCCGGTGAGACCAAGCCCACGGTTGGGACGACGGGTGAGTTGGCGTGGGCCTGGACCACGATTCCGCTCAGCCCCGTGACGTTTACCTACACCCTCAACAAGCCGGCGGACGCCACGGGCGACATCCTCAACGTCGCGTATGCGATTGTACGCCTACAGGAGCTGAGCTGGAAGCTCGACATCCTCGCCAAGCCCGATCCGCTGGTGCTCAAACCGGTGGTGCATCACACCGCGGACACGACGAAGGATTTCCGGATCAACCTTTCGGAACTCACGCGGGTGATCGAACTCTACAATACGCGGCTGGGTACGATTCGTACAGGTCGTTACAAAGTCCAGGCGGGCACCGAGGACGGGTTCACCTTGGATGCGACGGCGACGTCCAACCAAGTGTTGTCAGCGTATCACGCGGCAGACTCGGATCGCAACGGCGCGCTCAACCTCAGCGAGTTGACGCGCGTGATCGAACTCTACAACACGCGCTCGGGTACCGTCCGGACCGGCCAATACCATGCGGTGCCGCCGCCGGCCAGTACGGAGGATAGTTATGCGCCCGGGCCTTGAAGCAGGGTCGTCGGCGATCCGATCGCCGAAAATCGGTGCTACCGACGGCGGCGCGGCCAAACCGAGGGATCGATCAACGTCGCGGGTGGCTCGCCGCTCAACGCCATCAGGATTAATTCGGCGGCGGCGACGTGGCTCCGGTACCGCGCTTCTTCGGTGTAAGCGGCGATGTGCGGTGTCGCCACGACGCGCGGATGGCGGAACAACGGATGGTCCGGAGCCACGGGTTCAGTTTCCCAGACGTCGATCCCAGCGCCGGCGAGCCGGCCTTCGTTGAGTGCTGCCAACACCGCGAGATCGTCGATCAGCGGGCCGCGCGCCGTGTTGATCAAGATTGCCCCGGCCGGAAGCAAGGCCAGTTGCCCGGCCCCGATGAGCCGGCGGGTGTCCGCGGTCGACGGCGCGTGGAGTGAAAGCACCTGCGAAATACGCAGCAGATCCGGGAGCGTGGCGCACGCCGTCACGCCGACGGCGGACATTTGCGCCGCCGGCACAAAGGGATCGAATGCGTGCACGCGCATGCGGAGCGCCCGGGCAACCTCGGCAACACGGCGGGCGATTCGGCCGAAGCCGACGAGCCCGAGATTTTTGTCGGCGAGTTCAAACCCCAGAACGGTCGCATCCTGTTTCCAGAGTCCGGCCTTCGAGTTGAGGTCGGCGGTGGCGACGCGGCGGGAGACGGCGAACATCAAGGTGAGCGCGAATTCCGCGGTCGATTCGGTCGGAGCGTCGGGCGTGTTGACGACGCAGACGCCGGCCGCGGTGGCGGCGCTGAGATCGATGTTGTCGTAGCCGATGCCGGTGCGGGCGATGACCTTCAAGGCCGGCGCGCTGGCAAACGACGCGGCGTTGTAGAAACCGCGCGGGCCGGCCATGACGGCGTCGGCCCCGGCCATGCCGAAGGGTGACGCCGCCGCTTCGTTCGCCGGAACATGGGGCCCGCTGAGTTGCACGTGGCCGCGGAGAACAGCAACGGCGGCGGGATGCAGTGATGCATCGGTCCAAAGGCGGGGGAGGGAAGTGGGCATGGCGGAATGGACAACGGAACCCGGGTGCGCGCGAAAAACAAAGCCAAACTGCCACGATGATTCATGGTGAAACCAACCTGGAATTCCGCCTGAGTGGTGATCTTTATGAAAATCCTCTTCCTGGGTGGTACCGGCATCATCAGCACGGCGTGCACCCGTCTCGCGCTCGAGCGTGGCTTTGATGTTACGGTGCTAAACCGTTCGCGCCGCGAACCCATCTCGGGCGCCAAGCAACTGATCGCCGATCTGGCTGATCCGGGAGTCGCGACCGTCATCGGTGACCGGCGCTGGGATGCCGTGGTCGACTTCATCGCATTTGATTCCGCGGCGATTGAACAGCGATTGGCGCTGTTTCGTGGCAAGACGGGCCAGTATGTGTTCATCAGTACGACGAGCGCGTACCAGCGGCCGCTGCTCCACTACCTCATCACCGAATCGACCCCGCTGGTGAATCCGTTTTGGGAATACTCCCGGCTGAAGATTGCCGCAGAGGAACGCCTCATCCGCGCCCTGCGCGAGGAGGCGTTTCCCGCCACGATCGTGCGGCCGTCGCTCACCTACGGCGACACCTTCGTGCCGCTCTCCCTCAACAGCCGTACCCATGGTTACACCAACCTCGCTCGGCTGCGCGCCGGCAAGCCGCTTGTCGTCCCCGGTGACGGCCTCTCGCTTTGGACGATTACGCATAACAGCGATTTCGCCAAAGGCCTGATTGGATTGCTCGGTCACGCGGGCGCCATCGGTCAGGCGTTTCACATCACCTCCGACGAGGTCCTGACCTGGAATCAAATCTATCAAACAGTCGCCGAGGCTGCTGGCGTCAGTGCTCCCCGATTCGTGCACATCGCCTCCGACTTCGTCACCGCCTGCCTGCCGGAGGCCATCGGCACGCTGCACGGAGACAAGGCGCACTCCGCGGTGTTCGATAGCACGAAGATCAAGCGCTTCGTGCCGGACTTTGTCGCCACCACCCGATTCCGCACGGGCATCGTGCGGACGGTTGATTGGTATGACGCCGACTCCGCGCGGCGCACGGTTGATCTTGAGGCCGACGCCAAGTGGGACCGTCTCATCGCCGCCTATGAGCGTGGCCTCGCCCAGGCGCGAGCCGAGTTTGGCGGCTGAGGACGCAAGTCCGAATCCAACTTCGAGCATGTAGCCGGTCGCATTTCGGTTTGCTCGCAGCTCTGTGCGAGTTCCCGAGCGCCTTTGTTCTGTGAGGGGCTGCGTTTGTGGAGTGGTCTCGGCTCGGTGGGAGTCGGCGGACCTCCGCGCGTCGAACCCTGCGACGCTTGGCTACGCCCCGTCCCGCGCCGGGCGCAGGCGGGGCTATCTGGGGCTCACGCCGCCCCAGCCCCGGGTTGTATCCCAGGCAGAAACGAGCGAGCGCACATTGGGCGCGCTGAATGTTCGCAGCGCGGCATGGTCATCGTCTGACGGTGGCGCTACATGAACGGCGTATGAATGATTCATGGCTATGGACTCACCCTTCTTGACGGCATCGGCTCCGACAACGTCCGGAAAACCCCTGCCGGCTACGACGTCGCCTTTTGATCCCACGCGCTTCGACCATTTGAGCGAAACCGAAATCTTGCGGCGGATTGGGGAATTGCTCGCTGACCGCGTTGGTGCGCAGCGGGCGGTTGACGCGAAGTCCAAACACATTGGCGGGTCGTTCTTAAACGCCAACCACTGCGCTCTTCGATTGGGTGGATTTGATTGGCGATCCGATCGAGCGGCAGCTCGCTCGTTATCTGCAATGTGCAGGCCCGACCGCGCCGCGGGAATTGATCGCTGCTTTTGGCCTCAGTCCTCGCACCGCTTCCCGGAAACTGACACGGCTGCGGGCCCGCGGCATTTGCGAGGTGATCGGCAGCACCCGGGGCGCGCGTTACCAACTGCGGGCGATCACGTTACAAATTGAAATCGCCGTCGGGACGAAGGCCGTGCGTTATTACTATCAACATATTGTTTGAAATAGGCCAAATAGATATTTAACTACCATAATGTTAGCATTAAAAATAGAAACCGAGGTAGCCTTGGAATTGGCTGCCAGAGTGCGAACGACGCGGCTGCAAATGGGCTGGTCACAGGACGAACTCGCGCGCCGGGCCGGGCTGAGACCATCCACCTACCGCCTGTTCGAGCAAACCGGCCGGATCGCGCTCTTACGCCTTTTGCGCGTGCTCTCGGTCTTGGATCGCTTGCGGGACATCGACCCAGTGTGCGCGCTTCCCGATGCGCCGCGTTCCCTTGATGAACTGCTGGTGCCCAAGCGGCAACGTGGACGGAGGGTCAAACATGCTTAACGTCGCTTATCACGGACGGCCGGTCGGTCGCTTGGTCGAAGGCAGTGGCCGAATTTTCTTCGAATACGATCACCAGTGGCTCGCACAGGGGCATGACCTGTCGCCGTTGCATTTACCGCGGAAGCCCGGGGTGCAGTATTATCACGCCAAGAGTTTCGACGGCCTGCCGGGGCTGTTTCACGATTCGCTCCCGGACTCGTGGGGAGCGAAGCTCATGGAGATGCGTTTTGCGGAAAAAGGCATCAAGCCGAACAAGGTGACGCCGTTGATGCGGCTCGCGTATGTCGGCCAGCGCGGGATGGGGGCGTTGACGTATGAGCCGGCGTGGCCGGAGCCCGGTTTG
>CANJIU010000194.1 GCA_947474365.1 Opitutia bacterium | reverse complement strand
GGCCACCGGAACCACTCTCAGACACGGGCAAAAAAGCACCATGCGAGCGACGGCCACGCTGCGCCTCACGGCTTCGACTCTCGCCACCAAAGTTCATTGGCTTGTTCCACGCAAGCCGCCGCGGCTTGATCTGGGTCTCAGAATGACAGGCAGGAAAAGGTGGAACGGCGATCAAAACGTGCCTTTGATCCCGAACGTCCAGACCGCTCCGGTCCGTTCGTAGATCGTCGGCACCGCGGGCGTGTTGCCTTGTTTCTGGAACGTGATCACCGGCTCGCTGCGGAGATTGCGGCCGGTGAAGAACACATCGAATCGTCGCGTGAACTTAATAGTGCCACCGACATCGATCGGCATCCGATGCCGGTTGAACGAGGTGCCGGCGACGTTCAACGGCACGTAGTCCCGCCAGCCCGCGCTCGTGTACAGGCTGACCCGCCGGAAGGAATAGCTGAGCCCGGCGTTCACGCCATGCGGGCTCATGTTCGGTGTCACCACGCTGGCGTAATTGCGCGTGTAGCTGGCACGGACGTTCAGGCCCTTGAAGGGACTCGGCAGGAACGAGAGGCTCTGACTGTACTCCAGCTCCAGGCCGCGGATCGTGACCTTGTCGCTGCTCGGCGTCGTCGTGTTGAACGTGTAATGGGCGAAGTCCGGGTCGGTGTTGCCGAATTCCTGAGCGGTGAGCTGGTCGGTTTGAAACAGGCCCTTGACCGAGTTCTGATAGAGATTCAGGGCGAGGATGCCGACCGGTTCAAAATAGTAGGCCAGGCGCGTCGCCAAGTTGTCGGAGCGCTCCGGTTTGAGGTTGGGATTCGGCGCCGAGACGGTCTGATTCGCATCATCCACCGACCACACGCCCGCGACATCGCGAAACGTCGGCCGGCGGATCGTGTTGCTGTAGCCCAGCTGGAAATCGAGGTTCGGCGTGAACCGGTACTTGAACGACGCGCTCGGGAAAAAATTATCGTAGCCGCCCGTGCGATGAATCTTCGGCTGAGAAAAATACTGATACTGCACGCCGGGAATCGTCGCGGCGACGCCCGTGCTGGCCGTCACGGCGTAGCCCGCCGCGCGCACCTCCGCCGGTGTGCGCGGATCGAACTCGAGGGAGTCGGTGTCGGTCTGTTCCCAGCGCAACCCGGCCCGCACGGTCGCCCGGCCAAAGTTCGTCGTCCCCATCAGGAACCCGGCCGTGATGTCCTCGTCGAAGTGCCGGGTGTTCGCGACAAACGCACTTTGGTAGCGCGCGCCCGCCGTGCTGCCGTTCGTGATCCGGTCGGCGAAATACTCCGGGTGTTCCCGAAACAACCGGCCGATCGCCAGAAGGCTCGGAATGAAGATCCCATTGCCCGAGGAGGACGTCAGGCTCGAGTTCGTCGCGCGGCCGTCGAACGCATACGCCGACGCGTAGTTCGCCCAGATTCCCGTGCCCGCTCCCGGACCCGTGTACAGGTAGAAGCGCGCGTTCGATTGATCCAGGAAATCGCGGTGCTCGCGCTGCTGCTTCGCGCCGGTCTTCCAGATAACCGGGAGGAGAAAACTGGTTTTCCAGGTCGCCGCCACATCCCCGCCGAATACCTTCGTCCGCCCGAAGCGGCCGTCGTTGATCTGCAGCTCGCGGTTGGTGTAGCCGCTGCCGAGGCTGAGATCCGGCCCGGAGGTCTGCGCCATCTGCCAGTCGCCCCCGATGCTGGAGAGGTGCGCGGCCTTCACACCCACGCCGGCGAGCTGCGGACTGCCCGCGCTCCGCGCCGATCCCTGCCATGCCATCGGATCGTACCAACTCGTGGAGATGGAGCCGACGAGCTTGCCCTCGACCGTCAGCCCGCCGCGTTTGTATTCAAAGCGCGGCAACACCGTGTACGCCTCGCCGGGTTTCATCACCGCTGCCGGATTGGTCGTGACGGTTCCCGTCGCGTTGAAGTTCCGCAACGGATCGGTGCCGATCACCGCCGCGCGATTCGTCGCCGTGAAGGTGAACGTGCGCTGCGTGTTGTAGAGCTGCGCCGCGTTGTAGATGAGCCCGAGGGAAAGAACCAAGTTGGGCGTCGCCTTAAAATCGCTCGTGAACGTCACCGTCGAGCGCCGGTTGAGGCGCGGCGACTGGAACAGTCCGATCGCCGTCGGCACGACCGGGCGCGGGTCGGTCGCGGTCGCGGCGTAATTGTAGGTCACGTTGGTCCGCGCGTTTTCCGAATAGAGATTGGACTCGCTGACGTTGAGGACGATGCCGAGCCGGCGCCCAAAGTAGACGTCGGAGAACTCGATGATACCGCCCGGCCGGATTTGCCGGTGGCGCGCATCGTCGGGTCCGTACGCCTCGCCCAACCGGAGAGCACCGGAAAAAATCGTTGTGTTGGCCTGCCACATGATGTGCCGGCCCGGCCGCGAGAACGCCCGTTTCGTGCGCAGGTTGATCGTGCCGGCGGGGGCGTTGGCGTCGACATCGGCGCTGATCGTCTTGGAGACTTCAATGCCGTCCATGCTGTTGAGCGAGACCTGCTCGAAGCTGAAGGCGCGCGCATCGCCCGCCGCGCCTTTGTTGGCGTCGGCGCTGGCCATCCGCACGCCGTCGATCGTGACGGAGTTGTATTCGGCGCCGAGGCCGCGCAGCCGCACGTTGACGATTTCGCCCTGCACGAGAAACAGATCGACGCCGGGGATGTTCTTGAGGAACTCCGCGGCATTGCCCTCGGCGACGTCGCCAAACACATCCGACGCGACGCTGTTGGTGATGTTCATCGAGTTCTTCTGCTCCATGATCGCCTTGGCATTGCCCTCGCGTTCGCTCGCCACGACGAAGGCTCCGAGCTTCACCACCGACTCCGCCCCGGAGCCGAGCGAGCTGGTGAGTTCGAAGTCGCGCTGCACCGTCTGGCCCGCCGCGACGGTGAGGACGGCGAGGGATTTCCGGTAGCCGGTGTAACTCACCTCGACCGTAACCTCGCCCGCTGGCACGGGGCCGAGGGAGAAGTTTCCGTTTTCATCGGAGACGGCCACGACCGCCCCGTTGCGCGTGGAGATCTCGGCGTTGCGCACCACTTCACCGGTGGCGGGATTGGTCACGCGGCCGGTGATGAGGCCATCGGCCGCCGCGGCGAAACCGGCCGTGGCAAAGAGCAGGAAAACGAGGCGGAGCGTTCGTGCGGTGCCGCTGGCGCGAGGCGCCCGCCGCCGGATGAGGTCGGAAACTGGGGTTGGCATGGGGAGGTTCGGAGCGTGGTACGGCTCAGAGCTGTTTCCGAGCAAGAAGACGGCGGTGAAGCGGCCGAGTGAGCTGCGGTGCGCGGCGACAGCCCGTTCTCCTGCACTACGAACCTGTCTCAGTCCGGGCCACGGCGCGCACAGGACCGGCAGACCCACGAGGTCGGGCCGCAACCTTTCCCAGGTTGAGTCACCGCACCGTAACCGGTGCGGCTACGACCATTCGATCTCGTCGCCGTGCCGGTTACGGAGCGGCCAGGGTGGATTGCCCTTCACGCCCACACTCCGCTGCAACCCGGCGAGGTGCCTGCAGCCATACACCATGAAATTCCCGCATTGACTGCGGGAATTTCATGGTACCTGGTTTCGCCATGCTCACCCGCACCACCGACCTTGCCCTCGTGCGCACGGCGCTGCGCCGCAGCCGGATCGTTGCGCTGCTGGGTCCGCGCCAGTGCGGCAAGACCACGCTCGCCCGCGCGTTCGTCGCGCCGGAATCGCCCAATTACTTCGACCTGGAGGACCCGGCCAGCCTCGCGCGCCTCGCCGAACCCGAGACTTCGCTACGGCCGCTCAAGGGACTCGTCGTGATCGACGAGGTGCAGCGCCGGCCCGAGCTGTTTCCCTTGCTGCGCGTGCTGGCCGACCGCCACCCGATGCCCGCGCGCTTCCTCGTGCTCGGCAGCGCGGCACCGGACTTGCTCCGGCAGGCGTCCGAATCACTCGCCGGCCGCATCGAAACCGTTTCGTTGGAGGGCTTCCGGCTCGCCGACCTCGGCGCAGATGCGCAGCCGCGCCACTGGCTCCGTGGTGGCTTTCCCCTCGCTTTCACGGCGCGCAGCGACGCCGACTCTTTCGTCTGGCGACGGCAGTTCCTGCAGACTTTTCTCGAACGCGATCTCCCGCAGCTGGGCATGGGGACACCCGCCGCCGCGTTGCACCGTTTCTGGAGCATGGTCGCTCATTACCACGGCCAGATCTGGAACGCCGCCGACCCCGCCCGCGCGCTCGGTGTCAACGAGTCCACGGTGCGACGCTACCTCGATCTGATGACGGGCGTGTTCATGGTGCGCCAGCTCCCACCCTGGTTCGAGAATCTCGGCAAACGCCAGGTGAAGGCGCCGAAAGTTTACGTGCGCGACAGCGGCCTGCTCCATGCCCTGCTCGGTCTCGGCACGCAGCGGGATCTCGAGCATCACCCGAAGCTCGGCGCCTCCTGGGAAGGTTATGCCGTCGAGGAGGTACTCAAGGCCCTGCGCCCCGACGAAGCGTACTACTGGGCCACGCACAACGGTGCCGAGATCGATCTGGTGCTCTTCAAAAAAGGCCGCCGCATCGGCGTCGAGTGCAAGCGCGCCGACGCCCCCACGTTCACGCCGTCGATGCGCATCGCGCTCGCCGATTTGAAGCTGGACGAGTTGATCGTCGTGTATCCCGGCGAGCGCCGCTACCGTCTGGATAAACGCGTGGAGGTTGTGCCGCTGGCGGAATTGGTCGGGGCGGAGTGAGGTCGTGCGTCCTCGCGCTGGCACTCGCGGCTAGGCCTGACGGACGGTCTACAGCGGCGCCGAGTTCTTCGGATCGGCGAGCAACGCCTGGAACGCCGCGTTCTCGCGCACATTGTCCCACGCCAGATCGACCTTCAGCATCGGGACGGTGAGGCCGCTCGGCACGCGCAGGAGTTTCGCCAGCAGTTCGACGCACTCGCGCGGGCGGTTGAGGGTGGCGTAGAACTCGGCGAGTTGCCTCTCCCGCGAAATACGCTCCGCGGGAGTCACGTCCCCCGAGCGCGCATTGACGAAACGCTGGAACGCGGCCAGCGCGGCATCGGATTCGCCGAGGCGCGACAACGTCACCGCCAGGCGAAAGTCTCGCTCAGTGACATCGCGCTCCGGCTGGGCGCTCGTCTCCTCCAACCACGCCTTGGCTTCCTGCGCGGACTGCCGTGCTTCGGGTTCGCGCTGGAGGCGGCGCAGCACATCGCAGCGCTGGATCAGGCGCCGATGCCGCTCGTCGATCAGCATATTCTTATTGTTGGCGAGCGCGGCTTCGAGCTGCGCAAGCGCTTCAGTCCAATGTCGGCCCCGCATGAGCCACTTGATCCGCTCCATGGGGAGGCGGAGCTGTTCGGCCGAAGGCACCAGTTCGCCGTAGAGCCGGAAGCGGTTGTCGCGGCTGCTCTCCGTTTCAGCGCGTTCGCCGCACACGCGACGATACTCGGCGTCGGCGGTCTCGAACTCCGCGGGCCGCCGCAGCCAAGACAGGAGTAACAGCTGAGCGGCGCGATACCCAGCGTTGAAGGGATCGAGCGCAATGGCGCGACGAAAGGAGGCTTCGCAATCGGCGATTTGGGTCAGGGAGGCATAAACCCCGCCGAGGCGGGCGTGAGCGGCCGAGTCATTTGGCAGCGCCCTCACCGCATTTTGGGCATACGGCAACGCGCGGGCCGGATCGCGCTCAAACGACACGTAGTAACTCGCGAGCGCGTCGTCGCCGGCGCCACCGGGCGCCAGACGAGCGGCGGTTTCCGCCCAGCCCGGTAGCCGCGTCCACTGCACCTCGGTGAACGAGTCCGGCACGTGCGCCTCGGCATCACGCGTGTCGTCTATCACCACCGGCAACAAAAATGGCCGGCCCTTCGCCATCAAGTGCGTGCGCTGATCCGCCAGCCGCCACTCCAGTCGGAAATACCCTTCCGTGCGCGCCTGCGTCGCTGCCGAGATCACCGGCACGAACAACGCACACTCCTTGATCTGCCGCCGGATTTTTTGATCCCACGCATCGCCGCCCACCAATTCGTTCTGATCAAACCACACCTCGACGCCCGCGGCCCGCAGCACCTCCGCGATGCGCCGCACCGCCACCGCGTCTTGCGACGCGTAACTGAGAAAGACCGCGTTCGGCGCCTCGCTCATCGTGGGCAGATCAACTTCAACTTCGGGAAATACGTCCGGTAGCGCGCCGGATCCCGCGTGAGCAGCGTATGACCCTCCGCCAGCGCGTGCGCCCCGATGTAGAAATCCGGCAGCGGGGCCTGCCGTGCCCCACCCCGGCGCCGATACTCCACAAAGGCGCGGCCGGCCAGGAAACCCGCCGCGAAGGGCAGCGCCAGCCGTTCAAAACGATCCTCCGGCAACGCCGCCGCCACCTGTACCTCCGTGGCAAAGCCCACCGCCACCTCGGCAAAAATGATCGGATTGATCCCGAGCACGCCCCGCTCAGCGGCCTCGGCCAGGGCCCGCGCCGACCACTCAAACCAGCGCTCATCCTCGCTCAGCACATCGATGAGCACGTTGCTGTCGACCAGCGTGCTCACGATTCGCCGCGCGTCAGGGCCATCACCTCGTCGGTGGACAATTTGCCGCGCCACTTGCCGCGCAACGCCGCCACCAAATCACTCCCCCGGGTGCCCGCCTTGGTTGATTTTTCCAGCCGCACGCCGCCCTTCCCGTCGCGCACAAACTCCACGTCCGTATTCGGCAACAGGCCAAACTCCTCCCGCACGTCCTGCGGGATCGTGACCTGCCCCTTGGTCGTGATTTTCATGATTCTTACCGTAAATTCGGCCGGTAATACCTGTCAACTGCCCGCCCGCCGTGCCCACCCTCTGTTCACAGCGGCGCCGAATTCTTCGGATCGGCCAACAACGTCTTGAACGCCGCATCCTCGCGCACGTTGTCCCACGCGGGGTCGACCTTGAGCATCGGGACGGTGAGGCCGCTCGGCACGCGGAGGAGCTTGGCGAGGAGTTCGACGCACTCGCGCGGGCGGTGGAGGAACGCGTAGAGGGCAGCCAGATCCGATTCCGCCGTAAAGCGGTCACTGATTCGCTCGTTGGCCGAAATCGATTCGACGATGCGCCGGCCGGCCGCGATCGCATCTTCGGCCCTGCCCAGGTAGGCCAGTGCGAGCATCCGAAAATGCTCTATCTGCAAAGCCTCTTCCTTGTCGACGGACCGACGTCGCTCGGCAAGGGCTAGTTGCGTGCGAGCCGCCACAAGGGCCTCCTCCCTGCGACCGAGCCAATGGAGGGCGTCACTCTTCGCGTCCAGCCAGCGCAGCTCTTCGATTTCCGTCAGCCCGGATTGCGTGAGTCCCCGCTCGGCGGCAGCCAACAGGTCGGAAAAACGCCGCGTCCGGCGCAGCCAAATCGGGTCCATGCCCGGATCGTCGGGCAATTCGCCCCACAGCGCGAAGCAGGGTGGTGCGATCCGCAGAACATTCGCGTTGGGGGTCAGGGTCTTGAGTCGCACCAGCGCCTCTTTCGCCTCAGGCCCGCGCCGCAACCGGCTGAAATTGTGCAGGAGATTGGACCAGTAGGCGGAGTTCAAAGGGTCCAGTTCGATCGCACGCTTGATCGCGATCACGGTCTCCGTCCGACGCCCGAGGATTCCCAGTGCCAGGCCAGCCCAATTGTGGCCGGTCGCCTCATTCGGCAGCGCCTGGATGAGATTGTTGGCATACTCGAGGGCCCGCACGGAGTCGCGTTCGACGCGATAGTAGTAATGCGCCAATGCGCCATCGCCCGCGCCCCCGGGCATCAAGCGGGAGGCAATCTCGGCCCAACGTTTCGCCTCAGCCGCGTGGCGGGCCCGGACGGCCGGATCGGTGTTCCCGGCGTAGGCACGAGAATGATTGGAGGAAAGAAAGTCGGCCGCAGGCATGAAATTCGGATCCAGCCGCAGGATATGCTCGAGTTCCTTGAAGGTCGCTTCGGTGCCTGCCACGCTCCAGGAATCCTCGTTATAGGCTTTGCGCAGCTTCATGAGCCGATCGTAGGCCTCGGCGTTGTTCGTCAGGAACCGCGCGCCCGCAAAGGTGCCCTTGAGGTGGCGCGCCTGCAGCACGCGGGCCACCTGTTCAGCAATGTCGGTCTGGATCGCCAGCACCCCTGCGCCGAGTTCCTTGTTATAAGTCTGCGACCAGAGGAGTGCCTCGTCGCGGGCGCGGCGCAGCTCAAGCGAGACGCGCACGCTGGTCCCGGCGCGGCGGACGCTCCCGGTGAGGACATTGGCGACACCGACTTTGTGAGCCTTTTCGGCGAGCGACGCACTGGAGCCCTTGAGCGCCAGGGCCGAGTCGCGGGAAATGACCTTGAGGTCCGAAAGGCGGGACAGGGTCGTGGTGATCTCCGCGTGAATCCCGTCCGTGAAAAACGCGTTCTCCGGATCCGGGCTGAGGTTTTCAAGTGGGAGGACGACGACGGATTTGTCCGCCTTCGCCGAGCCTTCCGCCGTCGCCGAGGCTTTGGCGGACGAGCCGGCGGACAAATCCGAAGGCGGCTGCGCCACGCTCGGAGCGGACACAAGCGGCGGTGGCGTGCGTACCGTCTCGCGCCACGGCTGCCACCACGCCAACACGACGAGCGCGGCGGCGGCCCCGACGATCGCCACCAAGGGCCATAGGCGGCGGGCAGATTTGGGCGGCAGGGACGTCGCTCCACTGCGTCCGTGCCTTGGGTCCGTTTCGGGAAGCGGACGCCTCGGAGAGGCGTCCCTACCTTCGCCACTGAGCAACGTCTGTACCCGCGCACAGAATTTCTCCGGCATCTCGCCACCGGGCAGGCGTGTCCATTGCACCGCGCGAAACTCCGGTGGCACCCGCGCCGCCGCATCGCTCGTGTCGTTGATCACCACGGGCAGCAAAAACGGCTGGTCGTGCGCCATCAGGTGCGAGCGGTCGACGGCGAGCTTCCATTCGAGCCGGAAATAGCCTTCCCCGCGCGCCTGCGTCGCCGCCGAAATCACCGGTACGAACAGCGCACACCGCGCAATCTGCCCGCGGATCTTCGCATCCCACGCATCGCCGCCCACGAGTTCGTTCTGGTCGAACCACACCTCGACGCCCGCGGTCCGCAGCGCCTCGGCAATGCGCCGCACCGCCGCTGCATCTTGCGACGCGTAGCTCAGAAAAACGGCTTGGGAAGGGGCTTCGGCCATGCGGGTGCGGGCCTGATTACGCCCGAGCACCCCATGCGACGGAAGATTTTTCCCACGGCAGTTGCTGAGACCACAACGTAACCCGTCCAGCGACCGGCCCGACTTCGGGGCCCCACCCCCAAGCGGCGTCTTTCCACCCGCCAAAACAGGTCGCGTCCATCGATCGGAGAATCCGCGCCCCTTCCGGGATTGAATCCGAACATCAAGCGAGCAAGCTACGGCGCGAACGGCGGCCGTCAACGCGATGAATTTTTCCAAAGTCCTGGCTGAACTCGGCGGGCGCCTCGATGCGGCCGGCATTCGGTACGCGCTCATCGGCGGGTTTGCGATGGCGTTGCGCGGGGCGCAGCGGGCGACGCTGGATCTCGATTTCCTGCTCATGCTTGACGACCTCGATAAGGCGCACGCCATTTTCGGGGAATTGGGTTACCGGCGTGAATTTCATTCGGCGAACGTGTCGCATTACACCGGAGCCGTTCCCGATTGGGGTCGGGTGGATATTCTGCACGCGTTTCGCGGGCCGAGCCTCGGCATGTTGCGCCGGGCTGAGCGAATCCGGATCGATGCGGACCTGTCGCTGCCAGTGGCCCAGACCGAAGATATCATCGGTCTGAAGATCCAGGCTTCGAAAAACGATCCGTCACGAGAGATTGGCGATTGGCACGATATCCTCCTGCTCGTGGCCGCGGCCGCGCGACAAAGCCGCGCGTTGGACTGGCCACTGGTCGAGGACTACTTGCGCCTGTTCCAACTCGAAGCCAGGCTGCCGGACCTCAAATCAGCCTATGGCCCGCTTGAGTAACACCGAAAAACGCCAGCTCGCCGCGGCGACGAAACGCCGGTCCGCGCAACGCGCGCCGGTCGCGACGCCGCTGTCGCCTCGCGCCTACGTGGAATTTGCGACGTTCGCGGCCCGGTTTGGTCCCGTGACGAAGCCCGTGCGCTTTGTCGGTAACGCGTGGAAACTATAACTTCGCTCACAGCGGCGCTGAATTCTTCGGATCGGCCAGCAACGCTTTGAACGCCGCGTCGTCGCGCACGTTGTCCCAGGCGGGATCGACCCTGAGCATCGGCACGGTGAGTTCGCAGGGGACGCGCATCAAGGTGGACAGAACGTCGACGCATTCCCGCGTGCGTTTTGCGTAGGCGTAGATTTCCGCGAGCAGGATTTGCCGATTCCAAGTCTGTCGAGGACGCGCTCCTTCGGGCGTGGTATCGACCCAGCGCACCGCGGTGGCAATGGCTCCGTCAAATCGCCCGCTTCGGGCCAGCGCGGCCGCGAGCCAGCCGAGTTTTTGCGACGGTCCGACTTCGGGCACCGCCTGCAACTGCTCGGCGAGGCCCAACAGCTCCGCCGCCGCCTCCGCCGCTTCTTTCTCGCGATTCAGCCGGCGCAAGGCATCGGTGCGCATCAGCAGAAGCTCGTGCCGTCGGAGACTGTCGTCTCCCACCACCTTAAGATCGCTGTCGGCCATGGCGAGTGCCTCGCCGAACTTGCCGGCCCGCCACTGCCAGCGGGCTGGGATGAAATTGGCCGGCCCATTCTCTGTCGTCGGTGAAGCAGGCAGTTTTCCGGCGATCCAGAAGCGGAGATCAGCGATGGCGTTGTCGTTGGCCGGTCCGCCTGCGGCGAAAAACCGGGCCATGGCCCGCTCCGCCTCGTCGAGGCGGCGGTGCCGCGCCAGCAGGCGCGCATGGTTGCGCAGAAACACCAGACCGAGCGGATTGAGCTCGATCGCGCGATTCGTCGCAGCTTCAGCCTCGCGGATGCGGCCAAGGTAGCTCAGGGCGATCGCCAGAAAGTTATAGCCGGTGGCATCGTTGGGCAGTGCGCGCACCAGGTTTTCCGCGTAGGCCAACGCACGCGGATAATCCCCCTCGATGATCGAATAGTAATACGACAAGGCGCCATCACCGGCGCCACCTGGCACCATCTGGGACGCCTTTTCTCCCCAGCGTTTCGCTTCGGCAGCGTGAGCCACGCGCTCGGCCGGGTTTCGGGCGTTGCGGTAAAGTCCGGCATACGTCGTCGACAGATGCGATACACCCGGCATGAAGGCCGGGTCAAGCTCGACCACTGCCCTGGCTTGCCGAAGTCGATCTTCGTCTCCTACAAACCACGATTTTTCCAGCGTTGCGCCCGCCTTCAGGAACAGGTCGTAGGCTTCCTGATTGCGCGTCATGAACTGTGCTCCCGCCCAAGAGCCGCGGCGCTCGCGAACTTGGAGCACCCGCGCGACTTCCTCAGCCACTTCCGACTGAATATCGAACTGATCCTTGAGGTTGCGCTCGGGTTTCGGCGAGGCCCACAACAACGCGTCGTCGTTCGCCCGCCGCAGTTCGAGCTGCACGCGCAAGCGCTCGCCGGCGCGGCGCACGCTCCCGGTGATGACATGAGCGGCACCAATTTTCCGGGCGAACTCCGCGACGCTCAGTTTCGCCTCCTTGAACGCGAGCGCCGTCGGACGGGAAAACACCTTCAGCTCGGGCAAAATGCGCTGCAGCGTGGAGATGATCTCCGCGTGCATGCCATCGGTGAAAAACACGTTCTCCGGATCCGGACTGAGATTTTCGAGCGGGAGTACGACGAGGGACTTTTCATTGGGCGCCGGCGCGACGGGCGTCCCGGTGGTCGACTTAGCTTCCTTTTTCTCCTCGGGCCCGGGTGCGGCGTCGATGAGCGCCTGGAAGCGCGGGTCGTTCCGGAGCGCGTCGAAAAGTGGATTGTTGCGCAACGCCGCGCGGTTGACGCCCCGCGTTTCACTCACCGGCGCGGCGCAGATGCGCGTGAGCAGTTCGATCGCGCGGTCGGTCTGGCCGAGCGTGAGCGCCAGGCCGGCCAGGCCTCCCGCCAGTTGCGGCAGCCCTTCGATCGATCCGCGCGAAACCCAGCGTTCCTCCAGCAGCCGCAACAGCCGTTCGGCGGCGGCCGTGTCGCCCAGGCGCGCCAGCGCCCACGCCTTCCAATGCAGACCCGCGGAATCGCCCGGCGTCGCCGCCAGCTCGCGATCCGCGATTTGCACGACGATCTGCCAGTCGCCCCGGGCCGCTTCGGGATGGTTTGCCCGCTCATGGGCCCAGGCGGACAACACCGCCTTCGGTCCCGTGAACCAGTAATCCCGCACGTAGTCGCGGGGCAGTTTTTCCAGGACCTCCAGCGCCTTGCCGGGCTCACGCTGCCAGAGCCACACCATCGCGGCCAGCCCGGCCCCGCGGTCTTCGCGCAGAAACCATGCGGGCCAACGCCGCAGGCTCGCGGCCGTGCCGGCAACGTCTCCGTTCCAGTAAAGCTTCATCCAGACATGAAACGCCAGCATGCGGGCCACCGGCCGCGCCGCCACTGCCTCGGCGACCATCGCATCCGCCTCCGCGAAGCGACCGGCAAGAATCAGGCAGTTCACCATGTCGCAGGCTATGCGCTGGTCGGCGGGATCCAGGTTGCGGGCCCGGCCCAACGCCGTCAGCGCCTGGTCCATCTTGTCGTCGTAGCGAAACAGCCAGGCGAGCTCTGCGCATGGCCCACAGATTTGCCGCGACGCATGGGGCGGCGGGGTTTCGGGTTGGAGTCATGATATCGCTGCATGATCTGCACCATGGTGCTCAAGATGGCGTATCCCTTCCACAAGCACTCGAAGCCGGGCGGGCGGTCGCAGTGG